>NZ_AUTC01000189.1 GCF_001461695.1 Sinorhizobium fredii USDA 205 | reverse complement strand
AGGTCGACAACAGCTTATGACACGAATTTCGGATTCAGATGACTAGGTGCTGACCCTCGGTTCTGATTGTCGTAAACTCCTACGGCAAACCGAGTAGGATCGGCGTCTTCTGATGGTTCGTCTTCGCGGACATCATCTCCTGTGTCTGCTCACCTTCGTCGGCGAGGGCTACACGCCCGCCTTCACGGGCAATTTTCGCCTGATTGCCGCGCGCCTTTCGGCCGGCGAGGAAATCGAGATCGTCGAAGGGCCGGACGACATCTGCGCCCCGATGCTGGATCGGCCCGAAGCCCATTGCCGCAACAACGACATTCGCGACCGCGACGCGTGGGCTCTGGCCGCAATTGACGAGCGACTTGGTATTGCGCTCAAGACCGGTTCGGTTCTCAACCTCGATGGTCAGCGCCTGGATGCTCTGCGTGCCGCATTCGCGGCCGGTCTGATCCGTGCCGCGTGTCATGAATGCGAATGGTCCGGGCTTTGCACGCGCATCGGGCGTGACGGCTTCGAAGGGACGCTGGTTCAGAGCTAGCGCGCCGCGCGATGCCAAAACGCCTATAGCGGAAAGAGCTCCAGGAAGGCCTTCTCGCCCCTATCGCTGAAGCGGACGACGCGGCTGTCCCTCTCGCGTTTTGCCCAGCCCTTGTCGATGAAAAGTGTAAGCAGCGCCTCACCGAGCGAGCCGGCAAGGTGCGAACGGCGCTCGCTCCAGTCGAGGCAGGTTCGGCAGATCGGCCGGCGGGATTTCCTGAGCGCGCCGTAGTCGATGCCGAGCGCCTCAATCCTGTCCCTGCCTGCGTCGGTCAGAGCGAGGTCCTCTCCGGCCACTTCGATCTGACGGGCGGCGACCAGACTGTCCAGCAGGCGCACGCCATAGTCGCCGGCGAGGTGGTTGTAGCAGACGCGCGCCTTGCGCAGCGCCGGGTCCTTCGGCCCCGGTCGATGCCGCGTCAGACCACGGCTGGCGGCAAAGCCCATCAGGCTTTCGAGCATCAGCCCGACCTCGTCCTCGCTGAGCGCATAGTAGCGATGCCGACCCTGCTTGCGCTGCGTCAGCAGTCCGCCGGCTTCCAGCTTGGCGAGATGCGAGCTTGCGGTCTGCAACGTGATGCCGGCATGCGCGGCAAGCTCCGTCGGCGTCAGCGCCTGACCGGCCATCAGCGCGGTCAGCATGTTGGCGCGCGCCGGATCGCCGATCAGCGATCCGATGAGGGCAATGTCGGGACCTTCCTTCATACTTCGATCGTAGTCGAAGCATCCGGGCGCGACAAGCGGGCATGATGCAAGTCATCAACAAGGAGAAAACCATGCTCACCTGCTTCATCCGCTACGAGATCGACCCGTTCCGCAAGGAGGATTTCGCCACCTATGCCCGCAACTGGGGAGAGGCGATCCCGCGCTGCGGCGCCGACCTCATCGGCTATTTCGGCCCGCACGAAGGCTCGGCGACGACCGCCTATGGCGTCTACAACATAGAAAGCCTCGCCGCCTACGAGGCCTACCGGGCGCGTCTTGCCGCCGATCCGCTTGGTCGCGAGAATTACGCGTTCGCCCGGCGCGAGCGCTTCATCCTCAAGGAGGACCGCATCTTCCTGAAAAACGTCTCGCTGCCGCATGGAAAGGAATGACGCGATGATCGCGGTGATTTTCGAAGTCCTGCCGGCCGAGGGCGAACGCGATACCTATCTCGGCCTTGCCGCCGACCTGCGTCCGCTGCTGGACGGGATCGACGGCTTCATCTCGATCGAGCGCTTCCAGAGCCTTGCCGATCCGAACAAGCTGCTGTCGCTCTCCTTCTGGCGGGATGAAGAGGCGGTGAAGGCGTGGCGAAACGGCGCCGAGCATCGCGCGGCGCAAGCGGCTGGGAGGAACGGCGTCTTCGCCGACTATCGTTTGAGGATCGCGGCGGTTGTCCGCGACTACGGCCTCAACGAGCGCCATGAGGCGCCGTCGGACAGCCGTCAATGCCACGGGGACAACGCGGCCTGAACGAGAGGCAATGGGCGACGACGCAAATTTTCCCGGAAGGCCTTCAGGCTTTGGTAACCATCTTCGGTAACCATAAGCGTATAGTCCGAGTAAGCGTATTTGCGAGTTGCCCATGTCTTCAGTTGTTTCGCTTGCAGAAATCTCCCGCGCCGCCCGTCCGCTGAACTGGCTGGACAGCATCATCAAGGGGGATTGCGTGGCCGCGCTGAACGCGCTTCCCGACAATTCGGTCGATGTCGTCTTCGCCGACCCGCCCTATAATCTGCAGCTCGGCGGCATGCTGCACCGGCCCGACCAGTCGCTGGTCGATGCCGTCGACAATGAATGGGACCAGTTCGCTTCCTTCGAGGCCTATGACGCCTTCACACGCGCCTGGCTGCTGGCCTGCCGCCGCGTCCTGAAGCCGACCGGCACGCTGTGGGTGATCGGCTCCTATCACAATATCTTCCGGGTCGGCGCGATCCTGCAGGACCTGCATTTCTGGATCCTGAACGACATCATCTGGCGCAAGACCAACCCAATGCCGAACTTCAAGGGTCGCCGCTTCCAGAACGCCCATGAAACGCTGATCTGGGCGACGCCGAATGCCAAGGCGAAGGGCTACACCTTCAATTACGAAGCCATGAAGGCGGCAAACGACGACGTGCAGATGCGCTCCGACTGGCTGTTTCCGATCTGCTCCGGCGGCGAGCGCCTGAAGGGTGACGACGGCAAGAAGGTGCATCCGACGCAGAAGCCGGAAGCGCTGCTTGCCCGCATCCTGATGGCCTCGACCAAGCCCGGCGACGTCGTGCTCGATCCCTTCTTCGGCTCCGGCACCACCGGTGCGGTTGCCAAGCGTCTCGGCCGCCATTTCGTCGGTATCGAGCGCGAGCAGGACTATATCGATGCCGCCTCTGAGCGCATCGCCGCGATCGAGCCGCTCGGCAAGGCCACGCTTTCGGTGATGACCGGCAAAAAGGCGGAACCGCGCGTGGCTTTCAATACGCTCGTGGAAAGCGGGCTGATCAGGCCCGGCACGGTGCTAACCGATGCCAAGCGCCGCTACAGCGCGATCGTGCGCGCCGATGGCACGCTGGCTTCCGGCGGCGAGGCCGGCTCGATCCACCGCCTCGGCGCCAAGGTTCAGGGGCTCGACGCCTGCAACGGATGGACGTTCTGGCATTTCGAAGAGGGGAGTTCCCTGAAGCCCATCGACGAACTCAGATCCGTCATTCGAAATGACCTGGCAAAACTGAACTGATCAACCAGTTCCGCCTGGGTCTTCGAGAGGCGCTCCCTCCGGTCTTGTACCTTCAGTCCCGGATGGAGAGCTTTAAACGCCCGGAATCCGCAAGGATTCCGGGCGTTTGTATGGAAGATGGAAGGTGAGCACCGCCAAACGCAAAGTCCCGCCGCGGAGTGCGACGGGGCTTCACAGGAAGGGTGGGTGTCTCAAAGGAAGAAGTCGTCGACCCTGAGGCTGGTGACACCATTCACCTTGATCTGGAAGTCGGCAAGGCCATCGCCGTTGACATCGCCCGAGAGGATTCCGGAGCGGAAGTTCAACTGGCCGGCGTCTCCCGAAAAGGCGCTGCCGCCGATATAGGTGAACTTCTGGTTGCCGCTCCAGGTCGTGTCCGCGTCGATCGTCGAAAGGTCGATGACGTCGTATTCGGAGCGGCGGAAATCGGTGATCACGTCGCGCCTGCTGCCGACGACCGATTCGCCGATAGCGTTGAAATCGAAGCTGTCGGTGCCGGTGCCGCCGACCAGATAGTCGAAGCCAGTGCCGCCGCGCAGGATGTCAGCGCCGGAGCCGCCATAGAGATCGTCGGCGCCGCTGCCGCCGTCGAGGAAGTCGTCTCCGCCGAGCCCTTCGAGGAGGTCGTTGCCGCCAAGCCCGCGCAGCGTGTTGGCGGCCGAACTGCCGGCAATGTCGTCATGGCCGTAATTCGTGCCGGTGGCATTCTCGATGCTGATCAGGTCCTCGCGCCGGCCGCTCCCGGTCGTCGCATATTTGTAGCCGAGGTCGATCGTGACGCCTTTGCCGCGTTCCGAGCTCCAGTCGTCCTGGAACTGGTAGCTGATCGTGTCGATGCCGGTGCCGCCGTTGAAGTAGTTGTTGAAGCCGGCCGAGAGGAAGGTGTCGTTGCCGCTCTCACCATAGTAGTTGCTGCCATAGCCGTCGATTTCGAAGCGGTCGTTGCCGCTGCCGCCATAGACGACGTCATAGGAACTCGTGTCACGCGCCCGGATGTCGGCGACATAGATGTCGTTGCCGGCGCCCATATAGATATCGTTGCCGCCTTCGTAGGAGTTCACCACCAGGTCGTTGCCGTAGCCCGCATCGACATAGTTGTATCCGCCGTAGCTGTCGGTCCTGTTGAGGTAGATGTCGTCGTCGCCGTCATAGCCATAGATCTCGACGGCGATATAGCTGTTCTGCTTGAGGATATCGGCGTAGTTCGTACCGTAAATGCGCGTGGCCATTGCTCTACCCTGTTACCGAAGGCGTTGAAATCTAACGCGGATCATGGAGCAATGAAGCTGAATGGCGGGTGAACCGATTGCGGCGTTTTCGTGAATTCGCGCAGCGGCTCGGCGGCCAGGGCCACACAATCAGGCCCGGGTTGCCACTGCCAGACCCGGGTCGTCTAGATCGCCTAGCGGTTGCACGCCATAGGCTACCAGATCGGCCCTTAGCACGCGCGCATCGGTAAAATGGATGGCATGCCAGCCGGCCGCCCGGGCGGCTTCAACATTCGCCAGGCTGTCGTCGATGAAGATCGTCGCCGCCGGTTCCAGGCCGAAGGTTCGGGCGTGCGTCCTATAGATTTCGATGTCCGGCTTGATCAGCCCGACGTCGCCGGAAACTGTGACGCCGCGCGGCAGGGTAAGGAAGGGAAAGCGCTTCTGCGCCTCGCGGAACGTGTCGGAAGCGAAATTGGTGAGCATCGTCACGTCACGGCCTTCGGCAATCAGGCGCTCGAGCAGCGAGACCGTCTCCGGATAGGCATGCGGCACCATTTCGTGCCAGTGGAGGCGGAAGGCCCGGATCTGCTCCTCGTGCTCTGGATAGTCGCGGATCAGCAGCGTCTCTGCCTCCTCCCAGGGACGGCCGCGGTCCTGCTCGATGTTCCAATCATGCGTGCAGACATTGGCGAAGAACCAGTTGCGTTCCGCCTCGTCCGGGATGATCCGGGAGTAGGGGATCTGCGGATCGTAATGAATTAGCACCTTGCCGATGTCGAAAACGATATGGCGGATGTCGACGCTGCTCATTGGCGATTCCTGAACGATTATAGACTTGAGCGACCGGCCGGTGAGGCGACCCTGCTTTACACGGCTTTGAACGCGTGCGGTATAGCCTGGGTGATTGCTTTTTTCATGACGCTCGGTAGCGCCTGCGCCCTCAGCGAGGCGATCGGCTCCCACCAGCCGTCGGAGGTTGCGACTGCGTGCGTGACCTCGGCGCGATAGACCGACAGGCGCAGCTCGAAATGGGTGAAGACATGGGTGACCGTGCCGCAGGCCTCCCAAACGGCAGCGAAGGGCCGAGCTTCGATCGAGGTCTCGCCATCGCGGCGCGCCGTCCAATCGGTGCCCGGAACTTCCGTCATGCCGCCAAGCAGCCCGGAATCCGCGCGCTTGCGCAGATAGACGGCGTCGGACCGGTCAATTGCGACGAAGGCGGCACCGAGGCGTAGCGGCCTTTCCTTCCTGGCCGTCTTTCGCGGGAAGGTCTCCGGGTCGGCGACGGTGAGAGCCCGACAGTTCGCTCGGAAGGGACAGAGCGAGCAAGCGGGACGCTTCGGCGTACAGATCGTGGCGCCGAGGTCCATCATTGCCTGGGCAAAATCACCCGGCCGGTCGGAGGGCGTCAGTTCCGAGACCAGCCGTCGCATCTCCGGCTTGGCGGCAGGCAGCGGCGTTTCGATCGCATGAAGGCGGGACATGACGCGCTCGACATTGCCGTCGAGAACCGCACTCTGCCGATTGAAAGCGATTGCCGCAATTGCTGCGGCCGTATAGTCGCCGACGCCGGGAAGCGATTTCAGTCCCTCTTCGGTATCTGGAAAGCGGCCGCCGTGCTCGCGCGCCACAGCCTCGGCGCATTTCTTCAGGTTGCGCGCCCGGGCGTAGTAGCCGAGCCCGGCCCAGGCCTTCATCACGTCCTCGGTGTCGGCTGCGGCTAAGTCTTCCACTGTCGGCCAGAGCCCCAGAAACTTGTCGAAATAGGCCTTCACCGCCTGCACCGTGGTCTGTTGCAGCATGACTTCGGAGAGCCAGACATGGTAGGGGTCGGCAACGGCGCCGCGAGCCGCCATCGGCGGCGAGACGCGCCAAGGCAGGTCGCGATGGTGGCGATCGTACCAGTCGAGCAGAAGGGGGGCGGCTTCGGTCGCCTTCAGGGTGTTGAGCGTCATTTGCCGGGGAGTCCTTTTCCGGCCTATACTTGGCCGACGCCTGCCCGAGCTTCAAGGCTCGATCGGAATTGCGAACAGAAAGTCTCTATCGGTGAGTGAAGCGAAATCCCGCAAGGGCGTTGTCCAGATCAGCGAGGTTGCGAACGGACTGATCGATCCGGTGCTCGCCAAGCGCGCCGGCATCAACACGATGCTGCTCGGCTCCTGGGACGAGATTGCCGGGGCGGAATTTGCCGATTGCACGCGACCCGAAAAGATCGCCTGGCCGCGCCGCGGCTCCGAGATCGGCAGCGATGGCGGCTACCAGCCGGGCGTGCTGACGGTCGCCTGTGAAGGCGCCAGGGCGCTGTTCCTGACGCACGCCCAGGGCGAACTGATCCAGCGCATCAATGGCTTCTTCGGCTTTTATGCGATCGGCCAGTTGCGCATCGTCCAGAAGCCGGTCGCCGCGCCGCCGAAGCCCTATCGCCGGCCGGGACCGCTGACGGGCGAACCGGCCCGCCGGCTCGACACCATGGTCGAAGGCATCGAAAGCGAGGCGCTGAAGACCGCACTGAAGCGGCTCGGCACTGCCGTCCTGTCCGAGCGCCGAAAGTAATTCACCATCAAGGGGTCACAATTCTTTGAATTCAGTTGAAGCGCCACCCCTTGTCGCCTTGCATCGAGCAAGTTATCGAAATCGCACTTTTATTTTCCCCTCCTAGAACACGGGTCCCCTCCATGTCCGCTTCCGAAACGAGCCTTCCGAAACGCCTGCTGAGTGGCGTCGCCATCGCCGCGATCGCCCTGGTGCTTGCCGCCTGCAGCGAAGAGAAGAAGGAGGCGGCTTCCAAGGCGCCGGCCGAAACGTCGGCGAGCGCAGACGCAACCACCACCGCTTCCACGACAGCAACGCCGGCCGCCAGCCAGGCAAAGCCCGCCGGCACCGAGGTCGCTCAGGCTTCCGCCCCGGCTGCCAAGGCTGAGCTGCCGCAGTCGGAAGGCAGCGTCGACGTGCAGAAGCTGATGGAGCCCGGCGCGCTGCCGGAAATGGCACTGGGCGAAGCCAATGCGCCGGTGACGATTGTCGAATACATGTCGATGACCTGCCCGCACTGCGCCAACTTCCACAACAAGACCTTCGATGCCATCAAGGCGAAATATGTCGACAGCGGCAAAGTGCGCTTCATCGTGCGCGAATTCCCCTTCGACCCGCGCGCCGCGGCCGCCTTCATGCTGGCGCGTTGCGCCCCGGAGGGACAATATTTCCCGATGATCTCCATGCTGTTCAAGCAGCAGGAACAGTGGGCCGCCGCGGAAAACGGCCGCGACGCACTGCTGCAGATGTCGAAACTCGCCGGTTTTACACAGGAGAGCTTCGAGGCCTGCTTGACGAACCAAAAACTTCTGGATGATGTGAACGCAGTCATGCAGCGCGGCGCCAAGGAGTTCGGGGTGAAATCGACGCCGACCTTTTTCGTGAACGGCGAGCACTATTCGGGGGACATGTCGGTTGACGTTCTGTCGGCCCTCATCGACAGCAAGCTCTGATCCTTCGCTTTTCCTGAAGACGGGCGACGGCCGCAGCCGTGCGCCCGTTTTTCTTGTTCGGTGCTTGCAGCAGGCGAGGTCGACTTATGCCTCACGCTGACATCCCGCCGAAAGCTCGTGCCAATGCTCGCCGCATGCGAAGTGCGATGACGGATGCAGAGCTCAAGCTCTGGAACGAATTGCGCGCGCATCGACTGACGGGCCTTGGTTTTCGTCGGCAGGTGCCAATTGCTGGTTACGTCGTCGATTTTGCCTGCGCGACGCATCGTCTGATCGTCGAGGTCGACGGCTCGCATCATGCAAGAGCGGGAGATGCCGATTACGATAGGCGGCGTACCCAACGTCTTGAGGCGGATGGTCGGACGGTTTTGCGGTTCTGGAATGATGATGTGCTGCGCGACATCGACAATGTTTGCGAGCATATCGTGCGGGTGATCGGGAAGGAGGCTTTCGAGTGAGGCGCTCGTGGCTTACCCCCCTCTGCCCTGCCGGGCATCTCCCCCACATGGGGGGAGATCGGCAAGCGGCAATGTTCCGTTCAACCAATCACCTCCCGCTTAGATCGATCACTCCGGCAGTTCCGGCATCTGCGACCTTGATGTCGCGGAAAGCCGTGCTTCTGGCCAATCTCCCCCCTTGTGGGGGAGATGCCCGGCAGGACAGAGGGGGGTACAGCGCTGCCGGCGCACAGCGCAAGGGGGGGTACGTATACACGCCGTCCACCCCAGCGTGCCGCCCGTGAAGTTCAACAAGCTTCGCCTGCTCGGCTTCAAGTCCTTCGTCGAACCGACGGAATTCATCATCGAACGGGGCTTGACCGGCGTCGTCGGACCGAACGGCTGCGGCAAGTCGAACCTCGTCGAGGCGCTGCGCTGGGTGATGGGCGAGAACTCGTACAAGAACATGCGCGCCTCCGGCATGGACGACGTGATCTTTTCCGGGTCGGGCAACCGGCCGGCGCGCAACACCGCCGAAGTCGGCCTTTACCTCGACAATGGCGACCGCACCGCGCCGGCCGCCTTCAACGACAGCGACGAGATCCAGGTGACGCGCCGCATCGAACGCGAGCAGGGATCGGTCTACCGGATCAACGGCAAGGAGGCGCGGGCAAAGGACGTCCAGTTGCTCTTCGCCGACGCCTCGACCGGCGCCCGTTCGCCGTCGATGGTCGGGCAGGGGCGGATCGGCGAGTTGATCGCCGCCAAGCCCCAGGCACGCCGGCAATTGCTCGAAGAGGCGGCCGGCATTTCCGGCCTGCACTCGCGGCGTCATGAGGCCGAACTGCGCCTCAAGGCGGCGGAGACCAATCTGGAGCGGCTCGATGACGTCACCTCGCAGCTCGAAAGCCAGATCGAAAGCCTGAAGCGCCAGTCGCGCCAGGCTAACCGCTTCAAGATGCTGTCGGCGGAAATTCGCCGGCACGAGGCGATCCTGCTCCACATCCGTTGGGTGCAGGCCAAAGAGGCGGAAGCCGAGGCCACCAGCCAGCTGAACCAGATCACCGCACTCGTCGCCGAAAAGGCACAGGCGCAGATGGAGGCGGCCAAGCATCAGGCAATCGCGAGCCTCAAGCTGCCGGAGCTGCGCGAGAACGAGGCGAAGCTTGCTGCAGCGCTGCAGCGCCTGCAGATCGCCCGTGCGCAACTCGAGGAGGATGCCGGGCGCATCCTGCGCCGTCGCGACGAATTGCAGCGTCGACTGTCGCAACTCGCCGAGGATATTGCCCGCGAGGAACGGCTGGTCGCCGACAATGCCGGCATTCTCGCCCGCCTCGATGAGGAGGAGGAAGAACTGCGGGAGGTGCTGGCCGAGGCGGACGATCGCGCCGCGGCGGCGCGCGAAAGGCTGGAGGAAGCCAGCGAAAAACTTTCCGACAGTGAGGCGGATCTGGCGCGACTGACCGCCGAACGCGCCGAGGCGCAGGCCGCCCGCAACCAGCTTGACAGGACGTTGCGCGATCTTTCCGAGCGGCAGGCGCGCCTTGTCCGCCAGCTTTCCGATCAGGCGCGTGACCTCGAAGGTCTCGACCGCCAGATGGCGGCGCTCCCGGACCCGCACGAGAAGCAGGGACAGGTCGAGGCGGCGGAAGCGGCGCTGGAGGAGGCGGAGGCGGTTGTCGTCGCCGTTGAGGAGAGCCTTGCCGAAGCACGCGCCGAAGAAGCGGCCACCCGCCCGCCCGTCGATCAGGCGCGGGCGCGGCTGAACGGCATCGAGACCGAGGCCCGTACGATCCGCCGAATGCTCGAAGCTTCCGGCGCCAGCGACTATCCGGCTGTCGTCGAGGATATGCAGGTCGAGCGCGGCTTCGAGACGGCGCTCGGCGCCGCATTGGGCGACGACCTCGAATCGCCGCTGGAACAGGCGGCAGCCTCGCACTGGCGTATGCCCGGCGACCATGCGGACGACCCGGCCTTGCCCAGCGGTGCCTTGCCGCTGAGCGATTACGTCAGCGCCCCGGAGGCACTCCGCCGCACGCTTCGCCAGATCGGCATCGTTCAAAGCGAAACGGAGGCCGAACGCCTGCTACCGCTCTTGAGGTCCGGCCAGCGGCTGGTGACGAAGGAAGGCGCGGTCTGGCGTTGGGATGGCCACGTCACCGGATCTGAGGCGCCGAGCGCCGCCGCCCTCCGGCTTGCCCAGAAGAACCGCCTTTCCGAGCTTGAAGCGGAGGCCGAGGATGCGGCCGAAGCCCTGCGCCAGGCGGAGGCGGATCTCGCCGCTGCCGGCGCCCGCATCCGCGCCGAGGACGAGCGGCTTCGCCTGTCGCGCGATGCCCAGCGGATGATTTCCCGGCAGCTCGCCGAGGCACGTGACGCGCTTGTCGCGGCCGAACGCGCTTCCGGCGATTTGGCCCGCCGCCGCGCCGTGCTCGCCGAAACGAAGCTTCAGCTCGAAGGCCAGGTCGAAGAGGCAGCCGAGCAGATCGAAGCGGCGAACGACGCGCTGGCCGACGCGCCCGACCTTGCGGAACTGGAGTTGCGGCTGCGCACGCGGACGGCGGATGTTGCGGCGGACCGCGCCGCGGTTGCCGAAGCGCGGGCGACGCATGACGGTCTTGCCCGCGAAAACGAGGCGCGTCTGCGTCGCCTGAGCGCGATCGCCGGCGAGCGCGAGACCTGGAGGGCGCGCGCGTCGAGCGCCGAAGAGCACATCGCGACGCTGCGCGACCGCGAGGCGGAGGCGCGCGAGGAGGTCGAGGAGCTTATTGACGCGCCCGATGAGTTCGAGGACAAGCGCCGTGCCCTGATGAACGAGTTGCAGAAGGCGGAGATGGCGCGCCGGCAGGCGGCCGACATCCTCGCCGAGGCGGAGACCCGCCAACGTGAAGCCGATCGCCTCGCCGCGACGGCGCTTTCGGAACTCGCGGAAGTGCGCGAAAAGCGCGGCCGGGCCGAAGAGCGGCTCGTCTCGGCCCGCGAGCGGCGCGTCGAGATCGAGGCGCGCATCCTGGAGGCGCTTTCCTGCCCGCCGCACGAGGCGATGCGCCTGACCGGACTGGCTGTCGACGCGGCATTGCCCGACATGCGCGCCATCGAGCGGGAACTCGAGCGGCTGAAGATCGAGCGGGAGCGTCTCGGCGCCGTCAACCTGCGCGCCGACGAGGAGCAGAAGGAGCTCTCCGAACGGCTCGCGGCGCTTCTCAAGGAGCGCGACGACGTCATCGAGGCGATCCGCAAGCTCCGGGGCGCCATCCAGAACCTCAATCGCGAGGGGCGCGAGCGGCTGATTGCTGCCTTCGATGTGGTCAATGTGCAGTTCCAGCGGCTCTTCACCCATCTCTTCGGCGGCGGCACGGCGGAGCTGCAACTGATCGAGAGCGACGATCCGCTGGAGGCGGGTCTGGAAATTCTCGCCCGTCCGCCGGGCAAGAAACCTCAGACGATGACGCTGCTTTCCGGCGGCGAGCAGGCGCTGACGGCAATGGCGCTGATCTTCGCCGTCTTCCTCACCAATCCGGCGCCGATCTGCGTGCTCGACGAAGTCGATGCACCGCTCGACGACCACAATGTCGAGCGCTACTGCAACCTGATGGATGAAATGGCGGCCTCGACCCAGACGCGCTTCATCATCATCACCCATAACCCGATCACCATGGCCCGCATGAACCGCCTGTTCGGGGTCACCATGGCCGAACAGGGCGTTTCGCAGCTCGTCTCCGTCGACCTGCAGACGGCCGAGCGCCTGCGCGAAGCGGTCTGAACAGCCACGTTCCCTCGGCAATTGGCATGCAACCGAGGCGCTGCTGCATTTTTGATGCACTGCAGCAAGAATCTTCGCCGAGTGCATTTTCAGGCTGAAGCATATACTGTAGATCGTCATCGAAACTGTTTCTGGGTGGAGAACAGGCATGACGAAATGGGTATACACCTTCGGCGGAGGCAAGGCCGAAGGAAGTGCGGGGGATCGCAACAGGCTGGGAGGCAAGGGCGCGAACCTTGCCGAAATGTGCAATCTCGGCCTGCCGGTGCCCCCCGGCCTGACGATCGTCACCGATGCCTGCAACAGCTATTTCGACAATGAACGGGCGATGCCCGAAGGCCTGCGCGAGCAGGTGCGCGAGGGCATTGCCCGGATGGAAGAGATCACCGGCCGCGTCTTCGGCGATACCAACCGTCCGCTGCTTCTCTCGGTTCGTTCGGGCGCCCGCGCCTCGATGCCCGGCATGATGGACACGGTGCTCAATCTCGGCCTCAACGATCAGTCGGTACACGCCCTGGGACATGATGCCGGCGACGCGCGCTTCGCCTATGACAGCTACCGCCGCTTTATCCAGATGTATGGCGACGTCGTCCTGGGTGTCGATCACGAAATCTTCGAGGAGATCCTCGAGGAAGAGAAGGGGCGGCTGGGCCACGAGCAGGACCCGGAGCTTTCGGCCGTCGAGTGGCAGCACGTCATCTCGCGCTACAAGGAAGCGATCGAGGAGGTGCTCGGCGAACCCTTTCCACAGGATCCGGAGGTCCAGCTCTGGGGTGCGATCGGCGCGGTCTTCTCGAGCTGGATGAACCCGCGCGCCATAACGTACCGCCATCTCCACGGCATTCCGGCCGCCTGGGGCACGGCCGTCAACGTCCAGGCGATGGTGTTCGGCAATCTCGGCAATTCGTCTGCAACCGGCGTCGCCTTCACGCGCAACCCGTCGACCGGCGCCAAGGAGCTCTACGGCGAATTCCTGGTCAATGCCCAGGGGGAGGACGTCGTCGCCGGCATCCGCACACCGCAGAACATCACCGAGGCCGCCCGTATCGCCTCCGGCTCGGACAAGCCGTCGCTGGAAAAGCTGATGCCGGAGGGCTTCGGCGAGTTCGAGACGATCTGCCAGACGCTCGAGCGCCACTACCGCGACATGCAGGACCTCGAATTCACCATCGAGCGCGGCACACTCTGGATGCTGCAGACCCGCTCCGGCAAGCGCACCGCCAAGGCGGCGCTGAAGATCGCCGTCGACATGGCCGAAGAAGGGCTGATCTCGAACGAAGAGGCGGTGGTGCGCATCGATCCGGCATCGCTCGACCAGCTGCTCCATCCGACCATCGACCCGCATGCCCGCCGCGATATCATCGGCTCGGGGTTGCCGGCCTCACCGGGCGCGGCGACGGGCGAGATCGTCTTCACCTCCGAGGAAGCGGTGCATGCCGTCAAGGAAGGGCGCAAGGTGATCCTGGTTCGCGTCGAGACGAGCCCGGAGGATATCCACGGCATGCATGCGGCTCAGGGCATCCTGACGACGCGGGGCGGCATGACGAGCCACGCCGCCGTCGTCGCCCGCGGCATGGGCACGCCCTGCGTCTCCGGCGCCGGCAGCATCCGCGTCGATCAGCGCGCCGAACTCTTGATCACCGCGAGCGTGACTCTGAAGAAGGGCGACGTGATCACCATCGACGGATCGTCCGGGCAGGTGCTGAAGGGCGAGATTGCCATGCTGCAGCCGGAGCTTTCCGGCGATTTCGGCAAGATCATGCAATGGGCCGATCGGAGCCGCCGGATGACGGTGCGCACCAATGCCGAGACGCCCGCCGACGCGCGCGCCGCCCGCTCTTTCGGAGCCGAGGGCATCGGGCTCTGCCGCACCGAGCACATGTTCTTCGAGGACGACCGAATCAATGTGATGCGCGAGATGATCCTTGCCGAGGACGAGGAGGGCCGCCGCGCCGCCCTTGCAAAGCTCTTGCCGATGCAGCGCTCCGACTTCGTCGAACTCTTCTCGATCATGCACGGCCTGCCGGTGACGATCCGCCTTCTCGATCCGCCGCTGCACGAATTCCTGCCGAAGACCGACGAGGAAATCGCCGAGGTCGCCGGCGTGCTGGGGCTGGATCCGGCGCATCTGCGCCAGCGCGTCGACGCGCTGCACGAGTTCAATCCGATGCTCGGTCATCGCGGCTGCCGTCTGGCCATCTCGCATCCGGAAATCGCCGAAATGCAGGCGCGCGCCATTTTCGAGGCGGCCGTGGAGGCGGCGCGTGTGACCGGCGCGCCGGTGGTTCCGGAGATCATGGTCCCTCTCGTCGGGCTCCGCGCCGAACTCGACTATGTCAAGGAACGGATCGACGCGGTCGCCAAGGAGGTGATTGGCGAGTCCGGCATCGGCATCGACTATCTGGTCGGAACGATGATCGAACTGCCGCGGGCGGCGCTGCGCGCCGACGTCATCGCCGAAGCAGCCGACTTCTTCTCCTTCGGCACCAACGACCTGACCCAGACCACCTTCGGCATTTCGCGCGATGATGCGGCCCAGTTCCTCGCCACCTACCAGCAGAAGGGCATCATCGAGCAGGATCCGTTCGTTTCGCTAGACTTCGACGGGGTGGGTGAACTGATCCAGTTGGCCGCCGAACGCGGTCGCCGCACCAAGAATGGCCTGAAGCTCGGGATTTGCGGCGAGCATGGCGGCGATCCCGCCTCGATCCGCTTCTGCGAGGAGACCGGCCTCGACTACGTTTCCTGCTCGCCCTTCCGCGTGCCGATTGCCCGGCTGGCGGCCGCACAGGCGGCGATCAACGGCAATGGCAAGGCGGAGACGCTGGCGCTCGCGGCAAGTTGACGGCTTTCCACGCGCGCCTCTGCCTCTAGAGCGGGATGAGGAAAAGTGTGAGCGGTTTTCCGCCCGCATCCCGCTCTAATCTTTTAGAATCGATCACGTTTTATGATTTTGGGTCGATCAGACCCAAAATCATCGTGATCTAATAGCGTTCGCGTCAATACCAATAATAGGGCCGGCGCATCAGGAAGTCGTTGTCGTAGCGGAAGGCCCGCGACTCGGCGCGACGGTCGAGCTCTATGCGCTGCAGGCAGGTGGCAAATGAATCCGTGCCGCGGCGAAAGCCGTAGGAGGCGCAGGTCGTTTCGTCCCTTGCGCGCCGCTCCTGCGGAGTGGTCGTCTGGCACCCGGCAAGCACCAGTCCCGCCGCGGCGAGTGTCAGCAGTCTCGTTGTCCTCATGGTCATTCCTGCTCCTGATCGGCGCACGCATGCGGAACAGCGATCAGCGGCATGCGGTTCGTCCTCTGCGCAATGAATTGCAAGCAGCAAGGGACGCATGATTGCGGATCCGCAGGCGCGATTCAACGGAAACAAGAATACCACGCACCCGCTGCACGTTGGCGATCAACTCGAGGTGACTTCAGATCCGCTCGAGCACCCCGACGAAGGCTTCGGCGAAGCTTACGAGGCCGGCGGTGCGTTCGCTTGGCTGTTCGACGCGGACCGTGCTTCCATCCGCGTCGAGGCAGACGAACAGGATCGTCGGCGTCTGGCCGTCGGTCTGGCCATGGCGAAGGGCGGCGATGGTTTGGCAATTATCGACGAGGCCCGAAGCCGGCAGGTCGAAAAGGAGCTCGCCGCCGATGTCGTCCGCCACCGTCCGCACGAATGCCGAAAAATCGTCCCCGTTGCCGGAGAAGCGGTCGAGGGAGAGCTCGAGTTCGAGCAGCGCCATTGGAAGGGCGACATCTCCTCCGGAGGGCGGCGGGGCAGGGACGGCGATCTCCGAGCGTGTCTCCGATGCGGTCATGATCTCTCTCCGTTGTCACGGCGCCTCTACAGCGCAGTGCGTCCTTTCAGACGCACTGAGGACGCTGTAGCGCTTTGAATCGCTGCATGTTCTTATCCGGGCACTGTCCGCGCGGACAATTCTGCGCGCCGGTGGAAGATTGTGCTGAAATAACTGGTTAACGAGAATGGCGAATTTGCGGCAGAAGTACAACCGCTGCGCTCATACCCTTTTCGGGCGAATTCAGTGCGTGCGCAGGCCGGTGGTTCCCACCGAAACGGCCATGGTCTAAGAAGGCGAAGTCTTTTGCCGCGGGGATTGATTCCGTTTTATGATGGTCCGGTACGAGCGTCCCTATTCCCATGCCGCCCACTGGGCACGCAGGTTCGCCCGCATAGGCTTCGTGATCTTCGCGCTGTCGCTTGCCGCGCACCGCTTCGGTCCGCTGACGACCCCGCATTTCCTGGCGCTTGCCGGCTGCGCCGTTGCGTTCGCCCTCTTGGCTGTCCTGCTTGCGACCGTCGGTCTTACGCGCCTCTGGAAGGTGGCAGCCGTCGGCGGGACCGCTTCCGTCTCGGCCCTCTTCTATGCGGCGCTTCCCCTCGGTTTCTTCTTCTATGGGGCGGCGCAATATCTGGCGCGACCGGCGATCTACGATGTCAGCACCGATCCGGTGAGGCCGCCGCCGTGGATCAAGGCGCCGGTCGCCGAGGAGAGCTGGATCAAGCGCAGGCCGATCGTGACGCCCGAGGACCGCGAAGCGCAGATCGCTGCCTATCCGGGGCTCACCGGACGGCGCTACGACGGCGCCCTGGACCGCGTGTTCCAGGGCGTCCGCAAGGTGGTCGAGGAAAGGCGAATCGCCACGACCGCGGAACTCGGCGTCGAGAACGCGCGCGCCGATCTCGAGGACCTTGCCGTGGGTCCAGGCGCGGGGCCGGATACGAACAGGGAACCGGAAGCCATTCCCGTTCCGGCCACGCGGCCAGCGCCCGATGTCGAGGCTGGAATACCCGGGCGGGATGCCAGCGATATCGTGCTGCAGGGCGAATGGCGCACGCTAATCGTCGGCTTTCGCTTCGACGTGCTGATCCGGCTGCGCGAAGAGGCGGAGACCACGCTTGTCGACTTGCGCGTCGCCTCGCGATACGGCCAGCATGATCTCGGCATGGGCGCCAAGTTCGCGGAAGAGTTCCTGCGGGCGCTCGATGCAGAGCTACTGGGGATTGCGGGAGATTAGAGCCTTTCCTGGTTCAATTTAACCAGGAAAGGCTCTAAGAGCTCGCTCAGGTCACCAACCGATATTCGCCAAGGAGCGACGGCGGGCCGTCGGTCTCGATGCGGCCTTTTTCGATCAGGTCCTCGATATGGGCGAGCACCGAAAGCGCCGCTGCGCCGTGCAGCCGCGGATCGGTCGAGGCGTAGATCACCTTCACCATGTCCGGGATTTTCCGGTCCCCGGCGCGCAGCCGTTCCAGGACGGCGCGTTCGCGCATCTTGCGATGCGCCTTGAGCGCCCGCAGGAAGGCGGGAGGCTCGCTGACCGGACCGCCGTGGCCGGGCAGGTACAGCCGGTCGTCGCGTGAGAGCAGCTTGTCGAGGGAGGCCATGTAATCGGCCATGGCACCGTCCGGCGGTGCGACGATGCTCGTCGCCCAGGCCATTACGTGATCGGCGGAGAAAAGAATGCCGGTGCCGTCGAGCCCGAAGGCCATGTGGTTGGCGGTGTGTCCCGGCGTGGCGATCGCTGTCAAGCTCCACCCGTCGCCCTCGATCCGGCCGCCGTCGCGAAGGGCGATGTCGGGCACGAATTCCATGTCCGAGCTTTCGGCGAAGGGATTGGTCTCACCGGCGTGCAACGGGCGAGCCGCCCGGTGCGGACCTTCGCCGATGACGATCGCTCCTGTCGCTTCCCTTAGCCGGCCGGCGAGGGGCGAGTGGTCGCGATGGGTGTGGCTGACGGCGATATGCGTCACCTCGCGCCCTGCAAGCGCCGCCATCAGCGCCTGAAAATGCGCCTCGTCCTCCGGCCCCGGGTCGATCACCGCGACCGAGCGGCGGCCGACGATGTAGGTATTGGTGCCATGAAAGGTGAAGGGGCCGGGATTGTTGACGGTGATGCGCTCAACGCCCTCGGCCACCGTAACCCTTTCTCCATGGGCGGGCTTGAAGTCGAGGTCGAATTCCGGTCCCTGCATGCGTCGCGCCTTCACTTGTATTCGATCTCGACGAAGGACATCGGTTCGCTGCCCGCATTGACGACATTGTGGGCGACGCCCGCATCACGCCGGTAGGCGGCGCCCTTTGCCACATCGATCCGGCGGCTGCCGCCTTCCTCTTCCAACAGGAAATGGCAATTGGTCATCGGCACGACGACATAACCCAGCCCGTGGACGTGGTGCCCGGTGTCGGCGCCCGGTTCGAAATCCCAGCGGATGATGCGCACGACGGCATCATCGACGAGAACGGTCGGGACGGCAGGCGGGCGGGCGCGGAACTTGGTCATCGAGGTCTCCATTTGCGGGCGACAATAGGCGAAAGCGGGGCGCGAGGAAACGGGCACAGCCACCGGTTTCATCGCCTACTGCATGTCTCCTTAAATCGACCTCGATTTCAGGACAAAGACATGCGGCAATTCAAACTGCTATAGCGACCTTTGCGCGCCTGATAAGGCGCGCGGCGCTGTAGGGCCGCATTCGCGCCGACAGCTGGTTGCGTGTGAAACTCCGGCGACAAAATATGCGCGCAAAGCGAAGTTAACCATTGTGAGCGTGCGCCAGCTTTGGTAATCAGGCGCTCGATTTGGCGAGCGGATGCCTCGCCAGTCCGTTGGGGCGTAGCCAAGCGGTAAGGCAGCGGTTTTTGGTACCGCCATCCCCTGGTTCGAATCCAGGCGCCCCAGCCATCTACTTCTTCCTCAAAAGTACCAACGGCTTGCCATTCTGCCGCGAACTCGAATTCCGCCGCGAGTTCGGGAATTTCGCGTCGTGCGATCTTGGCGGCGAACACAGCTTGCGGTTTCCCCGAGACGGCGATCGTTCCTGCCTGGATGCTCCCCCTCCATCGAGCGCCCGGCCGTATCCTAAAGCCAGCCGCCGGTGAAGCCGGCCCGGCGCAGTCCGGTGACGATCGGCTGGCAGCGGCGCATGATGTTCCAGAGCAGGCCCGTCCTGAAGTTTTCGATCATCAGCACGACCGGGCCCTGGTCTATGGCGAAATGATAGGGACTGACCCACCATCCCGCATCATTGCCTTCGACCGCATATGTCTGGTTGAACGATGGCTTGAAGCCGTAAAGATGCGTCATGCCCAAATTCATCTGCGCGAAGTTTCTGACGGTCGGAATGACGATCTCCGGAGCGAAAGGCAACGAAGCGACGACCGCCCATGGCGAGACGGTTCCGTCGTCCGGTCCGAACGGCGCGCCGCGGGCAATATAGTCGAAGAATTCCCTCTCCACGCCGTCGAGCTTCTTCTTGGTCCAGCCCGGTCCGTCGCTGGCGGTAAATCCCCAGCAGTGCTCCCCATAGCCGCGAAAGTTCATCGGATTGCGAATGGCATAGGCCTGCTGGACGTAGGTCGCATGGCGGCTATTCTGGAAGTAGTCGGTGCCGCGGTCTCGCATGAAGGCGTCGCGGATGCCGCGGAAGTCGATCCACATATGCGAGAGCTGGTGGGTGAAGAGCGGTCCCGAGTAAAGCAGTTCGCGCCCGTAGATATTTCTCCACTCGTAGCTTTCGGTGTAGGCGGCGTAAGCCTCGGGCGGCAACGGATGGGTCGGCGACCCCAGCCCGAGGATGTAAAGCAGCAGGCCCTCGTCGTAGCCGCGCCAGCGATAGGGGATGAACCCGCTTTCCGGCCGCCATCCGTGAGTCAGGGTCAGTCCGTGATCGCAGGCCCAGTTCCAATCCGCCCGTTCGTAGAGCGCGTCGGCAAGCATTCGGATCTTGGCCTCGTCGGCATCGTCGCCATCGAAGTAGGCGGCTGCCGTCAATGCGCCTGCGAACAGGAAGGCTGAATCGATGGTGGACAGTTCGCACTCCCAGACCCGGCCGCCGGTTTCTATGTCGAGGAAATGGTAGAAGAAACCCTTGTACCCCGAAGCGTCGGCTTCAGGCCCCTGGGGACATCCCAGCAGGAATTCCAGCCGCTTTCGCGCGATCTTGGCGGCAAACTTCCGGATTATGACGCCGCGCTCGACGACGACTGGGATCGTTGCCAGCGCCATTCCGATGGCGGCAATGCTTGCCGGAGCATTGGGCTCGGTCTTGTCGCGAACGAGGCCGTTGTCAGGATTGGTGCATTGTAGATAGTACAGCAGGGTCGTGAACTGCAGCCGGCCGAGATCCTGTTCGGTCGGCATCCGATGGAGCTCTGGGGCGGTCGAGAGCGTCTGGGACATGGTCTAACCAAGGATTGCTCGAACGTCGTGAAGGCGACCGTCATCGACAAGCGGCAGCTTCGCGTCGGTCAGCGGCCCGTCGTCCAGCACAAGCGATCGTAGCCCGCGGCAAACCCGGGCCTTGTTATCCACATGGATACGGTACGTCGCCGAGCCGTACCTGTAGTTCATGTCATACGCCGGCCAGTATGTCGGAATGCAGGGTTCCAGGGAGAGGATATTGTCCTGTCGGCGAAAACCGAGGATAGCTTCCAACCCGACGCGATACAGCCAGGCGGCCGATCCGGTATACCATGTCCAGCCACCACGTCCGGTGTGCGGCGGTGCGCCGTAGACGTCGGCGCTGACGACAAAGGGCTCGACCATGTAATGCTCGGCGTCACGCTTCGTCGAAGCGTGATTGATCGGATTGAGCAGGTTCCAAAGCTCCAGTGCCCCGTCGCCGTCTCCCTGGAGCGCGGAAGCGAGCACGACCCAGGTGGCCGCATGGGTATACTGCCCGCCATTTTCCCTTATGCCGGGAACATAGCCCTTGATATAGCCCGGCTGCAGGGAACCCTTGTCGAACGGCGGGTCGAACAGCTGGATCAGCTTGTCCTTGCGGCGCACAAGCCGTTCATGGACCGCGTCCATCGCCCTTGACGCGCGCTCCCTGTCGGCACTGCCGGAGATGACGGCCCAGGCCTGCGGAATGGCGTCGATCTGGCACTCGTCGTTGGCGGATGAACCGAGGGGCGTTCCGTCGTCGAAAAAGGCGCGGCGATACCAGCCACCGTCCCAGGCGCGCGCCTCCAAGGCGGCGCGCAGTTCCTCAGACCGTTCGAGGCACCATTTGGCACGGCTTTCGTCGCGGTGCGACGACGCGATGGTCGCAAATGACTGCAGTACCGTCAGGAAGAACCAGCCGTTCCAAACGCTTTCGCCTCTCCCCCCGGCTCCGACCTTGTTCATGCCATCGTTCCAGTCGCCCGTTCCCATCAGCGGCAAGCCGTGGCGGCCAAGCCGGAAGCCGTGTTCCAACGCCCGGACGCAGTGCTCGTAGACTGTAGCCGTCTGTTCGCTGCGTTCGGGAATACCGAAGTGCTCCTCCTGGTCCTCCCTCAGCACCGGCGCTGTGATGAACGGCACCCGCTCGTCGAGCAGGCGGACATCGCCGGTGGTCGAAACATAGTGGTGAACGACGAAAGGCAGAAAATACAGGTCGTCCGTTATGCGTGTGCGTACCCCGACGCCGGATGGGGGGTGCCACCAGTGCTGGACGTCGCCCTCCTCGAACTGGCGCCCGGCCGCTCGCAGAATGTGCGAGCGCGACACGTTCGGCGCACTGTGGACCAATGCCATCACATCCTGGAGCTGATCCCTGAAGCCGAACGCGCCTCCCGACTGATAGAAGGCAGAGCGACCCCAGACGCGACAAGCGAGCACCTGGTACAGCAACCAGCGATTCATCATCAGATCGAAGGCGGGGTCCGGGGTCTTGACCTCGATCGCGCTCAGGATGTCGTCCCACTGGCGAGAGACGATGGCCAGGCTGTGTCGTGCGCGTTTTGGCTCGGCATATTCCCTCACGAGGGCGCGGACCTCGTCGAGGCTGCCGGCCTGTCCAAGAAGAAAAACGACCTCCGCGGATTCGCCGCGAGCGATGGAAATATCCACCATCAGCGCCGCACAGGGATCGGCCAGGTCGCCAAGCTGCCCTTCGAGGTCGGGTTTTTCCAGTCCCGCCGGCTGTGACACGGAACCGCGCGCGCCCAGAAACGCGGAGCGGTTGCAAGTGGCCGATCGCACCTTCCGGCTTGCTGCGGCAAATGCCAGCCTTCCGGAAAAATCACCCTCCCAGGCGTTCCTTGCAACGATCGCTCCCGATCGAAGGTCGCGTTCGCAGACGACCTGCAGCGGCGCGTCCTCGCGCTGTGTCCCCAAAACCCATTCGGCGAAATACGTCGCAGTAAATGGCGGACCTGCGCTCCGTCGTTGCGAACAGCAAGGCGCATGACCTTGACCGAATCCCTGACGGGAACATGCACGGCCAATTCCTGGTGGAGGTGTTCTCTGTCGCTCTCGTATAGACTCTGGCCCTGCCGGTGACGAACGGTTACGGCCGCCCCGTGTCCCAGCGGCAAGGGGGTAGGGGTCCAAAGCTCTCCTGTTTCCTCGTCGCGGAGGTAGACGACGTCGCCGGGCGGATCCGAAACCGGATCATTCGACCATGGCGTCAGCCTGTTCAGCTGGCTATTGCCTGCCCAGGTGCAGCCCATGCCGCTTTCGCTCGTCAGGCAGCCGAAGTCCGCGTTGGCAATGACGTTGCACCAGGGCGTCGGCGTCGGCGAGGCGATGCCATCCACCACGATGACATATTCGCGTCCGTCAGCGCTGAACCCCCCGAAACCGTTCCAGAACAGCAGATCCTTCCCAACTCCCGCGGAATGTTCCGCGGATGTTTCGGACGAAGGAAACTCCGAAATTCGCGCGGCGGGCGATGCAACTTCCTTGCGCCCCCCAAGTTGGTCGGCGAGTGCGCCTCGACTGCTCGACAGAACGATGCGCGCTGCAGCGGTGACTGTGTCCTTGAGATCGTGCGACCCCTCGCCTGCCGGCAGGAGATAGATTCCGCCCGGCTTGCCAACCAGCTCAGCTTGCGGGCCGGAGTTCAGCTCGCCTGCCAGTGGCTCGGCCGCGCTCGCGTCGCGCTCGTCGAGCAGAACGAGGTCGAAACGCAAGCCGCGCCCGGCGATGAATCCGTGCGCGCGGATCACGTCGCCGATGAGCGGCTCGGCCCCGTCTTCCTCGATGCGCGCCAGCACGATCGGAAGGTCTCCGGAAATCCCGTGAGACCAAAGAGCCGCTCGACTCAGTGGTTTTTTCCGCGGCACGGATTTGTCCCGATGCGCCCGGTCGACAAACAGGATGCTTCCGGCCAGCCGGTTGAACAGCGCAACTTCTTCCGGGGTCAGGTTGGCACCCTGAAGCTCGCTGCGATAGCTTTCCGTAGCGTCGGAAAATGCCTTGTCGGCCGCGTCGAGGCCCGAATATCGGCTGGCGATGGTCCGCGCCATCGCTTCATCGTCGGCCGCCCCCGTTACGAAAGCGACCCGTTCGCTCGCACCCGGCTGGAGTTGGACGGTGGTGCGCAGGCAGAAGACCGGGTCGAGAACGGGGCCGACCGTCCCGGACAGGCCTGCTTCCCTGTCGAACGCCAAGGGGTTCGCGGTCGTACGGCAGCGGCCGAGGAATTTGAGCCGATCGGTCTCATATTCGATTGGTTGCCTATCCTGCGTGCTCGAAGAGGAAACATGCACTGCCCAGACAGGCTTTTCTTCGGCACTGCGCGGCCGGCGCCGTGCAAGCAAGGCACCGGTCCTCTGATCAAACTGCGTTTCCACAAAGAGCTTGGTAAAGGCCGGGTGGGCTCTGTCGGCGCGACGGTTGTTCAGTGAGACTTCGGCATAGCTGGTCAGTTCGAGGCTTCTCGCGATGGCGCCATGATTGGAGATCGTGAGCAGGCGCACTTCCACATCCATATCGGGTGCGACGCAGGCCGCCCAGGACACGTCGATGTCGTCGGCAAGGCAGCGGAATTCGGCGCGATCTCCGTGAAAAGCGTTGTCGTAGACGACCCCGGGCCGGAACAGTGGTTGTCGACCGATGGACCAGAGTTTGTCCTGCGTCCGGTCGCGGACGTAGCAGAACTGCCCCCAGCAATCGCGCGTGCAATCCTCCCGCCAGCGCGTAACGTCCAACCCACGCCAGGACCCGCAACCGGCACCGGCGGTGGTGAGGAGAACACTGTAGCTGCCGTTCGAAAGCAGCGCCACGGCGGGGCCCTCAGCTGCTCCGCCCGGAGGGCCAGGAAATTGCGCGGTGTCGCGCGCGCCACGATCGTCGACCGAACCCACCATCACGCGTCTCCCTTTCGGCGATGCGCTGGTTTCTGACCACCGGCGATTGCTTGCAGTCTGGTTTGGCAGCAGTCGCCGCTATGAACTGGACAGCGCAATGCCCTTTGAAGTGCCGGCTCTGCTCCCGTTCAGACGTTGTCCCCTTCCGTCGAGGTTTTCCGCGACGCGTCGGCCGTGCCCTTCAGGCCCCACTTCCACCCGCTGATCTCCGGCATGTCGTCGCCGTATTTCTCGATGTGCCGACGATGGTCGATGAGTTTCGCATGGATTGCCTGCTTGAAGTAAGCGGCGCGCGAACCCAGCTGCGGCAGCCTGTCGATGACGTCCTCGACAAGATGGAACCTGTCGAGCTCGTTCAGGACGACCATATCGAAGGGCGTGGTTGTCGTGCCTTCCTCCTTGTAGCCGCGAACGTGAAGGTTGCCGTGGTTCGTGCGGCGGTAGGTGAGCCGATGGATGAGCCATGGATAGCCGTGGAAGGCAAAGATGATCGGCCGGTCCTTGGTGAACAGCGCATCGAAATCGTGGTTCGACAGTCCGTGCGGATGCTCTTCCGCAGGCTGGAGCTTCATCAGGTTCACCACATTGATGACCCGCACCTTCAGTTCGGGCAGGTGTTCGCGGATCAGCTGAACCGCAGCAAGCGTCTCCAGTGTCGGAACATCACCGCAGCAAGCCATCACGACATCGGGCTCGCTGTCCCTGTCGGTGCTCGCCCATTCCCATATGCCGAGGCCCTCGCTGCAATGCTTGATGGCCTCGTCCATTGTGAGCCATTGCGGCGCTGGCTGCTTGCCGGCGACGACCACGTTCACGTAGTTGCGGCTGCGCAGGCAGTGGTCCGTCACCGACAGGAGTGTATTGGCATCCGGGGGCAGGTAAACACGGACCACATCCGCCTTCTTGTTGACGACATGATCGATGAAGCCGGGATCCTGGTGGCTGAAGCCGTTGTGATCCTGCCGCCAGACATGTGAGCTGAGGAAGTAGTTCAGCGAGGCGACAGGTCTGCGCCACGGGATTTCGTTGCATATTTTCAGCCACTTTGCGTGCTGGTTGAACATCGAGTCGATGATGTGGATGAAGGCCTCGTAGCAGGAGAAGAAGCCATGGCGCCCGGTCAGGAGGTAGCCTTCGAGCCATCCCTGGCATTGGTGCTCGCTGAGAACCTCCATGATGCGACCGTCCGGCGAGAGAT
Organism: Sinorhizobium fredii USDA 205; assembly: GCF_001461695.1. GTDB lineage: Bacteria > Pseudomonadota > Alphaproteobacteria > Rhizobiales > Rhizobiaceae > Sinorhizobium > Sinorhizobium fredii. Next base: position 226,166 of record NZ_AUTC01000189.1, on the reverse strand, counting down.
GGTCGTCCTCCTTATAGATCTCCGCCATGTAGCACCGATCGGTTACCTCGAGCACGTCCTGCCAGCGATTGGAGTTGTTCTCGTCCGGACTGAACAGTCGGAAGTTCCGGCTATCTAGGTTCGACTTCATGACGTCGCGCAGGAACTTGCCCATCGCACGGGCAGACTCGGCTGTTGTAGCACCGGGGCTCGTCACTGAGACGGCATACTCCTGGAAATCCGGCAGCTTCAGTTCGCGCAACAGCAGGCCGCCGTTGGCGTGGGGATTGTCGCTCATCCGGCGGTGACCTTCCGGAGCCAAAGCCGCCAGTTCGCGCTTGAACCGGCCGTCCTCGTCGAAGAACTCCTCCGGCCGGTAGCTCTTCATCCATTCTTCGAGAATGCGGATATGCTCCGGCCGGTCCATCTCGCCCATGGGCACCTGATGGGATCGCCAGTAGTCCTCGCATTTCTTGCCATCGATCTCCTTCGGGCAGGTCCAGCCCTTTGGCGTTCGAAAGACGATCATTGGCCATGCGGGGCGCTTGACGTTGCCATTCGAGCGGGCTCCGGCCCAGATTTTCTGGATTTCCTCTATGGCCGCGTCGAGCGTACCGGCGAGTTTCTGATGCACATCGTCCGGATCGTTTCCTTCGACGAAATAGGGCCTGTATCCCATGCCTTCGAAGAATTTACGCAGTTCGTCCTCGGGAATGCGGGCGAGGAAACATGGATTGGCGATCTTGTAGCCGTTGAGGTGCAAAATCGGCAGCACGCAGCCATCACGGGCGGGGTTCAGGAATTTGTTTCCATGCCAGCCGGTCGCGAGCGGCCCGGTCTCTGCCTCGCCGTCGCCGACGACGCAGGCAACGATCATGTCCGGATTGTCGAAAGCCGCTCCATAGGCGTGACTGAGGGCGTATCCGAGCTCGCCGCCTTCATGGATGCTGCCCGGCGTTTCGGGCGCGACATGGCTCGGGATGCCGCCAGGGAAGCTGAACTGCTTGAAGAGCCGCTTCATGCCCTCCGTATCCTGGCTGATATTCGGGTAGAATTCGCTGTAGGTTCCTTCGAGATAAGCGTGTGCGACCAGTGACGGGCCGCCGTGGCCCGGACCGATCACGTAGATCATGTTGAGATCGTTCCGCTTGATAACCCGATTGAGATGCACATAGAGCATGTTCAGCCCCGGCGATGTTCCCCAGTGCCCGAGCAGCCGCGGCTTTATATGTTCGCGTTTCAGGGGTTCTTTGAGCAGCGGATTGTCGAGCAGGTAAATCTGGCCAACGGAGAGATAATTGGAGGCCCGCCAGTAAGCATCCAACAGACGAAGATCGCCTGGTGACAGGGGGGCGGCCAGAATTTCGTTTGCTGCGGATTTCTTTCCCTTTGTCGTCTCAAGCGAAGCCATCGAAGCCTCCTTACGAAGTCGGGACTCGGTTACGGAAACGCTGCTGATCTTGCTGGTGTCGGGCGAACCCAGGGCTGAAAATGCTGGGGGATAGGGCCGGGCCCCAATTTCGCATAAAAACGGCCCTGGGCACAGAAAAAACCGCCGAGTTGCGCAACAGCTTGGTCGCTATCGCACCGGACATGGCTCGACGTTCCAGATATCGTTTGCGTATTCTGCAATGGTGCGATCGCTGGAAAATTTGCCCGAGCCGGCGATGTTCAGGATCGCCCTTCGGGTCCAGGCGTCCGGCTCGGAATAGAGCGATTGCAGGCGCATATCCGCCTCCATGTACGAAGCGAGATCGGCCAGGTGCATGTACGGGTCGCCGCCAGCCAGAAGTATGTTGCGCAGCGTCTCGCCGATCATGGGTTCGTGACGGCAGAAGTGACCGGACATGATGAGGTCGAGAACGGCGCGCGTCTCGGGTTCGTTCTCGTAGTGCCACCAGGGACTGTACCATCCGCGGCTCGTGGCGACCTGCTCGGCAGTCAGCCCGAACAGGAAGAAGTTTTCCTCGCCTGCTGCCGCGGCCATTTCGATGGTAGCGCCATCACGGGTGCCAATGGTCAAGGCGCCATTCATCATGAATTTCATGTTGCTGGTGCCGCTGGCCTCGTATCCGGCCGTCGAGATCTGGTTAGAGACGTCGCTCGCAGGAATGAGGCGTTCCGCCACGGAGACGCAGTAATCGGGAAGGAACACGAGCCGGAGACGATCGCGCGTTGCCGGGTCGCCATTGATCGTGTCACCGAGGTTGTTGAGAAATTTGATGATGACCTTTGCCACGTGATAGGCGGGCGCGGCCTTGCCGGCGAAGAAGAACGTCCGCGGCGCTATGTCAAGATGCGGGTTCTCGCGGAGCCGGCGATAGAGCGCCACGATCCGTAGGCCATTCAGAAGTTGCCGCTTGTATTCGTGGATGCGCTTGACCTGGCTGTCGAAAATCGTGTCGGGATCAACCGAGATGCCGGCCTGCGACTTCAGCCAATCGGCAAAGCGCAGCTTGGCAGCGCGCTTGGCCTGGCGCACCGAGGAGACAAAGCCACCGTCTTCGGCAAGCGGCCTCAGCGTCTCGAGGCGTTCCATGTCGGTGACCCAGCGGTCACCGATGGCCTCATTGATGCAACCGGCAAGATCAGGGTTCGACAACAGCAGCCAGCGGCGTGGCGTGACGCCATTTGTCTTGTTGTTGAATCGGTCGGGGTATAGTTCGGCAAGGTCCCGAACCGTGACGTCGCGCAACAGTCGTGAATGGATCTCCGCAACGCCGTTCACGCTGTGAGAGCCTGCGATCGCGAGGTGCGCCATCCGGACCAGGCGAGCGCCGCCGCGCTCGACGATGGATGCACGCTCTGCACGGTCATTGTCGTCCGGCCAGCGCGCCAGCAACTCTTCCCTCAGGCGGCGGTCGATCTCCAATATGATCTCAAGGTGGCGCGGGAGCAGCAGTTCGAACCACCGGAGCGGCCATTTCTCCAATGCTTCGGGGAGGAGAGTGTGGTTGGTGTAGGCGAGCGTTCGCCTCGTGATCTCCCAGGATTCCTCCCAAGCGAGGTTTCCCTGGTCGAGCAGGATGCGCATCAATTCCGCGACGGCAAGACTGGGATGCGTATCGTTGAGCTGGATTGCCACCTTGTCGGGCAGATCGTTCCAGTCGCTATTGTTCGCCCGAAAGCGCCGAACAAGGTCCGCCAGTGAGGATGCGACAAGGAAGTACTCCTGGACGAAGCGCAGGCCCTGACCCATGCTCGTCGAATCGTCGGGATAAAGCACGCGCGTGACCGTGTCCGCCGCCAGGCGCTCGGCCAGTGCGCCGACGAATTCACCGGCGCTGAACTCCTGGAAATCGAAGCTGTCCGGGGTTGCCGATGCCCAGAGGCGCAAGGTGTTGATGGTCTTTCCGCCGTAGCCCACCACCGGCCTGTCGTAGGGTATGCCGAGCAGGGTCGAGGGAACGCCGACGATCGCCTTCAAGTTCCCGCCGCGCACCTCGAAGGAGCACCCGAGCTCGACGGCCACCGCCAGGTGCGGGCGCGTTACCTCCCAGGGATCGGGCCGGCGCAGCCAGTTATCCGGTTGCTCGCGTTGCCAGCCGTCCACGATCGTCTGCTTGAAGATGCCGTACTCGTAGCGCAAGCCATAGCCCATCGCCGGCAACTGCATCGTCGCCATCGAGTCTAGAAAGCAAGCGGCGAGCCGCCCCAGTCCGCCATTGCCCAGCCCGGCGTCGGGTTCCTCTGCCAGTATCGCAAGCTCGTCCAGTTGCGTCTCATTGAAGAACCTCCGAGCGAGCGGATCGAGTCCAAGGTTGAGGACGTTGTTGCTCAACGACCGGCCGATCAGGAATTCCATTGAGAGGTAATAGATCCGCTTCGGATTTTCCCGGTTGTAGGTTTCCTCCGTCTGTTGCCAGCGTTGAGAGAGGATGTCCCGAACGGAACGGGCGATCGCCTCGTAGCGCTCCCGATTTCCGATTTCGGAGGGCGCCAGCACGTTGTCGAAAAGCAGATGGCGTTCAAAGAGGGCGTTGCTGCCGCCGTCGAACTTGATCGGGCCGCAGCCGTATTGCGGGAGAAGATCATCCGGCGCGTCATGCCGCGGGAGGCGGGTGTGAGACGCTGCGTGCTCGGTGGCCATGCCCCTCATCTCCGATATTCGCGCCCGCCCCAATCTCTGCGAGCTGGTCCAGTTCCCGACCCGACGCAAGGCTGCAATTTCCCAGAACCTGCGATCGCTCTGAGACCACCCGGATCACCGCGACCTACGAGGCGGCAACTACAGCCTCAGAACGATCCGGCCCTCGATCTGTCCTTCTTCCATGCGGTGGAAGATCGCATTGATGTTTTCCAGCTCGTCCCAGGAGAAGTGCGGCACGACCTTGCCCTCTGCGGCAAACTGCAGCGATTCCTCAAGGTCCTGGCGTGTTCCGACGATCGACCCGCGCACCGTGATACGCTTCAACACAGTTTCGAAAACAGGCAGCGCAATCTTTCCGGGCGGAAGGCCGACGAGCGCCATGGTGCCCTTCGACCGCAGGAACCCGAAGGCCTGCTCCATTGCCGCGGGTGAAACTGCCGTGACAAGTGCGCCATGGACCCCGCCAACCGCCTTTTGAACCTGGTCGATCGCGTCCTTGTCCTTGCCGTTGACGGTGATGTCCGCCCCAAGCTGCCTGGCCAAGGCCAGCTTGTCCTCGAATACGTCTGCGGCGACGACATGCATGCCCATCGCCTTGGCGTATTGGACCGCCATGTGACCCAGACCGCCGACGCCGGATACCGCCACCCACTCCCCAGGGCGAACCTCGGTTTCCTTCAGACCCTTGTAGACAGTCACGCCGGCGCAAAGCACCGGAGCTGCCGGCCCAAAATCAAGGCCGTCCGGCAGGCGGCCGACGAAGTCGGGATCGGCAAGGCCGAATTGGGCGAAGGTGCCGTTTACGGAGTATCCGGTGTTCGACTGCGATGCACACAGCGTTTCCCACCCGGTTCGACAGTAGGGGCAGTAGCCGCAGGCGGAATGCAGCCAGGGTACGCCAACGCGATCGCCCTCCTTTACCCTCCTGACACCGGCTCCCACCGCGGAGACGAAGCCGACCCCCTCGTGTCCGGGGATGAAGGGCGGCGTGGGCTTCACCGGCCAGTCGCCGCTCGCCGCATGAAGGTCCGTGTGACAGACGCCGGTGGCTTCGTATTTTACGACGATCTGTCCAGGGCTGGGACTTGGCGCCTCCAGCTCCTCTATGACGAGCGGAGCCCGAAAGGCTCGGACGACCGCCGCCTTCATAGTCTGTGCCATGATCTGTCTCCTACTCTTTCAAACACTTCGCAATGCAATGCATTACCGCCGCGTAAGCAGGAAAAAATGGGCGTGCGTAACCTGTCCCGTCCTCACGAATCAGGTCGCGAAAAGTGCTCTACGACTCCTCTGACGCCGCGGACGCTTTCCGCAACGATCCGTGCCGCTCTCTTGCACTCTGCCGTCTCGACATCACCCCAAAGATGCACGATCCCGTCGGCAACGGTCACTGTCACGTCAAGCCCTTCGAGACCGGTGTTTTCCGCCAGGCGAACCGCGATGCTGCGCTGAATGGCCTCATCGCCTGCCGCCGTCTCATCCAGCTTGGCGATCAGGATTGCCCGAAGCAGGTCGGCCCGGCTAACGATGCCGACCAGTTCACCTGCTCTGGTGACGGGAATGCGCTTGATGCCGCGCTCCAGCATCAGCTTTGCCACTTGCGTCAGCGAGGCGTCCTCATCGATGGTGACGGGGGCGCTGGTCATCGCGTCGCCGACCTTCCACGAGCTGCGCTTCACATAGGCACCGGCTCTCTCCTCGGCAGGCATGGCCATTTCGGCAAGCGACGCGATCGCTCCAATTCCGAGTTCCGTTCGACGGATCAGGTCGCCTTCGCTGATGATGCCGACGAGATGCCCCTCATCGTCAACGACCGGGATGCCGCTGACGTGATTTTCCAGCATGACATTGGCTGCCTGCCTCACACTGTTGTCGGGTGATACTTTGACGATCGCAATCGTCATCACATCTTTGACGAGCATCTCGGTTCCAACTCCGCCATGGATCTCAGCACCGGTCTCAGGTGGGCGACATTAAACCTGTTGGCACTAATCGACAACCAGATCGTAATGGCCGGCCATCACGCGTTGCCTGCCGTTCAATCTTGCCAACCACTTGCCTAGGGAGCATCCGCACACGCGCTTTCGCATGACCCTGGGGAGAGGCCTCGATACAGCCGGGGAACCACGCTCCAGCCAAAGCCTGCCTTATCCGTCGTCGGCGCGCTTTGTGCCTCTCCTGCAGATCTGGATCGGAAGTGACATGCAACCCTTGTCAACGCCGACTGCAACTGTCACGTTAAGTAGCTTGCTTCACACTTGCATGAGGGGGAGAGCACATGGCCCACAAATTCGAGATCTTCAAGGACAAGGCTGGCGAATACCGTGTCCGCTTCAAATACAACAACGAAGTGATGTTTGCGTCGGAAGGCTATGCGAGCAAAGCCAGCGCTCAGAACGCCATAGAGTCGATCAAGAAAAATGGTCCGGATGCACCGGTCGAGGACAATACCTAAAGCGCGTCGCGTTCGAATGTATTCACGCGGCGCGCTTCAGGTCCTTGTTTTTCTGCATGTCTTCATCCCAAAACCGCTGCACACTTTTGGGCGACATGCATCAGGGCCGGCTAGGATCAAGAGGAAGCCCGCTGATTTGCGCCAGCGGGCCTCTCACCGTGAAAGCAGTGCGCCGCTTCACTCCGCCTTGGCGCCGCCGAGGAATTCTTCGCACCAGCTCGGGCCGGTGGGCCGCTTGCGGTCGCCGGCGATGCGGATCGAGCGGATGACGTAGTCGGACGACACGGTCAACTGCACGGCGCAGCTCAAATACTCGGTGCGGGCGGCCGAGATGCGCTTGCCGCGCTTGCCGTCGGCGGTCTTTTCGTATTCGGCCGGGATCCTGCGGGTCTTGTAGCCGCCCTTCCAGCTATAGACCGTGTCGCCGCCCGTTTCGACGTCGGAAAGCGGCGGGCCGAACTGGGCGAAGAAGGTGCCGGCCGGCTGGCCGAGCCAGCGTTTCTCGACCGCGTTTCTCGCCACACCGGTCGTCGTCGTGCAGCCGGCAAGCACCAGCACAAGGCCGGCCGCCGTCATCATGCGGAAATTCATGTCTCTGTCCCTTTGGTCTGTGCTCAAATCCTGCGGCGCGGGAGACCGGCGTCCCCGGATTTCCTTGCGTTCCGCGTGGCTCTAGCGCCAAAAGCGACGAAAGAAAATCGCTGTGCGACCTTGCAAATCAGGAAATTCCGAAGCGTTGCAGAAACGCCCTATTGCCACGCATGGGCGAGAGCCCGCGGCGCCTTCCGCGGGCAGAATTTTTGGGCGAGGCGGAGTTCTTTTTTGAGTTAGGCGCTTGTGAAAACGAAAATGCTGTTCTATAGAGGCGCCGCTGGTCACGGAGTGTAGCGCAGTCTGGTAGCGCACCACGTTCGGGACGTGGGGGTCGCAAGTTCGAATCTTGCCACTCCGACCAGCCAAATCAATCCCTTAGTTGACTGTATTTTCGACATCTGGTGCCGCGAAAGACGACGGCGCTCGACACGAAGTTCGTCGAGAGCGTGCTCACTCTTCCGGACGCCCGTTGCGCCTTGCCGCCCTCAGCAGATCCAGCTCAGGCACCAGATGGCGCATGAAAAAAGGGGCCGCGTGGGCCCCTTCCTTTTCACGTCTTGGGATTTTTCCGCTCACTCGTCGATCGTGTCGATAATCTCGATCGCCCTGGCGGCGGTGACGCGGCGGACTTCGGCGTCTTCGCGGCGGCTCGAGAAGATTTCCGTCGCCATCAGCTGGTCGGCGAGATCCGCCGGCAGCGACAGGATCACGCGGCTGTCCTCGGCATGGATGCCGCCGAGCGTCGCGCGCTTGGCGGTGATCATGCCGCCGGCCACCGTGTTGTTGGTGTCCGGATCGATCAGGATGAAGGCGCCGGTCGTGCGGTTCTGCTCGTAGGCGTCGAAGATCGCCTGCTCGTCAAAGGCGAGGTGCACCTTGCCGATGGCGTTCATCGGCAGCTCGTCGGCGTGGTTCCACTTGCCGGACTGGAGGTCGAGCTGGTTGATCGGCTGCACCTGGACGCGCTGGCGGCGGCTGCCGGATTTCAGCCAGTAGCGCTTGCCCGGCTGGATGCCTTCGGCCTGCAGCGCCACGAGCTGCGCGTCGAAGGCAAGTCCGGTCATCGGCTGGCTGTCGATCGCCACAATCATGTCGCCGCGCGAAACATCCACCTGGCGATCAAATACGAGGGTGACCGCGTCACCGGCCACCGCTGCGTTGCGCACCAGGTCGAAGGTGACGATCTTCGTGACGTTGGCGACCATGCCGGACGGCAGGATGACGACCGAATCGCCGGGCTTCACCGAACCGCCGGCCACGGTGCCCTGGTAGCCGCGGAAGCTTTCACCCGGGCGCGAGACGCGCTGCACCGGAAGGCGGAAACCGACGGTCTGCGCCGAGCGGGTGGTCGCGAGTTCCAGTACCTCGATCAGCGTCGGGCCCTCGTACCAGGGCATCGCGGCGCGACCGTCATAGACGACATTCTCGCCCTTCAGCGCCGAGACTGGGATCGCGGTCACCTGGCGCACGCCGAGCGACAGCGCCAGCTCCTTGAATTCGTGCGAGATCTGCTCGAAGCGGCTGCGGTCGTAGTTCGTCAGGTCGATCTTGTTGACCGCGAGCACGAACTGGCGGATGCCCATCAGCGTCGCGATCGTCGCGTGCCGGCGGGTCTGTTCCAGGAGGCCGACGCGCGCGTCGACAAGCAGCACGGCGAGATCGGCAGTCGAGGCGCCGGTCGCCATGTTGCGCGTATACTGCTCGTGGCCGGGGGTGTCGGCGACGATGAAGGAGCGCTTGTCGGTCGAGAAGTAGCGATAGGCGACATCGATGGTGATGCCCTGTTCGCGCTCGGCCTGCAGCCCGTCGAGCAGCAGCGCGAAGTCGGGCAGGCCGAGATCGTTCTGCTTGCCCTTGGAATCGCGCTGAAGGCTTGCGGCCTGGTCTTCCTTGACCGCCTTGGTGTCCCAGAGCAGCCGGCCGATCAGCGTCGACTTGCCGTCATCGACGCTGCCGCAGGTGATGAGGCGAAGCGGGCGGGAATCGCGCGCCACCCGCGCCGGCTCCTGCACGGGGAGGGCGACGGCGGTTTCGTCCAAGGCTGCGGTCGCTAGTGCCGGTGCGGTCATCAAAAATATCCTTCGCGTTTTTTCTTTTCCATCGAGCCGGCCTGGTCGCGGTCGATGGCGCGGCCCTGGCGTTCGGAGACGGTCGCGGTTTCAAGTTCGGAAATGATGTCGTCGAGCGTCGTCGCGTGGGAGCGGATCGCGCCCGTCAGCGGGAAGCAGCCGAGCGTGCGGAAGCGGATGACCTCCTCGCGCTTCGTCTCGCCGGGAAGCAGTTCGAGGCGCGGGTCCTCGGCAAGGATCATCATGCCGTCGCGCTCGACGATCGGGCGCTTCTTGGCAAAGTAAAGCGGCACGATCGGGATCTCTTCGGCCTGGATGTAGCGCCAGATGTCGACTTCGGTCCAGTTGGAGAGCGGGAAAGCGCGCACGCTTTCGCCCTTGCGGATCATGCCGTTATAGACGTTCCAGAGTTCCGGGCGCTGGTTGCGCGGGTCCCAGCGGTGGTCCGGCGTGCGGAAGGAATAGATGCGCTCCTTGGCGCGGCTCGCTTCCTCGTCGCGACGTGCGCCGCCGAAAGCGGCGTCATACTGGCCGGCGTCGAGCGCCTGGCGCAGCGCTTCCGTCTTCATGATATCGGTGTAGAGCGCCGAGCCGTGCGTGAACGGCGTGACGTTCTCGGATGCACCGCGCGGATTGGTATGGGCGACGAGGTCGAGATCGTATTTTTCGACCATCTCGTCGCGGAAGGCGATCATCTCGCGGAATTTCCAGCCGGTATCGACATGCAGCAGCGGGAAGGGGACGCGACCGGGATAGAAGGCCTTGCGCGCCAGGTGCAGGAGCACGGAGGAATCCTTGCCGATCGAATAGAGCATCACCGGGCGCTCGAATTCCGCGGCGACCTCGCGGAAGATGTGGATCGCTTCGTTTTCGAGGGCCTTCAGATGCGGATCGAGCGGTGGTTTCGTGCTCTGCGGGTTATGCAATTCCGTTTCCGGATGGGTGTGGGGCATTTCGAACTCCGGGAGGATACTTGTCTCTTGGCTGCGGCGCTGCCCTCAGGCGGCGCTGCTGGCATTGGGAATGATGGAGGAAGTCGCTTCGGCAACATGCAGGCCGCATTCGCGCTTCTCGTCGTTCTCCCACCACCAGCGTCCGGCACGCTCCGGCTCGCCGGGCTTGATGGCGCGCGTGCAGGGCTCGCAGCCGATCGACGGATAGCCGCGGCCATGCAGCGGGTTGACGGGAATGGCCTCTGCGGCGACATGGGCATGGATCGTCTCGATGTCCCAGTCCGCCAGCGGGTTGATCTTGATGAGGCCACGGTCGAGGTCGGCTTCGGCATAGGGCGTCGTGGCGCGGTTGCCGGACTGGCCGCGGCGCAGGCCAGTGATCCAGTAGCTTACGCCTTCGAGCGCGCGCGCAAGCGGCTTCAGCTTGCGCACGCCGCAACAGGCATGCCTGGCTTCGACGCTCTCGTAGAAGCCGTTCATGCCGTATTGGGCTACGTAGTCTTCGATATCGGCTTTCTCGGGAAAGTAGCGCTTGATCAGAATGTCGTAGGCTTCCTCGGTCTCTTCGATGAGGGCGACCGTTTCGTTGAAGAGGCGACCGGTTTTCAGCGTCGCGACCTCGATGTCGAGCCGATTGGTGCCGATCGCGGCGGTGATGACCTGATCTTCGATGCCGAGCGACGTCGTGAAGACCGCCCGGCCTTCAAGACCGGCGACGAGCGCCAGCCGACCAGCAAGATCGAGGCTTTCGAGCCTGTCATTCAGGGCCTTGGCTTCGGCTTCGAGGGATTGCGTCGTCATGGCTGCATCCTGTTGCAATTTGCACGGAATATCGCAGCCGTTTGTGACAAAGGACAGAAAAACGGATTTCTATTGCTCAAGGATCAGAGCAAATATCTCTCTGATCGATAAAGTTCTAAGAAAACCTAGTAATTTAGTAGATTATATCTAACCGCGAGGAAGGAGCAAGGATGCCTTCCTCCTGCGGAGCCGAGGGTGCCCGGCCGTTCAAGAATTGTTGAAGGCCCTGTCCTTTCGCACCGTCTGCTCCAGCTTGTGCTTCATCAATGCGGGAGAATGAAGGGAGACGCAAATGATGCAGTCCTTGTCCAGTCGCGCCGTCCTTGGAAGCGTCCTCGGATTGCTTCTGGTGACGGGCGCCTATGCTCACCACGGCTGGTCCTGGGCGGAGGCCGACCAGATCGAGCTCTCCGGCACGATAAGCGAGATTTCGATGGCGCCGCCGCATCCGACGCTGCGGGTCGAAACGAAGAGCGACGGCCTCTGGCTGGTTGAACTCGGCAATCCGCGGCTGACCGAACGCTCCGGCTTCGTCGAGGGCGTCGCGAAGGTTGGCGACCAGATCGTCGCACTCGGCAACCGCTCGCTGGACCGAGCCGAGAAAAGGATGAAGGCCGTCCGGATCACCGTGGCCGGAAAGGTCTATGACATTTATCCGGAGCGCATACAGACGAACTGATGGAGGAGATACTCGCCTGGATCGGGACGCTGCCCTTCGCCCTGGCGATACGGCGCTCGGCGACCCTCTACATCTTCGTAAACGCGGCCCATATCCTGTCGATCGGGATCGTCATCGGGGCGATCCTGCCGCTGGATCTGCGACTGATCGGTCTCATCCGGGCGGTTCCGGTTGCGGTGGTCGGGCCGTTTCTCTCGCACGCCGCAGCGGTCGGCGTTGCGCTGGCGGCCGCCACCGGCTTCTGCCTCTTCAGTGTCAACCCGATTGAATATGTCGGCAATGCCGCGTTTCTCGCCAAGATGACGCTACTCGTTCTCGGCGTCGCCAACGCGGCGATTTTGCACCTGTCGCCGCAGTGGCGCGCCGCCGTCAAGGGCGGACCGATCTCCTTGAGGGTCCGCCTTTCGGCATGGCTTTCGCTATTGACGTGGACCGGTGCCGTCGTCGCCGGCCGATGGATCGGCTTCCTGCTGGAGTAGCCTTACCGATCGCTGATCGCCCAGCGCGGGTTGATCCAAGGCTCCTGGTTAGAGCGGGCGAGCGGCTGCTTGCCGAGGATATGGTCGGCGGCCTTCTCGCCGGTCATGATCGAGGGGGCATTGAGATTGCCATAGGTGACATGCGGGAAAATCGACGAGTCGGCAACGCGCAGGCCGTCGACGCCGATCACCCGCGTTTCGGGGTCGACGACGGCCATCGGATCGTCCTTCGAACCCATCTTGCAGGTGCCGCACGGGTGGTAGGCGCTCTCCAGATGCTCGCGCAGGAAGGCGTCGATCTCTTCGTCCGTCTGGACCTTTTCGCCCGGCTGGATTTCCGGCCCGCGATAGTGATCGAAGGCCTTCTGGCCGAAGATCTCGCGCGTCAGCCGCACGCAATGGCGGAATTTCTCCCAATCTTCCGGATGGCTCATATAGTTGAAGCGGATCACCGGATCGGCCTTCGGGTCGGAGGCGCGCAGCGTCACGCTGCCGCGCGACTTCGACAGGTTGTAGCCGACATGCACCTGGAAACCGTGCGTATTCGCCGCCGCCTTGCCGTCATAGCGGATCGCCACCGGCAGGAAGTGGTACTGGATGTCGGGTTGCTTGACGCCGGGTGCCGAGCGCAGGAAGGCGCAGGCCTCGAACTGATTGGAAATGCCGAGGCCGGACTTGAAGAACAGCCATTGGGCGCCCGCCACGCCCTGCCAGAACCACGGCAGCCAGGAATAGAGCGACACCGGCTTGGTGCTGATCTGCTGGAAATAGAACTCCATATGGTCCTGCAGGTTCTGGCCGACGCCCGGGCGGTCGACTTTTACGTCGATCCCGAGCTCCTTCAGGTGCGCCGCCGGGCCGATGCCGGAGAGCATCAGCAGTTTCGGCGAATTGAAGGAGGACGCCGAGACGATCACCTCGCGGTTCGCCTTGACCACCTCGATGCGGCCGCCGCGCTCGATCTCGACGCCGGTGGCGCGGCCGTTTTCGATGACGATCTTGCGGGCGAAGCAGCGGATGAGTTGAACATTCGAGCGCTTCAGGGCCGGCTTCAGATAGGCGGAAGCCGCCGACCAGCGACGGCCCCGCCAAGTCGTCTGCTCCATCAGCCCGAAGCCTTCCTGCTTGGAGCCGTTGTAGTCGTCGGTCATCTCGAAACCGGCCTGCTTGCCCGCTTCGACGAAGGCGTGGAAGAGCGGGTTCTTGACCGGGCCGCGCTGGACATGCAGGGGGCCATCGGTGCCGCGCCAGCCGTCCTCGCCGCCGTGCGAATGTTCCATCCGCTTGAAATAGGGAAGCACGTCGGCATAGGCCCAGCCCTTTGCGCCGAGCTCTTCCCAGCGGTCGAAATCCTCCGCATGGCCGCGCACATAGACCATGCCGTTGATCGAGGACGAGCCGCCGATCACCTTGCCGCGCGGCGCGGTGATGCGCCGGTTGTTGAGGTGCGGCTCCGGCTCGGAGAGAAAGCCCCAATTGTAGCGGTTCATGCTCATCGGCCAGGCAAGCGCCGCCGGCATCTGGATGAACGGCCCGATGTCCGAGCCGCCGAACTCCAGCACGATGACCGAGTTCCTGCCGTCCTCCGACAGGCGATAGGCGAGCGCCGAACCCGCCGAACCGGAACCGATGATGACGAAATCTGCCTGCATAACGTGGTCTTTCTCTTGCGTCCTTGCCCTACCGGCGCTGCGGTGCTGTCTCTGCTTCCTCATTCCTGTGCTCGTCACAGGAAGCCAGCCAAGCGACGTCTGTCGCTTGGAAAGAGGCTTTCGCGCCACCGACTTGGCGCTGCTGGATCCCCGGAACTCGCTTCGCTCGCCCGAGGATGAGGGAGAAAGCGGCGGGCTCTCGCCCGAACGGGATTCTCAGTACGGCGCCTCTACCTTGCCCATGCCGACATAGACGGTCTTGAGCTCGGTATAGTGGTTGAGTGCCGCAACCGAATTTTCCCGCCCGAAGCCCGATTGCTTCGAACCTCCGAAGGGAATCTCGACCGGCGCCAAATTATAGGCGTTGATCCACAGCGTGCCGGCCTCGAGCTGGTCGACGACCCGGTGGGCGCGGGTGAGGTCGGCGGTGAAGACGCCGGCCGAAAGGCCGAATTCGGTGGCGTTGGCGCGGGCGACGACCTCCGCCTCGTCGTCGAAGTCGAGCACGCACATGACCGGCCCGAAGATCTCCTCCCGCGCGATCGTCATCTCGTCGGTGACGTCGGCGAAGACGGTCGGCTGGATGTAGGTTCCCTCGGCGTTGACGGCGTTCGGAATGCCGCCGCCGGTGATCAGCCGCGCGCCTTCCGCTTTGCCGGCCTCGATATAGGAGAGCACCTTGTCGCGCTGCGCTTTCGAGACCATCGGCCCGAGCTGCGTCGTCTCCTCCATAGGGTCGCCGATGATGATCGCCTCGGTGCGCTCCTTCAGACGCGCCAGGAAGGCGTCCTTGACCTTTCGCTGCACGAAGACGCGGGTGCCGTTCGAGCAGACCTGGCCGGTCGAATAGAAATTGCCGAGCATGGCGCCGCCGATAGCGCTTTCGAGATCGGCGTCGTCGAAGACGATCAACGGCGACTTGCCGCCAAGCTCCATGGTGACGTGCTTGAGTTCGGCCGCGGCGGCGCCTGCCACTTTCTTGCCGGTCGGTACCGAGCCGGTCAACGAGACCTTGGCGACATCCGGGTGGTTGACGAGCAGGGGACCAGTCGAGCGGTCGCCCTGGATGACGTTGTAGAGTCCCTTGGGAAGCCCCGCCTCGATCAGGATCTCGGCGATCTTCAGCGCGCCGAGCGGCGTGTTCTCCGACGGCTTGAAGACCATGGCGTTGCCGGCGGCGAGCGCCGGCGCGCCTTTCCAGCAGGCGATCTGCTGCGGATAGTTCCAGGCGCCGATACCGACGCAGACGCCGAGCGGCACCCGCTTCGTATAGGCGAAGTCGCCGCCAAGCGGGATATAGTCGCCATTCAGCGCCGAGGCGACGACGCCGCCGAAGAACTCGAAGCTGTCGGCGCCCGAAGTTGGGTCGGCGACGATGGTTTCCTGGATCGGCTTGCCGGTATCGAGCGTCTCGAGTTCGGAGAGCTCGCGATTGCGCTCGCGCATGATCTCGGCCGCACGCTTCAGGATACGACCGCGCGCCGTCGGGCTCATCGCCGCCCATTCCGGCTGCGCCCGCTTGGCGGCGGCAATCGCCTTCTCGACGATCGCCGGCGTTGCCGCGTGCAGCCGGGCGATCACCTCGCCGGTCGCCGGATAGATGCTCTCGATCACCGTACCGGCTACGTCCTCGACATATTCGCCATCGATGAAGTGCGAGGCTTTCGGTTGGGCTTTCATGTCATTCTCCTCGCGGATAGCGTTTGGAATCCTCGAGATTGTCGAGGTTCATGTGGTTGCGCATGTAGCGCTCGGATGCCTTCTGCAGCGGCTGATGGTCCCACGGATAGTAGGCGCCGTTGCGGAGCGCCTCGTAGACCACCCAGCGCCGCGCCTGGCTTTCGCGCACCGCGGCGTCGAAGGCCTCCATGTCCCAGTGCGCGGCCCGCATGTCGCGGAAGGCAGTGAGTGTCGCCTGATCGACGGGCCCGCGCGGCTTTTCGGCAAGATTGCTGAGTTCCAGCGGATCGGCATCGAGGTCGTAGAGCTGGTCAGGATCGAGCGCGCAATGGACGTATTTCCACTTGCCTTCGCGGATGGCGACGAGCGGCGCGTAGGACGCTTCGGCCGCATATTCCATCAGCACCGGTTCGGTTCGCTCCGCACCATCGATCATCGGCAGCAAGCTGACGCCATCCGTCCAGGGCTGCACCTCATGCATCGAAATGCCGGCGAGGTCGGCAAGCGTCGGCGTCACGTCGAGGTTCGACGTCGGCGTCAGATGCAGTCCCGGTGCGACCCCGGGTCCGGCGATCATCAGTGGCACGCGCGCCGAGCCCTCGAAGAAATTCATCTTGAACCAGAGACCACGCTCGCCGAGCATGTCGCCATGGTCGGAGCAGAAAAGGATGAGCGTATTGTCGAGCATCCGAGTCCGCGTCAGCGTATCGACGAGTTCTCCGACCTTCTCGTCGAGATAGGAGATATTGGCGAAATAGGCGCGGCGTGACCGGCGGATGTTTTCCTCGGTCAACTCGAAGTTCTTGTAGTCGCAGGAGTGCATGATGCGCCGCGAATGCGGATCCTGGCGGTCGAAGGGGAGGGCGTCCACCTCCGGCAGCAGGTGTTCGCAATTCTCGTAGAGATCCCAGAACTTGCGCCGGGCCACGTACGGGTCGTGCGGGTGGGTGAAGGAGACCGTGAGGCACCAGGGCCGGCGGCCTTCGTCGTCGTTCTCGCGGGCGAGCTGGTATAGTTTCTGGTTCGCCAGAAACGCCACCTCGTCGTCATATTCCATCTGGTTGGTGATCTCGGCGACGCCGGCGCCTGCGACCGAGCCGAGATTGTGATACCACCAGTCGATGCGCTCGCCGGGCTTGCGGTAATCCGGAGTCCAGCCGAAGTCGGCCGGGTAGATGTCGGTCGTCAGCCGCTCCTCGAATCCGTGCAACTGGTCCGGCCCAACGAAGTGCATCTTGCCGGAAAGCGCGGTGTAGTAGCCGGCCCGGCGCAGGTGGTGCGCATAGGTCGGGATCGACGACTGATACTCCGCCGCATTGTCGTAGACGCGCGTGCGGCTCGGCAACTGCCCGGCCATGAACGACGCGCGCGCCGGCGCGCACAGCGGCGAGGACGTATAGTTGTTGCGGAAGCGCGCCGACCGCCCCGCCAGCGCCTTGAGATTGGGCGCGTGCAGGAAATCGGCCGGGCCATCGGGAAAGAACTTCCCGTTCAGCTGATCCACCATGAGGATCAGGATATTCGGTCTGGCGGTCATGGTGCCCGTCCTTGGTGGCGAAGCTGTTCGAGATGGGTGGTTACATAATCTTCCGTCAGCGCGATCGACGCTTCGATACTGATCGGTGCCGATTTCAGACTTTGCCGTATGTAAAGTCCATCGATCATCGCAGCCGCGCCCTCGGCGATGCGCTCCGCGTCATCGGCGCGGCAGAGCGCCTTGAGGCTGGCGAGCAGATTGGAGCGCAGCCGCCGCGCATAGACGACGAGCAGCCTCCGGACGTCTTCGGAGCGCTGCGCTTCCGAATAGAAGGCGAGCCAAGCGGCGACCGTCTCCGGCGCGAACTGGTCGGCCCGGAAGCTGACGCGGATCAGCGCGCTCACCTTTTCCCGCGGCGTCGACGCGGCCTTCAGTGCAGCGACGGCATCGTCGCGCAATTGCCCGAGCAGGCTGCGGATCGTCGCGAACAGCAATTGCTCCTTGCTGCCGAAATAATGGTGCGCGAGCGCGGGCGAGACGCCGGCAGTGCGGGCGATGTCCGACATGGTGACGGCAAGCGTCCCCTGGTCGCCGATCACCCGCAACGCCGCATCCACGAGCGCCTTGCGGCGCACCGGTTCCATCCCGATTTTCGGCATCTCCCGTGCTCCTTCAAGGTGCAGTCTATTTTTGATTGATGCATCAATCAACAAAAATACGCATGCTTTTTCCCTTTCTTTTTGCTCGAAAATCCGGCTCAATCACGAGGAAGCGCTTGTGCTCGTCGCGAGGACTGGAGGTTGAAATGACCAACACGTTCGATCCGGCCGGAAGACAGAACGTGGCTGCAAAGTGGGGATGGTTCGTGGCGCTCGGCGTGCTGCTGATCATGGCTGGCGGCATCGCCTTCGGCAATCTGCTGATGGCGACGGTCGCCTCCGTCTATTACGTCGGTCTCATCATGCTGATCGGCGGCCTGCTCAACCTCGCTCACGCCTATCAGGTCAAGGACTGGGGAGGCTTTCTCTTCTGGGTGCTGAGCGGCGGTCTCTATGCGGCGGCGGGGCTGTTCGCCTTCATCAATCCGCTGCTCGCTTCGTCGATCCTGACCATCCTCATGGCCATCGCCCTGATCGTCGCCGGGGCCTTCCGCATGTGGGTCGGCTTCCGGCTCAGCCCGCTCGGCGGCTGGGGCTGGATCGTCATCGGCGGCCTGGTAACGCTCATCGCCGGTCTCGTCATCGCCGCCGGCTGGCCCGTCGACAGCCTCTGGATCCTTGGCCTGTCCCTGGCGGTCGACCTCGTCATGCAGGGATTGGCGCTGATCGCCTTCGGCGTACTCGTCAAGAGTTAGTCGACTGCCTGGGCAGCAGATTTCGCCCCGAACGACCTTCACAAAACTTTCACATCCGCGAAAGCTTTCGTTGACGCTTGGCCCCGATGCTGGCGTGCGTCGTATGTCCTATCCTGGAGCTCGGCATGCCCGCCGCCCCCGTAGAACTTCTGTCGCTTCGCCGCTTCGGTGATGACCAGATCGTAACGCTCGCCAAGCTTGTCATAGAAAACGCCTTCCAGCCGATCGTCGAAGCGACCACCGGCGCCGTGTTTGGCTATGAGTCCCTGGTGCGAGGCTTCGAGCGCCTGGGCTTTGCCTCGCCGCTCGAACTGCTCGACAAGGCGGAGGGCGCCGGACAACTGCTGGCGCTCGAGCATTTGATCAACAGCCGCGCCGTCGCCGCCTTCGCGACACTGCCGGATTTTGCCGCACGCACGCTCTTCCTGAATTTCGATTCACGGCTGGTCGGCGGCGAGGGGGATATTGTCGAGCGGCTCGTCAATCACCTGAAGCGTGCCAATATCGCCCCCTCGGCGCTCTGCTTCGAACTCTCGGAACGGTTCGACGGCGGCAAGATGCCGGACTTTTCGGCGCTGGTCCGGCAATTGCGGCTCGCCGGCTTCAAGCTGGCGATCGACGATTTCGGCGCCGGTTTCAATGGGCTGAAGCTGCTGTGCGATCAGCCGGTCGACTATGTGAAGATCGACAGGCATTTCATTTCCGGCATCGAGCGGGATTCCCGCAAGCGCCATCTGGTGCGCCACGCCGTCAACATGGCGCATGTCCTCGGTACGCGGGTCATTGCCGAAGGTGTCGAGACGGAAGCGGAATTTCTTGTCTGCCGCGATCTCGGCTGCGACCTGATGCAGGGCTATTTCATCGCTCGCCCGACGACGCACTTGAACGAGCTACAGCCCGCCTATCCGCATCTCGAGCCGGGCGGCGTCCGGCGGCTTTCGTCGACGCTGGACAGCATCCTGATCCGCAAGGAGATCGAACAGCTGCCGGCGGCCAGGGAAAGCGACGACCTCGATTCCGTCTTCGATCTCTTCCGGCGCAATCCGCGCCAGGCCTTCTTTCCGGTGCTGAATGCCAATGGCGAGCCGCGCGGCATCCTGCACGAGTACCATGTGAAGGAGATGATCTATCATCCCTTCGGCCGCGATCTCCTGAAGAACCGCATCTATCAGCGTCGCATCTCGCACTTCGTCACGCCTGCACCGATCGCCGATCTCGACACGCCGGCCGACGAGATGCTGAAGATCTTTGCCGGCATGGACGGCAGCGATTGCGTCATCCTGACGGAGAACATGCGCTATGCCGGTATTCTCTCGGCCTCGTCGCTCCTGAAGATCATCAACGAGAAACAGTTGAAACTGGCGCAGGAGCAGAACCCGTTGACCGGCCTGCCAGGCAATCGCGCCATCCGCGACTATGTCCAGCACGCCATTCTCGACGGCGATGAGACGCGCTACTTCTGCTATTGCGATTTCGACGACTTCAAGCCCTTCAACGATACCTACGGCTTTCAGAAGGGCGACCTGGCGATTACCCTGTTCGCCGCGCTCCTGCGGCGCCACTTCATCGGTGAGGAGAAGTTTCTTGGCCATGTCGGCGGCGACGACTTCTTCGTCGGGGTCGGCGGCCTCACGGAAGCGGATCTTTGCGCCGTCCTGATGCGGCTCATCGATGATTTTCGCTCGGACGTTCGCCAGCTCTATTCGCCGGAGCACCAGGCGGCGGGACGGATCAGTGGCTATGGTCGCGACGGCGGAGCGAAGGATTTTCCACTGATGCGTTGCTCGATCGCGGTCCTGGTGCTTCCGGAGGGGTTCATCCTTTCCGACAGCCAGACGGTGAGCAAGCGGATCGCGGAGATAAAGGCGCGCGCCAAGGCAAGTGAGGCCGGGTTGGTGCTGGAATTGATCGCTCGGGAATGAAACAGCCGAATGACGGCTTTCCGGAGCTGCGGGCGGACTATAGGTATAGGCGGCGTGCTTCCCTTGCGAGGATTACCGCCATGACCATTCCGACTGAAATGACCTATGTCGACCTGCCGAGCCCGGGTGGCGCGGAAAACATGGTTTTGGCGCGGGGGCCGCTGCCGCAACTCGGGCCCGGCGAGATTTTGATCCGCGTCGAGGCGTTCGGCGTCAACCGGCCGGACGTCCTGCAGCGCAAGGGAGACTATCCGCCGCCGCCAGGCGCGAGCCCCGTTCTCGGCCTTGAAGTCGCCGGCGAGGTGGCCGACCTCGGCGAGGGGGCGACGGGTTTCGCGGTCGGCGACAAGGTCTGCGCGCTTGCCAATGGCGGCGGCTATGCCGAATTCTGTGCGGTCCCCGCGACGCAGGCGCTTGCCTGGCCGAAGGGCTATGACGCGGTCAGGGCCGCGGCGCTGCCGGAAACCTTCTTCACCGTGTGGGCCAATGTCTTCGACATGGCCGGCCTGAAGGCCGGCGAGACCATCCTCGTTCACGGCGGCTCGAGCGGCATCGGCACGACTGCGATCCAGCTTGCCAAAGCCTTGGGTGCCGAGGTCTTCGCGACGGCCGGCAGTGCCGCCAAGTGTACCGCCTGCGAGACGCTCGGAGCGAAGCGGGCGATCAATTACCGCGAAGAGGACTTCAAGGCCGCCGTCCTCGAAGCGACCGGCGGCCGCGGCGTCGATGTCATCCTCGATATGGTCGGTGGCCGCTATTTTGGCCGCAACCTCGCTTCGCTTGCCAAGGACGGGCGCCTGTCGATCATCGGTTTTCTCGGCGGCGCGCGTGTCGAGGACGCCAGCATCGCAGCGATCCTGACGAAGCGGCTGCATGTCATGGGATCCGCCTTGCGACCGCGGACGGCGGGGGAGAAGCAGGCGATCCGCGACGGACTCGCCGCACGCGTCTGGCCGCTTCTGGAGGCGGGCGACGTGGCACCGGTCATTCATGCCGTCTTGCCCCTTGAAGAGATTGCGGATGCCCACCGCCTGATGGAAGAGGGCGACCACATCGGCAAAATCGTGATCACGATCGCCAGGGATTAGACGATGGTCGCCCTTGTATTGCCGCGGACATGAACTAACTTGGCAGTATCGGCAACAACAGAAAGGAAGGTGATCCAATGTCTAATGAGATTTCGGACCTCGTGACAGGCATCGGAGAGGTGAAGGAGTCGAGGCAGCCCTCGGCTTGATCCCCACCTTCCTAGGGCCCGCCCGGCCCAGCCATTTCACAGGCCAAAACTCATGGAAGGGTCGCTAACGCGGCCCTTTTCCTTTTCATGGCTCAAATGCCGAGACGACCGATCGCCGGTATCTTGATGCCCGGCCTGGCTATATCGAAGCCGGCCACCAGTCCCATGAAATGCAGTTCCAGGCCGCTGCGCCAGCCGGCTGAAAGCCCGGCGACTCCATAGAGCGTTGCATGCAAGTCGCGGCCGTCCACATCGATCTGGAACAGTTTGCCTTCCGGCAGATAGTCGCGCCCCACCGCATCCGGCGGCAGCACGGCGTCGAGTTCGGGCACCGAGCGCAGCACATGGGCGACGAAGGTGTTGGAGTTCGGTCCGGGCCAGAGGCGGTAGGCGCCGGGCGAGGAATAGGGATAGGCGGCAATCGCCTGTTCGACTTTGGGGATCAGCCGCTTCGCTTCCTCGCCTTTAACGGCGGTGACGATGCGTGGCGCGTTCGAGTACCAGCGTCCGTCCGCCGCGTAAGCGTTCCTGCGGATCGGCCGGCCCCAGCCGACCTTTTCATACCGGTTGTAGCCGGATGCTCTTTCCTCCTTCGTGACGATCCATGCGTGGCTCGCCACGGCACCCTTCATGCCGCCGGTCGTTGCCGAGAAGATATAGATCGCCGCCTCGGGACTGGCGGATGCCTCGGGCAGGACGCCTGCCGATGACCAGTCCGCGTCGCGCCAGCTCTGCGGCCGTTCCTTGAAGTACCAGAGCCCCGCCGAGGCAAGCGCCGGGAGCAGGTAGATAAAGGCGAAGACGAGGAACAGTCTGCGGAGGATTTTCATCGACAATGTCTTTTCTGCCGGTGGATTCCTGCTAGATGCATAGCCCAAACTTGGAAAATTGAGGGCAAGATATGTCGAATCCCGTTCTGGTCGAGGTGACGCGCGGAAATCTGGTCGAAAGCCGCCACCGCGGCACCGTCATCGCGGTCGACGGCGACGGCAAGACGCTGTTCGCGCTCGGCGACACGGACGGCGCTGTGTTCCCTCGTTCGGCCTGCAAGGCGATGCAGGCCCTGCCGCTGGTGGAAAGCGGCGCTGCGGATGCCTACGGCTTCGACGACAATGCGTTGGCACTTGCCTGTTCTTCGCATTCCGGCGAGCCGGAACACGTGGCGCTCGCCGGCAAGATGCTTTCCGCCGCCGGCCGCGACGTCGGTGCCCTTGAGTGTGGCGCCCATTGGTCCTTCTACCAGAAGAACCTCATTGCCCAGGCCCGCGCCCTGGAAAGGCCGAGCGCCTTGCACAACAATTGCTCCGGAAAACACGCCGGTTTCGTCTGCACCTGCTGCCATTCCGGCACCGAGGTCGAGGGCTATGCCGGCTACGACCACCCGATCCAGCAGGAAATCCGCGGTATCATGGAAAGCCTGACGGGCGGGCTTCTCACCCGTGACAATTGCGGCGTCGATGGCTGCTCGATCCCGACCTATGCCGTACCGATGAAGGGCCTCGCCCGTGGCTTCGCCCGCATGGCGACCGGCGTGGGTCTGGGGTCGGAGCGGGCCCGCGCCTCGAAGCGGCTGATCGAAGCCTGCATGGCAGAGCCCTTCTATGTGGCCGGCACCGATCGCACCTGCACGCGGCTGATGAAGGCGGCACCCGGTCGCATCTTCGCCAAGACCGGCGCCGAAGGGGTGTTCTGCGCAGTAATCCCGGAAAAGGGCATCGGCATTGCGGTCAAATGCGAGGACGGCACGACCCGCGCCGCCGAATCGATGGTCGCGGCCACACTGGCGCGCTTCTTCGGGGAAGACCCAGAGGTTCAGGCGGCCTTGCTGGCGCAGGCCAACCATTCGATGAGCAACTGGAACGGCATCCATGTCGGCGACGTCCGCGTCACGGAAGCCCTTGCCTCGTAGTTCCGAAACTGTCCAAGGCGTTCCCCGCTGCGCCGACATTGCGGCGTGAGGAGGGGCGCCGGCGGATATCCCGCCGGCAGGAGGCGACTATTCATCCACATGCGGTTCGGCGACGAAGGTCAGCGTCGCCGTGTAGCCGGTCTCGTCGGCGGCGCTGCTGCCCTCGAGCGGCACGTCGTGGCTGACCGCCAGGACGTTCAGGCCGGCATTGCGCAGCGTCACCTCCGCTTCGCCCTTTGCGTCGGTCTTCGCCGAGACGAGTTCCGGAAGTCCGGCATAGTCGAGCATGATTTCCTTGCCCTCGAGCGGCTTGCCTTCGAAGAGCACCCGAATACGGTACGTCGCGCCCGGCTTCAGGCCGATCGGATTGTCGAGCGGAACGATCTGCAGCGTCTGCGGCGGGAAGGCTGGCAGCGTGTCGTGGGCTTGGATCAGGGCAATGCTGTTCTTGATCGTGCGGGTCGCCCGGCGGGCGCCGGGCACCGCGTTCTTCGGCTTGTTCAGCCATTTCCTGTCGGCCCCTTCGCTCCAATAGCCGTTGTCGAATTCCAGGGCGATCAGCGCCGGTTCGCGTTCCGGCTTGAGCAGAACGTGGTTTTCGGCGGGCTCTGTCCTCACCGCAATCTCGGTACCGTCTTCAGCCATCGCTGTCGCCTTGGTGACCTTGGCGGGATCATAGCCATCGTCTCCCGCGCCGTGACCGTAAACGACCGCAAACTCGCCCCAGCGCTCGGCGACCCAGGCGCCGTGCGAAAAGGCAGGACTTGCTGTCGCCAGCATGAGACCCGCTGCGGCGAACATGGACACAAGATTGTTCATCAGTAGCTCCTTATAATGTTATAACGTAACGGCACTTGATAGCGGCCAATGCCGGACCTTGTCAATCGACGCGATTTCATCTCTTCTGCCGCGTGCCTTGTGGCTCTGTGCCGTTACGCCGTTGAAGCGGCGTGAGTTGGTTTGTGGTCACGCAAGCATTCCGATGTAGGAGCATGATGATGCTAAAACTGTTTTATACGCCGGGGTCCTGTTCGCTCGCCTCGCATATCGCGCTGGAGGAGGCGGGCGCCGCCCATGAGGCGTATCGCATCGACTTCTCAAAGGCCGAGCAGACGAAGCCGGAATATCTCGCCATCAACCCGAAAGGCCGCGTTCCGGCCCTGGTGACCGACCGGGGTACGCTGACGGAAACGCCCGCTATCCTCACCTATATCGCCCAGACCTTTCCGGATGCCGGGCTCGCGCCCCTCGGCGATCCGTTCGAGTTCGCCCGGCTGCAGTCGTTCCTGAGCTATCTCTGCTCGACGGTGCACGTCGCCCACGCGCATGGCCGGCGCGGTGCGCGCTGGGCGGACGATCCGGCCGCCCATGAGGCGATGAAGGCGAAGGTAGCCAGGAACATGGCGGATTGCTTCGCCCTGATCGAGGACAGGATGTTCGCCGGTCCCTTCGTGATGGGCGAGAATTATACGATCGCCGATCCCTACCTCTTCACCATTGCAATCTGGCTCGAAGGCGACGGCGTCGATCCGGGGCAGTTCCCGAAAGTCCTCGACCACCGCAATCGCATGGCCGAACGGCCCGCCGTCGCCAAGGTGCTGGAGGTCGTGCGGGCGCGGGGCTGAATCAGCGCGAACTGGCGGCGTCGAACTGCGCCGCCAGCCGCTTCGGCGCCTTTTCCCGCCAGGCGGCAATCAGTCTCTGCGTCAGCGCCGCATCGTCGATGATGGCGAGTCGCACGAGCATCGCCGGCCAGCCCTTGTAGTGGTCGGTCTCGAAAAAGAGCGACGGATCGAGTTCCATCAGCATCTCCTTCTCCTCGAGCGCGCACATCACGACGAGCGTTTCGGCGTCCTTCGTGCGCACGAAGCTCTTGCCTTTGACGAGCAGTGCCGGCGTGCCGTAGGACGTGCCGACGGTCGTTTCCGGCAGCCCTGCCGCTTCGGCGAGGCGCCGGACGCGTTCGAAGCCTGTTTCGATCTCCTGCACCATCGGTAAGCCGTCATTCGCCAAGAACGGATTGCATCCAAGTGTGACGACGATCAGGCGCAGTCGCAAGCTTTGCTTGAGATGGCGCGAGGCCATGGCCAGCCCGGGAAGGGAAGATCCGCAAGCTCGCGCTCCCCCATACGGGCAAGATCTGGATGCTGAAGCGGATCACGCGACCAAGCTACCGACGCTTCGGCTTGATCACCGTGCTGAGTTGCGGCCCGTTTCAGAATAGAGAAAAGCTTCAACATGGCGGGACCTCCATTCGGCATCGCCGCTCCGCCGCGAATGCATCGAGACACGACGGTTCGCGACAATGCATTGAAATCAAGGATAAATTCCTCCGTTGACCAGAGGAGCTATTGGTAGAGTCCTCCTATTCGGGGGCATTTGCAATTGAGATTGCCGCGTGCTTCGTTTAGAAAAGCTATATGAAAGACCTCAACGCGATCCATCTGAACGGGTTGCGCGCCGTCGAGGCGGCCGGGCGCCTCGGCTCGCTCGCGGCCGCGGCGGAAGAGCTCGGCGTGACGCCCGGTGCCGTCAGTCAGCAGATTGCCAAGACCGAGGCGCAGCTGGGGCGGGCGCTTTTCGAGCGTTTGCCACGGGGTTTGGTGCCGACGGATGCGGGCCGATTGCTTCTGGTGCGGCTCTTAAGCGCCTTTGCGGAGCTTGCCGAAGCGGTCGCCGAGGCCCGACGCCGCGACGAATCGGTGCTGACGGTTTCGGTGGCGCCGGTCTTTGCGGCGCGCTGGCTGGTCTATCGGCTCAATCGTTTTGCCGACCGCCATCCGGAAGTCCGGCTGAGAATCGATGCGACCACGAAGCTCGTCAACCTCGACACCTCCGATGTCGATCTCGCCATACGCGTCGGCGCGGGGCATTGGCCGGGCGTGCGCGCCGAGTTGCTGTTGGAGCAGGAGGTCTTTCCCGTCTGCTCGCCGGCCCTGGCCGCGGGACTGCGCGAGCCGGCGGACATCTTGACGCTGCCGGCCGTCATCGACGAGCACGCGATGTTTTCCTGGGAGGTGTGGCTGAAGGCGGTCGGCCTTTCCGGCGCCGAGATGACCGTGCGCCACACCTTCAACGAAGCGTCGCTGGCGCTCGATGCGGCCATTGCCGGGCAGGGGGTGATGCTCGCCTGGCAGACGCTCGCCGGCTATGCCGTGGTGAAGGGCAGCCTCGTGGCCCCTTTCGGCGTCCGCGCGAAAACCGGCTTCGGGCACTATTTCGTCACCTCCGCCTCCAGGCGCGAGGGCAAGGCGGCGCTCGCCTTCAAGCGATGGGTGCGCGAGGAGGTCGAGGAGGGGATGCGGCAGCTCTTTGCTATTCCGGTTCCTTCAGCCGCTCTTCCATCATCGCCTTGAAGGCCGGACGCGACTGGCAGCGCGCCAGCCATGCCTTGACGCGCGGGTGTCTTTCGAAGAGCGCAGTCTGGCTCATCGCATAGCGGAACACCTCGGCGAGGTTCAGGTCGGCAACGGTGAAGCGGCCGCCGACGAGGTAATCGCGGCCGTCGAGATGCCTCTCGAGCCGGCCAAAGGCTTTTTCGAGCGACCGCACACAGGCGGCGATCAAGTCCCGGCCGCCAGGCGTATTCTCGATACCGTCGTCATGGGCGAGGATGATCTTGACCGCATGCGGCTCGACTTCGGTTGCCGCCCACATGGTCCAGTTGCCGATCTGCCCTTCCTCGGCAATGTCGGCCGGTGCCAGCGGTCCGCCATGCTTGCGGGCGAGATAGAGATTGTTGGCAAGCGACTCGGTCAAGACGAGCCCGTCGTCCTCGATCGCCGGAATGAGGCCCATCGGGTTGACGGCAAGGAAACCCGGCGAGCGGGTGTTGATCGGCGCATCCGCGGAAAGCGGATCGGCGAGGCGCCGCGCCTGGATGACCGGGATCGATCTGAAGGGAATGTCGAGTTCGCGCGCCAGCCAGTAGTTGCGCGATGCGCGCGAGCGATACACACCATAAATCGTCAGCATCTCCGGCCTCCTACTGCATGATTCCTTAAATCGGAATCGATTTAAGGACAAAATCATGCAGAATTTCAAAGTGCTACAGCGACCTTAGCGCGTCCGATCGGACGCGCGGCGCTGTAGTTTGACGAGGCCTTTACATACGCAATGGTCGACGCCTGCTGAAGCCGTCCGCCTTGATGCGTCGCATGAAATCTTTTGATGGGGTTGGTCGCGAGACAAGCTCGGTTGCAAAACGCGATACCACAATCGTGATTGCGTATTTACTGGCGCAAGTCCGGCTCCAGCCGTAAATGCAAGCTTGGAGGGAGATCGCAAGAGCGGTTTTAGCTTGCGTCCCGCTCCGACTTGTCGATATCGATCACGGAGATGGCTTTTGCTTCGCCGCAACATCATCGTGATCTCGTTGCAAGGAGCGGGACGATGCAAATCGCGCGTCGCGCCGTTCTCCTTCCTCGCTGCACTCAAACCCAGTAGAGTTCGATGTCATCGCTGCCTGTCTTTTCCCGCCGCCAGTTTCTCTGCGCATCCGGACTCGCGGTCGCTTCCGCCGGCCTTGCGGGCTGTACGTCGTCGATGAACACCGACCGGTTTCGCCAGCAAACGATGCCGGTCTACCGCGATCCGGCCCTCGAGAGCCGCTGGGTCGATCCGGGTATGCTCGAAGAGCCGCTGACCGGCCTGCCGCCGCAGGACGCCTATTACGCCGATGTCTACGCGCAGCGGGAGGATGGCGGGTTTCTCATTCCGGCGGTGCCCTACCAGCAGATAGACCCGCGCTTCTACCGTCAGGAGGTCCGTGATCCGTTCGGCGAGGCGCCTGGCACGATCGTCGTCGATACCGCCGATCGCTATCTCTATCTGATCGGATCCGGCGGCTCTGCCACGCGCTATGGCGTTGGCCTCGGGCGCGAAGGTTTCGCCTGGTCCGGGCGCGGCGTCATCCAGTGGAAACAGAAGTGGCCGAAATGGACGCCGCCGGATTCGATGATCGCCCGCCAGCCGGTGCTCGCCAAATATTCGGCCGACAACGGTGGCATGCCGCCGGGCCTCGACAATCCGCTTGGCTCGCGGGCGCTCTACATCTTTCAGAACGGCCAGGACACGCTCTATCGCGTCCACGGTACGCCGGAATGGCAGTCGATCGGCAAGGCCGTCTCGTCCGGGTGCGTCCGCATGATCAACCAGGACGTCATCGATCTCTATGCCCGCGTGCGCGGCAAGGCGCCGATACTCGTCATCTGAAGACGGCGAGCCGGGCGTTTGCGCGGATCAATCGGTTTGCGTTCCCTCGGCCTGACTGTCGGCGAGGCGCTCAGTCAGCCGATGCAGCGCGTCGCGCAACTCGCCGACTTCTGCGAGACTGCAGCCCGTTGCGCGGCCGATCTCCGCAAGGATCTTGAAAGCCTCGATCTTCAGGCGCCGGCCGTTCTCCGTGAGGCTGACGATGACCTGCCTTTCATCGGCCGGGTCGCGCATGCGCCCGACATAGCCTGCCGCCTCCAGCCGCTTGAGCAGGGGCGAGAGAGTGCCCGAATCGAGACCCAGTTCCTCACCGATCCGCTTCACCGTCATGCCGTCCTGTTGCCAGAGCGCAAGCAGCACGAGATACTGCGGATAGGTGAGCCCGAAGCGGTCGAGGAGCGGCTTGTAAGCTCGGTTGAAGGCGTGCGTGGCGGAATAGACGGCAAAGCAAAGTTGCTGGCCGAGGGCTAGCGCCTCGTCGGGAAGTGCGTCTTCAGATTTCGCCGCTTTGGTTGTCATGCCCGTATTGTCGCAAATTCACGCCCGGAATGCAATTTGCAAAATTAATTTGCGTACAATTTAATTTTACGCTATTAGAAAACCATCGACAACGACGAAAAGCAAGGAGAACTGCCATGCCCATTCTTTATCGTACCACCGCATCCGCCACCGGAGGCCGCGCCGGCCAGGCCAAGAGCGCCGACGGCGTTCTCGACGTGGCCCTTACCCTGCCGAAGGAACTTGGCGGCGATGGGGCACGCGGCACCAATCCGGAGCAGCTTTTTGCCGCCGGCTATTCCGCCTGCTTCCTCGGCGCGCTGAAGTTCGTCGCCGGCAAGGAGAAGGTAAAGCTTCCGGAAGACACGAAAGTGACAGGGACGGTCGGCATCGGCCCGCGTGACGATGGCACGGGTTTCTACATCGATGCGGCGCTTGAGATCACATCGCCCGGCGTCGACAAGGCCGTGCTCGAAGACCTGGTGCAGAAGGCGCATATCGTTTGCCCCTACAGCCATGCGACCCGGGGCAACGTCGACGTGAAATTGTCGGTGGCTTGATAGAATACCGGACTACCATGAAGCCCGCCGCCGCGGGCTTCAGCTACTGGATGTAGGGCGCCATCAGGCCTTCTTCAGAAATTCGGTGCGCAGCACCAGCCCCTTGACCTTCTCGACGCGGCACTCGACCTCGTCCGGATTGTCCGTCAGGCGGATGCCCTTCACCAGCGTGCCGCGCTTCAGCGTGGTCGAGGTACCCTTCACCTTCAGGTCCTTGATCAACGTGACATTGTCTCCATCCTTCAGAATGGCGCCGTTCGAATCCTTGACGTCCACTATCGGTCCTTTCCGGGGTGGCAGCATTGCCGATGACGGGTCGCTGTGCCTCCGTAAGCAGGAGAGAGGCGCGAGCGCAAGCCCATCCGCTTGCTTTGTCCAGCCTATCGCTTCAGGCTGCCGAGAATGCCCCGAACCAGCGCTCGCCCCACCTGGGTCGCGACCGTGCGGGCGACAGATTTCATCGCGGCCTCCACGATCGTTTCGCGCTGGTAGCCCGAGGAGCGCGGCCGGGCCTGCCGGCCCGGAGTTGCCTCTTCCGCTTCGTCTCCGAAGCCCGGCAGGGTCCAACGGCCGCGGCCGGGCTGTTCCTCGGTCGCCTGCGCTTCGGCCTGCTCGGCGGCTTCTGCCGCCTTTTCAGCCCGCTTGACAAGGATCTCGTAGGCCGATTCCCGGTCGAAGTCCTCGTCGTAGAGCCCACGCACCGGGCTGACAGTCATCACGTTCTGCCGCTCGGCCTCGGTCAGCGGACCGAGCCGCGAGGCCGGCGGCCGGATCAAGGTGCGCTCGACCATTGACGGCGCACCCTTGCCCTCGAGCGTCGAGACCAGCGCCTCGCCGGTACCGAGATTGGTGATCACCGCGGCGCAGTCGAAATCCGGATTGGCGCGGAACGTGTCGGCCGCCGTCTTCACCGCCTTCTGCTCGCGCGGTGAATAGGCCCGCAACGCATGCTGGACGCGGTTGCCGAGCTGGGCGAGCACGGTTTCCGGCACATCGAGCGGGTTCTGGGTGACGAAATAGACGCCGACGCCCTTGGAGCGGATGAGCCGGACCACCTGTTCGACGCGTTCGAGGAGCACCTTCGGCGCGTCGTTGAAGAGCAGATGCGCCTCGTCGAAGAAGAACACCAGTTTCGGCTTGTCCGGATCGCCGACCTCCGGCAGTTCCTCGAAAAGCTCCGACAGCAGCCAGAGCAGGAAGGTCGCATAGAGCCTCGGGTTCATCATCAGCTTGTCGGCCGCGAGCACCGAGATCGCGCCGCGCCCGTCATTCGTCGTGCGCATGATGTCGGTGATCTTCAACGCCGGCTCGCCGAAGAAGTGTTCGGCACCCTGCTGCTCGAGGATCAGGAGCTCGCGTTGGATCGAGCCGACGGACGACTTGGAGATGAAGCCGAACTGGTTGGAGAGCTCGCTGGCATTCTCGCCCATGTAGTTGAGCAGCGACTGCAGGTCCTTGAGGTCGAGAAGCGGCAGGCCGCCTTCGTCGGCGATCTTGAAGGCGATGTTCAGGACGCCCTCCTGGGCGTCGCTGGCGTTCATCAGCCGCGATAGGAGAAGCGGTCCCATCTCCGAGAGCGTCGTGCGGACCCGGTGGCCCTTTTCGCCGTAGAGATCCCAGAAGATCACCGGGAACTCCTGGAATTCATAGGGCGAGAGGCCGATCTGCTCGGCGCGCTTGACAAGGAAGTCCTTCGCCTCGCCGATCGCCCCGATGCCGGACAGATCGCCCTTCACGTCGGCGCAGAAGACCGGAACGCCGGCGTTCGAGAAGCCCTCGGCAAGGATCTGCAGCGTCACGGTCTTGCCGGTGCCGGTGGCGCCGGTGACCAGGCCATGGCGGTTGCCGAACTTCAGTTCCAGATATTCCGGCTTGTTGATCGAATCGTCCGGCTTGCGGCTGGTCCCGATATAGAGCTTGCCTTCCTGCAGCATGGCATTCCTCTCCGTCGAATCGATTTTGTCAATGGAACCGGGCATTTGCCGAATATCGTACAAAGTCCGTCATCGATATATTGCTCGGTTCTGTTATAGGCTGTGCATCTCGACCCGGCAACACGGGTCGTAGGGGAGGCGAGGCGCTCGCCAGCCATCGATTGCCGGCTATGTTGACACAGGACGGTTAGGTGTGGCGGTGCTATTGTCATTCCGGGAACGATAATTTACCTTGACGTCAACGTCAAAAACTACACGAGGAGATTTCCATGAGTGAACTGGTCACGCGGGTGGCGGAAAATGTCGGACTCGAGCCCGCGACGGCGGAGAAGGCGGTGGGCATGATCCTCGGCTTCCTGCAGCGCGAAGCGGCCGAAGGCCCGGTCGCCCGGATGATCGAGGCGATTCCCGGCGCGCCCGAGCTGGTTGCTCAGTACAACGGCGAAGGCGGCAATGGCGGCGGCCTGCTCGGCGGGCTGCTGTCGGCGATCGGCGGCGGCGGCGTCATGGCGCTCGGCCAGCAACTGATGAGCCAGGGGCTCGGCATGGGCGAGATCACGGGGCTCGCCCGGGAAACGATCGCCTATGCCAAGGAAAAGGCCGGCGAGGAGGTCGTCGACGAGGTGGTCGCCTCCGTTCCGGGTCTCAGCCAGTTCGTCTGATCGCCTGTAAGCGATACCCCCTCTGGCCGGCAGGCCAGAGGGGGTAGCAATCCCTGCTCTTACTTCAATCGTCCCACACCGGCGCAAGACCTGCCGGGTTGACGATCCGGCCGTCCGGGCGGGCAAGATCGCGGATCGCCGCCATTTCCTCCCGGGTCAGCGCGAAATCGAAAATCGCGAAATTTTCCTTGAGCCGCGCCTCGGTGGCGGTTTTCGACAGCGTGATCACATCCTGCTGCTGCACGAGCCATCTCAGCGCCACTTGCGCGGCCGTTTTGCCGTGGCGGGCGCCGATGTCGTTCAGCAGTTGCTCGGAAGGCACCTTGCCGTTTGCCATGGCATAATAGGCCGTCAGCGACATGCCGTGCCGCCGTGCCGCCTGCAGCAGCTTCGCCTGGTCGAGATAGGGGTGGTATTCGACCTGGTTGGTCGCAATTGGCACCGCGCTGAGGCCGACCGCCTCTTCCATTTGCGCCGTATTGAAGTTGCTGATGCCGATATGGCGCACCTTGCCCGCCTTCCGAACCTCGTTCAGCGTTCCGATGCGCTCGGCCATCGGCACGTCGCTGCCGCCCGGCCAGTGAAGGAGCAGCAGGTCGACGTGGTCGGTCTTGAGCTTTCTGAGGCTCTCGTCGACCGAGGCGAGGAAATGGTCATGGCGATATTTGTCGACCCAGACCTTCGTCGTCAGGAAGATGTCGGCACGCGGAATGCCCGACTTGTGAATGGCGTCTCCGACCTCGGCCTCATTGCCATAGGCCTGCGCGGTGTCGACGTGGCGGAAGCCGATCTTCAGGGCTTGCGGCAAGACCCGAAGCACCTCGGCTCCCGACATGCGGAACGTGCCGAAACCTAGGGCGGGGATATTGGCGCCGTTGGAATTGACTGCATGCATGGATGGCTCCTTGGTCGCGGCATAGGTAACAGGCGTCTTCCTATACTTGTCGCGCTCGGTCGAAGCTTCAAGCCTGACGGCCGGACCGTTCGCCGGCGGTTCAGAGCGCCTTGACGGCGACGATGAACAGGCGGGGGAAGCGCAGCAGCACCCGCCCGTCGGCCATCACCGGATAGGCTCTGCGAATCTTCTCGGCATAGGCGGCGAGGTAATCTTTGCGCCGGTTGGCGGGTAGCGCGTCGAGATAGGGACGCAACCCCGTGCCCTTCACCCATTCGACGATGGCATTCGCGCTGGCAAGCGGGTGGTAGTAGGTCGTGTGCCAGACTTCGACCCGCGCCGCCTTCGGAGCCAGCCTTTCGACATAGGTTCTCGGGGAGGGCAGGGGCACGCGCCGGATCGTACGGCCGCTGAAGGCCGCGGCAAAGGCCCGTTCCTCGGCCGTTTCCTGCATCAGGAGATGCGACGGCTCGTCGAGATTGTCGGGCATCTGCACGGCAAGCGTGCCGCCGGGCACCAGCGCTTCGACGAGCCGCTCGAGGATGTCGAGATGCTTCGGCAGCCATTGAAAGACGGCGTTGGCGAAGAAGAGTGCAGCCCCTTGCGGCGGCGTCCAACCGGCAAGGTCGGCCCTTTCGAAGCGCAGGCCGAGCAGGCGTTTGCGAGCAGCCTCCAGCATGTCCTCGTCGCCGTCGATGCCCACGAGCGGGTTGTTCGGAAAGCGTTCGAGGATGAGTTGCGTCGAATTGCCCGGCCCGCAGCCGAGGTCGAAGGCGGGACCGGCGGGGAGATTAGGGACTTGCGCAAGAAGATCGCGCGCCGGCCGCGTCCGCTCGTCCTCGAACTTCACATATTGCGCTGCCGACCAGGCCATCGGATTGCTCCTTCAAATGCCGATTTGCAGGCTTTCAAGCGAAGGCAGGATGAGCGAGGGGCCATAGTCCTTGTACTCGTCGGGCATGTCGGCGCGGTTGATCCACACCGTGCGGAAGCCGAATTTGGTAGCGCCGGCGATGTCGAAGCGATTCGACGACTGGAACGAAACCGCATGCGGATAGAGCCGATACTGCGTCGTCACCAGGTCGTAGACGGCGGGTGCCGTCTTGAAGGCCTTGACCGCATCGACCGAGAAGACGTCGTCGATAATGATGTCGAGGGCGGCATTCTTGACGGCCGATGCAAGCATGGCCGGCGAGCCGTTCGAGAGGATGGCGATGCGGGCGCCACGCTCCTTCAATCCTTTGAGCACGGCCGGGACCTCCGGATAGCAATCAAGCGCCCAGTAGGCGTCGAGCAACGGCTTCCTGAGCTTCGGGTCGGCGGACGGGAAGCGGGCGAAGGCGTAATCCAGCGATTGCTCGGTCAATTGCCAGAAATCGACATAGGCGCCCATCAGCGAGCGCACCCAGGAATATTCGAGCTGCTTGGCGCGCCAGAGTTCGGAGAAAGCCTGGCCGTCCGGGCCGATCGCCTCGGCGTGTCGGCGCACGGCCGCATGGACGTCGAAAAGCGTGCCATAGGCATCGAAGACATAGGCCGCATGGGACATCGAACTCTCCCGTCTTTATCATCGTCCTGGGCGCTTTTGGACCGGCAGCCTCAAACGATGCTCTTGCGACGAAGAACGCGCCGCTTCGCCATTTGTTTTAGGGGATCATGTCAGATTTTTGTGCGCCGCACAATGAAACGGTTGCCGTCGTGATCGCTCAGCCTTTCCAGACCTTCGTCGGAAACCGCAGCGCCTGTTTGGCGAGCTTGCCCTTGAGCCCGAGGGTTGCGTCGCAGAGGCCGACCACATGCCGGTTCGGCTTGGCCTCGGGGCGGAGCGCGTGCAGGGCTGCCGCCGCGTTCTCCGGTTCCATGTAGCGCGCCAGAATGCCGAGCGTCAGCGCCGTCGAGCGGCCGATGCCCCTCAGACAGTGGATCAGCAGGTGGGCGTCCTTCTGCAGTCCGTCGATGAAGGCGAAGGTCGACTCGATCGCCTCGGTACGCGCCGCATCCGGCGCATCCGGGTCGGTCGCGTCGCCGAAATAAAGTTCCAGATGCCGCTCCGCCGGCAGTTCGATCATCGAAAGCAGGCGGGTTGCAGGCGCCCGGATCGAGACGAGATGCGTCGGCGCCCAATCCGCCCGGTTGTGCCGGGCCTCCGTCTGCGAACTCACGATCAGCCGCACCGGCCAGCCGCTCGGATGGGCCGGATTGGCGCCGAGAACGGGCCGATAGAGTTCGCCTTCCGTGGCCTGAGCCGCAAGCGCCATGACGGGACCTCCCTGATTCGTCTTGGTCACGGTTAGGATACCAGCGCTGATGTCCAAGGGAAGGCGAATGAACTGACCCCCGAAAGTGGATGTCCAACCTTTGGGGGTCAGTTCACCTGTGTGGGGAGGGGTTGCGGAGGGGTCTTTCGAGAGCCCGGTCGTCACCTCAGAACCGCGTAATCACGCTGATCCCAAGGTCCGTTGCCTGGTCCATCGTCATGAGCGCCGGCACGGCCTCTTCCAGCGAGATCTCCCGGCCGATCAGCCGCTTCGGGTCGAGCTTGCCGGCGCTGATCATCGCCAGCATCGCGTCGTAGCGCCAGGCCTGCATGCCGTGGCTGCCGTAGATTTCGAGCTCGTGGCCGATCACCTGGGCCATCGGGATCTGAGGCGTCGCATGCTCCGCGAGCATAAGGCCGACCTGGACGTGACGGCCACGGCGACGCAGATTCTTGATCGAGTTGAAGCAGGTGACCGGCGAGCCGAGCGCGTCGATCGAGACGTGAGCGCCGCCCCGGGTGATCTCCCGAACGGCGCCGGCGACATCATCTGTCTCGCGCGCGTTGATTGCAGCGACCGCGCCGAGCGTCCGGGCAAAGGCGAGCTTATCCTCGGAAATGTCGATGGCGATCGGATTGGCGCCGAGCGCCGCGGCGATCATGATCGCCGAAAGACCCACGCCGCCGCAGCCGTGCACCGCCACCCATTCGCCGCCTTCAACGCGGGCCTGGTCGGTAATCGCCCGGAAGGAGGTGGCGAAGCGGCAACCGAGGCTGGCAGCCGTCGCAAAATCGATGCTCTCCGGCAGATGCACGAGATTCTGGTCGGCGAAATCGAGTGCCACATATTCGGCGAAGGAGCCCCAATGGGTGAAGCCCGGCTGGAACTGCGCCTCGCAGACCTGCTGGTTGCCGGAGCGGCATTCTCCGCAGCGGCCGCAGCCGGAGACGAAGGGCACCGTCACCCGGTCGCCGACCTTGTAGCGCACGACGCCGCGGCCGGCGGCGGCGATCGTTCCCGCCAGTTCGTGGCCCGGCACATGCGGCAGGCGGATGTCCGGGTCATGACCCATCCAGCCATGCCAGTCGCTGCGGCAGAGCCCGGTCGCCTCGACCTTGATGACGACGCCGTTTTCGCTTGGGCTCGGATCCGGGACCGCCCGGATTTCCGGCGTTTTCTCGAAGGCCTCGTAATACATCGCTTTCATCGGCGCTTTTCTCCATTGACCAAGCCGGATCATGCCGCATGACCGTGTTTGGCGGCCGTCGCGCTTTCTTTTGGCCATGCGGCAGTTCGGCATAATCGACCAGACTATGCAAAATGTGTGGAATTATCGAATCGCCTCGATTGGTAACATATCGCTTCGGGTCGCCACTTCCGCCAGAACGAGCGCGCTGGCGCCGGCGGCAAAGAAACCCACGGACAGGTTCACGGCCGTGCCGTCATAGAAGCTACCCATGCCGATCGCGAACAGGGTTGCGACGAGGCTCGATCCTGACGCGATCAAAGATGCGCCCAAGCCGGCCACCTGTCCGAGAGAGCGCATTGCCATGGCATTCAGGTTGCCGAAGAGCACGCCAATGGCGAAGAACGCCACGAAGACGAATATCATCAGAGCTGGAAGGGGTAGGCGACCGCCCCACAGCATGGATGTGACCGTCATCAGAAAACCTGTCGATGCCAATCCCATGAAGGCGGCGCGTGCCATTGTTTCCATGCCGAACCGCTGGACGAGCTTGGCATTGACGAATGAAGCAAGCCCTATCCCTGTGGCCAGTACTGCAAAGTAGAAGGGGAAGGTTTCCTTGATGTCATAGGCGTCAAAGAACAGATCGGCAGCGGTGCTGAGATAGAGGAGCTGCGCCCCGAACACGATCCCTGTCGCAACGATCAGCAAAGCCACACGGCGGTTTGACAGGATGCGCCGGCCGTTGAGGAACAGCAGGCTTGGCCGAAATGGGATGCGCCTGGTTGCAGGTAAGGTTTCCGGTTGCCGAACCACCAGCCACAGGCCGAGAATGCCCGCAATTGCCAGATAGGCCCCAAAAACGCTGCGCCAGCCGCCGATGCCGATCAGGCCCTGTGCCAGGGCCGGAGCCAGCATTGGCACGAGAATGAAGAGGGTGAACATGAAGGACATGACGCGGGCCATCGCATCCCCCTCGAACTGGTCGCGGATCATCGCTCGCGTTGCGATTTTCGGGCCGGACACGCCCACGCCCTGAAGGAACCGACCGAGGGTCACCATTTCCAGCGACCCCGCCAGCATGGCGATGAAGGTCCCGGCCACATAGACACAGAGGCCCAGGAGAAGCGCCTTCTTCCGCCCGATCGCGTCGGACAGTGGGCCCAGCAGTAGTTCACCGAATGCCATGCCGAAGATGAAGAGGGATATGACGTGCTGGGTGGAAAGCGGTGGCGCAACCCCGACGTCCGCACCGATCTCCCGCAACCCCGGTAACAGCGCATCGATACTGAGGGAGGTCAGCGAGGTTAGAAGAGCGTAGAGGGAAATGCGTTCGCGAAAACTGATCAAGGATGTGATGGGCCGGGTGAGAAACGAGAAGGATAGCTCAATCTATATCGTATCCCCTTAACGGCGTCGTGAAGCGAATTAGTGCCGCAAGAATCCATTGCAAAGGCGGAGATTTGCGACCATGCGGCAAAATCCAGCTTACGACATGGTGGCCGGTATGCCGATATCGGCAAAAGTCGCATTCCTTTCCGCCCTCATTCTGTCACGGCGCTCAAGGCCGCTCCAGAATGGACGGCATGACATTTTTTGATGTACCCATTCACCCCAATGCTGCTTTTTCCGGCTAGATCGGAAGGGAACGCAGCGCGACGAGAGGAGGCACCGATGGCTGTCGATACATCCCCCCGATCCACCACCTGGACCTATGTCGACGGTGAATGGCTTTCCGGCAACCCGCCGCTGATCGGGCCGACCTCCCATGCGATGTGGCTCGGCTCGACGGTGTTCGATGGCGCCCGCTGGTTCGACGGCATCGCCCCGGATCTCGACCTCCATTGCCAGCGCGTCAATCGCTCGGCGCAAGCGCTTGGCCTGAAGCCCACCATGGCCGCCGAGGAAATCGAGGCGCTGACCTTCGAGGGCGTCAAGAAATTCGACGGCAAGACGGCGCTCTATGTGAAGCCGATGTATTGGGGCGAGCACGGCTCCTGGAGCGTCGTAGCGGTCGACCCGGATTCGACTCGCTTCGCCCTCTGCCTGTTCGAGGCGCCGATGGGCAACGCCCACGCCGGCTCGGCGCTGACGCTGTCGCCCTTCCGCCGCCCGACGCTCGAATGCATGCCGACGGATGCCAAGGCCGGCTGCCTCTATCCCAACAATGCCCGCATCCTCCAGGAAGCGCGCTCGCGCGGCTTCGACAACGCGCTGGTGCGCGACATGCTCGGCAACATCGCCGAGACCGGCTCCTCCAATATCTTCATGGTCAAGGACGGCGTGGTTTTCACCCCGGCCGCCAACCGCACCTTCCTCGCCGGCATCACCCGCTCGCGCGTCATGGGCCTGCTGCGCGAGGCGGGTTTCGAGGTGATTGAAACGACCCTGACGATGGCCGATTTCGAAATCGCCGACGAGATGTTCACCACCGGCAACTATTCGAAGGTCGTGCCGGTGACCCGCCTCGACGACCGCGACCTGCAAGCGGGCCCGATCACGACCAAGGCGCGCGACCTCTACATGGACTGGGCGCATTCGAGCGGTGACGTTTAGGGCCGCAATTCAAGCGCGATATTCCGGCTGACAAAGGCTGTTCGACTGGCTAGGTTGCATCCTGGCCGGAGGCGGCCGGCAGCTCGCGCCCGATAAGGGCATGGCGAACGCCTCCACTGATCCTTGCTCACCGTTTCAACAGTCGGGCGAAGGCGTTGGTAATGCGGGCGCTGACGAAGTTCGCCGTGACGAGGAACGGACATGCGCGACCATCGCGATGCGAAGGCCATGGCGAAAGCCCTGCGGGAGGCTTTCGCCGAAAATCAAGTGACAATCACCCACAGCGAGGCGCTTGAGATCGTCGCCCGCCAGTTCGGGCTCGGCACCTGGAACATCCTGTCAGCGAAGATTGATGCCGCGGGTGCCGCTGAAGACGGTGCGGGGATCGCGTTCGAGCAGGCAGTGCCGATCGTTCGTATCTTCGACGTGGCAAAGGCACAGGAATTCTATCTCGGTTTCCTCGGCTTCACCGTCGACTGGGAGCACCGCTATGGCGACGATTTTCCGCTTTATACGCAGGTCTCGCGAAGCGGACTGAAGCTGCACCTTTCCGAGCATGCGGGAGATGCGACGCCCGGCGGCAACATGTGCGTCTACATGAGGGGCATCCGTGCCTTCCACAAGGAGCTCCTCGCCAAGAACTACCGCTACATGCGGCCAGGTCTCGAGGACGAGGGAACGCGGCTCGAGCTGACGGTGATTGACCCGTTCAACAATCGCATCCGGTTCATGGAACTGAAGGAACGATAGGCAGCGGTAAGCCTCATCGGGCGGCGGGCGCCTTCGCTTCAGCACCCGCCCTCGACACTTCAAGGCTCGACCGGACGCACGACGACATCGGCGGAAGAGCGCATCGTCGGCCCATGATGGACCGCCTCGACATTGTTGCCGTCGGGATCGAGGAGAAAGGCGGCGAAGTAGCCCGGATGATAGGGGCGCTCGCCGGGTGCACCGTTGTCTGTGCCGCCATTGGCCAGGCCCGCGTCGTAGAAGCGCTGGACCGTATCCCGGTCGGCGGCCTGGAAGGCGAGATGGACGCGGGTGCGATAGTCATCCGCCTTGTCGACGAAAAACTCGTCGAACGCGAAAAATTGGTCGGTCTCGTAGGTCGGCCGATGGCCGAGCGCGCCAAGCACCGCTTGATAGAAGCGCTTGCTGACACCGAGATCCTGGACGCGCAGATGCACGTGGTCGATGAGACGTCCTTGGTGGAATTCCATTGCTTTTCTCCACAGCAGCCGGCGCCGGCAAATGCAACTTGCGCCAAATCCTAAACGAAGAGGCGGCAAGAAAGTTGCGCTCGCAGATCGGGGCAGGCGTGATGATCGCCACGGGCGCAATGAAAGTATTTTGCGTGGCTTAGGGAAATTTTGGCACCGCATCGGTTGCCTCCCGCCAAGGCGGTGCCTATGTTCCCGCTCACAGATTTCCGTCACGAAATCCAATGCCAAGAGGAGATGCCACAATGGCTTTCGAATTGCCGAACCTTCCCTATGACTACGATGCGCTGGCGCCTTACATGTCGCGCGAGACGCTAGAATACCATCACGACAAGCATCACCTCGCCTATGTGACGAACGGCAACAAGCTCGCCGAGGAAGCCGGTCTTTCCAACCTGTCGGTCGAAGAAATCGTCAAGAAGTCCTACGGCACCAACCAGCCGCTATTCAACAATGCCGGCCAGCACTACAACCACATCCATTTCTGGAAGTGGATGAAAAAGGGCGGCGGCGGCACCAGCCTGCCGGGCAAGCTCGATGCGGCGATCAAGTCGGATCTCGGCGGCTACGACAAGTTCCGCACGGATTTCATCGCCGCAGGCGCCGGCCAGTTCGGCTCGGGGTGGGCCTGGCTGTCGGTCAAGAACGGCAAGCTCGAAATCTCCAAGACCCCGAACGGCGAAAACCCGCTGGTGCACGGCGCCTCGCCGATCCTCGGCGTCGACGTCTGGGAGCATTCCTACTACATCGACTACCGCAATGCTCGGCCGAAATACCTCGAAGCTTTCGTCGACAATCTCATCAACTGGGACTACGTCCTCGAAATGTATGAGGCGGCGGCGAAGTAACCGTTTGGTTGCTTGGTCACAGCGAATCCGGCCCGGCGCTTGCGCCGGGCCTTTTCGTTTCGGCCGGCACTACGCGTTCTCCGCCTCGAGCGGCCGGACGGCATTCGTTTTCCAACCGGCGATCCACAACTGCCTGAGCTTCTCGCCTTCGCCACGGAAGAAGGCTCCGGCCGGCTCGCAGTGCTCCACCCGGTCGGCGCGAAAATTGCGGATGTCCCCGCGCAACTCACACCACGCCACCATCATCGCATGCTCCGAATAGTAGATCAGCGCCAGCGGCCGCACGGTGCGTTCCGTCGCCCGGCCGAGTTCGTCGCGATAATCGAGCGCGAGCTTTTGTTCGTCGCGGATCGCCCGGCGGATCATGGCGAGGTCGACCGTGGATGGCGGGGCGGCGATCGTGCCCCAGGCGTGCAGCGCCTGCGACTGGAATGCCTGGCGCAGCGGCTCCGGGACGGCGCCGGTGATCTTCCGGTTGACCCGCTGTGCCGCGGCCTTCAACTCCTCGTCGCCGGTGCGCGCGAGCAGCGCCAGCGCCAACACGATCGCTTCCGTCTCTTCGATCGAAAACATTAGCGGAGGCAGGTCGAAGCCGGGCCTCAAAATATAGCCAAGGCCGCGCTCGCCCTCGATCGGCACGCGCATCGCCTGGAGGGCGACGATGTCGCGATAGATCGAGCGCGGTGTCACCTCGAGCTTCTCCGCAATCTCGGCGGCGGTGATGGGCTGCCGGGCAAGCCGCAATATCTGGATGATCTCGAAAAGCCGTGCTGCCTTGCGCATCGCAAAAACCCCACCAACCCGAAAGGCTCCTGACAGAACCCTGTCAGTTGGAGAGAGCTATAGCATGTGCCAACGGATTGAAAAATCGGCGATCCGGACCTGCACTCCGTATTTAATCTCGATGAGCAACTGACATGACCTATGCAGAAAATCTCTGGCTTTTCTTCACCCTTCTCTTCGGCATCATCATCGTCCCGGGCATGGACATGGTCTTCGTGCTGGCCAATGCGATAACCGGCGGGCGCAGTTCCGGGCTCGCCGCGACGGCGGGCATC
The DNA here is from genome assembly GCF_001461695.1 of Sinorhizobium fredii USDA 205. Lineage (GTDB taxonomy): Bacteria > Pseudomonadota > Alphaproteobacteria > Rhizobiales > Rhizobiaceae > Sinorhizobium > Sinorhizobium fredii. Next base: position 183,947 of record NZ_AUTC01000189.1, on the reverse strand, counting down.
ATGGCGGGCGGCGTGCTGCACACGCTCTATGCGGCGCTCGGCGTCAGCGTCGTGCTGCATCTGGTGCCGGAACTCTTCAACGTGCTCCTCCTCCTCGGCGCCGCCTACATCGCCTGGATCGGCTTCTCGCTGCTGCGCAGTTCGATCACCATCGGCGGCGTCGAGGCGGGGACGAGGCTCTCGCGCTGGGCGAGCTTTCGACAGGGGGCGCTGACGAGCCTGATGAATCCGAAGGCCTATCTCTTCATGCTCGCCGTCTATCCGCAGTTCCTGAAGCCGCAGTTCGGTCCCGTCTGGTCGCAGGCGGCGGTGATGGCACTGATGATCGCCGTGACCCAGCTTGCCGTCTATGGCGGGCTGGCGCTTGCCGCCGGCCGCGGCCGCGACGTGCTGGTCGGCAGCCCGGGCGCGACGGTTGCCATCGGCCGCGGCGCCGGCCTGCTGCTTGTCGCAATCGCCGTGCTCACGGTCTGGCAAGGTTGGAGCGGTGCCGGGTGAGTTGCCGACGATTTCAGGTAAACATGATTACTGTAATCATGTTATTGGCTCATGCAATTCCGCCGCGCCGTCAGGTATAGCGCGGCGAATTATGCTGGAATGACAAGCACATCAAAAAAATGTTACTTCCGTCGAAAAGCCAAAATGCCATCATGCCGGGCGCCTTCAACAGGAAGCCGCGGAAGCGGGTTCGAACGACCGGAGACCATGATGAAGATACGAGCATTTGCGCTTGCGGCCGCCCTTGCAGGCTTGGGCATCACCGCTGTCACCGCCGCGGATGAACCTCAGGCGGTCCGCCAGCAACTGATGAAGAAGGTGGGCCAAGCCGCGGGTGCGCTGGGCGGTATCGCCAAGGGCGAAAAGCCCTATGACGCCGAAATCGTCAAGGCATCGCTGACGACGATCCGCGAGACGGTGAAGGTCTTTCCGAGTCATTTCCCGGCCGGCTCCGAAACCGGTTCGGAGACCGAGGCGAGCCCGAAGATCTGGCAGAACATGGATGACTTCAAGGCGAAGGCTGCCAAGCTCGGCGGCGATGCCGAGAAGATTCTCGCCGAACTGCCGGCCGACCAGGCCGGCGTCGGCGCCGCGCTCGGCGTCCTCGGCAAGGATTGCGCCAGCTGTCATGAGAGCTATCGTCTGAAGAAAGAGTAGCGGAAGGCAGTTGATTCTTCCTTCAATGCGCCGGTTCGCCCGGCGCATTCTTTTCTGTGTTGGAAGTCTGAGGAGAGCTGATGGGGCGGCGCGCAACAAGGCTTTTGTCCGGCCTGGTTCTGCTGGCTGTGGCCGGCGCCGGTGCCTTTTGGTGGCTGACGAAGCCTGCCCCTTGGGATGCCGCGCATTGGGAGGGGCTGGGCGAGCCGGATATCGCCAGTGGCGAGCGTGTCTTCTGGGCTGGCGGCTGCACCAGTTGCCATGCCGCATCCGGCGCCAAGGACGACGCCCGGCTGGTGCTGGCGGGGGGCCGGCCGCTGAAGAGCCCCTTCGGGACCTTCTACCCGCCGAATATCTCGCCGGACGAGACGGCCGGTGTCGGCGGCTGGACGCTCGCCGAGTTCGGCAACGCCATGACGCGCGGCGTTGGCAAGGACGGTGAGCATCTCTACCCGTCTTTTCCCTACGGTTCCTATGCGCGGATGAGCCCCAAGGACATCACCGATCTCTGGGGCTTTATGCGAACGCTACCGAAGAGCGCCAATGTGGCGCCGCCGCATGATCTGCCGTTCCCCTTCAATATCCGCCTGGCCCTCGGCGGCTGGAAGCTCTTGTACCTCACGGATGCGCCGCGGGTTGACGTCAATGCCGCCGACGCCAAGCTCGCCCGCGGGCAGTATCTCGTCGAAGGCCCCGGCCATTGCGGCGAGTGCCACACGCCGCGCAACGCCCTCGGCGGTTTCGAAGCGGACCGGTGGCTGGCCGGCGCCCCGAACCCGGAAGGCGAGGGGCGGATTCCGGACATCACCCCCGGCTCGAAGAGCATCGGCGGCTGGAGCGCATCGGACATCGCCTCCTATCTCGAGACGGGTTTCACGCCAGAATTCGATTCGGTCGGCGGTTCGATGGTCGAGGTCCAGAAGAACATGGCAAAGCTTCCGGCCTCCGAGAGGGAGGCGATTGCCGCCTACTTGAAGGCGCTGCCTCCGTCCTGATGCATGTCGCCCAAAACTGTGTTCTGGGACAACAGCGCACGCATTCGCCGGCAAGGAGCGCGGGAGAGGCGTTGGTCCCTCCCGTTCAACCGAGCTTCTGCAGATAGCGCATGCCGGTCACCGGCCGCGGCACGAAGCGCTCCGACTCGTAGAAGCGGTGCGCCTGGAAATTGCCGGTGGCGGCGCTGACCGCCAGGTATTCGCAACCGGCCATCTTTGCCTGTTCGCGCGCCTTGGCGACGAGATGCCGGCCGATGCCGGTGCCGCGATGGGCAGGGCGTACGAAGAGGTGGTGCAATTCCATGCCGCGCACGCCTTCGGCCGCCCGGTACTGCGGCACCAGGATCGCATAGCCGATCAGCTCTCCACCGGCCTCGGCGACAAGGGCGGTGATCCACGGAGTGCGGCCGAAGAGGTCGCGTTCGAGCTGCTCCGAGGTGAGCGGAGCGGCATCGCCGTGATGGGCGGCAAGCTCGGCGATCATTTCGCGCAGTTCGGGAAGATCGCGCGGCTTGGCACAGCGGATCGTAACCATCGGTGCTCTGACCGAGGGAATATGATGAAGGGTGGGGGTGGCGGTCTGCAGCATTCTCGGCTCCTCATGGTTTTCCCGCCATCAGGTGCCGTGAAAAACAAAAGCCGCCTGATGGCGGCCTTGTTGAATATGATCAGCAGGCCGCTCCTATCGGAACAGCCAAAAATATACGCGGCAAATGGGTGCGCTCTTGATCATGCGCGTAGATTGTTCATTTCATCGAAATTGTCAACGGGGATTCCGCATCAGTGCTCGCCCTCGCAGAGGGAATGATCGGCAAGCGCCCGGATGACATAGCAGTCGCCGATCGTATGATCGCCGTGACAGGCGACAATCCGCTCCAGTTCCTGCTCGAGCTTCGTGAGGCGCGCGATCTTCTCTCGAACGGAAATGAGATGTTCGGCCGCTATGCGATCCGCCTCGCCGCAGGGTCGTTCCGGATGTTCGCTGAGTGCCAGCAGTTCACGGATCGCCTCGATCGAAAGGCCCAGGTCGCGCGCGTGACGGATGAAGGCAAGCCGCTCGAGTTGGCGTTTCTCGTAACGCCGCTGGTTGCCCTCCGAACGTTCGGGCGCGGCGATCAGTCCCATCTGCTCGTAGTAGCGGATCGTCGGAATTTTGACGCCGGTCCTCCGGGAGAGGTCGCCGATCGAATACATTGTGCGCTCCATAGCTATAGCTTCTGGAGGTATATAGGGACTGTTGCAATGGGCACAAGGTCGCCACAATCCCAGCCTAGCCAGTCGAAGCTTCGGATCGACGCAGAATAATATTCAATATCAGTAATTTATGCTCAGCGGCTGCTTCGCCCGCCAACCGGAGGAATGAGATGTCCAAGTTCATCACTCGCCGCAATGTGCTGATTGGCACGGCGCTGCTTTGCCCGGCACTGGCACTTGCCGGACCCGCGCATGCCGCTGCGACCGATGACGATGTGACGGAACTGCTCGCTGAACTCGAAAAGCGCACCGGCGGGCGTCTTGGCGTGGCGGTGCTCGATACGGAAACCAACACTTCCTTCGGTTACCGGGAGACCGAGCGCTTCGCCATGTGCTCGACCTTCAAGGCGCTCGCCGCCGCATGCGCGCTTGCGCGCGTCGATCGCGGCGAAGAAAAACTCGATCGGCGGATCACCTTCGGCAAGGACGTCCTGCTGCCCCATTCGCCGGTCGCCGAGAAGCATGTGGGCGGCGAAGGCATGACGATAGCTGAACTCTGCGACGCGGCGATCACCATCAGCGACAATGCCGCCGGAAACCTGCTGCTCGAGAGCTTCGGCGGTCCGGCCGGTCTGACCTCCTGGCTGCGGTCGATCGGCGATGAGGCGACGCGCCTCGACCGGACGGAACCGGACCTCAACGAAGCCAGGTTCGGCGATCCGCGCGATACAACGACGCCCGCCGCCATGATCGGGACGCTCGGCAAACTCGCCTTCGGTTCCGTCCTGTCGGAAAGCTCGCGCCAGCAGCTTATCGAATGGATGGTCGCCAACACGACCGGCGACGCGCGGCTTCGTGCCGGCTTGCCGAAGTCCTGGCGGATCGGCGACAAGACCGGCACGAGTTCGACCGGCGCGGTCTCCGATATAGCCTTCGCCGGACCGGAGAGCCGTGGTCCGATCCTGATCGCCGTCTATACGGGCGAAGCGAAGCTGCGGCCGGCAGAGCTCAACCCGATCTTCGCCGAAATCGGCAGGATTGTCGCCGGTATGGCCTGAGCTTATAGCGGCTGCTTCAGCGGCGCCGTCTCGTCGACGCCATCAGGGTAGCGTATAGGCGATCACATAGTCGCCCGGCTTGGTACCGACCGAGCCGTGTCCGCCGGCGACCATCAGCAGATACTGCTTGTCGCCGGACATGTAGGTCATCGGTGTCGCCTGGCCGCCGGCCGGAAGCCGCGCCTCCCAGAGCTGGTCGCCGGTCGTGACGTCATAGGCTCTCAGGAAATTGTCGACCGTTGCACCGAGAAAGGCGACGCCGCCCTTGGTGACGATCGGCCCGCCGATGCCCGGCACGCCGAGCCGGAAGGGAAGCGGTAGCGGCGTCATGTCGTAGACAGTACCGTTCTTGTGCTTGTAGGCGATCTTGCCGGTCCTGAGATCGGCGCCCGCGACATAGCCCCAGGGCGGCGCCTGGCAGGGAATCTGCAGGGGACCGAGGAACGGACCCATATAGACGCCGTAGGGCGCCCCCTCGTTGCGGTTGAGACCTTGCTCGCTGCCCTTTTCGCCTTCACCCTTGGGCGGGATCTGGTCGCGCGGGACGAGCCGCGAGGTGAAGGCGAGATAAGTGGGCATGCCGAACATGACCTGGCGCTCCGGGTCGACGGCGACGGAGCCCCAGTTGAAGGTGCCGAAATTGCCGGGATAGACGAGCGTTCCTTCGAGAGAAGGAGGCGTATAGCGGCCTTCGTATTTCAACGAGAGGAACTCGATCCGGCAGGCGAGCTGGTCAAACATGGTGATCCCCCACATGTCACGTTCCTCAAGCGGCGGCGGCATGAAGGTGAGGCCGGAGACCGGCTGGGTCGGAGCGGTGAAATCTTCGGCGATCGCACCGCCGGGGGCGGGTAGTTCCTCGACCGGAATGATCGGTTCTCCGCTGCGGCGGTCGAGCACATAGATATCGCCCTGTTTGGTCGGGCCGACTAGGGCCGGCACGACGCTTCCGTCTTCCTTCGTGATGTCGAGCAGAACCGGCTGCGCCGGCACGTCCATGTCCCAGAGGTCGTGATGTACCGTCTGCCTGACCCAACGCACAGCGCCTGTATTGATGTCGAGGGCGACGATCGAGGAGGAGTACTTCTCCACATGCTCGCTGCGCCCCATGCCGAGCTGGTCGGGCACCTGGTTGCCGAGCGGGATATAGATGAGCCCGAGGGCCTCGTCGACGGAGGAGACCGACCAGCTGTTCGGCGAGTTGGTCGTATAGAATTGCCCCGGCGGCAGCGGCGTCGTCTGCTCGGGATTGCCGCTGTCCCAGTTCCAGACGAGCGCGCCGGTATTGATGTCGAAGGCGCGGATGACGCCGGACTGTTCCTGCGTCGAATAATTGTCGTTGACGGCGCCGCCGACGATGATCTTGCCGGCGACCGCGACTGGTGGAGACGTCGAATAGTAGTAGCCGGCGGGATTGTACCGCATGCCCTGTTCGAGGTGCAGGACACCCTGATCGGCAAAGCCGGTGCAGACCGTACCGTTTGCGGCATCGAGCGCGATCAGCCGGGCGTCCGAGGTCGGCAGGTAGATGCGCTCGGCGCACGGGCTGCCGACGGCTGCAGCCGGATCGGCCCAATAGGTGACGCCGCGGCACGTCTGGTGCTGGCGGTCCGGGTTCAGCCCGGAGTTCGAATCATATTTCCATTTCTCCCTGCCGGTGGCGGCATCAAGTGCGATTGCCCAATTGTGCGGCGTGCAGAGATAGAGCGTGTCCTTCACCTTCAGGGGCGTCACCTGATAGGTGGTCTCGCCGATATCCTCCGGCAGTTTCACGTCCCCGGTCTGATACTGCCACGCCACCGCGAGCGTCGCGACGTTTTCCCTGTGGATCTGATCGAGCGGCGAATAGCGCTGGCCGAACAGGGTGCGGCCGTAGTGATGCCATTCGGCGGGCGGCACGTTGCCGCCGAGATTGGGGTCGGCCGCGACGATGTCTGTCGGCAGGTCGCCGCGAATGTCATGAACATCCTGCGTCATCGAATAGAGCGCGACGCCGATCGCAATGAGACCAGCGAGCCCAAGCGGCCAGGCGCTGGCGCTGTAGCGTTCGCCCGACGGGCTGATGAATCCGAGCGGTCGCCGGACCCACGGTGTAAGCAGCCAGAGACCCAAGAGGATGATCACGCCGCCACGCGGGCCGAGCCGCCACCAGTCGAACCCGACCTCCCAAATGGCCCAGGCGAGCGAGCCGAGGATGATCAACGTATAGACCCAGACCGCCGCAGCATTCTTGCGGAAGAGCAGCAATGCCGTGAGCAGGAAGGCCAGGCCGGTGATGAGATAATATGGACTGCCGCCAAGCAGGACGAGCCTCGTCCCTCCCGCGCCGAGCGTCAGACCGATCAGCGCGAAGAGAAGGGCGGTCAGGACAATGGGCATGAAGTCGAACTCCCGAATTTGAAGAACGGCGCTGCGGCACCTTTCGTTCTCGCTGGCCCGGGCGGACCGCACTGAACGACGGACGAAGAATGCGTGCGGATTTCCGCTGCCAACCTTCGTCTCGACTCATGCGCAGCATCGACGCGATTCAGCACATCGATTGCAAAGGTAACGCGATGCACGCGCCTTTCAATGGCGCCCACTACGGCCTGCGCCTGTTTTCGGACGCGCGACGGGTTGCGGTAGCGCTTTGATTTTCTGGGAGTTTTTCAGCCGTGGATATACTTCGGTCTGAGGGAGCCGAAGCGCGGCTGCGGCCTGTCAGGTGCCGCAGAAGGTCTGCAGCACTTCTTCGTCCGGTTGCGGCGGCTCGGCATAGGCCGCATGCCCCGGTTGGCCCTCGTAGGGCTTCGAGGTGACGTCGACAAGCGCCTCGAACAGCGAGAAATCTGCATCTTCGATCGCCGCCTCGATCGCCTGCTCGACACGATGGTTGCGCGGGATGAAGGCCGGATTGACGGCGCGCATGGCCGACGCGCGCTCGACCGGCTGGCGGGATTCGCGTGCCAGGCGGCGACGCCAGTCCGCGAGCCAGGGCGACAGCGTCTCCGGTGCCTGGAAGAGCTTGGCAAGCTCGACATCGGCGCCTGCGTCCTCCGCCGAGGAAGCAAGCCTTCGGAAGGTGAGGGTGAAATCGGCGCCGCCCTTGTGCATCAGCGCCAACAACGCCTGCACCAGCTCCAGGTCGCCGTCTTCCGCCGTCGAAAGCCCGATCTTGCGGCGCATGCCGTCGAGCCAGTGGTTCTGGAAGATCGTTCCGTACTCCCCGAGCACATCATTGGCGAGGTTCACGGCCACGTCGGCGGTCGGGTCGAAGAGCGTCACCAGCGTTTCGGCAAGCCGGGCGAGGTTCCACTGTCCGATGGCCGGTTGGTTGGCATAGGCGTAGCGGCCGAACTGGTCGATCGAACTGAAGACCTTCTTCGGATCGTAGGCGTCCATGAAGGCGCACGGTCCGAAGTCGATCGTCTCGCCCGAAATCGTCATGTTGTCGGTGTTCATCACGCCGTGAATGAAGCCGATGTGCAGCCAGCGCGCGATCAACGCCGCCTGGCGGGCCGACACCGCCTTGAGGAGGCCCAGATAGGGGTTTTCGTCGGCGGCCTTCAATTCCGGGTAGTGGCGGTCGATGACGTGGTCGGCCAGTGCCTTGACCGAGTCCATGTCGCCGCGCGCGGCGAAGAACTGGAATGTTCCGACGCGAATGTGGCTGGCAGCAACGCGAGTGAAGACCGCTCCGGGGAGGATCTGTTCGCGATAGACGGGCTGGCCCGTCACCGTGACGGCAAGCGCCCGGGTGGTCGGCACGCCAAGCGCATGCATCGCCTCGCTGACGATATATTCGCGCAGCACCGGCCCGAGCGCTGCCCGCCCGTCGCCGCGGCGGGAATAGGGCGTCTGCCCGGATCCCTTGAGCTGGATGTCGCGGCGCTTTCCATCGCGGCCGATGACTTCCCCAAGCAGGATGGCACGGCCGTCGCCGAGCTGCGGGACGAAGGTTCCGAACTGGTGCCCGGCATAGGCCATGGCGAGCGGTTCCGCGCCCGCCGGTACCGTGTTGCCCGAGAAGATCGCCGCACCGTCGCGCTCCAGCGCTGCAATATCGAGGCGCAGCTCTTCGGCGAGCGGCCGGTTGAGCTTGATCAGCCAAGGCTCGGCCACGGGCGTCGGCTCGACCCGGGCGTAGAAATTCGCAGGCAATCGGGCATAGCTGTTGTCGAAGGGAAACGGGGCCGTCGCCGAGCCCGATTGCGGCGGTATGGAATTCATCACACTCCAGCGGCCCCGCGCAGTACCGGCCGCCCTTTCCCGACAAGTCTACACGAGCGGTCCACTTTTCGCGAGGGTCGGGATCGTCAGCCATCCTCCCGCCCGCAACGACGGGAGGAGCCGCGATCAGGCGCTCATCGCCGCCTGCGGCAGGCAGGCCTCGCAAATCGCCGCGATATGGCGGTGGTCGGTGCCGCAGCAGCCGCCGAGGACGCGCAAATGCGGCAAGCGGCCGGTGAGCGAGCGATAGCGCCGCGCCAGATCGCTGATGTCGCCTATGTCGAGCGTCTCGCTTTCGTCGAGTTCGGCATGGCTCTTCGTCGATGCGTTAGCGCGGATGCCACCGATCCGCCGCACCCAGGCCTGGTCCTGATCGAGGCTGCTCTCGAAATGGCTCGGGTGAGCGCAATTGACCATGTAGTAATGCGGATAGCCCTCGGTTTCCGCGTCCACCGTTTCCACGGCTTCCTGGAGGGAACGACCCGTCACCAGCCGCCCGTCGGTCTCGACGGTGAACGAGATGGCGCAGGGCATGCCGTGCTTCCTCGCTGCTCGTGCCACCCCGATCGCCTCGTCGACATTCGTCATGGTGACTGCCGTCACCATGTCGGCTTCGCTGCCGGCAAAGGCGGCAACCTGGGCGGCGTGGTAGTCCTCCGCTTCTGCCGCGTTCATCATGCCGGCCTTGTAGCCGTCGCCGCGCGGACCGATGACGCCGTTGAAGACGATCGGCACCTGAGGCCGCTCGTACTGCGCGCGCAGTTCTGTCAGCAGATAGACCGCATCGCGGTTGACCTGATCCAGGTCTTCAGCGTCGTAACCGAGCTTTTCGCCCCAATCGGCATTGGCGCGCCATGTGGCTGTGTCGAGAACGAAACCGGTGTCGCGGCATCGGGCGATTTCCAGATAGCTCGTGTAATAGTGCAGGAGCTGCCTGCGGCCCTCCATCGAGGACAGGAGGACGAAGGACGCGAAATGCGGCAGCTCGGCCCCTTCGTGAAAGATCAGCGCCGTCTCCATGCCGCCATCGCTGAGGAATGTGCCTCCCTGTAGAAGCGGCAGGTCGTGTCGGTACTTGGCGAATTCGTGTTCCATCGTTCCCTCCTGTTCCTACTGCATGTTTGCTTGAATGCTAGCCGATCTGAGGAACAGAAACATGCAGCGATTCATGGTGCTACAACGACCTGCGTCTGAAGACGCACGGCGCTGTAGAGGACGCGCCGGCGCAGGGGCGGAAGAAACTCCGCCGCGTTAGCATATGCTAAATTAGCCGGTTCGCGGTGCACTATGGCCCAATAATTCGCATGCCGATGTTACATCAGGAACTTGCCGCAAGATTTCGACGACAGGCGAATGGCTCGCTTCGGCGCCAAGTTCCGAGAGATCATGTCAATCGCCCGGGAGACGCTGGACGCAGACCAACTATTCCAGCAGCCATCCCTTCGTGATGTCAGTCAGGCGCTTTCATCCTCCAGAGCCGCAGCCAGTTCCGCAAGCTTGCGCACGGTGTTGAGGTTGCGTGCCGTACCGGGTTTCAGCGCCGGCATTTTGAGCTTCGAACGCCCCGATCCATTCGGATAGTAGATATAAATCTCCCGCCCGTCGATCTTCACCTCTTCGCCATCCGGTGCGACGAGCTTGTCCAGCGAGTCCGCAGGCGGGGGCTCCGGCAGGAAGGTGACGAGCAGGAAATTCGGCCTTGCGTCCGGAAACGGCGCCTTTGCCGCGACGGCCTCGAGGTCACGCCGGCTGCGGAGCAGCACGCCTGGCGCCTTGCCCATCCGTTCTGCCAACACCGTTTCGAGTTTTCGCTGAATCTCAGGCTCGGCCAGATCGGAACGGAACAGCACGTTGCCGCTCTGGATGTAGGTCTTGACGTCGGAAAAGCCGAGATCTTCGCAGATGGCCTTCAACGCCGCCATGGGAAGCATACCGGTGCCGCCGACATTGACGGCCCTCAACAGCGCGACATAGACCGGCACGGGCACCCTCCTACATCCTGCCGGCGACCTTGATGGCGAAGGCGTATTCGAATGCAATTTCTTCCAACCGCTGGAAACGCCCCGAGGCACCGCCATGCCCGGCATCCATGTTGGTCTTCAGCAGGATCGGCTCGCTGCCGGTCGTCTTCTCCCGCAGCCTGGCGACCCATTTCGCCGGCTCCCAATAGGTAACGCGCGGATCGGTCAGGCCGCCGAGCGCAAGGATCGCTGGATAAGGCTTGGCATCCACGTTGTCATAGGGCGAATAGCCGGCAATGATGTTGTAGAATTCGGCGCTCTCGATCGGATTGCCCCATTCCGGCCATTCCGGCGGCGTCAGGGGCAGCGTGTCGTCCAGCATGGTGTTCAGCACGTCGACGAAGGGGACGGCGGCGATGATGCCGCGGAATTTCTCCGGCGCCAGGTTGGCGATTGCGCCCATCAGCATGCCGCCGGCCGAGCCGCCCTCGGCGACGATGTTCGCGTAGGATGTGAACTTCTCTTGATTCAGATAGTCGGCAGCGGCGATGAAGTCCCTGAACGTATTGGTCTTCTTTGCCATCTTGCCGTCTTCGTACCACTCAAAGCCCTTGTCTTTGCCGCCGCGGATATGGGCGATGGCATAGACGAAGCCGCGGTCGACGAGCGACAGGCAATTGGTGTTGAAGCCGGCCGGAATGGTGATGCCGTAGGCACCGTAACCATAGAGCAGGCACGGCGCCGAACCATCGAGGACCGTATCCTTGCGATAGAGGAGCGTCACCGGAACTTCAGCGCCGTCTGGCGCCGGTGCGAAGACGCGGCGCGTTACATAGAGGTCCGGATCGTGGCCGGACGGTACTTCCTGGGTCTTCAAGAGCGTGCGCTCGCGCGTCGCCATGTTGTAGTCGAAGAGCTGCGATGGCGTCGTCATCGACGAATAGGAGAAGCGGATGACGTCGGTGTCGTATTCGGCGGCCCCCGAAAGCCCAAGCGAATAGGCCTCTTCGGCAAAGGCGATCGCATGTTCCTCACCGGTCCTCCGGTCGCGGATGACGATTTCCGGCAGGCCCTCCCGGCGCTGCAGCCAGACGAGGTGGCGGGCATAAGCCATGTGGCTGAGGATCAGCGTGCCCGGCCGGTGCGGCACCACCTCGTGCCAGTTTTCCTTCTGCGGCGCTTCCACCGGCGCTTCCATGATCTTGAAATCCTTGGCGCCGTCGGCATTGGTGAGGATGTAGAAGACCGCGCCGCCCTCGGTCATCGAATATTCGAGACCGGTGACGCGTGCCGCCACGAGCTGCGGCTTGGCCGCCAGGTCCTTGGTCGAGAGCAGCCGGTATTCGCTGGTCTCGTGATCATGGATGTCGATATAGATGAAGTCGTCGAGCAGCGACCCGCCGACCGACATGAAGAAGCCGGGATCCGGTTCCTCATAGACGAGCCGATCGTCCGACTGCGGCTTGCCGACGATGTGGTGGTAGATCCGCGACGGCCGGTGGTTCTCGTCAAGGACGGTGTAGAAGAAGCTCTTGCCGTCCGGCGCCCAGGCGCCGCCGCCGCCGGTATTCTCGACCACGTCGGAAAGATCCTCGCCCGTCGAAAGATCGCGCACCTTCAGCGTGAAATATTCCGATCCCTTGTCGTCATAGCCCCAGATGCCGCGCGCATGGTCGCTTGAATGGTCAAGGCCGGCGATCCGGAAGTAAGCCTTGCCCGCGGCTTCCTTGTCGCCGTCGAGCAACACCTGGCGGATCGTCTCGTCGCCGGCGGCGCCATCGCGCGGGATGCGGAAATAGCGCGGATGCTCGCCGCCCTTCACGTAGGATGTTCCGTAGGCAAAGGCGCCGTCCTTCATCGGCACGGAGGAATCGTCCTCCTTGATGCGGCCGCGCATCTCGGCAAACAGCGCTTTCTGCAGATCCTTGGTGTCCGCCATGGCGGCGTTCATGTACTCGTTTTCCGCCTCGAGATGGCGGCGGATTTCCGGCTCGAGGATTGACGGATCCTTGAACATCGCCTGCCAGTTGTCGGCTCTCAGCCACGCGTAGTCATCGGTCCGGGCGACGCCGTGGCGCGTATCCGTAAGCGGCTTCTTCTGAGCGACGGGCGCGGCGGGCAGGTTCTTGAAAACGGACAAGGGTCTCTCCGGGATCTCTTCGGTGGGAGAGCATGAGATAGAGAGCGCTGCAGCGGCGATCAAGCGGAAAGCGCCGGCGGGTGGTGATGGTCGTGGCGGCAGGTATCACGCCGCCGACGCGGCAAGGTTGAGACCGATGCCCCATGGATCGGTGAGGCGATGGACGCCGCCTTCCTCACGCACGGGGATCTGGAGTGCGTCAAGCTTCCCGATCACTGTTGCGAACCTGTCGGCTTCCCGGAAACGGATCGTGTAGTCGGATAGGCCGGTCATCGTCGCCTGGCGTTTCGCCGCACCGCGCGAGTTCCAGATATTGGCGGCGACGTGATGATGATACTTCCCGGAGGCGAAGAAGCTCGCCCCCGGATAGCGCGCCATCAGGTCGAGGCCCAGCACGTCACGGAAGAAGGCGTCCGCTTGCGGAATATCGGAGACCTGCAGATGGATGTGGCCGATCACGGTGCCGTCCGCAAGGCCGCGCCAACCCTCTTCCGGCGCTTCATCATAAAGCGACTGCAGATCGAGCGGCAGGGTGTTCATGGCGACTGCGCCGTCCGACTCATAACGCCATTCGCTGCGTGGTCGATCGCGGTAGACCTCGATACCGTTGCCCTCCGGGTCGGCGAGATAGATCGCTTCGCTGACGAGGTGGTCGGATGCGCCCTGGAGGCGAATACCGTTATTCGCGGCGTGGGCCAGCCAGCGTCCCAGTTCGCGGCGGTCCGGCACGAGGAACGCCGTGTGGAAGAGGCCGGGTGCGTTGCGTGGCGCCCGTGCCGCATTCGTGTCCGCTGTGAGCGTCAACAGAGGCCTGCCGGCGACACCCAGCGTCTCTCCGCTTGCGCTCGTTTCGAGCGGAGTGAGGCCGAGCATCTTTTGATACCAGGCAGAGACCATCGGAAGATCCTGAACGACGAGATGCGCCCGCTCGACAAAGGCGGGCATCGCCACCGCGTGATCGGCAGGAAGGTTGGTCACAGGCTGCGATTGCATCGTCTTTTCCTCGCGCTACGCCTTTCGGAAGTGCACCCGGAGCTCATCCTGCCGGGACGCCATGATCGGTAGCCCAATATGAGGACATGAAGGAGGCCGGGAAAGCTATTATATTACTTGATGTTGTGTTCGATGAACGTTGACGGTCGCGGACGTCGCTCTACCTCATCATGGATGGTGCGAGCGCGGGAATGGTGACCGATTTGATTTCGATCATGGTCGGGATCGTCGTCTCCGCTCAACTTCGGGCCAGAGGGCGAGAAACGGCGGAAGGGCGCGCCGTCCGCGTCCCGCCCTCGGGTGCGAAGGATCGCTTCGCTTCTCAGCCGGCGACCGGGAATAAAGTCAAAGGAGCGTATCTGCATGTACAGGAAGATAATCGTCCCGATCGCGATGGATCAGCTGGAACACGGCGAATCCGTTCTCGGCATCGCCGAAAAGCTGATCGACGAGGGAGGGGAGATCATCCTCCTCAACGTCGTCGAGGATCTCAACGCCTACGCTCAGGGCTATATGATCGTCGATTTCCCGCTCGAGATGATCGAGGAATCGCGCAGGCATGCGGTCAGGACGCTGGAGGGGCTGAAGACCAAGCATGGCATCAATGGTCGGGTTGAAATCCGCACCGGCGGGGCGGCCGGCACCATCAACGCGCTCGCCAAGGAAGAGAACGCGGACCTCGTGATCATCGCGTCACACCGTCCGGGCCTGATCGATTATTTCATCGGTTCGACCGCCAGCCGCGTGGTCAGCCATTGCCCCTGCGCCGTTCTCGTCGATCGCTAGCCAACAAGAAGAATGCGGTGCGGCTTTGCTGTGCCGCGACCCCAAGGGAGCCCCCGCAATGGACAAATACGCGCTTGATGATTTTCGCGAAAAGCTTCTGCGCCGCAAGGACGAACTCTATGGCCGCCTGGTGAAGATCGAGGAAGATCTGGACCAGCCGATGAATGCCGACGTGCCGGACCGCGTCACGGAACGGGAAAACGATGAGGTGCTGGAGGGACTGGGCCTCGCAGGCCAGGGCGAGATTCGCGCCATCGATGCGGCTCTCGACCGGATTGCGGCCGGAACATTCGGCATCTGCGCGCGCTGCGGGGACCCCATCTCTCAGGAAAGATTGCGGGCGGTGCCGCATGCGCCTCTCTGCCAGACCTGCGCCGCGGAAGTTGCCTCCCGAACCAGATGAAGACGCGATTTCGCCTTGGGGTGCAAGGCTCTCGGCTTCAGCCGTGATTGCTGATTCCTCACAGATGGGAGGGCGCCGCGGCGTAGCGAGAATTGTTGTAATACGTTGCAGAATTTGATCCTTTCGCTCCGAACAGGTGCTTTGCCGGCAAAGAAGTCTGTGGCACGATGAAGTGATCCGTCGGAAGGGGCCACGGGGGGGCGAATTGGTTCGACCAGGTCAGTCCGGGGACACGTGCCGACATCGGAAAACGATGCGGGATCTGGAGGGGCCGCGTGGATATCAGCGAGGTCAAATGGAGCTATGACCGGTCGGAACTGATCGCCGACGGAATTGTCCACGGCATCGGCCTTTGCGCCGCGCTCGTCGGCGTCACAGCCCTGATATTCTATGCGACGGTGTGGAGCACCTCCGGACAGCTTGTCGCGGCCGGGGTCTACGGGGCGGGGCTGATCCTCACCTTGTCGGTATCGTTCCTCTACAATCTCTATCCCATCTGCCGGACGAAGTGGCTCCTGCGCCGCCTGGACCATTCAGCCATCTTCGTGCTGATCGCCGCAACCTATACGCCCTTTCTCCAGCGCGGTTGGGATGAGCCGTTCCTCTTTTCGATGCTGATCGGCATCTGGGCGGTCGCCCTTCTCGGCATATCGATCAAATGTCTTCTGCCGGGGCGATTCGACCGGTTGGCGATCCTTCTCTACGTGGCGATGGGCTGGGGTGGCGTTCTTGCCGCCAAGTCCCTGTTCGCGGCTCTCAACACAACGACCTTGATTCTCGTCGTCATTGGCGGCGTGATCTACTCGATCGGTATCATCTTCCATGTCTGGGAGCGGCTCCGCTTCCAGAACGCCATCTGGCACAGCTTCGTCGTAGCCGGTTCGGCGGTGCACTATTCCGCCGTGCTAAGCTGCATCAGCGGTGCAGCCGCCGCCTGATCGGCGGGATCGGCAAGCCCTTCCCCTCACTCAGGCGGTTGGCATTCATCCGAGGGGCGCAGCGCCGCCGCCATGCGCGAGATGACGCCGTCGAAACTCGTCAGCTTCGACTTGCGATATTGCAGCCGGAAATAGGCCGCGCTGCCGTCGCAGAGCGCGATCGCCCGTGTATAGAAAACTTCCCGGCCGCGAGCGCCCGAGAAGCTCGCCCAGGCGGGTGTCACCCGCGAGTAGAGGATCCTCCAGTCGTCGTCTTTCTCGTAGCCGATCCGGTCGGCGACGTCGGTCTCGAAATCGCCGGCCGGAGGGTGAGTGCCGAACACCGTCAGCGTTGCGCCATTGTCATCGGCGTGGAAACTCACGCCGTCGTTATTGTCGGCCTGCTGGTGCATCTCGAAACCCGGCGGAATCTCGACCGTGTAGCCAAAGCGGGGATTGGAATAGGGGTGCCAATCGTCCTGCGCCGTAGCGGGCAGGGCGGGCCCAATGAGAAAAGCGAATGCCAAAAAGACGCGGCGCATGCCCAGAGCATCCTTCGGTTTCTTACCTGCCGCTTTCCCTTACAGCGCCGTGCGTCTTTTCAGACGCACAAAGGACGCTGTAGCACTTTGGATTGCTGCATGTTTTTATCCTTAAATCGGCTACGGATCTAAGGAAACATGCAGTAGAGAGTCGCGCGTTTTGCGGGGCGCGTAAAGGCCCCTTGCAGTGCCTGTCGGCCCCCTCGGGAACTCCAAGTTCAACACGAATTCGATAGTCCTGCCGCGACACCTTATCTGTTCCCCGCGGAACAGAGGCGCGTCTTCTCAATCTTCCTCGAAGGTCATTGCCGTGCCGTTCAGACAGTAACGCAAACCCGTCGGCGGCGGGCCGTCGGGGAAGACATGGCCGAGATGGGCGTCGCAGTTGGCGCAGCGGATTTCTGTCCGCACCATGAAATGCGATCGATCGACATATTCGGCAATGGCGTGTTCATCGATCGGAGCGAAATAACTCGGCCAGCCGCAGCCGGAATCGAATTTCGTGTCGGAGCGGAAGAGCGCCCGGCCGCAGCAGACGCAGCTATAGGTGCCGAGTCGCTTCTCGTTGAGGAACGGACCGGTGAAGGGGCGTTCCGTGCCCTGTTCGCGCGTCACCCGGTATTGCTCCGGTGTCAGCTGTGTCCGCCACTCCTCGTCGGTCTTCTGCACTTTCCGCGCTTCGGCCTCGGCCATCGTCAAAGCTCCTTCTCGATTGCGGCGATTATATAGGAACGAGACCGCACGCCGGCAAACAGGGAAACGGCAGCCGGACGCTCTATCAACGGCCGGTCGCTACTGCATGTCTCCTTAAATCGACCTCGATCTAAGGAGAAAGACATGCAGCAATTCGAAGTGCTGCAGCGACCTTTGCGCGCCTGATAAGGCGCGCGGCGCTGTAGCGGCGCTTTTGTTGGACTTTGCACAGTATTGCCGCGCGCATGACTGAAGGTCGCGCCGATTTCTCTTGAGGCGAACCGGCCCTTCTTCTATGTCCGATATCAAATTGACCGGATGATCAAATCGGGAAGGAGCTTACCAAGGCGATGGATGTCTCGGCCCTGACATTTCTGGCGCTGGCTCTTCCCTTCGCTGCGGCCCTTGTTGCTCCGGCCCTGACGCGCTTGTTCGGGCAGAATGCCGCGTGGGTTCTGGCCCTTGCTCCTGCGACGATCTTCTTGCATTTCCTGCGCTTCCTTCCGGACGTCGCGAGCGGCGAAATCGTGACCGGCGGCTATGCGTGGATACCATCCTTCAATGTGAGCTTTTCCTGGCTGATCGATGGTTTGTCGCTCACCTTCGTGCTGCTGATTTCCGGTATCGGGGCGCTCATAATTCTCTATTCGGGCGGCTATCTGAAGGGTCACCCGCAACAGGGCCGGTTCTTCTCGTTCATCCTGATGTTCATGGGGTCGATGCAGGGGCTCGTCGTATCCGACAGTTTCCTGATGCTCTTCGTCTTCTGGGAACTGACGTCTATCACCTCCTTCCTGCTGATCGGCTTCGACCACGGCCGCGAGGCTGCGCGCCGCGCCGCGCTGCAGGCGCTGGTCGTGACCGGGGGAGGCGGTCTCCTGCTGCTCGCCGGGCTGCTGATCCTTTGGAACGTCAGCGGTGTTACGCAGCTTTCGCTGCTTCTCTCTTTCGGTTCCGAGTTGAAGGAAAGCCCCTTCTATCTGGCGGCGTTGCTGCTGGTTCTCGGCGGCGCCTTCACCAAGTCGGCGCAGTTTCCGTTTCACTTCTGGCTGCCGAATGCCATGGAGGCGCCGACCCCGGTTTCGGCCTATCTGCATTCGGCGACGATGGTGAAGGCGGGTGTCTATCTGTTGATGCGCCTCAACCCGGTGCTTGGCGGAACGCCGGAATGGCAGCTCCTGCTGCCGCTCTTCGGCGTCGCGACTCTGGTGATCGGTGCGGCTCTGGCGGTGCGCGAGACCGATCTGAAACTGATGCTGGCCTATACGACCGTCGCGTCGCTCGGCTTGCTGGTGATGTTGATTGGGCTCGGCTCGCCACACGCGGTCGAAGCGGCGGCGCTCTATCTCGTGGCACATGCCCTGTTCAAGGGCGCGCTGTTCATGGTGGCCGGTATCCTCGACCACGAGACCGGCTCGCGCGACCTTTCGAGGCTCGGCGGCCTGCGCTCGGCGATGCCGCTGACCTTTGCCGTCGCGCTTGCCGCGGCTCTGTCGATGGGCGGCCTGCCACCCTTCTTCGGGTTCCTCGCGAAGGAGGAGCTTTACGCCGCCTTCGCCACATTCGATCTGCGCTCCGTGCTCTTCGCGATGCTGACCCTCCTGGGCAACGCCCTGATGTTTGCCGCCGCCTTCGCCGTCGCGCTGAAACCCTTCCTGGGGCCGCGGGTGAGCACGCCGAAGCACGCCCATGAGGCGCCGCTGCTTCTTTGGATCGGCCCCGCCGTGCTCGCGCTGGACGGCCTTTGCGCCGCGCTCATGTCCGGTTTCGCCCATCGGTTGATCTCGTCGCCCACAGCCTCGGCAATCGCCGGCGAGGCAAGGACGGTCGCGATAACGCTCGCGCCGCATGTGGGTCTGCCGCTCGTTCTTTCCGCCTTGACGGTGGCGCTCGGCGTCGTCTTCTACGTCCATCTTGCCCGCTTGCGTGCCGCGATGACGGCAATCCTCTTCGATATCGGCTGGGGGCCGGATCGGGGCTTCGACCAATTCATGCGCGGCCTGGTGCGCTTTTCGGTCGCCTTGACGCGGCGGCTGCAAGGCGGCCGCCTCGATGTCTACATGACCGTCACGTTCGCCCTCGTCGCCCTTGTGCTTCTCGTGATGCCGTTCCGCTACGGCGAGTTCCCGCGCGCCCCCTTCTTCTCGGCGGACGTCCCGGCGCACGAGCTTGCGATCATGGCGATCGCCGTCGCAGGGCTCTTCGCCGTTGTGGCTGCCTCCGACCGGCTGACTGCGATCGTCTCGCTCGGTATTCAAGGTTTCGCCGTCGCCATGATCTACCTTCTCTACGGCGCGCCGGACCTGTCCTTCACGCAATTCATGATCGAAACCCTGTCGGTCGTCGTGCTGGCTCTGGTGATGACCCGTCTGCAGCTCTCGCCCGCCGACCACCGGCCGCCCCCGGAGAAACTCCGCGACGCTGCGATAGCGCTTGGCTGCGGCCTCGGCTTCGGCCTGTTCCTGCTGAGGGTCACGGCGGTGCCCTTCGACAATACGCTGACGGCGTTCTTCAACCTCTATTCGAAATCGATTGCGCACGGGGCGAACGTCGTCAACGTCATCATCGTCGATTTCCGCGCCACGGACACGCTCGGCGAAATTGCCGTGGTGATGACGACCGGCCTTGCGATCCTGGCGCTGGTGCGGCTCAGGGCCGGTTCGCTCCAGCGCGCCGCGGTTGCGGAGCTTGTCGCGGATGAAAGTGGGGCGGAGGAACGGGCATGAAGTCGGTGATCTTCCGCACGGTCGCCCCGGTCCTCACGAGCCTGATGGTGCTGTTCTCCATCTTCGTGCTGCTGCGCGGCCACAACGAGCCAGGCGGCGGCTTCATCGGCGGCCTGATCGCCGTTTCGGCCTTGGCGATTTATGGCATGGCACACGGTGTCGAGACTGTCAGGCGGGCCATCTTCTTTCATCCAATGGCAATCGCCGGAGCCGGGCTCTTCACGGCGACGCTTGCTGGCCTGATCTCGATCTTCGCAGGGGTCCCGTTCATGACCGGGCTTTGGATCTATCCGGCCATTCTCGGCGTCGAGATTCCGCTCTCCACCCCCTTCCTGTTCGATGCTGGCGTTTACCTGGTCGTGGTGGGCGCCATCAGTTCGTCGCGCTGTCGCTCGAAGAGCGGGGAGGGGAGTGATGGAGGCCTGGTTTGCCTTGCTCGTCGGTATCTTCTTCAGCGTTGCCGTCTACCTCATGCTTTCGAAATTCATCATCCGCATGCTCTTGGGCGTCGCAGTCCTCGGCAATGCGGTGAACCTGCTGATCTTCACGGGGGGCCGGCTGACGCGCGACGTGCCGCCGGTCATACCCGAAGGTGCCGACGCGCTCGCTGCTCCGGCCGCCAACGCGCTTCCCCAGGCGCTGATCCTGACGGCGATCGTCATTTCCTTTTCCTTCTTCGCCTTCCTGCTCGTTCTTTCCTGGCGCGCCTATAGCGATCTCGCGACCGACAACACGGACGAAATGCGCGTTGCCGAACCGGTGGACGAGCCTGTCCCGCCACTTGGATATTGACCGCATCATGGCTGCCTCGATCTCCCCATCCGCCGACCTTTCCGCTGCGCTCGTCCATGCGCCGCCGACGGCGGCCGCCTGGCTGGTGATCCTGCCGGTCGCCTGGTGCCTTGCGATCGGTGCGCTCCTCGTAATGCTGCGCCGCCCGAACGGCCTTCATCCGACGATTGCCATTCTCGGCCTTGCCGGGCTCGCGCTGATCGATGGGCTGCTGCTCAAGGCGGTCGTCGAGAACGGTCCGCTGACCATGGTGATGGGCCGCTGGCTGCCCCCCTTCGGCATCGCATTCACCGCCGATCTGACAGGGGCGCTGTTCGCCTTCACCGCAGCGCTTGTCGCACTCGTCGCCGGCGTCTTCTCGCTGACCGATATCAACGACAGTGGTCGCCGCTACGGCTTCTATCCGCTGCTGATGTTGCTGATGGCCGGCGTGTCGGGAGCCTTCCTGACCGGGGACATCTTCAACCTGTATGTCTGGTTCGAGGTCCTGCTGATTTCGTCGTTTGGCCTTCTCGTCCTTGGCTCGGAGCCTGAGCAGATCGACGGCACGGTGAAATACGGGTTTCTCAATCTCGTCGGCACGACGCTGTTCCTCATCGCGACCGGCTATCTCTATGCCGTGTTCGGGACGCTCAACATGGCCGATATCGCCAGGAAGGCCGACGTCCTGCGCAACAGCGCTCCGCTGGTGACGCTGGCGGGCCTGTTCATGCTCGCCTTTGCCATGAAGGCGGCGGCCTTCCCCGTGAATTTCTGGCTGTCGGCCTCCTACCATACCCCCCGCGTCGTCGTGTCAGCGCTTTTCGGCGGCTTGCTGACGAAGGTCGGCGTCTACGCCTTGGTGCGGGTGATGGTCATGCTTTTCCCGGTAGAAAGGGAGGAACTGAGTTTCTTCCTCGCCGTTGCTGGGGCGCTGACGATGATCGTCGGCGTGCTTGGCGCTCTGGCGCAGACAGATTTGCGCCGCATTCTCGGCTACCTCATTGTCTCCGGCATCGGCGTGATGCTTGCCGGTATTGCCGTCGGTGGACCTGGCGGCGTCGGGGGTGCCATCTTCTATGCGCTGCATTCCATGCTCGTGATGACCGGCCTTTACGTCGCTTCCGGCATCGCCATGCGGCTCGGGGCGAGCGCCTCGATCGCCACGCTCGCCGGCCTGTACCGCCGCCATGCCGGATTTGCCGCGCTCACCCTGATGTTATGCTTCGCCGTCTCGGGACTGCCACCCTTTTCCGGCTTTTGGCCGAAGGTCATGCTGGTCAAGGCAGCGCTTGATATCGGCGCCTGGTGGCTTGTCGCGGTGTTCCTTCTCGCCGGCTTCCTGACAACGATTGTCACCGGCCGGCTTTTCCTGCTGGCTTTCTGGCGAGATGGGACGCAGGCGGCCGGTGGGGCGGTGTCGCTGTCGCCGACGTTGTTGGGTCCCCTGGCGGTGCTCACCGGGCTGACCTTGCTGATCGGCCTGTATCCCGAGCCGCTCCTGGCGATAATCCAGCGCGCCGCAGCAGGCCTGGCCGAGCCGTCGGCCTACGTGAATTCGGTCTTCCCGGAAGGAGGGCCGCGATGAAATTCCTGCAGATCAATCTGATTTTCACCCTCGTTTGGGGTGCCATCAGCGCCAGTTTCACGCCGGCGAACCTCGTGCTCGGCTTTGCTGTTGGCGCTTTGTCGCTGTGGCTGATCCGGCGCGAGCTGCAACCGGTGACCTATCCGCTCAGGCCGTTGCGGCTGGCCGCGCTCACCGCCCTGTTTTTCAAGCAGCTTGCCGTCTCGGCAGTCAAAGTCGCCATACTTGTCTTGCGCTCGCGGATGGGGCTGAAGCCCGGTATCTTCGCCTATCCATTGACCCTCAGGAGTGATTTCGAGATTACATTGCTCGCCAACCTCATCACGCTCACGCCCGGCACACTTTCGGTCGACGTTTCCGAGGACCGCAAGACCCTCTATGTGCACGCGCTCGACTGCGCCGATCCGGGCGCCTTGCGGCAGGACATTGCGCGCGGCTTCGAGCGGCGCATCCGGGAGGCTTTCGAGCGATGACGCCTGAACCGGTTCTGGCCGCAGCGACCAGCCTTGCGCTCCTGCTGCTGTCTCTCGCCCTGCTGATGACGGTGCTGCGCGTTATCCGCGGCCCGACATTGCCGGATCGGGTGCTGGGCCTCGACATGCTGGTCGCGATTGCGATCGGTTTCATTGCGGTCATCGCCATCAAGACCGGCTTCAACCTCTATATCGACATCGGCATCGCCCTTGGTCTTGTCGGCTTCCTCGCGACGGTCGCCTTCGCGCGCTTCATCCTGACACGCGGCCTTGCACCGGAGCTGCCGACAGAACGCGCAGCCAAACCAAAACCGGCTTTGAAGCGGGACCGGGTGCCCGAGACAGCCCGCCGCAAACGCCGGGGAGGGCGCTGATGGGCACGCTCGTCATTGGAGGCGTCACATTTCTGGTCGCGATCATCATGGTGGTTGGCGCGAGCTTTTCGCTGTTGGCGGCGCTAGGTCTGCTGCGCTTCCCGGATCTTTACACGCGCATGCACGCGGCCTCCAAAGCGGGCACCGTCGGTTCCGGCCTGCTGCTGGTCGCAGCCGGGCTGCATTCGCTCGAACCCGCCATCTTCGTCCGCGCACTTGCCGGCTTCGTTTTCCTGGTGCTGACGGCGCCGATTTCGGCCCATCTGCTGGCGAAGGCTGCACATCAGGCGGGTTACAGGATGACGAAGCTGTCGGTTATAGATCAGCTGCCAAAAAAGGAAGAGCCGCGACGGCATTGATTGCGGCATTTCTGATTCTGTATTTCGGGGCAATTCCGCCACAGCGGACAATTTTAGTGAACTGAAATAGATATGCTGCTCGCTGACAAAAATTATGTTTTGACATTTTGCAGATCAGTGTTAAGCCAGTAACCGCAAAGTGTCGTCGTAATCAATACTTTGAACTGGAATTCCAGCTTGAGTTGTGATTCTTCTCCGTTGCTTTGAGGTGCCGAAGGGTGCGGCACCTTGGTGACGGGTTTCGCTGTCGCGAATCGAGCCTTGATGTTGCGGCGGAGCAATGCTCCCGTTGCACGGCTATCGCTCAGGTTCAAGGCGGAAAGCGCTGTTCGGCGGCAATTTGCATATCCTCCCTCCTGAAACCCCGTTTCAGGCTTTGTTGCTGGATTCCGATAGGAGAAAAAAATGAGTGAGAATACGCTCGGTACGAGCAACGAACTCCTGGTTGAGCTGACGGCGGAAATAGTTGCCGCCTATGTGAGCAACCACGTGGTTCCGGTTGCCGAGCTGCCGACGCTGATTGCCGATGTCCATTCGGCGCTCAACAACACGACGGCTCCTGCGCCGGTGATCGTGCCGGTCGAAAAGCCGAAGCCGGCGGTCTCCGTCCGCAAGTCCGTGCAGGATGACCAGATCACCTGCCTCGAGTGCGGTGGCACGTTCAAATCGCTGAAGCGCCATTTGATGACCCACCACAACCTCTCGCCGGAAGAGTATCGCGAGAAGTGGGATCTGCCTGCGGACTATCCGATGGTGGCGCCGGCTTACGCGGAAGCCCGCTCGCGTCTCGCCAAGGAAATGGGGCTTGGGCAGCGTCGCAAGCGTCGCGGCAAGTAAACGGACCTGCCCGGCAACCGGACGGGCGAATCTCGGGCACGGTGAACCCATGCCCGAATGGCGGCAGAGTACTGTTGTCTAAGTGGAAGCCGGGCTGTCTCAGTCCGGCTTTTTGGCGCTGCGATCTGTCCGATCGACAGCCGGCGTGTCGCTACTACAGCGCCGCGCGCCTTATCAGGCGCGCAAAGGTCGCTGTAGCGCTTTGAATTACTGCATGTCTCCTTAAATCGAGATCGATTTAAGGAGACATGCAGTAGTGCGACGAGGTCACGCCGGCAGGCGTGTCTCGGCCTCGCCCTTGATTCTCCGGATCATCGAGCGCAGGCCATTGGCGCGTTGTGACGAGAGGTGCTCGATAAGGCCGATCCTGCCGAAAGTGTCGAGCGCGTCGATCCTGGCGATCTCGGAGGCGCTCTTGCCCGAAAAGATCGCGAGCGCGATCGCCACCAGACCGCGGACGATATGCGCGTCCGATTCACCCTCGAAGGTCAGGACCGGGTCATCCCGATCACCCGACGTATGGGTCACCAGCCAGACCTGGCTGGCGCAGCCCTGAACCTTGTTCTCGCTGGTCCTCGAGGCTTCCGGCATCTCCGGCAGGCTCTTGCCCAGTTCAATCACGTAGCGGTAGCGGTCCTCCCACTCGTCGAGAAAGGCGAAGTCGTCGATGATCTGGTCTAGTGAAACCATGGCTGATCCGAATGTGGCGCTCTTGCGGTCGACTGTCGCTCGCCGGCGCCTGCTTCCGTCCCGGGCCGCAAAGGCCGAGGATTGCGTTTATCCATTCATATAGGGGATGCGGGCCGCAAAGAGAACAGCCCGTGGCGTCCGAAAAGATTTCAATCCGCTGAGGGCTCGATACGAGAAAACCGCCGCCAGGGACAGCGTCTTCGCGGCGCGTAGTCGGCAGTTGAGGCTTTCCCGGCAAAACTGTCCTACTTGGCCGCGGCCGCCTTGGGGTCGAGGCGCTTTTCCGGCACGGGCGTACGCTTGAATACCGGCATGGCCTCGGTGGCAGGCTCTACGGTCGAGAGGTCCTCGGCAGGCACGGTGCCGGTCATGACCTTGGCGTCGGGCGTCCCGGTCCCGGTTTCGGCGAATTGGCTGTCCAGGAACTCATAGGCGATGCGGGCACCCTCACGGGCACGGTGGCCGAGAGCGACGAAGGTCTCGGCACCTTTCTCGCAGACGTCCGGCTTCTGGATGCAGATCGCGCTGACATACTGGAAGGCCTCGTTGGCAGCCGAGAAGGTGTCGCCGATCTCCATCTTCGGTCCGTTTTCAAGCTTGGCGCTGCTCGAGGGGTCGAGGAAGGGCAGCAACACAAGCACCAGCGAAAACCAGAAGGTCGCCTTTACGAGAAACCACATGTTCTGCCCATCCTCTGTCAGGCCGCCGCCTCCGGTCTTTGAGCCGGATTTGATGTCCTCGGCATGCCTACGCCTTAGTTGTCTCGTTCCCAGTGGCAATGTTGCCGTGCTCTGGGCCCGTCCTGTGAGCGACAGTAGAACGGGAATCACAAGACGGGTTTTCCAGAAATGCAGGGATTCGTTTCAAATTTTAACGAACTGGACGAATCTGGCATGCCCGGCGGGCACTTGTCGGGCATTTTAGCGACCGCCGTTAAGGTTCGTGGCAAGCGGGGTGCCGCCAGGCCCGCGCCGCTCGACACCGCGGCCGACGCGTTCCGCCCAAATTGTTAACAGGAAGCAGAAAATCCACCAAAATCCGCCGCTTACGCCGCGTTAACCACAAGAGACGAAGCTCACCCGAACTGCGTCGAAATGGGAATTTTCGGCCATTTCGCCTGCCCGCGCGGGGGCCGCGCTTATTCTTTCATTAAGTCGGGAGTGCGAGATTCGGACCATCACGAGGCGGTCCGATCTACCGCTTGCGAAACATGCAAGGACCGTGGGTCAGCCTCGCAAAAACAATAAAGGTGGCAGGGCAAGGCGTGAGTGTATTGCGTAACATGGCTGGCATATGGGCATCCCGCGTGGATGAAGCCGCCGCAGCGTGGTTGCCGCGCCGTCCGGATGACTCTGCGCAACGCCATGATTTCAGACGGCTGCGCACCGTAGCTGCCGTCTCTTTGACTGCGCTGCCGATCGTGCCGCTCGCCCTGTCTGCGGTCCTGCCGGTGTCCGTGGCACTGCCGGCGGGGACGGCGCTCTGGGCGTCGGCCTCTTTGCTGGCCGCGGCCGCTAGCCTTGCAGCGTGCCGCATCGTGCCGGCGTTCGCGACGACGGAGCCGTCGAGCGGGAGCGATCTGCCTGATCTTTCTGCGGCCTATGATATTTTCGCCGGCCTTGTCACGGTTCATGATCCGCGTGGGCAGGTGCTGTCCGTTCACGGTCGCGATGCCGCCGATCACCTGAAGTCGATGCGCGACCCCCGCGGACGCGGATTTATCGAACAGATTTATGTGTCCGACCGCATCAGCTTCCTGAAGGCGATCGATGCGTTGCGCCAGGGCGGCGCGTGCTCGGCGGTCGACATTCGCCTCGAGCGCCTGTCGGTTTCCGCCGATGGCGCGCAATTCGTGCACATGCGATGCGAGATGACTCCCGTTCGCGATGCCGAGGGACGCCTGATGGCAATCGTCGCCCAATCGTGCGACGTCTCGACCGAGGCCCGCTTGCGGGCGGAAGCCGCCGCCAAGGCGGCGCATGCGGAATCGGCCAACGATGCCAAGACGCGGTTCCTGGCCGCGGTCAGCCATGAGTTGCGCACGCCGCTCAATGCCATTCTCGGCTTTTCGGATGTTCTTGCCGGAGAGTATTTCGGCAAGCTGGAGAATGACCGGCAGCGCGAATATGTTTCGTTGATTCACCGCTCCGGCACGCATCTGCTCTCCGTCGTCAATACGATGCTCGACGTGAGCAAGATCGAAGCCGGCCGCTACGAACTGGTGCCCGAGCCCTTCCGAGTCGCCGATGCAATCGCCGCCTGCGAAGCGATGCTGTCGCATCAGGCGCGCGAAAAGGGTGTGAGGCTCACCAGCCGCGTGACGCGCTCGGTGGGTGAAATCAACGCCGATCAGCGCGCCGTCCAACAGATCCTCATCAATCTCGTCGGCAATGCCGTGAAGTTCACGGACAAGGGCGGCCTTGTCACCGTCGATGCGGAAGTCGACGGTACGATGCTGAAGTTGACCGTCAGCGATACCGGTATCGGTATTGCCGAGGATAAGCTGGAAATGCTCGGCCAACCTTTCGTCCAGATTCAAAATGACTATACGCGCCGCTATGAGGGCACCGGTCTCGGCTTGTCGCTGGTCAAGGGGCTCGTCGAATTGCATAGCGGCGGGATTTCGATCCGCAGTTCGGAAGGCGAGGGGACGGTGGTGGTGGTTACCCTCCCGCGGGACGGTGCCGGGATTGACGAGCAGAGCCCGATGAGCACGCGCGGGACAGTGGAGTTTCCGCCGCGATTGAAGGAGCGCGACGAAAAGGCGGTCGATTTGCCAGTGCAGACAGAGGCCGGAACAGTCAAGGCCGGAACAGTCAGGGAAAGGCGACATGACGCCGCGCAAGCGAAAACAGCCTGAGCGCAAACGGGGCGGGCGGCCGCGGCAGGGCATCGCATTGCGCGGATTGGCGCTCGCGGGCCAGGGCCTCGGACGTTGCGCCGTGCTTGCCGGCCGGTTGATTGCGCACCATCCGGTCGGAGCCGGCGGGTTGACGGCCTTCGCCGTTGTCTTCAGCTTCGTCGCAGCGAACGCTATGTGGTATCAGCATGGCAATCATCCCTCGCCGCTTTTGCGCACCCGAGTTCCGCTGGTAGGCCCCGAGGTCGCCGAGCGCTTGGCCGCCGCCAATGGCGAGGCCGTCGAGCCGCGCAAGGTGACGACCTTCGTCATCGAGCGCGAAGGCGCGACCAAGACGGACCAGGTCAAGGACGCAGCCGCCGCGCAAGGGGAATTGTCCGAGCAACAGCCGCCGCGGCTGACGGAGACCGTATCGGACGGCGGCGCTGCCCTGCCGTCGGCCCTTGTCGCCGACGTCCAGAAAGAACTTGCCCGGCTCGGCCTTTACGACGCCACGCCGGACGGCCGCAGCGGCCCAAAGACCGCATCCGCCATTCTTCGCTTCGAACAGCAAGCCGGTCGCAGGGAGACCGGCATGGCCAGCCCCAATCTCCTTCAGGTGCTCCGGGCGGCGAAAGGTTTCGAAACGGCCGTTGCAGCGCCGGCCAATCGCCCCTATTCCGATCCGAAATCGACGCCGGCCGAAGTCGATCCCGTCGCCGCCGCAATCCGCACCGCGGAAGGGGATGCAACGCTCATTCCGCGTGCCGAGGTCCCCGTATCGAACGAACTGGTCATGAATATTCAGAAGGGGCTGAGCAATCTCGCTTACGCCGATATCGTCGTCGACGGCGTCGCCGGCGATCAGACACGGGCGGCGATCCGCCATTTCGAGAAACACTACCGGCTGCCGCAGACCGGCGAACCGAATGGCAAGGTTCTCGAGAAGTTGAAGGAAATCGGCGCGCTCTAAGGCAAAGACCGAGAGGCTGTGCGATTTGCAGCCACCCGTGCGGTCATTTGCATATCGACCAGTGCGCGTGTATCTGCCTCGAATGCGTGTGAAAACCCACATCTTCGTCGCCTCGCTCCTGCGCCGCGTTTTCGCGAGCGGGGGCTACGTGGCAGTGCTGCGCAAGGGAGCGGAAGAGGCAGGAGCGATCTTCATTCGCCACCGCACCCGCCTCGGGACTGAGACACTCTATGCGCCGGCGCCGCAGAGCTTCTTCGAGGAGGACGGCGATAGTATCCGCAAGTTCGAAGTCCGGCTGCGCGACGCGGAGGCAGAAACTATCGATGGCGCTCTCTCGTCGGAAATCCGCTTCGACCCCGATTGCTGGATCGTCGAGATCGAACTCGACGATTGCAGCGATCTACTGGAGGTCGTTACGGACACTGGCGCCGGTCGTTGAGTGCAAGTACCGGAGGTGCCCGGGCGGACGGACTGTCAGTTTCGCCCGAAGTTTCGCTTGGATTGCGCCGCGTTTGCAGTGGGCGACGCCGTGGTACGAATCTCCTGCCGACGTGCATCGGATGGTCGATTCTCTGCGAGGTGGGCTTCGTGCCGGACCGGCCTCGCTGCTCCTTGTCCATCAGCGCGCAGCCA
The DNA here is from genome assembly GCF_001461695.1 of Sinorhizobium fredii USDA 205. Taxonomy (GTDB): domain Bacteria; phylum Pseudomonadota; class Alphaproteobacteria; order Rhizobiales; family Rhizobiaceae; genus Sinorhizobium; species Sinorhizobium fredii. Next base: position 154,638 of record NZ_AUTC01000189.1, on the reverse strand, counting down.
GGATTCGACACGTTCCACGCTCGCCCTGCGTTCGATGCTCCTGATCAGCGCCTCGGCACGATTGCCTGAGCCGAGCCTGTCGGAAAGATCCGGGTAAAGAGCCAGAAGCAAGGGGACAAGATCCCGGTCGGGAAAGTCGAGCGCCAAAAGTGTAACGGCGAGCTGTTGGCCGGAAACATCCAGGAGGATTCTTTCGGCAAGTGCGGGGCTGGCTCCCAGGGCGTCGGCAAGAGCCGTCGCGAAGAGCACGGCTTCGCCACTGCGGGCGAACCGCATGAGCAGGGCCTGATGCAACTCGTCGATCGGCTGGAGGCGTGGCCCGTCGTAGAGAAGCTTGGAGCCGGCACGCGCCAGCGCCCTGATGTCCTCGCGCAGCTTGTTTTCGCGGGCCGCACGTTCGGATGAGGGGTGGTCGTCGGTAGCGGCCGCTGGAGGCGACGCGGCCGTGTCGGGCTGAGGCACATCGCTGCGAGGTCCCGCGGCGGTGAACTGATGGTGCTCGACAAGGGCCTCGACGACCGACGGCGAAAGGTTCTCCCGGTGCGCGATCGCGTTGGCGTGGGCGGGGCCTTGCTGGCGGAGGATCGACAGCAGCGTCCGGTCTGGGATCGCTTTCGACCGGGTCAGAAAGATGGCGGCGATCGAGATCGGCATGCTGCCGATCAGCAAAGCAACCGATTCGGGCACATGGCCGCATTGCGACAGGGCGGCGGCCGCCTGCCGGCGCGCTTCGTTGCTGGAACTGAGGAAAAGCGGTTCGAAAAGCTCGGCGAACTGTTTCAGGTCGGACTTGCGCGGGACGCGAAGGCTCTCGAAGCCGGTGACGGTCGCCATCAGCACGACGTCCTTCAGCCGGCCCGTCTGCGGCCTTTCCAACTCACGAAACCGGTTTGTCACGACAAATCCCAGATGCAAAAGCATGACGCCATAGCCGACGGCTCGGAACGGCACACGTCTCAAAAAATAGATCGAAATCGTTAGCGTAGCATTAACTATGGACCTTGAGGCTTTATTCAGGCTTGCGGCATCCGCGTGACGGATGATTGCCAGGGGTCGCCATCACGCCGACCTTAAGAGCTAGCCTTAAAAACTCCACATGCCGCCCTATTCCTACTTTCGACGGTGAAGGGCGATTTGCCCGCCGAAGGCAAGGAACAGGGCTAACGCCCTGCCGATGGGAGAAGTATCTGTGAGGAAAGCATTCTTGCGCGCGGCGGCCGTTTGTGCGCTCGCGCTCATGCCGTTCGTTGCCGAAGCTGCGGAGGGTTTTGCCACCGCCAATGTCAACATGCGTTCGGGCCCGAGCACCCGCTACCCCGCCGTCACCATTATCCCGGTAGGTGAATCGGTGGAAATCCACGGATGCCTGGCCGACCGGCCCTGGTGCGACGTTTCCTTCTATGACGGCCGCGGATGGGTGGCCGGGCAATATGTGCAGGCCCTCTATCGCAGCAATCGGGTCTATGTGGAACCGGAATACTACCGGCCGCTCGGAATCCCGACGGTCGTCTTCGAGTTCGATCGTTATTGGGACCGCAACTATCGGGGACGCGATTTCTATCGTGAGCGCGATCGCTGGCGGCGCGGGCCCGATTGGGCCGAAGAACGCGACCGGAATTGGCGCCGCGAAGAGGAGCGCCGGGATTGGCGGCGCCGCCAGGCGACGGACGACGGCGAATGGGAGCGCGAGCAGGATCGCCGACAATGGGAACGCCAACAGGCCAGAGACCGTGAGCGGGCGAGAGAACGGCAAGAGGCGAGAGAACGCCAGCAGTGGCAGCGGGAGCGGGAACGCGAGCGTCCGGAGTGGCGGGACCGCCGCGACGACGGACGACGGGAAGGCGGTTCCGCCGAGAACTACCAAGGAGCTCGCAAGGAAGAGCGGGCGCGCCAACTCCGTGAACTGCGGCGGGACGGGGAAGTCAGAACGGTTCCGAAGTGCGTTTTCAACGATTTCGCCTGTGAAAACGACTGACATGCGACGCCTTCTGCGGGAGCGGCGCGTCGCACCCGTGATGGCGGCTAATCCGACTACGGTTGCCGGACGGCGGGCGGCGGTTTTGCCGCCCGCCCTTTTTCTTGTCCGCCTACAGCGCCGCGCGCCTTGGCGCGCAAAGGTCGCTGTAGCACTTTGAATTGCTGCATCTCTTTGTCCTTAAATCGAGGTCGATTTAAGGAGACATGCAGTAGGCGAAACTTCGCGGGAACCAATCCCTTTTCGACGCGTTGATTTCGCGCGACAGGCAAGGAGCGGAGACAATGGCGGAAAAGAAGCTGGCAGCGGTGGGTGCCGATATGGAGATCGAAAAGACTGCGGCAGACACCCAGATGGAATTGCAGGCCCAGGTCGCGGAGTTGAGGACTGAGATCGTCCGGCTGACGGAGACGGTTTCGGCTATCGGCAGCGGCGCCAAGGCGGTCGTACAGGGGGAGGCGGAACTGATGACGGAACGGCTCAGGGAGCGTGTCCGCGATGACCCGATTTCGACGCTGCTGACCGTCGCGGGGGTCGCGTTCCTAGTCGGCCTGTTTGCGAGACGCTGAAGGCTCCATCGGCGCGCATTCTAAATACCACCAGAAATGGCAATTGCGCTTGGTTAAGACGTCGTGGTCTGGATTAAGATATGGTCAACCGGGCTATGGCTCAATCGAAGCGGGCGGGCTATTATTGGTTCGCATCTGATGTGCATCGAAACTGGAGATCCGGGTAACCGGAAGAAGGAGTAAGTTGAGAACGGCGCGTCTGTCCGGGTTTTCCGGAAATGCGCCAGCCCGCAATCGGGCAGGGTGAAATCTGTGTTCATCCGTCTCATTGAAGTTTGGAGACGAGCATGGCAGACGTAATCAGATTGCAGGACCGCAAGGTGAAGATGCCGCGACGGCGTCCCGTCGCCGCGGGAAGCGCCAAGGTGTTGTTCTTTACGGGCATCCGTTACGAGCGTCTCGACGGGCGTGGCCCGCAGCCGAACGCCCCGACGGGACGGCAGGTCAAGAAGCAGTAGCCGAACCGGCGTAACCGGCTCACATGCCGCGGGTTCTCTGAGGCTCGGCGCTGCACGGTTCGTTCGTCCCTTCAACTCCCGACATTCTCATCATTGGCGCCGGAACGGCGCGCAGCTCGATTCCGTCAGGAAGTCGCGGACCTGCTCCTCGAAACTGTCGAGCGGCGCCAGGGCGCGCAGGACGGCATAACCCTCTTCATCCTTCATCTCGATCATGATCGATTGGGCGAGCGCCTCCGGTGGCGACTTGCGGAGCTCCACCAATTGGATCGGTGTGGCGACGACGAGATCGAGATCGCCGTTGACGGCAGTCTGGTCGTTCATGCTGAAAACTTCGTTCGACCCGCTGTCGAAGATCGACAGCGACCAGAAAGGCACGTCACCACGGGCGATGAAACGTGCCGGCCCATCCGCGACCGAGAAGCTGCAGACGGCGGTGCGCAGGAAGGGGTCGCTATTGTCCAGCCCTGTCGGACCCGGCTCGGCCGCGAGCGGAAAGAAACTGTCCATTTCGAGCAGGCCGAGGACACGCGTATAGGCGTCGCGGCCGGTGAACTGCGGCAGGGCGAGGACGATGACGATGTGAAGGAGAGCGGCGCCGACGAGCCCGACGAGGAAGGTGAACAGGACCCTACGCATTCCCGCACCCCGTCTTGACGATCTTCGGCATGGCGAGGTCGATCAGTCCGGAGGAGCCGGCCGTCGGCGTATCGAGCAGGGTCAGGACGAGCTGGAAGTTTCCCGTGTGGCGGATGGCGAGCCAGTTGTCCCGCTGTGCCATCGGTGAGGCGTGAATGACGAAGCTGCTGTCCTTGGCGCGCAGTACCGTCCACGAGTTGATCGCCGCAGGTATTTCGGCTCCCGGTCGCAGCGTCGCGCCGTCTGTGGTTGCGGTATAGAGCGTCCAGAAACGGGCCGGGGGCGTCATCCCGGAAATGTCATAGGAGCAGGCGGCTGAAAGGCGCGCACCGGTATCGTCGGTGGCGGCCGTGAACTTCAATCCTTCTGCGCCGCCATAGAGCAGGTCCCCGACGCGAGCGCGGTGCGCCTTTGCATAAGGGTCAGCCGCGACGGTTTGCGCCTCGGGGAAGGCAATCCAAGGGCCGATCGCGATCGATCCGAAGCCGACGGTCGCCTTCAGGGCCCATATGGCCGACGTAATGCCGCCGCCGAAGGCGACGATGAGTGCGAGGGCGACAAGGAAGGGAACGCGGAACAAAGGCGGGCTCTATCGAATGATGTCTCGTTTATCCTGCCGGCAGTGAATCGATTGTGCGGCGATGGTCACTGCATGTTTCCTTTAATCGTAGCCGATTCAAGGGCAAAAACATGCAGCAATTCAAAGTGCTGCAGCCACCTCTGTGCGTCTGGTAAGACGCACGGCGCTGCAGGCCGCCAGAGAACGGATTTGTCGTGGCGAAGTCAATTCTTCGCGGCATTTGTCACCCGAGGCATCGCTGGCGTTTCCTCAGGTTCGAGCACCGCCACCCGGCCGCCGCCCTTTTCCCTGGGTTTCAGCGGGGACGCCTGTTCGAACGTTTTGCCGATCGACTTCAGGAGTCGGGTTACGTCGGCGGACAGCGATCGGGGTCGGACGAGCGGTGGCAAGGCGTTCTCATCCGGCTCCGCAACGGCCTCCGGCTCCTTTGGCGTTTCGGCCGGCGGAGCCTCGATGCCCGGGATTGCCCGGTGCTCGATGCCCTGTTCGGCATAGTCCATCAGCCGTTTGAAGGTCATCGCCGGCAGGGAGCCACCGGTCATCTCTTCGGTGGACGTGTAGTCGTCGTTGCCGAACCAGACGGCCGTCGTGTAGTCGCCGGTGAAGCCGACGAACCAGGCGTCGCGATAGGCTTGCGTCGTTCCCGTCTTGCCGCCCGTGACGATCCCGTTGCTCAGCGCGGCCCTGCGACCGGTTCCGATGACCGGGATTTGGGTGAGGATTCGGTTCATCGACGAGATGGCCTGCTCGCTCAGAACCCGTCGCGCCGGCGGCGCGTCGCGGCCGAAATCGTAGAGGATGTCGCCGTCATAGTTCAGGATCTGGCTGATGCCGTGGCGGCGGGACTCCAATCCTCCGGCGGGAAAGACGGCATAGGCGGTTGCCTGATCGAGCACGGTCACTTCGGACGTGCCGAGCGGCATGGTCTTGTCGGTGCGGATCGGCGTTTCTACGCCCATCCTTTTTGCCGTTTGGGCGATAACGTCCGTGCCGAGCTTGTCCTTGGCGAGACGGACCGGAACAGTGTTGATCGACCTCGCCAGCGCGTTCATCAAAGTGACGCGGCCGGCATACTTGCGGGCGTAGTTCTGCGGCGACCAGCCGCGCCAGGTGATCGGCGCGTCGACGACGACTGTCTCCGGCGTCATGCCTTTCTCCATGGCCGCTGCATAGGTATAGACCTTGAAGGATGAGCCGGGCTGGCGGAGCGCGCGGGTGGCGCGGTTGAACTGGCTTTCGCCGTAGTCGCGACCGCCGACCATGGAGCGCACGGCACCGCCGTTCTCGATCATGACCAGAGCGCCCTGCTTCACCTTGTAGCTTTCACCATATTGCCGGAGGCTCGATTCGATCGATTCTTCCGCCGCCTGCTGCAGCCCCATGTCGATCGTCGTTCTGACGATGAGCGAATGCTGCGCGAAGGGGGCGGCAATGCGCTGCACCTCATCGAAGGCCCAGTCGAGGAAAAAGTCCGGTGCCTTGACCTGGGCGCGATCGATGATGGTCGCCGGATTGAGGCGGGCGGCGAGCACCTGGCCCTCGGTCATCAGGCCACCCTGGACGAGATTGGACAGCACCTCGTTGGCGCGGGCGCGCGCCGCCGGCAGGTTGACGTGCGGCGCGTATCGCGCCGGGGCCTTGAACAGCCCGGCCAGCATGGCGGACTCGGCGAGGTCGACGTCGGTGATCGCCTTGCCGAAGTAGAACTGGGCCGCCGCGGCCGCACCGAACGTGCCTCCGCCCATATAGGCGCGATCGAGATAGAGGCGGAGGATTTCCTTCTTCGAGAGATTGGATTCGAGCCAGACGGCGAGAAAAGCTTCCTTGATCTTGCGCTCGATCGTCCGCTCGTTGGAGAGGAACAGGTTCTTGGCAAGCTGCTGCGTGAGCGTGGAGCCGCCCTGAACGACGCCGCCGGCGCGGGCGTTTTCCGTCATCGCGCGAGACAGGCCGAGGAAGTCGATGCCCCAATGGTCAAAGAAACGGCGGTCCTCCGTCGCCAGGACCGCCTTGATCAGGTGATCCGGGAGTTCGTCGATCGGAACCGAATCCTCGTGGATGATGCCGCGATGGCCGATCTCGTTGCCATAGCGATCGAGAAAGGTGACGGCGAAGTCGCTTTGCGCCCGCCAATTGCCCTTGGTTTCCTCGAAGGCCGGGAGCGCCAGCGCAAGCATCAGCACGGAGCCGGCGGTGCCCCAGGTCATCCCTTCGCCGAGCACCTCGAAGAGCGCCTTCTTCCAGCCGCGCATGCGAAAGCGACGGAAGAAGATGGTGGTGTCTTCCCACCATTCCGCCAGGCGGAATCCGGCATTCCACACCGTCGAATCGATCCAGGAATCGATCCGCAGAAAGAAGTGTCGCTTCTTCGGCCGGTTTTCCTCTTTCCTCGGTTCCTGCACGGCGTTCATATCCCGAAGCTTCCTTGCCTAGACGAGGATATTTGCACGGCGCGAAAATCCAATCTACTTGCATATCGCGCCGCCGGCCTTAAAAAACCGGCAATTTTCTGCAAACTGTCCATGTCGACGTGGAAGTGACGAAAGTGTGACGTGATGGGCGAAATGCCTTTCTGGAAAATGAAGAGCCTCGACGAAATGAGCAACGCCGAGTGGGAAAGCCTCTGCGACGGCTGCGGGCTCTGTTGCCTCAACAAGCTGGAGGATTGGGACACGGGCGAAATCGCCTGGACCTCGATCCGCTGCACGCTGCTCGACGGCGAGAACTGTCGCTGCAAGGATTACGAAAATCGACAGGCGACCGTGCCCGACTGCGTCCAGCTGACCCCAAAGGCGGTGCGGGAGATAAGCTGGCTGCCGCCGACCTGCGGCTATCGCCTGGTCGCCGAGGGACGCGACCTTTACTGGTGGCACCCGCTCGTCTCCGGCGATCCGGAGACGGTGCATGCTGCTGGAATCTCGGTGCGCGGACGCACTATCGCCGAGGACGGCATCGAAATCGAAGACTATGAGGATTATCTGGTTACCTGGCCCCTGGAAGTGGGCCTCGAACCGGCCGAGTAGCGCGGTCGTCAGTGGCCGCCGTTTTTCCGTACTAGGCTCTTCGGGGCGGCATTTCTCCAGGCCGTCTCCAGCGACTGGCGGATGAACTCCTCGTCGGCGTCGACGAAATAGAGCGATGTCCAGCCGCGCGCACCCCAGCCGCCGGGAACGGCGGCACAGACGCCGGGCTCCATTTCGAGCAGCATGCGCTGCTGATCGGGTGTCAGCTTGAAGACGGCGCGGCCCGCCTCGGGCAGGGTCATGAAGATGCGCTTGCCCACGCGGAAGTCGCGCGTTCCGAAATGGGCGTTTTCCTGCGTTCCGGGAAGGCTAAGCGCCAGCTTTTCGATCTCTTCGGTTAGCATCCGAAAAGAGTAGCACGAAATCGGCAATTGACAAAAACCCCGCCAGCCATCCGGCGGCGGCGCGAAATGAGTGCTGTCGATGGGTGGAGACCGCCAACTCTCGGCGGATGATTGCCGAGAAGCAGAAGTTACTCAGCGGGCAAAACGGGCTTTTGAGCAGTTTCGCTGGCCACGCGCATTTCACGCCACTCGCTCTCGAAACGGTCGAGCAGCGACTGTGGAATCCTGGACTGCGGCGATACGGGCGGCTTGTTCGCGAGTGTCTGCATCCGGTCCTCCTATGCGAGACGGTTGGGATGGGCGGACCATTTCATAACGTAAATGCTTTGTAAATCAGCTGGTTAAACTATTTAAACGATTGAAAAATCTTTAAATCGATTAATTTTCGCTCATCCACACATAGAGGAATGCTGACGACTGGAGGACGTTCGAAGGGCGGCGGAGAACGTGCAATCACGCAGGAAATTCCGCGACGGTCGGTTCGCGAGAACGAAAGAAGAGCCGAAAAGAGATCGTCTTCAATGGCTTGCGAACAGGACTGGATTCGCCTTCCGAGCTTCCTCATCCGCCTTGCGACGATCCGGAATCGACTTCTGAGAAAAGCGCCCCAAGCGATTCGGCCGAATCGCCGATCAGCGAGCGGTGAGGCCGCGGCTCAGTCGCAAGCCGCCGAACGGCTACCCGATCAGTGTGCCCCAAAGATCTTAACGGATCGCTGACCTTCGTCGGGCGTGGAAGCATTGCAATCCCCGGTGGATTCTCGGCGCGGCGTGTCGGGATGTCGCGCATTGTCGCGGCCGACATTCATTTGCCATTCAGCCTCTATCGGCTAATGATTTTGCCATGATCTTCCCTAGTCGAAAGTGCGTTCATGTCTTCATCAGTGACCATCGTCGCGCTCGCCGCAGGCCTCGCAGGCTTTTCGCTGCCTGCCGTTGACGTGCCTACGGTTGTTGTCCGCGCGGCCGGTGACTGCAGCGCTGCGGCGGCGCAGGTCGTCGCCGAGACGGGCGGCGAATTGCTGTCCGCCCAGCCGACAGCCGATGGCAAGTGCGTCGTGACCGTGCTAATCCCGGGCAATGGAGGGCGGCCGAAGAAAGTGACGGTCAAGGTGCCGATGTAGGCATCTGCGGCGCCCGTCAGCAAAGGGAAGTAAAATGCGCATCCTGATAGTCGAGGACGACGTCAATCTGAACAGGCAACTGGCCGAAGCGTTGAAGGAAGCCGGTTACGTCGTCGACCAGGCCTATGACGGCGAGGAGGGCCACTATCTCGGCGACGCAGAACCCTACGATGCGATTATCCTCGATATCGGCCTGCCGGAAATGGACGGGATCACCGCGCTGGAAAAGTGGCGCGCCGACGGCAAGACCATGCCGGTGCTGATCTTGACGGCCCGCGACCGCTGGAGCGACAAGGTGGCGGGCATCGATGCCGGTGCCGATGATTATGTGGCGAAGCCCTTCCATGTCCAGGAGGTGCTCGCCCGCATCCGGGCGCTGATCCGTCGCGCCGCAGGGCATGCCAGTTCCGAGATCGTCTGTGGCCCCGTCCGCCTCGACACGAAAGGCTCGAAGGCGACCGTCGGCGGCGTTGCACTGAAACTGACCTCCCACGAGTTCCGACTGCTCTCCTATCTCATGCACCACATGGGCCAGGTTGTTTCCCGCACGGAACTCGTCGAGCACATGTATGATCAGGACTTCGACCGCGACTCCAACACGATCGAGGTCTTCATCGGCCGGCTCCGCAAGAAGATCGGCAATGACCTGATCGAAACGGTGCGCGGTCTCGGATATCGGATGCAAGCACCCGGCAATGGCCATTAGATCCCTCACGGCGCGCGTTCTGGCGGTTTCGACCGTCTGGGCTGTCGTTGCCCTCGTCGTGATCGGAGTGGTCATCTCGGCTCTCTACCGGCAGGGCTCCGAGCGTGGCTTCCAGGACCTGTTGCGCGCCCAGCTCTACAACGTCATCAATTCGATCTCCGTTGACGAGAAGGCCGCCCTGACCGGCAGTCCCCAGCTCGGGGACCTGCGCTTTTCCCAGCCTCAGACCGGCTGGTACTGGATCGTCGAGCCGATTGGCGAATTCGATACGCCGCCCTTGCTGTCGACGTCGCTCGGTTCCGCAAAGCTGCCGATCGTCAGCGTCGACGAGGTTCCATTCGACATTCGCTACGAGCGCTTCTACACGACCGAGGACCCGTTCGGAAACGAGGTCGAAGTGGCCGAAACAGAAGTCGTGCTCGACATCCAGGGCCACACGGCGCGCTTCCGGATTGCGGGCAACCGCGACGTCCTGGAGGCGGACATCGACCGGTTCACCCGCAACCTGACGATCGCGCTCTCCATCTTCGGCCTCGGCGGGCTTGGGGTGAACGCCTTGACCATTCTCTTCGGCCTCAGGCCGCTGGACCAGGTCCGCCGCTCGCTCGAAAAGATCCGCACCGGCCAGAGCGAGCGCCTGGACGGTGCATTTCCCCGCGAGATCCAGCCGCTTGCCAACGAGGTGAATGCGCTGATCGACAGCAACCGCCGCATCGTCGAACGTGCCCGCATGCAGGTTGGCAATCTCGCCCACTCCCTGAAGACGCCGATTGCCGTGCTGCTCAACGAGGCGCGTGTTCTGGAAGTGCCTCACGGCGAACTGATCAGGACGCAGGCGGACGCGATGCAGACCCAGGTCCAGTCCTATCTCAGCCGTGCCCGGATCGCGGCGCAGCGCGGATCCGTTCTGGCGAGGACCGAGGCCCAGCCGGCTCTCGAAAGGATCGTTCGGGTGATGCGGCGGCTCAATCCGGAGATGCAGTTCAGCCTGTCGATCAATCCTCCGGGGCTGGTGCTGGCCATGGAACAGCAGGATGTCGAGGAAACCGTCGGCAACCTGCTCGAAAATGCCGCGCGATACGCGCGTGACCACGTCGTACTCAGCGTCGAGCCCGCCATCGATCAGGCGCGCAGCAAGGAGTCCGGCCGCGAATGGATCGTGCTGCGGATCGACGACGACGGCCCGGGGCTCGATCCGGATCAGATCGCATTGGCGATGAAGCGCGGCAAGCGGCTCGACGAAAGCAAGCCCGGTACCGGGCTGGGACTGTCGATTGTCAGCGAGATCGTCGGTGAATATCAGGGCACCGTCGAGCTCAGTCGACGCGAGGAGGGGGGCTTGAGAGCCAAGCTCGTTCTGCCGGCTGCGGTCTAACGCGGAGCGAGAAGCTTTCGGTTCAGATCCGGTCGGTCCCGGTGGTCATCGTGATCCGGCGGTCACACCGGCAGTCGAAAATACCCCGTCCTGCACGGCGCGCGGTTGCCTAGCACGGCCGGGGGTGCAAAAAGAAATTCTGAAAGCGCCGCCGTTTCGAGGCCATCGCCGAGATGCAAGCGGCGCCCGGTCAATGAGGGTTGAGTTGTCGCGTATCATGAGGATTAACGCAGAAATGGGCCGGGCCGTTGCTCTGGGAGGCAGGATCGTGGTTGTCGCATCGACTGTTGCCCTTGCCGGCTGCGGCACGACCGGCGGCGGCAAAGGTGGGGCGGCCGTCGCGGGACTTGGCGCGGCCGCTGCGGGCGGAGCGTCGTCTGCGGCCTATATCGAGGCGCTGCAGGGCGGCGTCATAGCGCGCCTCGACAATATCGAACTCGGCAAGTCCGACCGGCAGCGCGCCCTCGAGGCGGAGTATCGCGCGCTCGAGGCCGCCCCCGGCGGCCAGCCGGTGGCATGGGAAGGGCGCGGCGTGAGCGGCTCGGTTGTCGCCGCCGCCCCCTATCAGGTCGGCTCTCAGAATTGCCGTCAATACAGTCATACGGTCGTCGTGAAGGGTCAGTCATCGACGGCGCGCGGCGCGGCATGCCGCAACAGCGATGGCACCTGGTCGCCGTTGACCTGAGGCGAATGCGGCGCCTCCGACCGGCCGTGCCGCCCTTTCCAGCTGGCATCGCTTGCGGCGAAACGCCTCAAATTTCCGTCATTTTCGGATTTCGAGTTGGAAAGCCGGGAACCTCATAGTATTTCGCATCCATGTTGTTCTGGATTCTTGTCGCCATCTTGACGGCGGCTGTTACAGTCGCGCTTGTCCTCCCGCTGATGCGGGCGGCATCGCCCCTTCCGTCTCCTCACAGCCATGACATCGAGGTCTACCGCGACCAGCTCGACGAACTGGCGAGGGACCGCGAGGCCGGGCTGATCAGCGGCGCAGACGCGGAACTCGCCAGGGCGGAAATCGGGCGCCGCTTGATTGCCGCCAGCGCCGCCGACGCATCCAACGCGGAAAGCGTCTCCAAGCGGCGCGGTTCGAAACGCCTGGCGCAGGCGTTCATTCTCCTCTGTCTTCCGGCCGTCGGGCTCTGTCTTTACTTGACGACGGGCAGTCCTGGCGTGCCGGCGCAACCGCTCGCGGCGCGGCTCGCCAATCCCGGAGAAGACATCAATATCCTGATCGCCAAGGCCGAAAATCATCTGGCCCTCAACCCCGACGACGGGGCAGGATGGGACTTGCTCGCCCCGATCTACATGCGCAATGGCCGCGTCGACGATGCGGTCGCCGCCTATGACCGCGCCATCCGACTGCTCGGACCGACCGCAGCCAGGCTGGGCGGCCATGCCGAGGCCTTGATCGTACAGTCCGGCGGCCTTGTGACGGCGGCGGCACAGGACGCCCTGAAGCAGGCGCTGGCTCTCGATGCCAATGATCCGCGCTCGGAGTTCTATCTCGCCCTCGGTCTCAAGCAGGAGGGAAAGCATGGCGATGCGCTCGCCGCCTTCCGCAAGCTCGCCGGCACGTCGCCTCCCGGGGCGCCGTGGTTGCCGCTCGTCAACCAGCATATCGCCGAGCTTACCGCCGGCGAGCCAGGTGCCGGCGGCCAACCGCTCGGAAATCCGACATCCGAGGATATCGCCGCCGCCGAGGGGATGAGCGCTGGCGATCGTCAGGCGATGATCCGCAGCATGGTCGACGGTCTCGCCGGCCGGCTGAAGGAAAATCCGGACAACTTCGAAGGCTGGATGCGGCTGATCCGTGCCTATGTTGTCCTCGATCAAAGAGACAAAGCCCAGGATGCGCTACGCGACGGACTGCAGGCCTTTCCAGCCGGCGCCGACGAGGGCAAGCAATTGCTTGCTCTCGGCCGCGAACTCGGTATCGATGGCGGCGGAGCGAAACAATGACGCGCAAGCAGAAACGGCTGGCGATCATCGGCGGCGGGGTCGGCTTTCTGACGGCCGCCGTCCTTCTGGTGATGTTCGCCTTCAGCCAGGCTGTCGCCTATTTCTATGTGCCGGGCGACCTTGCAAAGGCGAGTCTTGCGCCGGGCACACGCATCCGCCTGGGCGGGTTGGTCGAAGCGGGTTCGGTGAAGCGAGGCGATGGCAAGACCGTCACCTTCAGCGTGACCGATACGCTCGCGGCGGTGCCGGTGACCTATACCGGCATTCTTCCTGACCTCTTTCGCGAGGGCCAGGGCGTCGTGGCGGAAGGGTCTTTCGTCGCCGGCAGCCCGGTTTTCGTTGCCGATACGGTGCTCGCCAAGCATGATGAGACCTACATGCCGAAGGACGTGGCCGATCGCCTGAAAGCGCAGGGCGTCACGCTCGGCGGGAAGGAAAACATTCAATGATCATCGAGCTCGGACACTATGCGCTGGTGCTGGCGCTCGCGACCGCGCTCATCCAGTCGGTGCTGCCGCTCGTCGGCGTGCGGCGCGGTGATCGGGCCTTGGTCGAGCTGGCGGGCACTGCCGCAACCGTCTCCTTCCTGCTCGTCGCCTTCTCCTTTGCGGTGCTGACCTTCGCCTATGTGACCTCTGACTTCTCGGTCAGGAACGTCTGGGAGAACTCGCATTCGCTGAAACCGCTGATCTACAAGATCTCCGGCGTCTGGGGCAATCACGAGGGCTCGATGCTCCTGTGGCTGTTGATCCTCGTCTTCTTTTCCGCCCTGGTGGCAAGCTTCGGTCGCAACCTGCCCGAAACCTTGAAGGCCAATGTTCTGGCGGCCCAGGCCTGGATCGCCGCCGCCTTCACGCTGTTCATCCTGCTAACGTCCAATCCTTTCGCGCGCCTCGTTCCCGCCCCAGGCGAAGGCCGCGATCTGAACCCCGTCCTGCAGGATATCGGTCTCGCCATCCATCCGCCCTTGCTCTATCTCGGCTATGTCGGCTTTTCCGTCTGCTTCTCCTTCGCGATCGCCGCGCTGGTCGAGGGCCGGATCGATGCGGCCTGGGCCCGCTGGGTCAGGCCCTGGGCCCTGGCAGCCTGGACATGCCTGACCGCGGGCATCGCCATGGGCTCCTACTGGGCCTATTACGAGCTCGGCTGGGGCGGCTGGTGGTTCTGGGATCCGGTCGAGAACGCTTCCTTCATGCCCTGGCTGGCCGGGACGGCGCTCTTGCACTCGGCGCTGGTCATGGAAAAGCGCGAGGCGCTGAAGATCTGGACCGTGCTGCTGGCGATCCTGACCTTCTCGCTGTCGCTGCTCGGCACGTTCCTGGTGCGCTCGGGCGTGCTGACATCGGTTCACGCCTTCGCCACCGATCCGACGCGCGGCGTCTTCATCCTGGCGATCCTCGTCGTCTTCATCGGCGGCGCGTTGTCGCTCTTTGCATTCCGCGCCTCGCATCTGAAGTCAGGGGGACTCTTCGCGCCGATCTCGCGCGAAGGCGCGCTGGTGTTGAACAACCTGATCCTGACGACGGCAACGGCGACCGTGCTGACCGGCACGCTTTACCCGCTGGTGCTCGAGGCGCTCACCGGGGACAAGATCTCGGTCGGCGCGCCGTTCTTCAACATGACCTTCGGCCTGCTGATGCTGCCCTTGCTCTTTGCGGTTCCCTTCGGGCCGCTGCTGGCCTGGAAGCGCGGCGACATCGCTGCGGCCTCGCAACGCCTCTTCGTCGCCGTAGGCGCCGGTCTGCTGTTCGCTGCCGCCGTCTACTATGCCAGGAATGGCGGACCGGTTCTCGCCGTCCTCGGCATCGGGCTCGGCGTCTATCTGATCCTCGGCGCCATCACCGATGTCGCGCTTCGCTCCGGCCTCGGCAGGGTGGCAGGCAGCGTTGCCTGGCGGCGGTTTCTGGGCCTGCCGCGCTCGGCCTTCGGCACGGCGCTCGCTCATATCGGTCTCGGCGTGACGCTGATCGGCATCGTCGCCGTGACGGCCTACGAGACGGAGACGGTCGTCGAGATGAAGCCGGGCATGCTCGTCGATGCCGGCGGCTACAGCTTGCGTTTCGATGGCATGCGCCAGGGCCACGGACCGAACTATACCGAGGACACCGGTCACTTCACCGTCAGCCGCGGCGGTGTAAAGGTCACCGAGATCTGGTCGTCCAAGCGCCTCTATTCGGCGCGCCTGATGCCGACGACGGAGGCCGGCATCAGGACCTTCGGCCTCAGCCAGCTCTATGTTTCGCTGGGCGACGGGATGACCGACGGCGGGATCGTGGTGCGTATCTGGTGGAAGCCGCTGATCCTGTGCATCTGGGGCGGCGCTCTCGTCATGATGGCGGGCGGCATCGTATCCCTGAGCGATCGGCGTCTGAGGGTGGGCGCTCCATCGCGCGCCACGAAAGCGGCGCGGCTTGCCGCGGGGGCCGCGGAATGATCCGGCTCCTGGTCGCGCTGTTCCTTTGCGTCGTTTCCGTCGCGCCGGCCTTTGCGGTCAACCCGGACGAAGTGCTTGCCGATCCGGCGCTCGAAGCGCGGGCGCGGGCGATCTCGGCCCAGCTTCGCTGCATGGTTTGCCAGAACCAGTCGATCGACGATTCCAACGCCGAACTCGCCAAGGATCTCCGTTTGCTTGTGCGCGAACGCCTGAAGAGCGGCGATTCCGACGAGGCGGTGATCGCCTATGTCGTCTCGCGCTACGGTGAATTCGTGCTGCTGAATCCCCGTTTCGAGGCTAAGACGCTGGTTCTCTGGGGCATGCCGGTCCTCCTGCTCGTCCTTGGCGCGCTCACCCTGGTCGTCGCCGCGCGCCGGCGCGGCGCGCGGCGGGCGGGCGCACCGCTTTCCGACGACGAAAAGGACGAGCTGGACAAGCTGCTCCGGCCGTAAGGTTCGTCGGTCCCGTCGGAAATTCTTGAAAGTTCAAATAGTTGAAGGAGCGGTTCGCTGTCCGGTCGAGCGGATCCGTGGATCGAATACGAACGTCTTCGCCCGCTCCGTCGAAACATTACCAAAAATTCATCTTCCGGACAGAACCCAGTAAGGTCCCATCCGTTACACCTTGCGTCATCGGCTGTTCCTCCAGTCACAGCCAAACGAGCGGGTTCCGGGCGGTTCGCCCGGATACCTCACTCGTGGTCAAAGTTTCGAAGCTGTCCGCCTCCCGGCGGCGGCTTCACGCAAGAGAGAAGGCAAAACGAATGTCCATGATCAATACTCCGCGTCCCTCGCTGAAGACCGTCCTGAAGACCTCCACGGTTGCCGGTCTTGCAGCAGTCATGCTGACGACAGGCCTGCCGGCGCAGATCACCCAGTCCTTCGCCGAGGCGGTCAAGGTGCAGGCCCCTTCTGTTCCGAGTTTCGCCAACGTTGTCGACGCTGTTTCCCCGGCGGTCGTTTCCGTTCGCGTCCAGGCGCGGGAACAGGCGTCCAACGACGAAAGCAACTTTACCTTCGATTTCGGTGGCCGCGGTTTTGAAGACCTGCCTGACGACCACCCGTTGAAGCGCTTCTTCCGTGAATTCGGCGGTCCCGATTCCCGTGACGGCGATCGCGCCGATCGCTGGCGGGATCGTCACGGTCCGCGTGGGGAAGGTCGTCTGCGCCCGAGAGCCCAGGGCTCCGGCTTCTTCATCACCGAGGATGGCTACCTCGTCACCAACAATCACGTCGTTTCCGATGGCTCCGCCTTCACGGTCATCATGAACGACGGAACGGAGCTCGATGCCAAGCTTGTCGGCAAGGACAGCCGCACCGATCTTGCCGTTCTCAAGGTCGATTCAGCCAACCGCAAGTTCACCTATGTCAGCTTCGCCGATGACAAGAATGTCAGGGTCGGCGACTGGGTGGTCGCGGTCGGCAATCCCTTCGGTCTCGGCGGCACCGTGACGGCGGGTATCGTCTCGGCACGAGGCCGCGACATTGGCTCCGGTCCCTATGACGACTATCTGCAGGTCGATGCGGCGGTGAACCGCGGCAATTCCGGCGGCCCGACGTTCAATCTCTCCGGCGAGGTCGTCGGCATCAACACGGCGATCTTCTCGCCGTCGGGCGGCAATGTCGGCATCGCCTTCGCAATTCCTGCTTCGGTGGCGAAGGATGTCGTCGACTCCCTGATCAAGGACGGTTCCGTTTCGCGCGGCTGGCTCGGCGTTCAGATCCAGCCGGTGACGAAGGACATCGCCGAGTCGCTCGGTCTTTCGGAAGCGAGCGGTGCCCTGGTCGTCGAGCCGCAGGCAGGTTCGCCCGGCGAGAAAGCCGGCATCAAGAAGGGCGACATCGTGACCGCGCTCAACGGTGAGCCGGTCAAGGATCCGCGCGATCTCGCGCGCCGGGTAGCGACGATGCGTCCGGGAGCCACCGCCGATGTCACCCTCTGGCGTGACGGCAAGTCGCAGAGCGTCAAGCTCGAGATCGGCACGCTGCCGGAGGAAGCCAAGGCGACCACACCGGACACGAGCGACGAGCAGACGGACCCTGGTCAGGCCGGCGAAGAGGCCTTGGCCGATCTTGGCCTGGCGGTCACCCCTGCGGAAGACGGCAAGGGTGTCACGATCGCCTCCGTTGACCCGGATTCGGATGCTGCTGATCGCGGCCTGAAGGAAGGCGAGAAGATCGTCTCCGTCAACAATCAGGAAGTGAAGACCGCGGACGACATCCTGAAGGTGATCAACAACGCCAAGAAGGACGGCCGCAGCAAGGCGCTCTTCCAGATCGAAGCCGACGAGGGCAGCCGTTTCGTGGCGCTGCCGATTGCGCAGGGCTGAGATGCGGCGATAGCAAGACACCGGGAGCGGGCGTGCGTTCGCCGCCCGCGCCCTGGCCGATGACGATGCGCCGCGACATTCTCCGATATCGCGGCGTTTTCTGTTCCGGCCGAATCCTGCATTCGGCCAGTGCGAACCCCGAAACCGGTTGAGACGAACAGAGGTCCGGGACTATGGTCACCCGTATGAAGATTCTGATTGTTGAAGATGACCTCGAGGCGGCCGCCTATCTTGCGAAGGCGTTCCGCGAAGCGGGCATCGTGTCCGATCACGCCAGCGACGGCGAGAGCGGCTTGTTCATGGCGAGCGAAAACGCTTACGACGTGCTCGTCGTGGACCGCATGCTGCCGCGCCGGGACGGTCTGTCGCTGATCACCGAATTGAGGCGCAGGGGCATCCACACGCCGGTGCTCATCCTCTCGGCCCTCGGCCAGGTGGACGACCGGGTGACCGGCCTTCGCGCCGGCGGCGACGACTATCTCCCCAAACCCTATGCCTTCAGCGAGCTCCTGGCGCGCGTCGAGGTGCTTGGCCGGCGCAAGGGAACGCCCGACCAGGACATGGTCTATCGCGTCGGCGACCTCGAACTGGACCGGCTCTCCCATTCGGTCCGCCGGCAGGGCAAGGAAATCCCGCTGCAGCCCCGCGAGTTCCGGCTGCTCGAATATCTGATGAAGAATGCCGGACAGGTCGTGACCAGAACCATGCTGCTCGAGAACGTGTGGGACTATCACTTCGATCCGCAGACCAACGTGATCGACGTTCACGTGTCGCGCTTGCGCTCCAAGATCGAGAAGGATTTCGAGCCGCCGCTGCTGAGGACGGTTCGCGGCGCCGGCTACATGATCAAGGATGACCGGATCGCTGAGGCATGAGCAAATTCGGCGTTCTGTTCAGGACGACCGCGGTCCGGCTCTCCGCGCTCTATCTCGTCCTCTTTTCCCTCTGCGCCGTCTTCCTCGTTTTCTACGTCACCGGCATGTCCGAGCGTTTCCTGCAGCAGCAGACGCGGGAAGCGATTGCCGTCGAGGCAAGCCAGATCGAGGAGATCTACGAGCGCGCCGGCGTCAACGGCCTGCTTCGTTCGCTGGAGCGGCGCGCGCGCCAGCCCGGCGCTAACCTCTATGTCATTGCCGGGCCGAGCGGGGAAATTCTTGCGGGCAACGTGGCGGGGCTCGAGCCTGGTTTGCTCGACGACGAGGGCTGGACGTCCGAGCCGTTCCGCTACCGGCGCTTCACCGATGAAAACCGCGCGGACAACCACGTCGCGCTCGCCCAGGTGCTCGTTCTGGACAACGGTCTTAGAATCCTCGTGGGGCGCGATCTGCAGGAACCGGAAAAGTTTCGTGTTCTGGTGCGCCAGGCTTTGGTGGTGGCGCTTGGCATCATGGGGCTCGGCGCGCTGGTCATATGGTTCGGCATTGGCCGCAATGCCTTGAGGCGCATAGACCGAATGTCGGAGGCAAGCACCAAGATCATGGGAGGGGACCTTTCGCAGCGGCTGCCGACGAGCGGTTCGGGTGACGAGTTCGATCGCCTGTCGGAATCGCTGAACGCGATGCTGGGAAGGATCGAAAAGCTGAACGAGGGCCTGAAACAGGTCTCCGACAATATCGCGCACGACCTCAAGACGCCGTTGACGCGGTTGCGCAACAAGGCCGAAGCGGCGCTGGCCAGCAAGGAAGGTGGCAACCAGAACGGCGCACTCGAGGAAATCATCGGTGAATCCGACCAGCTGATCCGCACCTTCAATGCGCTTTTGATGATTTCGCGCGTCGAGGCGGGCTCCGCTGTCGCCGAGATGAGCGAGGTCGATTTGTCCGGCATTGTTGGCGATTGCGCGGAGCTTTACGAGCCGGTCGCCGAGGAAAACGCTCTCCGCCTGGAAGCGGATATTCAGCCCGGCGTGGTGATCTCCGGCAACCGTGAACTGATCGGCCAGGCGCTCGGGAACCTGATCGACAACGCGATCAAATATGCGGAAGGAACGGAGAATCCCCTCCTTCGGGTCGAGATGAAGAAGAGCGGCGGCAATGTCGTCCTGACGGTCGCCGATCACGGTCCCGGCGTCCCCGACACCATGCGCGGCGAAGTGGTCAAGCGCTTCGTCCGGTTGGACGAAAGCCGCTCCAAGCCCGGCACCGGCCTCGGTCTTTCGCTTGTCGAGGCCGTGATGGAGATGCACCATGGCTCATTGCATCTCTCGGCGACGGAACCGGATGGTAGGGGGCTGACGGTGCGCATGGTTTTCCCGGCCGGAGCGACCTGATACATCAGTTGCGAAGATGACTGGTTGGATCAATGGTATTCCCAGCGATCCGCAGGGGAGGATGAGTCCGATGGTGGACGCGACCGAGAAGCGCTTGTCCGATATCGAGGCAGTGCCGATCCGCCCGGCAAGCCAGGCCGACGCAAAGGTTGCTCTTTCCGTGCTCAAGGACATGGCGAAGGGACACGAGCCGATCGCAAGGCTTCTGGCGTCCGATACGCCGCTCAAGCACTTTATCCTTGCGGCTTTCGCGCTCTCGCCCTTTCTGCGCGATACCGCCGCCAGCAGCCCCACCATTCTCGAGGCGCTGCTGAGCGAGAGCCTGCCTGGATTTTTGCGGAGCCGGATCGATGCGGCGCGGCTCGCATGGCAGGGCGAGGCGGCAGGCCGAGCCCTGCCGGATGCGGAGATCATGTCGCGGCTGCGGCGGGCAAGGCGCGAGGTTGCCTTTGCCGTCGCGCTTGCCGATCTCTCCCGGCTGTTCGATGGCCGTGAAACGACGCGCTGGCTGAGCGACTTCGCCGGCGCCGCCGTGTCGGCGGCGATCGACCATCTGCTGCTCGGCGCTCATGAAAGCGGCAAGTTCGTGCTTCCGGATTCCGCGGCGCCGAGTGTCGGCTCGGGCGTCGTCGTCCTCGGCATGGGCAAGCTCGGTGCCTGCGAACTCAACTATTCCTCCGACATCGACCTGGTGATTTTCTATGATCCGCAGTCCGGTATCCTCGTCAGTCGCGACGAGGCGACGGAGACTTTTGCACGACTCCTGCGACGGCTGATCCGCATCCTGCAGGAGCGGACCGGTGACGGCTATGTGTTCCGCACCGACCTGCGCCTGCGGCCCGATCCCGGTTCGACCCCACTCGCGATCCCCGTCGATGCGGCGATGCTCTATTATGAAAGCAGAGGGCAGAACTGGGAGCGGGCGGCTTTCATCAAGGCGCGGCCCATCGCCGGCGACCTCTCGGCCGGCGAACGCTTCCTCAAGGAACTGACGCCCTTCGTCTTCCGAAAATATCTGGATTATGCGGCGATCGCCGATATTCACTCGATCAAGCGACAGATCCACGCCCACAAGGGCCACGGCGAAATCGCCGTGAAGGGGCACAATGTCAAGCTCGGCCGGGGTGGCATCCGGGAGATCGAGTTTTTCGTGCAGACACAGCAACTCATCGCCGGCGGCCGGACGCCCGCGCTCCGGCTGCGCGAAACCGAGGCGATGCTTAACGTGCTCGCCGAAACCGGCTGGATCGATCGCGCGACGGCGCATGAACTGGTCGACGCCTATTGGTTCCTTCGCGACGTCGAACACCGCATCCAGATGGTGCATGACGAGCAGACCCACCTCATGCCCGAGAGCGAGGCGGAGCTGAGGCGGATCGCCTCAATGCTCGGCTTCGAGGATACGGCGTCTTTCGCCAGGGAGTTTTCCCGCGTGCTGCGAACGGTCGAGCGACGCTATGCGCAGCTTTTCGAACAGGAGGCAAGGCTCTCGGCCGAGACCGGCAATCTGGTCTTCACCGGCCAGCAGGATGACCCCGACACGCTCGAAACGCTGAAGAGTCTGGGTTTCCAGCGTCCCTCCGACATCGCCCGCATCATCCGCACCTGGCATTACGGGCGCTATCGGGCGACGCAGTCCGTCGAGGCACGCGAACGCCTGACGGAATTGACGCCGGAGCTTCTGCGCGTCTTCGGTGAGAGCCGGCGCGCTGACGAGGCGTTGTTGCGCTTCGACCAGTTCCTCTCCGGTCTGCCGGCCGGTATCCAGCTCTTCTCGCTGCTCGGCAGCAATCCGGGCCTGTTGTCGCTGATCGTCAACATCATGTCCTCGGCGCCGCGACTGGCGGATATCATCGCCGCCAGGCCGCATGTCTTCGACGGCATGCTGGATCCGGGCCTGCTCGCCGAACTGCCGACGAGGGACTATCTGGCGCCGCGGATCGCCAATTTCGTCGCCGGCGCCCACCACTATGAAGAGGTTCTGGATCGTCTGCGCATCATCGCCGCCGAGCAGCGCTTCCTGATCGGCATCCGGTTGCTGACCGGCTCGATCTCCGGCCTGCAGGCGGGCAGGGCCTTCACCGATCTCGCCGACCTGATCGTTGCGGCTGCACTGGACGCGGTTCTGGAAGAGGTCTGCTCGGCCCATGGCCGTTTCCGCGGCGGTCGCGTCGCGGTCGTCGGCATGGGGAAGCTCGGCAGCCACGAACTGACGGCCGGATCCGACGTCGATCTCATTCTGCTCTATGACTACGACAGCGATGCCCACCAATCCGACGGTGCCAAGCCGCTCGACTCGACACGCTATTTCACGCGTGTGACGCAGCGGCTGATCGCCGCGCTCTCCGCCCCGACCGCCGAGGGTGTCCTTTACAATGTCGACATGCGGCTCAGGCCCTCGGGCAACAAGGGTCCTGTCGCGACGCGCATCACCGCCTTCGCCAAATACCAACGTGAGGAGGCCTGGACCTGGGAGCATCTGGCGCTGACGCGTGCCCGATGCATCTGCGGCGACGAAAGCCTGGTTGGCGAAGCGGAAGCGATCTTCGCCGAGATGCTTTCCCAGAAGCGCGATATCGGCAAGATCCGCAAGGACGTCGAGGAGATGCGCGATCTCATCGACAAGGAGAAGCCGCCGAGCGACATCTGGGATTTCAAGCTGATCCCCGGCGGTCTCGTCGACATCGAGTTCATCGCCCAATATCTGACGCTTGTGGCGCCGGCAAAAGGCGAGGCACCGCCGCCTGCCGGAACCCACACGATGGAGGCGCTGAAGGGGCTCGGCGCCACCTTGATGGATGCGAACGATCTCGACACAGCGGTCGAGGCGCTGGCGCTCTTTACGGAAGTCTCGCAGATCGTCCGACTTTGCATGGACAGCGATTTCGACCCGAAGGACGCGCCTGCCGGCCTCGTCGATCTCGTCTGCCGCGCCGGCGACTATCCGGATTTGAAGCACCTCGAGGCGGATATACGCCGCTTCTCCAAGGCGGTGCGCCGCATCTTCCAGTCGGTTCTCGCGGGCTGATCCTACAGCGCCGCGCGTCCGATCGGACGCGCTAAGGTGGTCGCTGTAGCACTTTGAATACTGCCGCCGCTGCTGGCTCACGTGAGGTCGGGAATTCGCACCGAGATGATCGTGCCGACCTTTTCGGCCGAGTGGATCTTCATCCGACCGCCATGGAGTCGCGTCAGCGACCGGGAGATGGCGAGCCCCAATCCGGAGCCCCCCTTGCTCTTGGCATACTGGCTCTGCACCTGCTCGAAGGGATGGCCGATCTTCTGCAGCGCGTGCCTGGGAATGCCGATGCCGGAATCGGCGATCGTCAGCGTCACTGCGCCGCGAACCTTGCGGGCCCGGAGCGAAATGCGTCCGCCCTCATTGGTGAACTTCACCGCGTTGGAGAGCAGGTTGAGAAGCACCTGCTTCATGGCGCGCCGGTCGGCGAACATCGTCAGGCCCGAGGATATCTCCTGGACAACGCGGATATTCTTCTGTTCGGCCGGAATTGTGGTGAAGCGAAGCGTCTCCTCGATCAGCGGCGCGAGATCGATCCTCTCGCGCGTGATGCGCATGTGACCGGCCTCGATCTTCGACATGTCGAGTATGTCGTTGATGACGTTGAGCAGGTGCTTGCCGCTCTCGTGGATGTCACGCGAGTACTCGTTGTATTTCTCCGAGCCGAGCGGACCGAACATCTGGTTCTGCAGGATCTCGGAAAAGCCGAGAATGGCGTTGAGCGGCGTGCGCAGCTCATGCGACATGTTTGCAAGGAACTCGGATTTTGCCCGGTTTGCCGCCTCCGCCCGTTCCTTTCCGCCTGGTAGTTGGCATTGGCGACGGAAAGCTCGGCCTTCTGCCGCTCGAGCGTGATGCGCGAAGCCGAAAGATCGCCGATCGTCGCCATCAGCCGCCGCTCGGATTCGCGCAGGCGCACCTGATGCCGCTTGAGCAGCGTGATATCGGTCCCGACAGAGACAAGGCCGCCGTCACGGGTGCGCCGGTCGTTGATCTGCAGCCAGCGCTCGTCGGCGAGTTGCACTTCGCTCGTCTGCGAGTGATTGCTGCGGTCCGGATCGGCGACGCGCCGCTCGACGACGGGCCTGGCCGCCGCGGCATGGACGACCGCGCGTTCGGTGCCCGGCACGAGGACGTGGTCCGGCAGCTGATAGGCCTCCTGGTAGTGGGTGTTGCACATGACCAGCCGGTCGTGCTTGTCCCACAGCACGAAGGCTTCCGAGGTGCACTCGATCGCATCCGTCAGGCGCTGGTCCGCTTCCGCGTAGCGCTGGGCGAGCCGATGCTGCTCGGTCACGTCCATGGCGATGCCGATAAGGTGGGTCTTGCCCGAAACCGTGCGGATGACCTGGGCGCGCGCCCGAAGCCAGACGTAGTGACCATCGGCGTGGCGCATGCGGAACACCTGGTCGATCTGGCGTTCGCTGCCCTTGGCGATCGCCCGCGCCACCCGGTAGACGCCGCGGTCCTCCGGGTGCATGAGCCGCGCTGCGTCGCCGAACGATAGCACGCTGCTGTCGCCTGGCATGCCGAGCATCTCGTACATCGAGCGAGACCAGAACAGGCGCCGATTGGCGAGATCGAAATCCCAAAGCCCGCAGCGGCCGCGCGACAGCGCGGTTTCGACGCGCAGGTTCGACTCCGCGAAGACGGAATCGGCGTCCCGCGCGCGCTTTGCCTGGATGTAGTAGGCGTAGAGTACGACGAGCAGGATTGCCGAGATGCCGGCAAACAGCGTCACATTGAGCGAGACATCGTCGCGCCAGGCGGCTTCGAACTGGGCGACCGGCGTTGCCGCCAGAACGACGCCCGCGGAAGCCGGCACCTGCATCAGGGCCACCAGGTGTTCGACGCCGTCGATCGTCGCCCGTATCGCGCCGGAGCCTTCGCCGTAATATTGCAGCGAAGCGACGTCGGGCGCGATCGAGGTGAGGGTGCGTCCGATGAAGTGTGCCCCGTCCTGGGTGCTCGCGAAGATGCGACCGTCGCGGCGAACCGTCAGCAGGAACATGCCCGTGTCGAGGAGTTCGGCGGGCAGATATTCAGCGAGCCGGCGTTCGGCTTCCCAGCGCTGCCCGTCGGCGAAGAGCTCCGAGCCGTCTGCCTGGAAAGCCGCTGTCGCAGCTGTTGCCGCCAGGCTGACGGTCCGACGCGAACTGGCTTCCATTCGGGCATGCTCGTCCATGATGCCCGACATGCGAGACACGGCCACGATCAGCAGGAAGGCGATGATGAGGACGGGAATTGAGCGCTTGAGAACGGGCTCGGCCCGCGCGAGTCGGCGCGATGCCGGTTCGGCAAAGCGCCTCGCCCTGTCGATGAGCTCCCGTTCCAGGCCGGAAAAGCCTGGAAACTTGAGTCGCAACCGCCCGTCGGCTGCGCTTCCCCGTCGCGCGTCCGCCATCTTTCCCAATCTCTGCCATCCTCGAGAGCGTCCGCATTTGAATGCGAAAGGGACGCTGTGATCCTCTCAATCCGAAACGTCGCTCCGTTCTGAACGGTAAGCGGGACGCTTCAGTGATTCGGTGCGCCGCTCGCCCGAATATGACTCAATGAATCACAGGGCGATTCGCCTTGTCTAGAGGCAGGGGTAAAGATTTGTTAACCAATTTTCATCGTTGGAAAGTCATAGCTCCGACAGCGCCGCGCGCCCTATCAGGGCAAAGGTCGCTGCAGCACTTTGAATTGCTGGATGTTCTTGATCCCTCGATCGACCAAGGAACACGCCATAGGCTCCGGGTCGAGCGCGCGGCGGATTCACGCCGCGCTGCCGTCGCTCAACATTCGGTCGACGATGTCGCTGACGTCGGCGGAAAGATTGGAGGCCGCGGCGATTTCCTTGAGAGCACCCAGGGCGTGGCCGGCCCGCACCTGCTCCAGCGACCGCCAGGAGCGCATCGATGTCAGGATCCGAGCCGCGAGTTGCGGATTGCGCGGGTCGATATCGAGAATCTGCCGCGCGAGGAAGCGGTAGCCTTCGCCATCCGCGCGGTTGAAGCCCGTCGGATTGGCAAAAGCGAAGGTGCCGACGAGCGAACGCACGCGATTCGGATTGCTGGCGTTGAAGAGCGGATCGGACATCAACGCCTTGACCCGATCGAGGGTCGAGGCGCCGGGGATCGTTGCCTGGATGGCGAACCATTTGTCGATCACCAGCGCATTGTCCGCGAAGCGCTTCTTGAATGTGGCCAGCGCCTCGAGCGTCTCATCCGCGTCCGGGAAACGGTGGGCAAGCAGGGTCAGCGCCTGGCTGAGGTCGGTCATGTTGTTGGCGGAGTGGAACGCGCTTGCCGCCTTCTCGGGTCGATCGTCGCCATAGACGAGATAGGAGAGGGCGGCATTGCGCAGCGCCCGCCGGCCGGCGCTCGCAGCGTCGGGGCGGAACGGGCCGGAAAGCGTCGTCTCCCCGAGCAGTCGCGCGAAGATCTCCTTGCCGGACGCGGCAAGGGCGGAAAGGACCGCCTGGCGGCCCGATTGGATGGCGTCCGGGTCGTTGTCGCGGCCGATCTCCCGGGCGATGTCGGCTTCGCTCGGCAGCGCCAGGACCTGGGCGCGGAACGCCGGCTCCAGCCGTTCGTCGCCCGCGGCGGCCAGAAGCCCGCCGATCAGGGCGTCGTCGCAGGTCACCGGCTGACCGCTTCGCGCCTGTGCCGCCGCCTTGGCCAGATTTTCGAGCGCCATGACATTCAGCGCCTGCCATCGGGCGAAGAGATCGACCTCATTACGTGCGATGAGCGCGCGGTCGTCCGCGCTTTGTTCGATGTGCAGGTTGATCGGCGCCGAGAAGCCGCGATTGAAGGAGGGCACGGGCCGGGACGGAATGCCGGTGAAGACGACAGTCTGCTTGCGCTCCGTCAGATGCACGACATCTGCCGTGACGTCGGCGCCCGAGACAGCGGTAGGCGTCGCCTCGCTGCCGTCCCCAAGCAGGAGCCCCACACGGAGCGGAATATGCATCGGTTTCTTGGCGCTCTGGCCCGGTGTTGCGGGCACCGTCTGCTCGAGCGACAGGGTATAGGTCTGTTTCGCCGGGTCATAGGATCCGGCAGCGGTGATCAGCGGCGTTCCCGCCTGGTGATACCACAGCGAGAATTGCTTGAGGTCGCGCCCGCTCGCGTCCTCGAAGCAGGCAACGAAGTCCTCGATCGTCACCGCCTGGCCGTCATGGCGGTCGAAATAGAGGTCCATGCCTTTCTTGAAGAGGTCGCGTCCGAGCAGGGTCGCGATCATCCGCGTCACCTCGGACCCCTTCTCGTAGACGGTCGTCGTGTAGAAGTTGTTGATCTCGCGATATTTGGTCGGGCGCACCGGATGGGCAAGCGGACCGGCATCCTCGGGAAACTGCTCGGATTTCAGGTGCCGCACCTCGGCGATGCGCTTGACGGCGCGCGAGCGCATGTCCGCCGAAAATTCGTGGTCGCGGTAGACGGTCAGCCCTTCCTTCAGGCACAGCTGGAACCAGTCGCGGCAGGTGATGCGGTTGCCCGTCCAGTTGTGGAAATATTCGTGGGCGATGATCGCTTCGATATTGGCGTAGTCCGTGTCGGTCGCCGTTTCCGGATCGGCGAGAACGTATTTGTCGTTGAAGACGTTGAGCCCCTTGTTCTCCATGGCGCCCATGTTGAAGTCGGAGACCGCGACGATCATGAAGATATCGAGATCGTATTCGCGGCCGAAGACCTCCTCGTCCCACTTCATCGACCGTTTGAGCGCGTCCATAGCGTAGGCGGCGCGCGGCTCCTTGCCGTGCTCGACATAGATCTTCAGCGCTACCTCACGACCCGACACGGTCGTGAACTTGTCCTCGACCACGCCGAGGTTGCCGGCGACGAGCGCGAAGAGATAGCTCGGTTTCGGATGCGGATCGAACCAGGCGGCGAAGTGCCGGCCGTCGCCCATGTCGGCGCCGCCGAGATAGTTGCCGTTCGAAAGGAGGAGGGGAGCGGTCGCCTTGTCGGCTATGATGTTGACCGTATAGACGGCGAGCACGTCGGGCCGGTCGGGAAAATAGGTGATGCGGCGGAAGCCCTCCGCCTCGCATTGCGTACAATAGACGTTGTTCGTGCGGTAAAGCCCCATCAGCTTCGTGTTCGTCTCCGGCGACAGGAGCGTCGTCACGGTGATCTCGAAGGGGGCGGTCTCCGGCAGGCCGCGGATCGTCAGGGTCTCGTCCATCACGTCGTAAAGTGCCGCCGGGACCTCTTCCTGGTCGAGCAGCAGGCCGGTCATGGTAAGTTCGTCGCCGTCAAGCACCAGGGGGGCGGAGGGGTCGACACCTTCACGACGGTGCAGGATCAGCCGTGCCTCGACCTTCGTCTCTCTTGGGTCGAGTTCGAAGGTGAGGTCCACTCTTTCGAGAACGAAATCGGTCGGCCGGTAGTCTTCCAGATGAATGATCTGGCCAGTATTTGTCCGCATGGTCAGTCCCGCTTGCGCCTTCCGTCCTTAAGTTAGAGGGCGCCTGTGATGGTGAAAAGGCCAAGGGGCGAGATTTTGTGCTTGCAATACCGTCGACCGCACTTCGGCAACAATCACGCTCGTTTTCCCCACCCCGAAGGCAGGTTTAACGAAGCGTCACTAACAAGAGCTAAATTCCACCGGATTTTTTCGTGATCGCTAAAGCATCGCCTCGAAAGCAGGCGGATGCGAGTCATCACGAAAATGCCGTCCCCATCAAGAAAATTGATCCAACATGCTGCGCTGCGCAGTTAGACTGGCTCCGTCCTCCTGCGGCCCGCGCCGTATCCTGTTCCCAGACCGGCTGCCCGGTACCACCTCGAAACGCCCTCCATGGATGCCGACATTCACGACCCCATGAAGGGGATTCTGCTCAAGGTCCTGTCTGTCATCGTCTTCGTTTGCATGGCGACCTGCATCAAGGCGGCCGGCAGCGATATCGCCACGGGCCAGATCACCTTCTATCGATCCGCCTTCGCCATGGTGCCGATTCTGGGATTCCTGGCCTGTCGCGGCCAGTTGCGCGACGCCTTCCGGACCAACAATGTCGCGGGGCATGTGGCGCGCGGCTTCGTCGGCATTCTGTCGATGAGCTGTGGCTTCTACGGGCTTGTGCATCTGCCGCTTCCGGAGGCGATCGCGATCGGCTACGCGATGCCGCTGCTGGCGGTTGCCTTTGCTGCGCTGTTTCTCGGCGAGATCGTCCGGCTCTACCGGTGGTCCGCGGTGACCATCGGCCTTGTCGGCGTGCTGATCATCACCTGGCCGCGCCTGACATTGTTCGACGAAGGAGGTCTAGGCTCGTCGGAGGCGTTGGGTGCGGTCGCGGTGCTGCTTTCGGCGACGCTCGGAGCGGTCGCGATGGTTCTCGTCCGCCGGCTGGTGCAGACGGAGCGCACCCATACGATCGTTCTTTACTTCTCCCTCTCCGCGGCAGTGTTTTCCCTCGCGACACTGCCCTTCGGCTGGTCGGCGATGTCGTGGACATCCTTCCTGCTTTTGATGCTTGCCGGCTTCTGCGGCGGTGTCGCCCAGATCCTGTTGACGGAGAGCTATCGCCACGCCGACATGTCGACGATCGCGCCGTTCGAATACACCTCGATCGTGCTCGGCATCGTCATCGGCTATGTCCTCTTCGGCGACGTACCGACGGCCGCCATGCTGATTGGCACGGCGATCGTCGTTGGAGCGGGCATCTTCATCATCTTCCGCGAACACCGGCTCGGCCTTGAGCGGAAGGGGGCGCGCAAGCACGTCACGCCGCAGGGCTGAAGCCCATTGCGCTTGGCCCGCCAATCGCGAACTGTGTCGTCTTCGATGCGGCTAATGCATGGAGCCCAAAAGTGTGCAGCGGTTTTGGGACAACGACATGCACAAAAACAAAGACCTAAAGCACGTCGCATTGAATGCGACGTGCTTTAGCGGATCAGTTGGGCAGCAACGGGCTCACGGCAACGCGGTGCGCGCGGCGGGCATCCTTGACCGTGCTCAGCCTGCTGAACTCGCGCGAAGCCCGGACGGCGGTGCCGATGTCGGAAATTGTGTCGAGCAGGCTGCGGATAGACATGATCGTACTCCGGCAAGCGCTACAGCGCCGCGCGTCCGATCGGACGCGCCAAGGTCGCGTAGCACTTTGAAATGCTGCATGAATTTGTCCTTAAATCGATTCCGATTTTGAGGAATCATGCAGCAGGCAAGAAGGCTGGCACTCTGCAGAGGTCAGCGTTGAATGAAATCGGCGTAGATTTGTGCGGGGTGGCGCGTGGTGCGCGCCAGGCCGATTGCCGTCATCTGCTCATTGGCTACCTTGCCGAAGCTGTTGTACGGCGTCCGCAGCGCGACGCGGGCCTGGCGGAGCGTCTCAAAGCTGCTGTGGATCGGGCGAAAGCGGGCAGTCATGGTTCAATTCCTTATCCATTCCTCCCGTTGCTCTATATTGCGATGCAGCATCTCTTTTGCAACGCATTAAAACGCGGCGCTGACATGCGCGAATTGCATGGCTTTGTTCATATTTCCTTCACCTGTCGAGCCGCGCCCGTCAGCCGCTGATCCGGGCCTTGAAAGCCAGGAGATCTTGCCAGGCGAAACGCTTGTTGACCGGTGCGGAGATGAGATCCTGGGGGTGCAACGTCGCCAGCGCCGGCACGAGATGGCCGCCGGCGGAAAGCTCGCGCCATTGCCCCCGCGTCTGATGGATCGTCTCGTTGGTGCCGAAGAAGAAGCGGGCGGTGAAATTGCCGAGCAGAAGCACGTGCCTCGGCTCCGCGAGCGCAATCTGCCGCTCGACGAAGGGGCGGCAGATATCGGCCTCCCGGCCGCTTGGCACACGGTTTCCGGGTGGCCGCCAGGGCACGACATTGGTGAGCAGAATGTCGGACCTCGAGAGGCCGATGCCGGAAAGCATCCGTTCGAGCATATCGCCGTGCCTGCCGGCGAAGGGCTGGCCGTCCCGGTCGTCCTCCGCATAGGGCATCGGCCCGACGACCATGATGCCGGATGCAGCGTTACCGTCGGCAAAAACGAGGTTGCGGGCGCTGTTTTTCAGGTTGCAGCCGGTAAAAGCCTCCATCGCCGTGCGCAACTCGGCGAGCGATCGGGCGCTTTCGGCGGCGAATCGCGCCTCGCTGACCGCCTGCTCGTCGGGGATCGCCACCGTTGGCGTTGCCGGCGCGTTGGGAAAAGCGTCTCGGCTCTTGCCCGAAGTCGCCGTTTGAACTCGACCACTCTGGACCTCCGGGGATGTGGCCTGTCGGACTTGCGGGGCAGCCCGCGCGTCGGCGCGCTTGGCCTTCATCGCTTCGAATTCCGCCAGCCGATCGACGGGCTCGTCCTCAAGCAACCATTCGACGCCCGCTTCCGCATGGAAAGCAAGAAGGGCGGCGAGTTCCGAAGGGGACAGGTCGTTGGCCGAGATCATGGGCGGAACTTAGCAGATCGGCGAAAGCGGTCCAGCGGCGGGCGGGACATTTACGCAGCGATCGTCCAGGCCGTGATGTCCTCACGCTCGCCGATCAGCGCAAGCCCGTGGGCGATCGACAGAAGCTCTCCGCCGCTTTCGATCCGCTCGCGGCCGAAGCGATTGTCGAAAAGCCGGCGGACGGCGGGCACGAAGGATGTGCCGCCGGTCAGGAAGACCCTGTCGATTTCCGCCGGCGCAGTCGATGTCGTGACAAGCACCTCGTCGAGGGCTGCTTCGATACGGGCGAGGTCGGGGGCGATCCAGGCCTCGAAGTCCCCGCGCCTGACACTGCGCCGTGAGCCCTCCCCAAGCGGCGCGAAGAAGAACTCGGTCTCCTCCTCCTGCGACAGGCGCATCTTCGCAGCCGAGACCGCCTGGTAGAGCGGGTAGCCTTCGTCATGTTCGATGAGATCAACGAACGTCTCGAGTTTCTCCGGCTCGAGGCTCGTGCGGACGAGCTTCTTCAACTCCGCAAAGTCCTTCAGGGTCTTGAAGATCGAGAGCTGGTTCCAACGACCGAAATTGGCGTAGTAGCTCGACGGGACTTCAAGCAGTTTGTCGAAGCTCTTGAACAGACTCCCCTTTCCAATGAGCGGGGCGACGATGTTGTCGATGATGCGGAAGTCGAAGTGATCGCCGGCGACGCCGACACCGGAATGCCCGATCGGCGTCGCGATCAGCCGTCCGCCGCGGCTTTCGAAGCGAATGATCGAATAGTCCGTCGTCCCACCGCCGAAATCTGCGACGAGCACCGTCGCATCGCGCTCGAGCTTGCGGGCGAAATAGAAGGCGGCCGCAACCGGTTCATAGACGTAGTGAATTTCCGGAAAATCGAAACGTGCGAGCGCGCGGCTGTAGCGCTCGAGGGCCAGCCCTTCGTCCGGCCTTGCGCCGGCAAATTGCACCGGACGCCCAACGACGAGTCGCCGCAATGCGTCGTTCCAGTCGTCTCCGGCGTAATCCCTGAGGCGCGCCAGGAAGCCGTACATCAAGTCTTCGAACTCATGCCGCTTCGCAAAGACCAGCGTGCCCTGAAAAAGCGCGCTTGCCGCAAAGGTCTTGATCGACTGAAGGAAACGGCATTCGCCGGGATTGTCGATGAACTCGCGGATTGCCGCCTGTCCCGCTTCCACCTTCAAGGGAGCGTGGCCCTGCTGCTTCAGGAAGGAAAGAGCCGTCCGCGTCGTGTCGAACCGGCCGGCGGTGCTTTCGACAAAGAGGGAGCGGGTCGAGGTGCCCTGCGCCAGCGCCAGGACGGAGTTGGTCGTTCCGAAATCAAGGCCGAGGGCCGAAGCCATGATTTTGTCCTCGCGACGTTAGGTGGGGCGGGCCTCGTTGCATGCGGACGCCGCAAAAGCAAGCTGAACGACAGGCTACTTCGTTGGAGATTTATTTACGTTTACGTTCAAGTAAGATAGTGGACTGTGCTAAACTCATGAAGTCATGCGCAAATGCAGAGACAGTCTGTCGCATCCCGGCTCGACAAGGTTTGCGGCATTTGTCATGACGGGATGATTTGCTGGGAACGGAGCCGGCGGAGAACGGCAAGACTGGAGAGCGCGAAATGACCGAGCGACAAGAACTCCCCGAACGCGAGAGCATGGAATTCGACGTGGTGATCGTCGGGGCGGGGCCGGCCGGGCTGGCCGCAGCGATCCGGTTGAAACAGGTCAATCCCGAGCTTTCCGTCGTCGTGCTCGAAAAGGGCGCCGAGGTCGGCGCGCATATCCTCTCGGGTGCCGTCGTCGATCCGATCGGCATCGACCGGCTGCTGCCGGATTGGCGCAACGAGCCGGACCATCCGTTCAAGACCGAAGTCACCGACGACCATTTCCTGTTCCTCGGCCCGGCCGGTTCGATCCGCCTGCCGAATTTTTTGATGCCGCCGTTGATGAACAATCACGGCAACTACGTCGTCTCGCTCGGCAATGTCTGTCGCTGGCTGGCGACGCATGCCGAAGCGCTCGGCGTCGAGATCTATCCGGGCTTTGCCGCGACCGAAGTGCTCTACAACGACGAAGGCGCGGTGATCGGGGTTGCCACCGGGGACATGGGCATCGAACGCTCCGGCGAGCCGGGCCCGAACTTCGCCCGCGGCATGGCGCTGCTTGGCAAATACACGCTGATCGGTGAGGGCGTGCGCGGCTCGCTCGCCAAGGAACTGATCGCCAAATACAAGCTCGGCGAGGGCCGCGACGTGCCGAAATTCGGCATCGGCCTCAAGGAACTCTGGGAGGTCAAGCCGGAGAACCACAGGCCCGGCCTCGTGCAGCATTCCTTCGGCTGGCCGCTCGGCATGAAGACCGGCGGCGGCTCGTTCCTCTACCACCTCGAGGACAATCTGGTCGCCGTCGGCTTCGTCGTCCACCTGAACTACAAGAACCCCTATCTCTATCCGTTCGAGGAGTTCCAGCGCTTCAAGACGCATCCGGCGATCCGCGGCACCTTCGAGGGCGGCAAGCGGCTCTCCTACGGAGCCCGGGCGATCACCG
Source organism: Sinorhizobium fredii USDA 205 (assembly GCF_001461695.1). Lineage (GTDB taxonomy): Bacteria > Pseudomonadota > Alphaproteobacteria > Rhizobiales > Rhizobiaceae > Sinorhizobium > Sinorhizobium fredii. The sequence goes on along the minus strand of NZ_AUTC01000189.1, from coordinate 120,925 downwards.
AGGGCGGCTACCAGTCGGTGCCGAAGCTGTCCTTCCCGGGCGGCGCGCTGATCGGCTGCTCGGCCGGCTTCGTCAACGTGCCGCGCATCAAGGGCAGCCACAATGCGGTGCTGTCGGGGATACTCGCCGCGGAGAAGCTGGCGGCGGCGATCGCGAGCGGGCGGGCCAATGACGAGCCGATCGAGATCGAGCGCGGCTGGCGCGACAGCGCCATCGGCCAGGACCTCAAGAAGGTCCGCAACGTCAAGCCGCTCTGGTCGCGCTTCGGCACGGCGATCGGCGTGGCGCTCGGCGGCCTCGACATGTGGACCAACACGCTGTTCGGCCTGTCGCTCTTCGGGACGCTGAAGCACGGCAAGACCGACGCCCAGTCACTGGAGCCGGCCGCCAAGCACCAGAAGATCGACTATCCGAAGCCGGACGGGGTGTTGACCTTCGACCGACTCTCCTCGGTGTTCCTGTCGAACACCAACCACGAGGAGGACCAGCCGATCCACCTGCAGGTCAAGGACCCGGAACTGCAGAAGCGCTCCGAATACGAAGTCTATGCCGGCCCCTCGACGCGCTACTGTCCGGCCGGCGTCTACGAATGGGTCGAGAAGGACGGCCAGCCGACCTTCGTCATCAACGCCCAGAACTGCGTGCACTGCAAGACCTGCGACATCAAGGACCCCAACCAGAACATCAACTGGGTGCCGCCGCAAGGCGGCGAAGGACCGGTCTATCCGAACATGTAACCTTTGGTGACGGGCCGCACGGGCTCCCGGAAGAAGGAGTGGCGAGGGCCCGGTCTATCCGAACGTGTGACGTCCGGCCGGGCTCCACCGGAATCCTTGCCAATGGCCAAGGCGCATAGCCGAGAGCTTCTCGGCGCGCCCCGATGCCCGGCGGCAGATGAAGTTTCGCCGCCAGGCCTCCAATTGCCTATCTTCATGAAAAAAGTCAATGAACGCGCTCGCTGACGCAAATGAGCAAGCGTTTGCCTGAGAGACTCGTTAGCAATAAAATCAGCCGTCGATCGGGAGTCTGGATCGATGGCGACGAAGGCCGCTCTATCCGGTCCCGATCCGGAAGGAGGGTCAGGTCCAATCGCTGTCCGCTGCCGCGGTGAGGCTGGCAGTTCGTCACGGGTACACCGTCAGAACAGAGGGAAACGACATGAAAAAACTACTTGCAACGACGTGTCTGGCCGTTGGCCTCTTCGGACTTGGCAGCGCCGCATCGGCGCAGGAATGCGGCGATGTGACGATCGCCAACATGAACTGGCAGAGCGCCGAAGTGCTGGCGAATGTGGACAAGTTCATTCTGACGGAAGGTTATGGCTGCAGCGCCGAACTGGTCGTTGGCGACACCGTGCCATCGATCACGTCGATGATTGAAAAGGGCCAGCCGGACATCGCTCCGGAAGGCTGGGTCGACCTGCTGCCCGACGTCGTCAACCGCGGTTTGCAGGAGGGCAAGCTCGTTGCCGCGTCGTCCTCGCTGCCCGATGGCGGCGTGCAGGGTTGGTGGATCCCGAAGTACATTGTCGACGCCAATCCGGACATCAAGACGATTGACGACGTGCTGAAGCACAAGGAGCTCTTCCCGGATCCGGAAGATCCGAGCAAGGGCGCCATCTTCAACGGCCCGCAGGGCTGGGGCGGCACGGTCGTGACGACGCAGCTTTACAAGGCCTACGGCGCGGAGGCCGCAGGCTTCACGCTCGTTGACACCGGCTCGGCCGCTGGCCTCGACGGCTCGATCGCCAAAGCTTACGAACGCAAGCAGGGCTGGGTAGGCTACTACTGGGCTCCGACGGCGCTGCTCGGCAAATACGAGATGGTGAAGCTTGATCACGGCGTAGCGGCCGACCCGGCCGAATGGAAGCGCTGCAACACGGTCGCTGATTGCCCGGATCCGAAGAAGAACGACTGGCCGAAGGACACGGTCCAGACGCTGGTGACGAAGGCCTTCGCCGATCGTGCCGGCCCGGTTATGGACTATCTGAAGACCCGCGCCTGGCAAAACGATACCGTCAACAAGCTGATGGCCTGGATGACGGACAATCAGGCGAGCGGCGAGGAAGGTGCCAAGCATTTCCTCGAAGAAAATCCGGACATCTGGACCAAGTGGGTCTCGCCGGAAGTCGCAGAGAAGGTCAAGGCGGCCCTCTGAGCAAGTTTCTAGCCGAAGAGCGGCGCGCCCAAATGCGCGCCGCTTTCTTTTAACGACCGATTGTGAGGCGGCTCCGGCTGTCGCAGCTACCCTCCGCCCTTCGGGTACAAAGGGGTCTGTCGCGGCCGATAACAAGAAAGCAGAAAATCTCGCCTCGACCAAAGCGAAGGGGAATGAAGCAATGGAATGGCTGACCAAGTTTCCGCATATGAATGACGACAGCCTTCGAGAGCTGAAGAAAGTGATCGATGAAGGTTTTCGGACTTTCACGCGAGCCTATGGCGACGGCATCGAGGCGTTCTTCGAGCCGCTGCAGTTCTTCCTGATCCAATCCGAGCGGTTCATGACGCGCACGCCCTGGCCGATTATCATACTCCTGATTGCTGTGATCGCCTGGTTCGCCAGCCGCAACTGGAAGGTCGTCGCGGGATGCGTCGGCACCCTCCTGCTGATCGGCTACTTCGACATGTGGGACGACACCATGAAGACGATCTCGATGATCTTCGTCTGTACGGTGCTGTCCATCGCAGTCGGCATTCCGCTCGGCATCATCATGTCGCGCTCCGATCGCGTCCAGAACATCGTCAATCCGGTGCTCGACGTGATGCAGACGATGCCGAGCTTCGTCTATCTGATCCCCGTGGTGATGCTGCTCGGCATCGGCAAGGTTCCGGGTCTGATCGCCGTCGTCATCTATGCCATCCCGCCGATGATCCGGCTCACCAATCTCGGCATACGATTGGTCGACAAGGACGTCCTCGAGGCGGCGGACGCCTTCGGCTCCTCGAGCTGGCAGAAGCTGAAGAACGTGCAGATGCCGCTGGCGCTCCCCACCATCATGGCCGGCATCAACCAGACCATCATGATGGCTTTGGCGATGGTCGTCATCGCGTCGATGATCGGCGTCCAGGGCCTCGGTCAGCCGGTGCTGAAGGCGATCGCCAACCAGTACTTCACGCTCGGCATCTTCAATGGCCTTGCCATCGTCGGCATCGCCATCATCTTCGACCGCGTCAGCCAGGCCTATGGCCGCCGCCTGCAGCGGCACCGTGAAATCGTCCACGGCTGATTCTGAATGCTCACTACGGCCGCGTCTGCGCCGTAGCCATAGAAGGGAAGCGGCCCGGGACACTTGGTTCCGGGCCGCTTCTTTTATCAGGCTTATGCCTGCCGAGCCGAGAGAATGCCGGTCGATAGCGCGACGCCCGCGGCCGTGACGACCGCAGCGGCAATCTCGAATGGCCCGATCGTCTCGCCAAGCAGGATGCCGCCGCCGATCATCGCGAGCACCGGCGTCAGAGCTGTGAAGGCGGCCGCCTGCGTACCGCCGAGGCGCCGGACGGCAAGGCCGTAGGCAAGCATGGCGACAAGACCGGAAAGAAAGCCTTGGCTCATCACTTGAAGGCCGATCTCCTGCGCGGGGACGTGCCCAAGCGTGCTGCCGAAAACGAGCGCCAGAACGAGATGGAGAAGAAACGACCAGACGGCGATGAGGGCGCTGCCTTCGAGCGGGTTCAGGCCCGAATGCCGGAAGGCGTGCGTATAGGTCGCCCAGAGCGTGGCGGCTGCTGGCAGCAGCAGGTAACCGGCCCAGGCGGACGCATCCGCAGCACCGAGGCTGCGGACAAGCAGGATCGTCATGCCGGCGACGATCGCCGCAAAGCCGAGCAGCCGCATACGAGCGGGACGTTCCCGGAAAAGGGTCATCCCGATGATTGCCGTCGCCAGCGGCATCGAGCCTCCGAGCAGCACGCCGACCGAGGCCGCCGGCGTCGCGTGGATGGCAAAAGCCGCCACCTGGAAGAACACCGCGCCCGACCCCGCGACCATCAGGGCTAGAAGCGCCAGCGGCAAGCTTTTCGGGAGGAGACCCGTCTTCAGCCAGACCGGCGCAAGCACCAGCGCCGGTATTCCAAAGCGAATGAGCCCCAGGTCGATCGTGCCGAGGTTGGTCGCCGCGGTGTGCCGCGTGGCGAGAATCCAGCCCGCCCAGATCAAGACGGTGACGAAGGCGCCGGCATAGCCGGCGGCGGGCGATTCGGAGCCGCGATCGAGTGTCAGCGCAACCATTGTCTTGTTCCTCCAGCTTCGTCTTGGATGAGGAAACCTTAGCGCTGACCCGCAGGGCATGTCCTTGCTATTTGTGCCTGATGAGAAGTATCATGAGCAATGATATGCCAATCCACAGATCAAATTGATTGAGATATGCCAAAGCTTGATAAATTCGATATCGCCATCCTCAAGGTCCTGCAGGAGGATGCACGCGCGACCAATGTCGAGATCGCCGAGCGAATCAATCTTTCGCCATCCCCCTGCCTGCGCCGCATCCGCAATCTGGAGAAGTCAGGCGTGCTGCGCGGCTACCGGGCCGATATCGACCGCAAGGAGGTCGGGCTGGGGCTGACCGTCTTCGTCGAGATCAAAGTCGGCCAGCACAGCCAGGAAAACGCGCGACGGCAGCAGGAGGCGTTGCTCGCCATACCGGAGGTGGTCTCCTGCTTCCTGATTTCCGGCAATGCCGACTTCCTCGCCGAGGTGGTCGTGGAAGACCTTTCGGCCTATGAGCGACTGCTCACCGAAACCTTGCTGACTCTGCCGGGAGTGACGGACATTCGTTCGAATTTCGCCATCCGAACGATCAAGACGGGCGGTCCCCTGAAACTGCCTTCCCTGTAGGCCGCCGCACTCGAGCGCTGGGAGCCTCGGCAACGGGTCGCGAAAGTCTTTGCCAGTGTGCTCTGGAATCCCCGGCCGCCGCCCTTATCTCAGGAGCTGAAAGGTTTCTGGATAGAGAGGACAATCCTTGAAAGTTAAAGCCATCTTCAACCGAGATGGGGGGACTTTCCGCACCACTGACATGGAGACCTATGGCAGGAGGGTCGAGGAGGTCTTTCGCGCCGCCGGACACGAGATCGAAATTGCCGTCGTGGCACCGGGCGATATCCCGCAGGCGCTGGAGATGGCTTGCCGGCGGGATGACCTCGATGCGATCGTTGCCGGCGGCGGCGACGGCACGATCTCCGCCGCAGCCGGCGTTGCCTGGCGAACCGGGATGCCGCTCGGTGTCATTCCGGCTGGGACGATGAACCTGTTCGCCCGTTCGTTGAAGCTGCCGCTCGATATCTGGAAGGTGCCCGAGGTCCTCGCCACTGGCCGGATCATCGACGGCGACATCGGCAGCGCCGACGGCCGGGCCTTCGTGCATCAATTTTCAATGGGGCTACACGCCCGCATGGTGCGCTATCGTCAATCCTATACGTTCGCCTCGCGCCCCGGCAAGATCGGCGCCAGCGTGCGCGCCGCCATCGGCGTGATCTTCAATCCGCCGGATTTCGAGATCGAATTCGATGCCGATGGCCACCGCGAGAGCCGGCATGTGTCGCAGATTTCGGTCTCGAACAACCATTTCGGCCACGCGACGCTGATGTATGCGGAGGATGTGACGGCCGGGCACCTCGGTTTCTACACGGCCCCGCCGCTCAGCCCGGCGGGCGTTGCAAAGCTCGCTTCCGATATCCTGCGCGGTCGATTCCGGGCAAGCCCGCTGATCACCGAGATGAGCGCACTCGCGGTCGATCTGCATTTTCCCAAGGTCGATCGCAAGATCAACTGCGTCATCGACGGCGAGCTCCTGCCGATCAAGCGGCGCGATGTCGCCCTGCGCGTCCACCCGGGCGAACTGAAGCTGCTTGTCGGCGCGGAATAAACAGCGGCGCTTTATTCGCCCACCCAGATATAGCCGAACCTGTAGCGCTCCGGTCCGGACGCGTAGATGTAAGGCACTTCAAGGCTGCGCGGCGTCGCCGCCGATTCGGGGACGCCGGATGCCTTGAGAGCCTCGCTCAGCGTGGCGGGAAGCGGCGCCGGGTTTGTCTCATCGCGCCAGACCACCAGCAGCGGCCGTTTGGCGGCGTCGGCCGGCGGCACGTCCGAAAGATGCGGGATGACGACAGTGGCATCGGCAAGTCGCGTCCGGATATTGCCGGCGATCTGCCTGTCGTTTGTCAGCACGAGGGCCGGCGGCCGGCCTTCGGCCTCGACAACCGCCTCGACAAAGCCGGCATAGGGGATGTTCAATTTCGAATAGTCGCCGAACCAGGGGCGCACCACGGCCCGGGCCGAGACAATGACGAGGGCCCCCAGGACAATGCAGGCAATCAGCGGCACGAAGCGCCGGAAGCCCGGGGCGGGATCGATCGGTGCCGCCTCGATCTTGAGACAGAGATAGAGCGGCAGCAGCGCCAGAAAGAGTACCAGCCATTTTTCGCGGACATGGGTCGCAGCGACGCCGAGGACGACGAGCAGCACGGCAAGAAGCGAGATCGCGATCATGCGCCCCATGATGCGGGTCCACTGGCTTTCCGCCCGCCAGATCGTCCGGATCTTGCCGCGGAAGACGAGGCCGAAGACCAGCAAGGGGACGAGACTGCCGCCAACTATTGCCGAGGAAAGAGCGAAGACGCCGTGAAACATCTGCATGAGGCGCCCCTCTGCGGCGCGCTCCTTCATCTCGTTCAAGGTTCCCGACGAGGCGGCGTCGAGATTTTGAAGCACCCACAATCCATGCGGCAGGGCAATGGCGGCGGCGATGGCGATCGCCGCCAGGATCCGCCAATCGAAAAGGCGCTTGCGCAGTTCTCGTTCGGGCAGCACGGCAAGGATCGCGGCAACAGGGACGACGACGAAGTTGTACTTGGAAATCACGCCGATGCCGACCGCGACGCCGGTCAAAAGATAGGAGAAAAGGCTGGGGCGCGTGAGGGTGCGCAGAAATCCGTAGAGGAAGAGCGATACGGCGAAGAGCGCCGCAACCGTATGGGAGAGATCGCGCTGCGCGAGCAGGAAGACCGGCGGCAGGCTCAAGACCCCAAACATCGCCATCGCCGACAGGCGCCGATCCTTGAGAATGAGCTGCGCAGCGAGGCCGTAGAACAGGCAGCAGAGGAACAGGAGACCGTTCTTGAGAATGGTCATCGTCGCGAGCGACGTGCCGATCAGCTGCGCCAGGCCGTATTGCAGCCAGTTGTAGAAGGGCGGTTGCGGTCCGTATCCGAGCTGCAGGAATTGCGACAGGAAGGCCTGTTCGGCCTCGTCGATCTCCAGCGAAGGCGACGCGGCGAGGCGCAAGACGATGCACAGCAGGAAGTAGCCGGCCAGCGCAACGAAGACCAGGTTCGGCCGCCGGTCGACGATGTCACGCATCCGGCTGATCCTGCCCGAAGACCTGGCGGACGATGTAGCTTGCCGTATCGTCGTCACGGAAATAGGCGCGCGCCATCATTTCCGCGAGAATGCCGGTGGTGATGAGCTGGACCGAGGAGAGGAACAGCATGACGCCGACGATCAGCATCGGTCGGGTGCCGATATCGTTGCCGAACAGGAACTTGTCTATTGCGAGATAGAGCAGGATGAGGGCGCTCAAGCCGCCGGTCGCAAGCCCGATCGAGCCGAAGAAGTGGCCGGGCCGTGCCTTGTAGCGCATGAAGAACAGCACCGCGAGCAGATCGAGAATGACACGGAAGGTGCGCGAGATCCCGTATTTCGACGCGCCGAAGTGGCGGGCGTGATGCGTCACGGGCATCTCGCCGATCCGGCTGCTCGGCACCACGCCGGCGACCCAGGCCGGGATAAAACGGTGCATCTCCCCCATCAGCTTGACCTGCTTGATGATCGCGCTGCGATAGACCTTGAGGCTGCAGCCGTAGTCGTGAAGCCTTACGCCGGTGATCTTGCCGATCAGGAAGTTGGCGCACCAGGAGGGGATCTTTCTAAGCAGCAGGCCATCGCGGCGGTTTTGCCGCCATCCGACCAAGAGGTCGAGTTCGCGTTCCTCGATGGCGGCAACCATTTGAGGGATGTCCTTGGGGTCGTTTTGCAGATCACCGTCGAGGGTCGCGATCAGCCGGCCGGCGGCGGCGTCGATCCCGGCCTGCATGGCGGCGGTCTGGCCGAAATTCTTCTGCAACTCGATGATCTTCAGATTCACGTCCGACCGCAAAAGCTCCTTGCGGGCATTCGGCAAGGTCCGGTCGGTGCTGCCGTCGTCCACCAGGATCAGTTCCCAGGACTTGCCGAAGCCGGCCATGGCCTCCCGGATGCGGGTGACGAGCGGACCGACGCTGTCTGCCTCATTGAACACCGGCACCACGATGGACAGCTCGATCGCCTCCGTGAGGCCCGTCGTTGCCGTCAGAGGTTCTTCTACGTGAGTCAAGGCGGTGTGTCTCCGGTGTGCCGTCGCAGGTTTTCTTGCACAGTTAACGGTGATAACCAACGCTCAATTGCGTGGCTCTGTACAGGAAATCGGCATCTCATGAATTCGGACTGGCAGTTGAGCCGGCGCGCGTGGCTCGCGCGCAACCGCATGGCACTGATTTCCGTGGCGGCCATAGCGGCTTATGCCGTCTTCGTCGAGTGGGTCTGGGGATGGTCGCCCCTGTTGCGGCAATGGGCCGAGATAGGTTTCTCGTCCGTGCTCACCGCGCTTGCTCTTCTGATCGCGACCTACTTCGTCCGCTGCTACCGCATCTACGACTATTTTCCGGAAGAGACGGCGGGCCGTTTCCTGCTGCTGTTTCGCGTGACGCAGGTCCACAATCTCTTGAACATCATGCTGCCCTTCAGGGCCGGTGAGACGAGCTTCCCGCTGCTCATGCGCGCCGAATTCGGCGTTCCGTTGCTGCGCGGCACATCGGCGCTACTCGTCATGCGCCTTTTGGACCTGCATGCGCTGCTCACTGTAGCGGCGGTCGGGCTGATCATCGGCCGCAGCCACCAGGTCGTCGCGTGGTTGCTGTGGACGATGGCCTTGCTCTCGCCGCTCGCCTTCTTCCTGCTAAAGGCCAGAATCCTTCGCCCGCTGCGCCGCGTGGCCCCGACGAGGCTCTTGCCTCATATAGACGAGATCGAAGCGGGTTTGCCGGAGCATATCGCGGCGTTCCTGCGCGCTTCGGCGATGACGATGCTGAACTGGGCCGTGAAGGTCGCGGTGCTCGCCTGGGTTCTGGCGATCATGGGCGTCGCGCCGCTTGCCGCCGCCTTCGGCGGTGCACTTGGAGGCGAGCTCTCTTCCGTCCTTCCCGTGCATGCACCCGCCGGCGTCGGCACCTATGCCGCGGCGATCGTTGCCGGCGCGGTCTCCTTTGGCGCGGCCGGCGGAAAAGCCGCGCTCGAGGTCCTGGGCCGCGCCAGCGTCAACGCCCATCTGCTGATCATCGTCTCGGCCGTCGCCGGCACGCTGTTGTCGCTCGTGCTGCGGCCCAGGAAAGGCTCTGCGACGTGACGCATTCTACTGGAAGGACGTTTCGTAGAAGCTTCTGAGCTTGCGCGAATGCAGTTTTTCCGGCGGCATGGCGGCGAGCTTCTGAAGCGCCAGAATGCCGATCTTCAAGTGCTGGCTCACCTGGGTACGGTAGAAGGCGGTCGCCATGCCAGGCAGCTTCAATTCGCCGTGCAGCGGCTTGTCGGAGACGCAGAGCAGCGTTCCATAGGGCACCCGGAAGCGGAAGCCATTGGCGGCGATCGTCGCCGATTCCATGTCGAGGGCGATGGCGCGGGCCTGCGACAGGCGTTTGACCGGGCCGCGCTGGTCGCGCAGTTCCCAGTTGCGGTTGTCGATGGTCGCGACCGTGCCGGTGCGCATGATCCGCTTGAGATCGTAGCCCTGGTAACCGGTGACTTCCGCCACCGCGTCCTGCAGGGCGACCTGCACTTCCGCCAGCGCCGGCAGGGGGATCCACACCGGCAGATCGTCGTCGAGCACGTGATCCTCACGCATATAGGCATGTGCCAGAACGTAGTCGCCGAGCCGCTGGCTGTTGCGCAGCCCGGCACAATGGCCGAGCATCAGCCAGACATGCGGCCTCAGGACGGCGATGTGGTCGGTGATCGTCTTGGCGTTTGAGGGGCCGACGCCGATATTGACCAGGGTGATGCCGCCGTGGCCCTTCTTCTTCAGGTGGTAGGCCGGCATCTGCGGCAGGCGGGCCAGCGTATAGTCGGTCTCGGGCTTGTCGGCGCCCGCGGGGGTGAGGATGTTGCCGGGCTCCACGAAGGCCGTGTAGCCGTTGCCGCCCTCGGCCATCTGCTGGCGTGCCCAGGCGCAGAACTCGTCGACATAGAACTGATAGTTCGTGAAGAGCACGAAGTTCTGGAAATGCGTGGCGCTGGTTGCCGTGTAGTGGCTGAGGCGGGCGAGCGAATAGTCGATGCGCTGCGCCGTGAACGGGGCGAGCGGCGAGGGCTCGCCCGGCCCGGGCTCATAGGAGCCGTTGGCGATCTCGTCGTCCGTCGTCGTCAGGTCGGGCGCATCGAAGAGGTCGCGCAGCGGAATGTCGATGGTTTCGGCCGCCGACGCCTCGACATGGGCGTTCTCGCCGAAAGCAAAGTGCAGGGGGATCGGGGTCGACGATTCCGACACGGTGACGCCGCCGCCATGATTGCGCATCAGGTGGCCGAACTGCTCCTTCAGATAGTGACGGAAAAGCCGCGGCCGCGTGATCGTCGTCGTGTAGACGCCGGGCGAGCTGACATAGCCAAAGGAAAGCCGGGAATCGACGTGGCCAAAGCTGCTCGTCTCGATGCTCACCTGCGGGTAGCAGGCGCGGAAACGCGTGATCGGCCGGCCGTTCTTGCCCAGGCCCTCGAAAGCCTCGCAGAGGAACTGCGTATTGCGCTCGTAAAGCGCCCGCAGGCAATCGACGGCTGCGGCCGGATCATCGAAGGTCTGCGGCTCGAAGGCTTCGGGGGTGGCGACGGAGAGAATTGAGTTGGAAGAGATTCGTGTGTCCATGGCGCATTATAGGCTGCGGCATCTGACAAGCAAACGACAAGATACGCGTCTGGCGCGTGGCGGTTCAGCGTGGACCGACGAGAATGATCGTCGCGCCGACAAGCGCCACGGCCATGCCGGTCAGGTCCCAGGAGGATCAGCTCATCGCCTGGCGCTGCAGCGTGACGAAGAGGACGAGGCCGGCTCCATGCTTGCCGGCGCTGGCGCCGGTGGCCTTGTTGTAAGCGACCGCTCCGATCGGGGCCATCAGCAGGCCCGTGAGTACCAGGAGCCGAAGCGAGAGGATGGCGGAAGAGGCGAGGGCGGCCATTTGACTGTTCCCTACAGCTTGGCTTGGCAATATTGCGCGGTGTGCGCGGTGCAGTCGGTCAGCGAACCGATATAGGTGTTCTGGCGGCGACGTTCCGTATCGGCGCCGACTGCAGCGGCGAGCGACATGGCGAATACGACCATCAACACGCTGATGATGGTGAGGCGGCGAGCGAGGATATCCATTGTTCTGTCCGTGGGCTGGAGCGGGTTCAAATCGATTGATCGTCTTTTCGCACAGCCAAACTGAATTCTTGCTGAGATGTCCGTTCATCTGCCATTCATCTTCAACGATGCGGTCTTGCCGGCGCCGCAGTGCGTTCCTACGTCTGTGTGCCCGATAACCTCAGGAGAGACCGCCCATGACCGCTCCCATCGAGCTTTACTACTGGCCGACGCCGAACGGCTGGAAGATCACCATCATGCTGGAGGAGCTCGACGTTCCCTATGTGGTCAAATACATCAACATCGGCCGCGGCGACCAATTCGCGCCGGATTTCCTGAAAATCGCACCAAACAACCGCATGCCGGCGATCGTCGATCCGGACGGGCCGGGCGGCGCGCCTATCTCAATTTTCGAATCCGGCGCGATCCTGCAATATCTCGGCCGGAAATACGGCAAGTTCTACCCGGCCGACGAGCGTGCCCGGGTCGAGGTTGAGCAATGGCTCTTCTGGCAAGTTGGCGGGTTGGGCCCAATGGCGGGCCAAGCCCATCACTTCCGGCAATATGCGCCGGAGAGAATCCAGTACGGAATCGACCGCTACACCAATGAAGTGAACCGCCTCTATGGCGTGATGAACAAGCGGCTCGCCGATCGGCCGTTCCTTGCCGGCGACTATTCGATCGCCGACATGGCCGCCATCGGTTGGGTGATCCCGCACGAGAACCAGGGCCAGGATCTCGACGAGTTCCCGAATCTGAAGCGCTGGTTCGAGACGATGCTCGCCCGGCCGGCGGTTCAGAAGGGGATCGAGGTCGGCAAGGAAGAGCGGGCGCGTCAGAAGAGCCTTGCCGAGGACCAGGAAGCGCAGAAGTTCCTGTTCGGGCAGCGCGCTCGGTGAAACGAGTGCAAGGGCGGCCACAGCAGGCCGCCCTCTACTGTATGTTTCCTTAAATCGACCTCGATTTAAGGACAAAGACGTGCAGCAATTCAAAGTGCTGCAGCGACCTTTGCGCGTCTGATAAGACGCGCGGCGCTGTAGGGTTTCTGGAAGTACTAAAGGCGCGTCCAGGTCTGGGATTTGCACAGCACCTTCAGCACGCAGCCTTTCATCTTCAGCGAATTGCCGTCGACCGCGCCCGAGCCGCTGTAGGTCTTGTCACTCTCCGGGTCGGTGATCTCGCCGCTGTAGCTGCCATCCGTCCCGGCAAGGTTGCCGATCCGCTTGCCCGCGTGCTTGCCCGTCTTCAGCGTGACGCAGAAGGCTCCGCCGCATGGGGCGATTTCCGCCGTGGCTCCGCTTGCGGTCTTCCAATTGCCGACGATGGGTTCGGCGGCATAGGCCGCTCCCGCCGCTCCGAAGGCGAGTGCTGCGCTGACGAGCAAAGTTCGAATCATTCAATGTCCTCCCTTGGAGACGGCCGGCTGCCGGCCGCCGCGATCTGATGCCTCATGTCGGCGGCCTCCTCGCCGCCTAAGCGCCGGACAATAACTTACGCGTACGTAAAGGTAAATATGCTGCAGTTCGTCTGGTCGAAGTCCGGCACGGCCCACGAAATACGGCGGCGGTCGACCAGCAGGGTTTGTTCTTGGTTAACGATCGGTTGAAATCCGCGATTGAATTTTTTGTAAATTTTGAGCCGAATTGCCGCCGCCTCAGGCGCTCCGATGCTTAACGAAAACCCAAGTTTACCAAGTGTTTGAACTTTGTTTGTGGCAAATTAAGCATGCATTTTAAGCGTGCATTGAAGGCCGCCGGGCATACTCGAACACATAAGACGAGCGGAGACGCACCCCGCCAATCAACCGGAGCCAACGCCGCAGAAGACGGCGCGTCACCGGAAGGCCCGCCAAGAGGCACGAGTGAAACAGGGACAACAACGCAACAACTGAAGCCCGGCGCGCCCGATGGGCGTGCCGCTTCGGCTGAACCAACAAAGAACGACAGGGACAAGACGATGGCACGCTTTGACTTCGAGATCACGTCGGATGCGGCAATGGGTGGCGAAAACCGCGCCGACATTCTTTGCGAAATGGGCCTCGCCTATGCGACCGGCCGCGGCCAGCCGGTGGACCTGGTGGCGGCCCATAAGTGGCTGAACATCGCCGCCATCAAGGGTTCGGACCGCGCTGCCGGCCTTCGCGCCGACCTTGCGGCGACGATGAGCAAGACGGATCTCGCCGCTGCGCTCCGCGCGGCGCGCGAGTGGATGACGGTGCATTGATCCGGCACAGGCGGAGTTGACGTTCCGTCTAGCCCTCGGCCAAGCTTCTGAGCACCGTGGGGAGGGCGGCCTCGAGCAGTTCCATCTCGGCCTCGGGGCCGGTGCTGATCCGGACGCACCGATTGAGCGGCGCAACACCCGGCATGCGAATGAAGATGCCGTGATCGCTCATCAGCCGATCGACGATCGCCCGGGCATAGGCCGCATCCCGTCCGCAGTCGACGGCGACGAAATTGGTCGCCGAGGATAGCGGCAAAAGCCCGTTGTCGCGCGCAATTCTGGCGATTCGGTCGCGCGACGCCGCGATCCGGCTCGTCACTTCCTTGAGATATTGCTGGTCGGAAAGCGCGGCGATCGCCGCCGCGACACCGATACGATTCATGCCGAAATGATTGCGGATCTTGTCGAAGGCCTGCACGGTACCCGGCGTCGTCAGCGCATAGCCGACGCGCGCGCCGGCGAGACCATAGGCCTTGGAGAAGGTGCGGGTGCGGATGACGTTCGGTCGGTCGATCAGGCTTTTGATCGACGGCAGCGTCTCGGGCGGGGCTGTTTCGCAATAGGCTTCATCGAGGATCAGCAGCGTCGTTTCTGGCACGGCAGTCGCGAACTCGACGACGCGATCGGCCGGCCACCAGCTCCCCATCGGATTGTCGGGATTGGCAAAATAGACGAGCGGCGCCGCCTCGCGCTTCACCGCGGCAAGGAGGCCGTCGAGGTCTTCGCGGTCATCGACGTAAGGCACTGTGACGAGCCGACCACCATGTCCGGCGACATGATAATTGAAGGTCGGATAGCCTCCGAACGAAGTGACCACCGGCGCGCCCTGCTCGACGACGAGGCGGACGATTTGCCCGAGCAGACCGTCTATTCCTTCTCCGATGGCAATATGGGTCGGGGATGTGCCGAGATGGGCCGCAAGCGCGTGCCTCAGGTCGTAATTCTCCGGATCGGCATATTTCCACGTCTCGCTGGCAGCCCGCTGGATGGCGAGCAATACGGAATCGGCCGGCCCGAAACCGCTTTCGTTGGCGCCGATGCGAGCGGCGATCCCGCGTCCGCGCTGTCGCTCGATCGCTTCCGGGCCGACGAAGGGGACCGTCGCCGGCAGGGACTGGACGAGCGGCGTGAAACGCGAGAATGCGGACATTGGCAAAACCTGAGCTCCGTTCGAAAAGCGCCGCGGAACTTATCGCATCGGAACGGCAAGCGGAATGCGCAAAAGAGACGACGTCGGGTTCCGCTATCTCGCGAGCAAGGCCGTCGGGAGTCTTGCGGGTGTGGGACGATGGACGGGGGGCGCAGGAGGTCCAGATTTAACAGTGGCGGACTGACCGGTGAAAAATTCGTGGCGCACGATTTGGTGAAGGAACGATTCGTCAATGGCCTTGATGAATTGCACGCCGATTCGGTTGTCCCTCCGGTGGATCTCGGCGCAGCCGATCCGGAAATTCGTTCCCACGATATGGAGATAGTAGTGCAAGGGCACGCCGATTGTCGTGCTGACGGAGAAACTCGCTCCGCCGCGCGAGATATCGATCATCTTGCAGGCGTGTATCGACACCCCGCCGAGGGCTGGCCGCACCGACATCAGGGTTGCGGCATGCCCGATTGCGAAGCGTTCGTAACGCCGCTCGTAAAGCGGCGAGGGGGCAAGCGAATACATTGTCGATTGCGGCATGCGTCGTGCTCCGATGATCGCGCCACTCGCAAGGCCGTCGTGCGGTCTTGCCGCCTGTCGGCCAACGGAGTTTTGCCAGACCCCGGCAAGTCATTTGCCGGCACCCTTGAGGCGGCGAGGCGCCTAAAGGTCGAAGGTCAGTTTCCACCAGCAAACTTGCAATCGATTGAAGATATTCAATAGAAATCGAATGAATGCGATCCGGCTTTAGGAGCACGGGCATCGCCGCGGCTTACAACCCGCTCGAGAACTGGACACGGATCAGCCTGCTCAGGAACTCCTGCGCCAGCAGCATGTTGAAGCGCACACCGAGTTCGGAGCCGCTGCGATACACTTCGGCGCAGCCGATCTCCTCCTTGAAGCCGTCGATCTCCAGAAAGAAATGCTTTGGCAGGAGGATTGCGGCGTTGAAGTCGAGCATCGCACCGCCGATCGAAACGTGCCGCAGAAGAGCCTGATATTTGGTCTTCGCCTTCAATTGACTGCCGATGACGAGAATGCGGCAGGGACGCTCTATGCGGTAATGCGGGTAGGCATCGGCCGACTGGCCGGGCTTTCCTAGCGCGAGATGCATGATCATCGACATGGCAGGGTCCGGGAATACCTGTCTTCTCCGCGTGAGAAACGCATACGCATGAAATCTCGCTGGGAGGCAGGGTCACAGTCCGTGAGCCGACTTGCTTCAGCTTGCCGCGACTCCATGGGACTTAGGTCGCCATGACGAAAATGGCGCGATTTCCCTGAGATCCGACAAAAAAATCTTGCATTGAGGACGCGCTGCCACTAGTCAGGCGCTAACGGAGAGGTGGCCGAGTGGTCGAAGGCGCTCCCCTGCTAAGGGAGTATACCGGAAACGGTATCGAGGGTTCGAATCCCTTCTTCTCCGCCATTTTCGTCAAAGCCGTTATCAAGCTGCCCATGCCAATCGTGTAGCAGGTCGATTCCTCTCCAAGCCACATCGCCAAATGACGTTTCACGCACTCGCCTGATTCTCAGGACACTGCGCGGCATGCGCCAGACGATCGCGAATCTCCGGCCGCTGATTCTCCGGGAATCGTCTGAAAAAGGCTCCGGCTCCGGCTCGTCGAGCAGCTCTTCGGGAGTGCGGAAGCCCGGGGGAAGTCGGCGCCCCGCAGCCCCATTGCCTGGTTTTGCCCCTGTTTTAGGCCCTTTTCTGCCTCTTTCTGAAACAAAAGCCGTGCCGAGGGCTGGTGCTAACTCCCCGTGGCTAAAGGATTTTCTTAATGGTTTGTTAATAACCCTGGGCCGTCTGGGGCGATTTTGTGTCGTTTCAGCAACAGGGATCAGGGAAGGGCGGCGCAAAGGAGTTGATCTGACAAGTTGGACATTGCGCGCCCCACCCGGTTTTGTATTTTCAACTCCGGAAGCAAGGGCGGTTGATCGTCCGACTTCTTGAACGTTGGGGATGGGGCAGGGAACGCTGTCCTTCAGCAAAGAAACCCAGACCCGTTTGAAACTTTTGACTGGAGGTCAGAAATGAACATCAAGAGCCTTCTTCTCGGCTCCGCTGCTGCTCTCGCAGCAGTATCCGGCGCCCAGGCTGCTGACGCGATCGTCGCTGCCGAGCCGGAGCCCATGGAATACGTTCGCGTTTGCGACGCTTTCGGCACGGGCTACTTCTACATCCCGGGCACGGAAACCTGCCTCAAGATCGGCGGCTTCATCCGCGTACAGGGCGACTTCGGCCGTGACGCTGCTGACCGCCGTTACAATACCGAGAACTTCGACATCGATGGCGATGGCGTCGACGATCAGTCCACGTCTGACTGGGACATGTTCTCCCGCGCTTACATCTCGTTTGACGCGAAGAGCGACACCGAGTACGGCACGCTCACCGGCTTCTTCGCCGCTGAGTTCAACGCCGACAACGATACCGACGAAGGCGATAGCTTCATCGACGTCGACGAAGCCTACATCCAGCTCGGCGGCCTGAAGGCCGGCTTCTTCTACAGCTGGTGGGATAAGGGTCTGAACGGCGAAACCGACTCGCTCGGCAACGTCACCGAATTCAACTCGATCGCCTACCTCTATGACGGCGGTACCTTCCAGGCCGGTATCTCGGTTGACGAACTCGAAGGCGCAACCACGAAGGCCAACGGCGTCGGCGTTGCCGGTATCGTTTCCGCTACGCTCGGTGGCGTTTCGTTCGACCTGCTCGGCGGCTTCGACACCGAACTCGAAGAAGGCGCGATCCGCGCTCTGCTCTCTGCAGACCTCGGCCCGGGCGTCTTCCAGATGGCTGGTATCTGGGCATCCGACCCGAACGCTTACTGGGCTCGCTCCGAGTGGAGCGTTGCTGCGTCGTACCGCTTCAACGCAACCGAGAAGTTCGCCATCACTCCCGGCGCTCAGTACTTCGGTAGCCTGCAAGACTCCTACACCAGCTTCGGTAACGACGATGCATGGCGCGTTGGCGTAACGGCTGACTACCAGATCACGGAAGGCCTCGCCACCCGCTTCACGATCAACTACGAAGATGAAGACAACGGCGACGACCAGGTCTTCGGCTTCCTCCGCCTGCAGCGTGACTTCTAATCTGACCTGACCTCGGTCAGTAAGGAAAGCCCGGCTCTCGAGCCGGGCTTTTTGATTTTGTGGCGGCGCTTGGATGGAATGATCTGGCAAGCGAGTCTGGGCGCTTGAGCCTCACCAATCTGTGAGCACGGCACACCTATGTGCCCAACGGACTCGGCCGCTGGCTTCCTGTGAGAAGCACAGGATGACGAACGTTTATTGATGGGTTTAACTCGCCAGGTGCCGTTCTAGCACAGGCACGCACATGTCCAGATCGTGCGTAGCCAAATGCGCATAGCGCATGGTCATGGTAAGCGTCTGATGGCCGAGCCACATCTGAACCCGCCGAAGATCGATGCCGCCCCGCACCAGCCGGGAAGCGCAGGTATGCCGTAGAATGTGGGGAACGATGTCTTCTTCTTCGCCCAGCCCCGCGTCCAGCTTGGCCGCATTCCAGACAGCCCGGTATTTTTGCGGATCAATGGCGGTAAATGGTCCCGGAGATCGGTTTGCAAGGGCATTCAGGACCTCCTTGGCACGCGCCGTCAGGGGAACAGTGCGGCTGCGTCCCGATTTGGTGATCCAGAAGGTTGCCCGGCCTTCATGGATATCATTCCACTTGAGGCCGATCGCCTCGCCAAGGCGGGCGCCTGAATCGACCAGGAATATCGAGAACTGCAAGAAGTATTCGGAACGGATTCCGATTTCTCGGAACAGCGTTTCCTCTTCATCGGGTTCGAGGAAACGCAGCCGTCCTGCTCTCTCCTTTTGACGCCGGAACTCCGGCAGACTATGGACATCGCCCATCTTGTACGCTTTCCGAAGCAACTTGCTCAGCGCCGCCATCTTTCGATTGATGGTCGCGTTGCTGTTGCCCCGTTTGCGTAATGCGCCGATCAGATTGTCGAGCAAGTCCTGCGAGAAGGTGGAAAACCGCGCACCGAGTAGAATCTCGTCGAGTTCGCCGATGAAGGCCTTCACATTGTACTTGTGATGGCCTTCGTCCCACAGGATGTCCGCATAGTGGTGAAACAATTCGGCAAGCGAGGTGTCCTTGACGACCCCGATCGGACCCTGCTGGCCAAAACAATAGTTGACCTCGTATCCAGACTGCATGCCCGGAAACCCGAAGTCGCCCACCAATTTTTCGGCGCCTGACGTCACGTTTGCCGTTTCCTTTCCACTCCCTGACGGATGGACCAAGAAACCGCTGGCGTTCAAGCCAACGCTTATAATTAAGCAATCTCAATGACCTAGACGGCACGCATATGTTGCAGAACAGCAACAGCCCGCAACTCTTAGAGTTGCGGGCATGCAGCTAGATCAGATTAGAAGTCGCGCTGCAGGCGGAGGAAGCCGAAGACTTCGTCGTCGCCATTGTCTTCGTCCTGGTACTGAACCGACAGACGGGTGGCGAGGCCTTCCGTGATCTTGTAGTCAGCCGTTACACCAACGCGCCACGCATCGTCGTCACCGAAGTCGTTGCCATCTTGCAGGCTACCGAAGTACTGGACACCGGGGGTGATTGCGAACTTCTCGGTTGCGTTGAAGCGGTACGACGCAGCAACAGTCCACTCGGAAGCAGCCCAGTAAGCGTTCGGGTCGGATGCCCAGATCGCAGCGGCCTGGAAGGTGCCCGGGCCAACGTCTGCAGAGAGCAGAGCGCGGATCGCGCCTTCTTCGAGTTCGGTGTCGAAGCCGCCGAGCAGGTCGAAGCTTACGCCGCCGAGCGTAGCGGAGACGATACCTTCGATACCGACGCCATTAGCCTTCGTGGTAGCAGCCTCGAGTTCGTCAACAGCGATACCGGCCTGGAAGGTGCCGCCATCATAGAGGTAAGCGATCGAGTTGAATTCGGTGTTGTTACCGAGCGAGTCGGTTTCACCGTTCAGACCCTTATCCCACCAGCTGTAGAAGAAGCCGGCCTTCAGGCCGCCGAGCTGGATGTAGGCTTCGTCGACGTCAATCAGGCTGTCGCCTTCGTCAGAGTCGTTGTCAGCGTTGAACTCAGCAGCGAAGAAGCCGGTGAGCGCGCCGTATTCGGTATCGCTCTTGGCGTCGAACGAGAGATAAGCGCGGGAGAAGACGTCCCAGTCAGACGTGGACTGAGCCGGGTTTTCCCAGCGGCTGTCAGCGGCATCACGACCGAACGAGCCCTGAACGCGGATGAAGCCGCCGATCTTGAGGCAGGTTTCCGTGCCCGGGATGTAGAAGTAGCCCGTGCCGAAAGCGTCGCAAACGCGAACGTATTCCATGGGCTCCGGCTCGGCAGCGACGATCGCGTCAGCAGCCTGGGCGCCGGATACTGCTGCGAGAGCAGCAGCGGAGCCGAGAAGAAGGCTCTTGATGTTCATTTCTGACCTCCAGTCAGAATTGAACACCGGAGCGCCGATGGCGATCAGTTTTGCCTCTGGGCGCCCGTTCTTCACAGCAACTGCGGAAGCCGGCAGGCCCGGTCCGTCCAGCAAAGACCCGGCACTTGCAGGCCCATTACTTAAGGCGATTTCCTTGCGGCGAGTCCTTGGGAGGGAATGCCGGCAGGGCAGAGGGCGAAAAATCTGGGGGCACATACGCCCCTACGCTACCTCCGAACGAAGTCACCGATCACCTGCCGCAGCCCATCGAGATGCAAAAGCGGCGCGTGGCCCTGGCCGGGCGCGGTGACAGCAATGAGGCCGGGATGCCGCCGGGCCATGTCCTGAACCGTCGTCGCGCTCAGCAATCGTGAATATTCGCCGCGAACGACCATTGCCGGGATGGCTGCAAAGGCTTCGAATTGCGGCCACAGCGACGGCAGCACGGCTTCCCCGGTGAGGCCTTGCAGTTGGTCGGCGATCGCCGGATCGAAATCGGCAATCGGCATGCCGTTCTCGTCGCGATAGAGCGCTTCGCCCATCTCTCGCCAGTCCTGTGGGCCGAGAAGGGGAAAATCTGCTCCGTGTAGGCGCCGCAGAAAGTCTGGTGCCTCCGCCCAACTGCTCGGGCCCTGCGGAGCGTTCAGGTAGTCCCTGATCCTCAACAGTCCCTCGAGCTCAATCACCGGGCCGATGTCGTTGAGCACGACGCGGGCGATAAGGGCGGGGGCTGATGTGATGAGGTGATGCAGGATGAGCCCGCCGCGCGACGTGCCGATGAAGGTCGCCCTGTCGATGCCGAAATAGGCGCAGGCCGCAACGACATCCTCCGCCTCGACGGCGATCGCGTAACGGCTCTTGTCGCTGTCGCGCTCCGACTGTCCACGGCCTCGATAGTCCAGCGTGACGACGGGGTGGGCGCCGCCGACGGGCGAGGCCAGGAAGGCGGCCAGCGGATGGAAATCGCGGCTGTTGCGCGTCAGTCCGGGCAAGCAGACGATGGGCGTCTTTTCTTCGCCCCGTATGATATCTCTACCGTAGTGCCTGCCGTAGAGCCTCAGGCCGTCGCCTGCGCGAAAATAATGTTCCCGAAACACGCGCTCCTCGCGCGCCAGACTCTCTCGCATGGCTCCCCCTTCGCTTGCAAATTTTGCCGGAGACTATTCCTCGTCGCATGGACCGCGGTTCAGGAAGGATTGCGGCCCATCCTCAGGTCGGCGACGATGTCCGCCTTCTGCCCAAGACGGGTCTTGTAGATCTGGTAGTTCTCCATCACCCGCTGAACATAGTTGCGCGTTTCCTGAAAGGGAATGCGTTCGATCCAGTCGACCACTTCGTCGATCGGCTTACCGCGCGGGTCGCCGTAGCGCGCTAGCCATTCCGGCACGCGGCCGGGACCGGCATTGTAGGCGATGAAGGTCAAGATGTAGGAGCCGCCGAAGCTGTCGATCTGCTCGCCGAGATAATGCGAGCCGAGGGTCGCGTTGTAGCCGGCGTCCGTCGTCAGGCGGTCCTTGGAATAGGCGAGGCCATAGCGGCTGGCGACGCCCTTCGCCGTTGTCGGTAGAAGCTGTAGCAGGCCGCGGGCATTGGCCGCCGAAACCGCGGCCGGATTGAAGGCGCTTTCCTGGCGGGCGATGGCATAGGCAAGCGCTTTGCCCGCCCCGCTGATATTGGCGTCCGACGGGATGACGCCGAGCGGGAAGGCAAGCGCGGCGACGTCGATGCCGCGGCCGAGCGCGATCTTGCCGATCTGCAGCGCCAGCTGATGGTTGCCCGCCTTTTCCGCGCGTGCCGCGAGAATGGCAAGCTCGCCCGGGCTCGTCAGGTCCTCGGCGAGCGCCCGATAGAGGCTCTCCGCGCGCCAGCCGTGCCCGGCGGCCTCCAGCCGTTCGATCGCCCGAACTGCTTCGCGACTTTCCAGACGCGCGCGATCCTCCGGGGTCGGCGAGGGATAGGTCAGGTTGAAGGATGGGCGGCCGAGGCGCGCGGCGGCGAGCTGGCCGTAGAATGTGCCGGGATAGCGGGCCGCATTGGCGAAATACTCGTCCGATTTGCCGGGGCCGCCGGCCTCGGCCGCGCGTCCCAGCCAATACCAGGCCCGCGAGGCCGAGATCGGCCGGCTGGACGCCTCGAGGATCTTGCGAAAGTGACGCGCGGCCGTCGCAGGATCTTCCAGCCCGCGGAGCGCGTACCATCCGGCGTGAAATTCCGCATCGACGACGTCGGTCGCCTCGGTTGCAGCGTGATGGGCGGCAACCCTGTATGCTCCGCGGAAGTCGCCTTTGTCGAGCAGACCCCGGCTGACGATCCTTTGTTCCGTCCACCATTCGCCGGGATCGACGAGGGCATCGCTGTCCTTCGGCGCCAATGCAAGGAGCTCCGCAGCCTCTTCAAACCTCTCCTGCTTGCGCAGATACTCGATGCGCACGAAAGATAGGCCGGATCGTCGCGCCAGGACGGATCGACCGCTTTAATCAGCGCCGCGGCCTTGCCGTTGCCGCGGACGACGGCGGCCCAGGCTCTGTAGAGCGACTGTGCTTGACCCGATTCGCTGAACCGTTGAGACTGCTCGACGCGGCTGCGGTAGAGAAGCATCTCCATGCGGCGCCTGTGGTCGGCAGGCGTAAGCAAGGAGGAGAATTCCGCGAGGATTTTGCTTTCCGTCTCTTTGTCCAGCGCCTCCTTCAGCCAGAAAGCACGGAGTTGGCCTGCCGCCGCGTCGCCTTTTCGTCCGGCCACAAGCGCGCGTGTGAGAATAATGGCTCCCTCCGCCGTTTCCGGCCGGGTCGAGCCGAAGGCGGCGATCACGTCTGTCGCAGGCGGGTTTTCGCGATAGAGCGCGCGCTCGGAATGAGCGCGCAGCGTCTTCAAGCCGGGCCAGTCGTGAAGCTCACGCTGCGCTTCGGCGATTTCGTAAGACGGGACGTCCCTCTGCCCGGAAACAGCGATCGCCCAAGAGAGGATGTGCCGGTCGAGCGTTCCTTCGCCCATCCGGTTGCGGATGGCGGTCGCCTCGATTGGCTTGCGATCGGACAGGGCATCGAGACCGGCCTTCAGATCCGTCGCTGTAAGTGCGGTCGCGGCCCGTATGGCGCCAGTGACCTCGTTGGCCACGACGCGTCCGGATTTGCTGGTAGAGCCCGGCTTGACCGTCGGTACGGGTATGCGGGTCTCGGTGGCGAAGGCGGAAGAGGCCAGCATCGCGGCACCGAAAAGGGTGGCGACAGGCAGAAGGAGTGGTCCGCGCATCAAGCCCCGTGCTTCCCCGTTTCTCTCAACTTCATTAGCTGCCGGATTTCCTAACGAAAAGTTAGCGGGTATCCGCGATAGCGGCAATCGCCGGCCAAAGCCGTGTCATCCTCCATCCCTGCCTGCTCCTGCCTTGCGACGCGCGTCGAGCGATCGAATTGCAGGGAAACTGGGAGGAAATGCGCTTGTCCGACGCTTGCCGCCGCCATGTCACATGATTATGGTGCGGCAGTTTCTAACCGTCGATTGCGGCCAAAGCGTGGGCGCGTCTTGCCCCTTCAGCCGTCAGGAGTTGTGCATGTTCAAGGGTTCCATTCCCGCTCTCGTAACCCCGTTCACGTCCACCGGCGCGGTGGATGCGGCAAGTTTCGTCGCGCATGTGGAATGGCAGATAAAAGAGGGCAGCCACGGCCTGGTGCCGGTCGGCACGACCGGTGAATCGCCGACTCTCTCGCACGAAGAGCACAAGCAGGTGGTGGAGCTCTGCGTCGAAGCGGCGGCGCGGCGCGTGCCGGTTATTGCCGGCGCCGGCTCCAACAACACGACCGAGGCGATCGAACTTGCACAGCATGCCGAGAAGGCCGGTGCGGATGCCATCCTGGTCGTGACGCCGTACTACAACAAGCCGACGCAGAAGGGCCTCTTCGCCCACTATGCAGCAATTGCCGAAAGCGTGAAGCTGCCGATCGTCATCTACAACATTCCGGGCCGCTCGGTGGTCGACATGAGCGTCGAGACCATGGCGGCGCTGGCGAAGGCCTATCCGACGATCGTCGGCGTCAAGGACGCGACCGGCAAGATCGAGCGCGTTTCCGAGCAGCGCATGGCCTGCGGCAAGAGTTTCGTCCAGCTTTCCGGCGAGGATGCGACGGCACTCGGCTTCAACGCGCATGGCGGTGTCGGCTGCATCTCCGTGACCGCGAATGTCGCACCGCGCCTGTGCTCCGAATTCCAGGAGGCGACGCTTGCCGGCGACTTCGCCAAGGCGCTGGAATATCAGGACAAATTGATGCCGCTCCACAAGGCCATCTTTATAGAGCCCGGCCTATGCGGTGCAAAATATGCGCTGCATCGCCTCGGACGGATGAGCCGCGTCGTGCGTTCGCCGCTGCTAGCGACGCTCGAGCCGGCGACCGAAGCGGCCATCGATGCGGCGCTCAGGCATGCAGGGTTGATGAACTGATGGCACCCAAGGGCAGCGAGCGCACGGTCAGGAAAGTGGTGGCGGAGAACCGCAAGGCCCGCTTCAACTACGAGATCGTCGACACCTACGAGGCCGGTCTTGTCTTGACCGGCACGGAGGTCAAGTCGCTGCGCGAGGGAAAGGCCAATATCGCGGAGTCCTACGCGACCGACGAGGGCGGCGAGATCTGGCTGATCAACTCCTACCTGCCGGAATATCTCCAGGCCAATCGCTTCAACCACGAGACCCGGCGCCGCCGCAAATTGCTGCTGTCGAAGCGCGAGGTGAACCGGCTGCAGGGCGCCGTCAATCGCGAAGGCATGTCGCTCATTCCGCTCAGGATTTATTTCAACGAGCGGGGTCGGGCGAAACTGGAACTGGCGCTTGGCAAGGGCAAGAAACTGCACGACAAGCGCGAGACGTCCAAGGAGCGCGACTGGAACCGGCAGAAGAACCGCCTGTTAAAAGAGCGCGGCTGAGTGGCGCGGCCGTTCGCCCCCGCCACACCCGCGACCGGCAAGATCAATCGGGATCGGAATTGATTCGGTCAGAGTTCGGCGTCGTTGGCGACCGGTTCGGCGGGGCGCTGCACGCGTTCGGACGGCTCGCGGCCGATCTCGCCGCGGAGCGTGGCCAGATCGATGAAATGATCGGCCTGGCGGCGCAGGTCGTCGGCGATCATCGGCGGTTGCGTCGACATCGTCGAGACGACCGAGACCTTGCGTCCCTTGCGCTGCAGCGCTTCAACAAGCGTGGTGAAATCGCCGTCGCCCGAGAAGATCACCAGATGATCGACGGTCTCGGATTGCTCCATGGCGTCGATCGCCAGCTCGATATCCATGTTGCCCTTGATTTTGCGCCGGCCGAGCGAATCCGTGAATTCCTTCGCCGGTTTGGTGACGACCTTGTAGCCGTTGTAGTCCAGCCAGTCGATCAATGGGCGAATCGAGGAGTATTCCTGATCCTCGATAAGTGCGGTGTAATAGTAGGCGCGCAGCAGGTATCCACGTTTCTGGAACGCCTTCAGCAGCTTTCTGTAATCGATGTCGAAGCCCAGGCTCTTCGAGGCGGCGTAGAGATTGGCGCCGTCGATGAAAAGAGCGATTTTTTCGCGAGGATCGAACATCGTAATTTCCTTTTCCATGCCCTGCACATTATACCCATCCACCCCGGCAGAAGGCTGCGCAGAAAATAGGTGCATTACATTAATAATTGCTGATATTGCAAATAATGTAAGTTATGCCACGCATTAATCCAAGCGGCGTACGGTGCATATAGCAAGTTTTAGCAGTTGCTCCACTTCGTCCACACTTCAATTTACGATTGCTGGTGGAGTTTTTGGCCGATACCTCCTGAAATACAATCCTTATCTGTAACCTGCGGCCGCATCGCGGAAATGTCGTATTCTAACATGGGGCAGGGAAGATGTGAGCGCCGGACGCAGGAAAAACTTGAACTTGTGCTGTTTTGATTGTATCCGGGCGACTAATTCCAGAAATTGGAGCTGCAAGTGCCGTCCTGTCTCGGCCGTTCCGGTTTCGTGTCGTTAATCAAGCCGCGGCAGCCGCCGCGCTCTCGCAAAGGACAAGGCCATGGCCCGCGTCACCGTCGAAGATTGCATCGACAAGGTCGAAAACCGTTTCGAACTCGTCCTGCTTGCCAGCCACCGCGCACGTCTGATCTCGCAGGGCGCCCCCATCACGGTCGACCGCGACAATGACAAAAATCCGGTTGTTGCCCTGCGTGAGATCGCCGATGAGGCCCTTTCGCCTGGTGACCTCAAGGAAGATCTGATCCATTCCCTGCAGAAGCATGTGGAAGTGGACGAGCCCGAGCCCGACGCGGCCGCGATCGCCCAATCGGAACCCGCCGCTTTTGCCGAGGCTGCGGAAGATGAAGACCAGCCGGAGGCGCTGACCTTCGATCGCATGTCGGAAGAGGAACTCTTGGCCGGCATCGAAGGGCTGGTACCGCCGGAAAAGAGCGACGACTACTGAGATCCGTTCGCGAACAGCTGTTCCAAACGTGTTTTCGAAGCAGTGCGCCACTCATATGATTGGCGCACTTTTTGTTTGTCCGACTGTCACGGAGCCGCCTGCGAATGATGCGCCAATACGAGCTCGTTGAGCGCGTGCAGAAATACAAGCCCGATGTCAACGAGGCCTTGCTGAACAAGGCCTATGTCTATGCCATGCAGAAGCACGGCCAGCAGAAGCGGGCAAGCGGCGATCCCTACATTTCGCATCCTTTGGAAGTGGCGGCGATCCTCACGGAAATGCACCTCGACGAATCGACGATCGCCGTCGCGCTGCTGCATGACACGATCGAGGACACGACGGCGACACGGCAGGAGATCGACGAGCTCTTCGGCGAGGATATCGGGGCGCTTGTCGAAGGCCTGACGAAGATCAAGAAGCTCGACCTCGTCACCAAGAAGGCCAAGCAGGCCGAAAATCTACGCAAGCTGCTGCTGGCGATATCGGACGACGTTCGCGTGCTCCTGGTGAAGCTCGCCGACAGGCTGCACAACATGCGTACCCTCGACCACATGTCGGCGGAAAAACGCGCCCGCATCTCCGAGGAGACGATGGACATCTATGCGCCGCTGGCCGGGCGCATGGGCATGCAGGACATGCGCGAGGAGCTTGAGAACCTCGCCTTCCGCCATATCAATCCGGAGGCCTACGAGACCGTCACCAGGCGGCTGGAAGAGCTTTCCCAGCGCAACGAGGGCTTGATCAAGAAGATCGAGGAGGAACTGAGCGAACTGCTGCAGGCCGAGGGCTTGAAGAATGCGCAGGTAAAGGGGCGTCAGAAGAAACCCTATTCCGTCTTCCGCAAGATGCAGTCGAAGTCGCTTTCCTTCGAACAGCTATCGGACGTTTGGGGCTTCCGCATCATCGTCGACGACATTCCCTCCTGCTACCGGGCGCTCGGCATCGTGCATACCCGCTGGCGGGTCGTCCCGGGGCGGTTCAAGGACTATGTTTCGACGCCGAAGCAGAACGACTATCAGTCGATCCACACGACGATCATCGGGCCGTCGCGCCAACGTATCGAGCTGCAGATCCGCACCAGGCGCATGCATGAGATCGCCGAATACGGCATCGCTGCCCATGCGCTCTACAAGGATCGGGACGCGGTCACGGGCGACCTCACACGGTCGCCGACGTCGAACGCCTATGCCTGGCTGCGCCGCACGATCGAGTCGCTTGCCGAAGGCGACAATCCCGAGGAATTTCTGGAGCACACAAAGCTCGAGCTCTTCCAGGACCAGGTCTTCTGCTTCACGCCCAAGGGACAGTTGATCGCGCTGCCGCGCGGCGCGACGCCGATCGACTTCGCCTATGCGGTGCACACCAACATCGGCGACACATGTGTGGGCGCGAAGATCAACGGCCGCATCATGCCGCTCGTCACCCGCCTCAACAATGGCGACGAGGTGGAGATCATCCGCTCGGGCATCCAGGTGCCGCCCCCCGCCTGGGAGGAGATCGTCGTCACCGGCAAGGCGCGCGCGGCGATCCGCCGCGCCACCCGTGCCGCCATCCGCAAGCAGTATGCGGGTCTTGGCTACCGCATTCTGGAGCGCACCTTCGAACGGGCCGGCAAGACCTTCTCACGCGACGGGCTGAAACCGGTGCTGCACCGGCTCGGCCAGAAGGAGATCGAGGATGCGATTGCCGCCGTCGGCCGGGGCGAGCTTTCCTCGCTCGACGTGCTGCGCGCCGTCTTCCCCGATCACCAGGACGAACGCGTGACCGTCAAGCCGAGCGCCGACGACGGCTGGTTCAACATGCGCAGCGCTGCCGGCATGGTCTTCAAGCTGCCGGAGCGCTCCAAGGAGGCCGCCGCAGCGGGGCAGGTGGAGGGACCGGAAGCGCTGCCGATCCGCGGCCTTTCCGGCAATGCCGAGGTGCATTTCAGTCCCGCCGGCGCCGTTCCCGGCGATCGCATCGTCGGCATCATGGATCGGGACAGGGGCATCACCATCTATCCCATTCAGTCGCCGATCCTGCAGAAATTCGACGAGGAGCCGGAGCGCTGGATCGATGTTCGCTGGGACCTCGACGAGGCCAACAATAACCGCTTCATGGCGCGAATCGCCGTGAGCGCGCTGAACGAACCCGGCACGCTGGCGGAGATTGCGCAGGCGATCGCCACGAGCGATGTCAACATTCGCTCGCTTTCCATGGGGCGCGTTGCCGCCGACTTCAGTGAACTGCAGTTCGATCTGGAGGTCTGGGATCTCCGTCAGCTCAATCACCTGATGACGCAGCTTAAGGAATTGCCGAGTATTTCTCTGGTCAAGCGGCTTTTCGCATAGGCCCTCGCCGAGGCGTGGTCTGCTCTCCATGCCTCTTTCTTGAGCAGCCGGGGCGCGTTTGGTCGACGCGTCATGCACGGGATGCATGGCTGCCGATTGATCATGAGGCTGGTAGAACACCGATCGCTAAACTACTTTTCGGATCGGGAGGTAAACGAAGAGGTTTGCCATGTTCAAGCAGTTGAAGAAAATCACCCGTGCCCTGCACATTCCCACCGTCGAGGAGCGCGAGATCGCGTATCTGAACGGCTCGGTCGACCGCATCGACCTCGAATACCGCCAACGTCAGATCGATCGCGGCCTGTTCCGCAGGGACCTCTGATCCGCAGGTGCCGCGCCCGCTCCTGGATCCGAAGCGGACTTGGAGTGCCGGCGGGACAATGCGGGAAGGCTGCTTCGAGCTATGCGCTTGCCGAATGGCTCGAATTCCGGTCCGCCCCGTTTGCCGCTCAACCTTGCGCCTGACGGGGCTGGCGCATATCTTGCGCCGATCAAAAGACGGGCGGGCCGTCTTGCCCCGACGGGCTGTTTCAAGATGCGATGACGGCAGAATGTTATTTAGGCGCCGGAAACCGGTCACGATCTCCGAAAGACTTCGCGCCTTCTTCTGGCCGCGCAAGGGCTTTTCGCGCGGTCCCCGTTATGTCGCGCTGCGCATTCTTCGCCTGAACTCCTCTCCTCATTCGATCGCCGTCGGCGTAGCGGCGGGGGCTGCCGCCGCGTGCACCCCGTTGTTCGGCTTGCACATCGTCCTAGCGGTCATTCTCGCCTGGCTCTTCGCCGGGAATCTCGTGGCGGCGGTGATCACCACTGCACTCGCCAATCCGATCACCATTCCCGTGATCCTGACGGCGTCTTACGAGATCGGCATCGCGATCACGGGGCCGCAGGCCGGTCCAAGCGTCGGCTCGGCGGAGATTGCCCGGTTGATCGAGCAAATGCAGCTTGCCGAGCTTTGGGGGCCCGTGCTCAAGCCGATGCTCGTCGGTTCGCTGGCCCTTGCGCTCGGCGGCGCTTCTATCTTCTACCCGGTCGCCTTCCAGACCGCCCGGATGTTCCAGGGGCGGCGGCGAGAGCGACTGCAAAAAGCCGGAAACCCGTCATGATCATCGGCATCGGCAGCGACCTGATCGACATTCGACGCATCGAAAATTCGCTGCAACGTTTTGGCGAACGCTTCGTCAACCGCTGTTTCACCGACATCGAGATCGCCAAATCGGATGCGCGCAAAAACCGCGCGGCCTCCTATGCCAAGCGCTTCGCCGCCAAGGAGGCCTGTTCGAAGGCCCTGGGAACAGGGCTCGCACAAGGAGTCTTCTGGAAGGACATGGGTGTGGTGAACATGCCGGGCGGAAAGCCGACGATGCAATTGACGGGCGGCGCGGCGGCCCGGCTGCAGGAGATGCTGCCGGTCGGACACCGCGCCGCCATTCATCTGACGATCACCGACGACTTCCCGCTCGCACAAGCTTTCGTGATTATCGAGGCGCTCCCGGTTGCCCCCGCCGAGGGAACGGTTTAGAGCACTGCCGAAGTGGTACCGGCTCCGACAATCGCTTGAAGCGAAGCAATCCGGTGAACATATAGATGCGATTGCGCGGCAGGATGACAAGGAAGAACTGAGCGTGGAAGAAAAGACAGAAACGCACCAGAGCGCCCTCTGGGAGAATGTGAAGGTCATTATTCAGGCGCTGCTCCTGGCCCTGGTCATCCGCACCGTTTTCTTTCAGCCTTTCACCATTCCGTCCGGATCGATGATGCCGACGCTGCTCGTCGGCGACTACATCTTCGTCAACAAGTTCGCCTACGGCTATTCGAAATACTCGCTGCCCTTTTCGCCGGATCTTTTCAGCGGCCGGATCTTTGCGAGCGAGCCGAAGCGCGGCGATATCGTCGTCTTCCGCTTCCCGCCCAATCCGGACATCGACTACATCAAGCGCGTCGTCGGCCTTCCGGGCGATCGCATCCAGGTCAGAAACGGCGTCCTTCACGTCAACGACAAGCCGGTTGATCGCGTTCCGGATGGGACCTTCCGTGCCGACGACAAGTATGACACCGGCGGCGACGTACCGGTCTATCGCGAGAAGATGGACACGGGGGTCAGCTACGACACTCTCGACCAGTTTCCGGACTCCAGTGGTGACAACACCCGCGAATTCCTGGTGCCGGAAGGCCATTATTTCATGATGGGCGACAACAGGGACAATTCCTCCGACAGCCGCTTTGACGTCGGGTTCGTGCCGGCGGAAAATCTGGTCGGTCGCGCCAGCATGATCTTCTTCTCGCTCGGCAACGGCACGTCCTTCCTCAAGATCTGGAATTGGCCGGCGAATCTCCGCTACGACCGCCTGTTCAAGGTTGTCGAATGATGAAGGGAAGGTCGCTGAGCGCGGAGGATCGGGCAAGGCTCGAGACCGCGATCGGTTATCAGTTCGTCGAGAAGGAGCGCCTCGACCGCGCGCTGACGCATTCCAGTGCGCGCAATGCACGGGCGAGCAACTATCAGCGCCTTGAATTCCTGGGCGACCGCGTGCTCGGGCTTTGCGTCGCCGAACTTCTGTTCCAGACCTTTCTCGACGCCAACGAGGGAGAGCTGTCGGTTCGCCTGAACCAGCTCGTCAGCGCTGAGAGCTGTGCCAATGTTGCGGATGAGCTGTCGCTGCACGAATACATTCGCACCGGCTCCGACGTGAAGAAGATCACCGGCAAGCACATGATGAATGTGCGGGCCGATGTGGTAGAGTCGCTGATCGCCGCGATCTATCTCGATGGCGGACTGGAGGCGGCGCGTCGCTTCGTGCTGCGGCACTGGACCGATCGCGCCGCAAGCGCCGACGGTGCGCGGCGCGACGCCAAGACGGAATTGCAGGAATGGGCGCACGCCAAGTTCGGCGTCGCGCCAAGATACAGGACGGATGATCGCTCCGGTCCCGACCACGATCCGCGCTTCACGGTGACCGTAGAGGTCGACGGGATCGCGCCGGAAACGGGGACCGATCGATCGAAGCGCGGAGCCGAGCAGATCGCTGCCATGCGATTGCTGGAACGCGAAGGTGTTTGGCAGAAACGGTCTGCCGGAAATTGACGGAAGCCATGACGGACAAACAACAGAACACGGGCGCCGACACCACGGCGACCCGCTCGGGCTTCGTGGCGCTGATCGGCGCGACGAATGCAGGCAAATCGACTTTGGTGAACCACCTGGTCGGCGCGAAAGTATCCATCGTCAGCCACAAGGTGCAGACGACGCGGGCGATCATCCGTGGCATTGCCATCCACGACAACGCCCAGATCGTCTTCATGGACACGCCCGGCATCTTCAAGCCGCGCCGCCGGCTCGATCGGGCCATGGTGACGAGCGCCTGGGGCGGTGCCAAGGACGCCGACCTGATCGTGCTGCTGATCGACAGCGAACGCGGCCTGAAGGGGGATGCCGAGGCGATCCTCGAGGCCTTGAAGGACGTTCCCCAGCCGAAGCTCCTGGTGCTCAACAAGATCGACCGGGTTCGCCCGGAGGATCTCTTGAAGCTCGCGCAGGCTGCCAACGAAGCCGTTCCGTTCGAGCGCACCTTCATGATTTCGGCGCTCACCGGCTCCGGCTGCAAGGACCTCATGGATTATCTCGCCACGGCTCTGCCGGAAGGCCCGTGGTACTATCCGGAGGATCAGATCTCCGATCTGCCGATGCGCCAGCTCGCAGCCGAGATCACCCGCGAGAAGCTGTTCCTGCGTCTGCATCAGGAGCTTCCCTACGCGTCTCACGTCGAGACAGAGAAGTGGGAGGAGCGCAAGGACGGCTCGGTGCGCATCGAGCAGGTGATCTATGTCGAACGCGACAGCCAGAAGAAGATCGCGCTCGGCAAGGGAGGGGAGGCGATCAAGGCGATCTCGACCGCCGCCCGGAAGGAAATTTCCGAGATCCTGGAGCAGCCCGTGCATCTCTTCCTGTTCGTCAAGGTGCGCGAGAACTGGGGCAACGATCCGGAGCGCTTCCGCGAAATGGGATTGGATTTTCCAAAGTAGTTGCTCCGCGTGGAAGCTATTTCTGGTCGTTGGAGGCGGCGAGGCTCTTGTTCAGGAGCGGTCCGATCGTCTCGGCCCGATTGGTCCAGACGTAGCCGGAAAAATTCTCAGGAACGAGCGCGAGTTGATCGGTGCTGTCGATGCCGGAGGTGAATTCGCCGCCACGATGGGGTCCGAGCAGGATGATCTCGCTTCCGGCGGCCTGCATCCGGGCGGCAAATCGAGAGGGCCAGCCCCACAGGAAAGGCGCATAGTTGGCGGGTACGACGATCAGCGTATCGCGGCAGGCATCCGGCACCACTCCCGTCCAGCCATAGGCGGCGTAGCGTCCAAGGCAGGCCATGGTGGATTGCCTGTCATAACCCCTCAGCCCGGCGACCAGGCGCAGCGCCTCCTGCGTCGGCGTTCTGCCGCCATAAACCCCGAAGACCAATTTGCGCCACTCCGGGTGGATGCGCAGCATCACGGCAAGAGTTGCGCCTTCCTCGCGCCGCTCGCTCTTGAAATTGATCAGGAACCGGCCATGGGGCAGCGCCGTGAAGACCTCCCTGAGTGTCGGCATCTGGCCTTCCCCCTGGCCGCGGAAAGGAAAGGTCTTGCCGCCATCGGCGGTGTAACCGTAGCCGATGTCGAGCGTTTTCAGCTTTGACATCGGCGTCTCCTCCGTGACGCCGGCTCCATTGGTCCGGCAGTCGAGCGTCCAATCGTGGAAGACGGCGAACTGGCGGTCGGGCGTCAGGTGGACATCCAGTTCGATGACCTCGGCGCCGCTGTCGAGCGCCGCGCGCATGGAGGCGATGGTGTTCTCGAGATAGGCATGACGGGGCGATTCGATACGCTCAGCCGTGCAGGTGTCGTTGTCCACCCCGTCCAGACCATAGACCTGATGAATGCCGCGATGGGCGAGGACCCTTGCCGTACCGGCGGGCGGCGCCACCAGGTAGGACGTGTTGAGGAACCAAACGATGGCGACGATGACGACCACGGCGACGGCGATGACGGCGAGCTTCCTCATCGTAAGTCCTCCTCTCGCGCTTTACTCGGCATTGTGGCGACCCAGGACGTGCCTTGCCACCCTTTCTGTTATGCGGATTGCGAACAAACTGTCACCTGCGCGCGCGATTGACCGGTAGGGGGCCCTATGGGAGGTAGGCAACCGTACCGCCCAATGCAATGCCGCAGGAGAACTTAGGTGCCGCAACTCGTCCAGGGAAAATGGGTCAAGGATGACGTCGCCGCAAGCGAGATGAAGGACGGCGCGTTCCATCGCGAGCCGACCCGTTTCCGCCAGTGGATCACCGTCGATGGGCGACCCGGGCCGGACGGCCAGCCGGCGCTTGTCGCCGAAGCCGGACGCTACCGGTTGTTTGTCTCCTATCTTTGCCCCTGGGCCTCTCGAACGATTGCGATGCGCAATCTCAAGGGGCTCGGGGAGATCATCGCGCTTACGGTGGCAAACCCCGTGCTCGGGGAGGACGGATGGGCCTATGATGCGCCCGTCGATGCAGGCTGTCGCGTTGGCAGGATCCGTCATCATCACCAGCTCTACACGGCGAGCGACCCGACCTATACCGGCAAGGTCTCCGTGCCTGTGCTTTGGGACATGCAGGAAGGGCGGATCGTCAACAACGAGTCGGCCGATATTCTTCGCATCCTCAACACGGCCTTCGACCATTTGTCCGGCAACCGCCTTGATTTCTACCCGGCGACACTCCGCGCCGCGATCGAGCGCTGGAACGAGCCGATCTACGCGTGTGTGAACAATGGAGTCTACCGAGCTGGCTTTGCCAAGACGCAGACCGCCTATGACGACGCTGTCGCGGCCCTCTTCGGCATGCTCGACGAGCTCGATCGGCATCTTGAAGTGAACCGATACGTTGCCGGGGAATATCTGACCGAGGCGGATATCCGCCTGTTCGTCACCCTCGTCCGTTTCGACATCGCCTATCATGGCGCCTTCAAATGCAACGTCCGCAGGATCGAGGACTATCCGAGCCTCTCAAACTACCTGCGCGAGCTCTACCAGTGGCCGGGCATAGGTGAAACTGTCCGGATCGACGATATCAAGCGCGGATATTATGGCCTCCGGCACATTAACCCGACCGGCATCGTCCCGGCAGGCCCGGCGATCGACTTCGACCGCCCGCATGATCGATCCCGTCTTGCTGGTCTCGGAGTTTTTGGCGCCTAGCGGCTAGATGGGCTCGCGGGCAGCTGGCCCGCCGCGGCTGATTTTCTTCCATATGCCCTAAGGAAACGAACCCTTGAGGGGCCACAGCATGGCCCATTGATAAACCGCCGAATGCCGCTAAGTTAATGGAAGTTCTGATGGATAGGAGCCTGAAGAGGCTGGCCTGACGACATCCCGGTTGCAGCCCGTGCACTGTGCACGGCGACAATCTGCCGGAGGCCGTGAGGCTTGCCCAAACCGGTTTCTCGCTGCTTCTGGACAAAGCCGGCGCCGTTTCGCAAGCGCACATCACTCCGGAAGCCGACCGAACCGCCCGCGCTCCATGCGGAGGAACATGGTCCGTGTAGGTCTGGCGTGAGGTTGGAAATGAATGCAGCATTGTTCAAGTTGCTTCGCCGTCTTGTCCAGAAAGGAACGCTGACGGTCATTTTTTCATCGGGAAGAAAAGTTGTTCTGGGTGATGGCACGGGGAACCCCGCGACCATGCACATAACGGATGCTGAGGCGGAAAGGGCCATCCTGCACGATCCGGGCCTGAAATTCGGCGAAATGTACATGGACGGCCGCGTCGTGATCGAGGAAGGGGATATTTTCGACGTCTTGTCCATCATCAAGAGCAATGGTGTGGAAAACGCGGCGACCTTCGTCAACTCCATCGTCGCTCTTTGGCATGTGCTGCGCCAACAGCTAAAGAGTCGGCTGCCGGTTAACCGCAACCGCTACAATGTCGCGCATCACTACGATCTCGACGGCAAGCTCTTCAACCTCTTCCTCGACGAGGACTGGCAATATTCCTGCGCCTATTTCCACCCGCCGGGTGTCTCGCTCGATGAGGCGCAGCGCGCCAAGAAGCGCCATATAGCGGCGAAGCTGCTGCTCGAGCCCGGCCAGCAAGTGCTGGAAGTCGGTTCCGGTTGGGGAGGCCTGGCGATGTACCTTGCCGAAGCGACAGGCGTCGAAGTCACCGGCATCACCTTGAGCGAGGAGCAACTGAGGGTCTCGCGTGAACGCGCCGCCAGACGCGGCCTGTCCGATCGCGTCCGGTTCGAATTGCAGGACTACCGCACCCTGCAGGGGCGGCAGTTCGACCGGATCGTCTCGGTAGGCATGTTCGAACATGTGGGCATCGGCAACTATGGCAATTTCTTTCGCAAAATCAAGGAATTGCTGAGACCCGACGGCGTCATGCTGCTCCATTCGATCGGCCAGGTCTACAAGCCCTGGGCAACCAATCCGTGGATCGAGAAGTATATCTTTCCGGGCGGCTACATACCGGCGCTTTCCGAAGTCTTGCCGCCGGTCGAGAGCACTCGCCTGCTCGTCAAGGACATCGAGATCCTGCCATTGCATTATGCCTGGACGCTGCGGGCCTGGCGCGAGCGTTTCGTCGCCCGGCGCGAGGAAGCGGTAGAGCTCTACGACGAGCGCTTCTTCCGGATGTGGGAGTTCTATCTCGCCGCTTCCGAGACCGCCTTCCTGCACGACAAGCACTTCGTCTTCCAGCTCCAGCTCTCACCCTCGCTGCAGACCGTGCCGGTCTCGCGCGACTATATTGAAGCGAAGGAGCGCGAATTGCTGGAATTCGAGAAAACCCGCTCGCGGCTGGAGTTGGTGGCGGTCTAGCCGCTGCCGCCCTTGCAGATTGGCCCCTCACCCTGGTCCTCTGCCCGCAAGCGGGGCGAGGGGGCATGAGCGGCGCGGCATATCCCGGCTTGCGGGCAGCAAGGTCCCGGCAGATGGGATAGGGGGCGTGTCATCCTTTGATCCATGTGCCATCTTCTGTGGAGTTTTCGGCCCCCCCACCGGCCTTCACTTGGCCTTCATCGTCTGCGCCACTATGGTCCGGCTGGTAACAACGGACGGAACGCAGAATGGTCATGACCGCAAAGCCCATCGCCGCCATCATCGCAAGCGAGATCAAGGCGACCGCCGCGCAGGTCGGCGCAGCCGCCGAGCTTCTCGACGCCGGAGCGACGGTCCCTTTCATCGCCCGCTACCGTAAGGAGGTCACCGGCGGCCTCGACGACACGCAATTGCGCACCCTCTCGGAGCGGCTCACCTATCTGCGCGAGCTCGAGGCGCGCCGGGCGTCCATTCTCGAGTCGATCCGCGGCCAGGGCAAGCTCACCGATGAGTTGGAAGGCAAGATCGCCGCCACCTCCACCAAGGCCGAACTCGAGGACATCTATCTGCCTTACAAGCCGAAGCGGCGGACCAAGGCGGAGATTGCCCGGGAGCGGGGGCTCGGACCGCTCGCCGAGGCGATCCTCGCCGATCGCTCGATCGCGCCGACCAAACGGGCGGCCGCCTTCCTCTCCGCCGACGTGCCGGATGCAAAGGCAGCACTCGACGGCGCCCGCGACATCATCGCCGAAGGCATGACCGAGAACGCCGATCTCCTGGGCCGACTGCGAAACTACATGCGGGAGGCGGCGTTCCTCAGGGCGAAGGTCGTCGACGGCAAGCAGGAATCGGGGGCAAAGTTTTCCGACTATTTCGATCACTCGGAGCGCTGGGCAACGGCGCCGGGCCACCGTGCTCTGGCGATGCTGCGCGGCTGGAACGAAGAAATCCTGTCGGTCGATATCGTCGTCGACCAGGACGCGGCATCTCAGCAAAGGCCGGTCGAGCGCATGATCGCTTCTGCATACGAGGTCGGTGGGCATTTGCCCGGGGACAAATGGCTGCTCGACGTGATCGGCTGGACCTGGCGCGTCAAACTTTCGCTTTCGCTGTCGCTCGATCTGATGCGCGAGTTGCGCGAACGGGCCGAGGAGGAAGCGATCCGGGTCTTCGCGCGCAACCTCAAGGACCTGCTGCTTGCGGCTCCGGCCGGCTCGCGTCCGACCATGGGTCTCGATCCCGGCATCCGAACCGGCGTCAAGGTCGCGGTGGTCGACGGCACCGGCAAGCTGCTCGACACGACGACAGTCTATCCGTTCCCTCCGAAGAATGACATTCGCGGCACGCAGGCGGAACTCGCGGCGCTCGTCCGCAAGCACAAGGTCGAACTGATCGCCATCGGCAACGGCACCGGCAGCCGCGAAACCGAGAAGCTCGTCGCCGATATGCTGGCGCAGATGCCGGCGCCGAAGCCCACCAAGGTGATCGTTTCCGAGGCGGGCGCCTCTGTCTATTCCGCTTCGGAAACGGCGGCTGCGGAATTTCCGAACCTCGACGTGTCGCTGCGCGGTGCCGTGTCCATCGCCCGCCGGCTGCAGGATCCGCTTGCCGAACTCGTCAAGATTGAACCGAAGTCGATCGGCGTCGGCCAGTACCAGCACGATGTCGACCAGTCGCATCTCGGCCGCTCTCTGGATGCCGTCGTCGAGGATGCGGTGAACGCTGTCGGTGTCGATCTCAATACCGCATCGGCGCCGCTGCTGGCGCGTGTGTCGGGTCTGGGCAAGTCGTCGGCGGAAGCGATCGTGGCGCATCGCGACGCGATGGGCGCCTTTGCGAATCGGCAGCAGCTCCTCAAGGTGTCGCGCCTCGGCGCCCGCACCTTCGAACAATGCGCCGGCTTCCTGCGGATCACCAATGGTTCTGAGCCGCTCGACGCCTCGGCCGTGCACCCGGAGGCTTATGGCGTGGCCAAGAAGATCGTCGCCGCCTGCGGCCGGGATGTGCGCTCGCTGATGGGAGACAGCGCGGCCCTGAAGGCGCTCGATGCGCGCGCCTTCGTCGACGAACGCTTCGGTCTGCCGACGGTCAAGGACATTCTTTCGGAACTGGAAAAGCCCGGCCGCGATCCACGTCCGAGCTTCAAGACGGCGACTTTCGCGGAGGGGGTCGACGATATCAAGGACCTGAAGGTCGGCATGCAGCTCGAAGGGACCGTCACCAATGTCGCGGCGTTCGGAGCCTTCGTCGATATTGGCGTGCACCAGGACGGGCTGGTTCACGTCTCGCAGCTCGCCGATCGATTCGTCAAGGATCCGCATGAGGTCGTCAAGGCAGGCGACGTGGTGCTGGTTCGCGTCACCGAGATCGATGTGGCGCGCAAACGCATCGGGCTCAGCATGCGCAAGGATGGCGGTGCCGAAACCGCGCGGGAGACGCGGGGGGCCTCGTCGAACGGCACCAACCGCAATTCGGCCGCGCGTCCACAGAAATCGCAAGCACCTGCTCAGGGCGCGTTCGGCGCGGCGCTGATGGAGGCGATGAAGAAAAAATAACGGCGGGGACATGGAACGGCGCCGCGCCGAGCATCGTTACGTGCTCATCGGCTGGTGACGCGATTGTCCTTCGTGGCTGGATGCCGACCATAGGAATGCCGGGCTACGGCGGAACAGGTCAGCGGAAAACCCTCTTCCGCCGGGTATCCCGGCGAAAGGAGGTGCATCGTGGTACGCAATGCAATCCGCGTCCTTCCGCAAGCCGCCCTCTTGGCAGCGGCGGTAACCGCATGTCCCCAGGCAGCAGGCGCGCAGGGCCTCCTGAAGTGTGCCGATCGCGCGCAAGTGATCGAGTTTCTCGCTCGGCAATATGCCGAAAAGCAAGCCGCCGTGGGGATGGTCAATCAGCAGGCGGTGATGGAACTCTATGCTGCCGACAGCGGCAGCTGGACCCTGGTCATAACCGACGTCTCGGGCCGAAGCTGCGTGATCCTCGCCGGCAAGAGCTGGGAGACAATCATTCCTGTCG
The DNA here is from genome assembly GCF_001461695.1 of Sinorhizobium fredii USDA 205. Classification (GTDB taxonomy): domain Bacteria; phylum Pseudomonadota; class Alphaproteobacteria; order Rhizobiales; family Rhizobiaceae; genus Sinorhizobium; species Sinorhizobium fredii. The sequence continues at coordinate 81,087 of NZ_AUTC01000189.1, read as the reverse complement.
GCCCCAAAGCCTGATCACCGGATAGACCTGTCAGATTCTGGGCCGTTTTCACTCCATGATGCGATGGCACGTCCTCCAGCGCACGAAATCCCGAGCCCGTCGACCGCGGGCGGGACCGAGGAAAAGCCTGTGCGCTTTCCTCCGCCCGCTCCGGCAGTTTTTCCGATCAGTCCGGCCGGCCGACGCTGGCATAGGTGAAGCCGTGCCGGGTGATCTCGTCCTTGCGGTAGATGTTGCGCAGGTCGACGAGCAGCGGGGTGCTCATCGTGCGTTTCAGCCGCGCGAAGTCCAGCGCCCGGAATTCGTTCCACTCGGTGACGATCACCAGTGCGTCGGCGTCTGCCGCCGCGTCATAGGGATCGGTCGCGTAGTCCAGGCCTTCGATGACCTTGCGCGCGTTCTCCATGCCTTCCGGATCGTAGCCCGTGACCGTGGCGCCGGCGTCCTGCAGCGTCTGGACGATAGCGATCGCCGGACTGTCGCGCATGTCGTCGGTGTTCGGCTTGAACGTCAGGCCGAGCACGGCGACCTTGCGGCCGCGCACGTCGCCGCCGACCGCGGTGATCACCTTGCGGCCCATGGCCCGCTTGCGGTTGTCGTTGACGGTGACGGTGGTCTCGACAAGGCGCACCGGGCTGTCGTGGTCCTGTGCGGTCTTCACCAGTGCCAGAGTGTCCTTGGGGAAGCACGAACCGCCGTAGCCCGGGCCGGCATGCAGGAACTTGGCGCCGATGCGCCCGTCGAGCCCGATGCCACGGGCCACATCCTGGACGTTGGCTCCTACCTTTTCACAAAGGTCGGCCATCTCGTTGATGAAGGTGATCTTCATCGCCAGGAAGGCGTTGCCGGCATATTTGATCAGTTCGGAGGTACGGCGCGAGGTGAAGACGAGGGGGGCCTGGTTCAGATACAAGGGGCGATAGACTTCCGTCATCACGTCGCGTGCACGCTGGTCGTTGTCGGCGAGGCCGATGACGATTCGATCGGGCCGCTTGAAATCATCGATCGCCGCGCCTTCGCGCAGGAACTCCGGATTGGAGACGACGGCAAAGTCGGCATCCGGATTGGTTTCGCGGATGATGCGCTCGACTTCGTCGCCGGTGCCGACCGGGACGGTCGACTTGGTGACGACGACGGTAAAGCCGTTGAGATTGGCAGCGATCTCGCGTGCGGCGGCATGGACGTAGGAGAGGTCCGCATGCCCGTCGCCGCGCCGGGATGGGGTGCCGACGGCGATGAAGATGACGTCGCTGCCGGAAACGGCGGGCGCGAGATCCGTGGTGAAATGCAGGCGCCCTGAAGCGACGTTGCTGGCGACAAGATGGTCGAGACCCGGTTCGAAAATCGGGATCTCACCCTTCTTGAGGGCGGCGATCTTGGCTTCGTCCTTGTCGAGGCAGACGACGTCGTGGCCGAAATCCGCGAAGCATACGCCGGAAACGAGGCCGACATAGCCGGCGCCAATCATCGTAATCTTCATCCACTCTTCCTTTGTTGTTGGGTCCTTCGTGAGCCTTGGGAGCTACACATCCATTGATAGGCAAATAGGACCGTTTTTCGACCTGCAAATGACAGGGGCGTTTTCCGATGCGACGAATCGCCCGCCAGCCCCCTCAGGCAATGGTTTCCGCAGGACGATAATATTGCTCGTACCATTCCACAAAGCGGGCGACGCCTTCCTCGATGGGCATCGTCGGCTTGAAGCCGGTCAGCGCCTCGAGCAGGTCCGGTGACGCGTAGGTGCGCGGCACGTCGCCCATCTGCATTGGCAGCATATTGCGCACGGCGGGCCGACCGACGGCCTTTTCGACGGTTTCGACGAAGGTCATCAGGTCCACCGGCTGGCCTCCACCGACATTGACGACGCGGAACGGCGCGTGCCCCGAAAGCGTGTCCTGCGCCAGGTCCGGGCCGACGCGATTGGCTTCGGACGGCGCGACATGGGAAAGCCGCAGGATGCCTTCGACAAGATCGTCGATATAGGTGAAGTCGCGGCTCATCCGGCCTTCCCCATAGATATCGATCGGCCGGCCGTTCAGGATGGCGTCGACGAATTTGAAGAGCGCCATGTCGGGCCGGCCCCAGGGGCCATAGACGGTGAAGAACCGGAAGGCGGTGGTCGGCACCTTGTAGAGATGGGCGTAGCTGTGCGCCATCAGCTCCATCGATTTCTTCGTCGCCGCATAGAGCGTCATCGGCTCGTCGGCCCGGTCCGCCTCGGCAAATGGTATCTTCTCATTGGCGCCGTAGATCGACGAGGTCGATGCCAGCATCAGATGCTTCGGGCCGATTGCCCTGGCAAGCTCGAGGATGTTCCAGGAACCGAGAAGGTTCGCGTCGACGTAAGCCTTCGGATTCTCGAGGCTGTAGCGGACCCCCGCCTGCGCGGCGAGGTGGATGATGACCTCCGGTTCCGCAAGCTCTGCGGCGCGGTCGAGAGCGGCGCGGTCCTCGAGCATTGCCGTCACCGCCTTGAAGCCGTTGGAGCGTTCGAGGATCGCGTGGCGGCGCTGCTTGAGCGTCACGTCGTAATAGGGCGTCATGCCATCGAAACCGACCACGAAATGCCCATCATCTATCAGCCGCTTGGCGACGTGAAAGCCGATGAAACCTGCGGTGCCGGTGATGAGGTAACGCACGGAAATGATCCCAGTTTTCTTGAACTCGATCGTTCATACGAAGAAAGCCCGCCTATGGAAAGACGAAACCGTCACTCCTTTTCACCGTCGAGTTGCTGCTGCAAGGCGGTGAGCACGGACATCGCATGATCCGAATACTGGCTGATCCAGCGGTCGTGAATGGCCCGGATCGGCAAGGCGTTCAGGTGGTTCCACCGTTCCCGCCCGTCGCGCCGGACAAGAACGAGGTTTGCCTCTTCCAATACCTTCAAGTGCTGCATCACCGTGCAGCGGTCGAGATCGGAAAATTGCTCGCACAACGCGCCCGTCGTCCGGGGCGCCTCCTTCAGCGCATCCAGAATCTGCCGCCGCAGGCCATTGGCCATCGCCTTGAAAACGGCATCGTCGTTCGAATCAATTGACATGTTATATATTTATAACATATTATGCCCGGACGCAATCGAAGGAGGTCGTCATGACTTTCGAATTTCGTGTGAACGGGCGCATTGCCCGTCCCGTCGGGGAGGTCTTCGACGCGGTCGTCAATCCGGACAAGCTCAGCCGTTATTTCGTGACGCTCGGCGGTGTCAGCGGCCCCCTGGTCGCCGGCGCCACCGTGACCTGGTGGGGCGAAGTCCCGGTCGAGGTGGAGGTCGTCGAGCCCAATGAGCGGATCGTCTTCCGCTGGGGCGCGATGGTTGCGAAGGAAGAGGCGCCATACCGGACGCGCGTGGAAATGCGTTTCCAGCCGCTCGACGACGGCGCCACCATGGTGACCATCGCCGAAAGTGGCTGGCGCGAGAACGAGCAGGGGCAGAAAAGCTCCTATCTCAATTGCGAGGGTTGGTCGCAGATGCTCGTCTGCATGAAGGCTTGGGTCGAATACGGCATCAACCTCAGGGAGGGCTACTATGTGAGCGAGCTCTCCGGCAAACCGGCGCTCGAGCCGCAAATATAGGAGGAGCGAGCGATGCCAGTGGAGATAAAGGGCGGCATCAATATCGCGATGAAGGTGCCGAGCCATCAATACGAGGCCGTGGTGGCCTTCTACCGCGATGTCGTCGGCCTGCCGCCTTTCGACGAGAAGCAGCCGGCCAAGGGCTTCATTCTAGGTCCGAACCGTCTTTGGATCGATGAAATGCCGCATTTGAGCCAGGCCGAGGTCTGGCTGGAGCTGTTCACCGAGGACCACGAAAGGGCGCTGACCCATCTCACCGCCAACGGAGCGGTGCGCTGCGACGCAGTGGAGGAGCTCCGTGAAGGCTTCCGTGGCGGCTGGGTGATGAGCCCCGCCAATATCGTGCACCTCGTGCGAACGCCGGACGCTTGGTAGTGCCTCAGAATGCCAACGGAGCGTCCTCTGCGGGGGCCTCGATCGGGGCCTCGATCGGGGCATCGACCGGCGGCATTGCCGCGCTCATTGGCGGCTCTTCCTGGATCACGACGACGCGGGTGCTTTCCGGTACGCGATTGTAGAGATCGATGACGTCCGGATTGAACATCCGGATGCAGCCGCTCGAAACAGCATTGCCGATCGACCAGGCCTCGGTCGTGCCGTGAATGCGGAACAGCGTGTCCTTGCCACCCTGGTAGAGATAGAGTGCCCGCGGCCCGAGCGGGTTGGTGAGGCCCGGGTCCAGGCCGCTGGCAAGCGGGCCATAGCGGTCCGGCTCCCGGGCGACCATGTCGGATGTCGGTATCCAGCGCGGCCATTGCGCCTTGCGGCCGATCCGCGCCTCGCCGGCGAATTCCAGCCCTGCCTTGCCGACGCCGATGCCGTAGCGCAGCGCCATGCCGCCGCCCTGCACGAGATAGAGGTATCTGTTCGGCGTATCGATGACGATCGTGCCCGCTGGCTCATGGGTGACATAGGGCACTTGCTGACGCAAGAAGCGAGGGTCGACCTTGCTGATGTCGGTCGCCGGCAGCGGGAACGCCTCGTTCGGCTGCGGCCCGTACATTGTCATGAAATAGGGGTCCGGGCCTCTCGGCCGGGACGGCGGCGGGGTACTCGCGCAACCCGCCAGCGCGGCTAGAACAAGGAGGAGCATGAGAGGCTGGGCGAGGCGGGACACACACATACTCCAAACAATCCTGATGATTGCCACGTCGAGATCACCAGCCAGCTTCGACTTGTGCGTGAAGAATAGCCGCGATTCGCCAGGACATGATAGAATTGTAGTGCGGCGAACACGTCGCGGAAAGAGCGACGGGAGTGGATCCGGTTACCCGCTCGCGGTCCGTCCTGCGCCCAACTTCGCTTGATCCGCTTTCCGCCCCCGGTGTATGGCTTTCCCATGCAATGGAACGATCAGGCCATCATTCTCGGCATAAAGCGGCACGGTGAAAGCTCTGTCATCGCCGAGGTCATGACGTCCGTGCATGGGCGGCATCTGGGGCTTGTGCGTTCCGGCCGCTCGCGGACGATGCAGCCGGTGCTGCAGCCGGGCAATTCGGTGGAAATCACCTGGCGGGCCCGGCTCGACGAACACCTCGGCGAGTTCCGCATCGAGCCGCTCGAATTGCGGGCCGCCAGGCTTATGGAGGCCGCAACCTCGGTATACGGCATCCAGGCGCTCGGCGCCCTCTTGAGGCTGCTGCCGGAGCGTGATCCGCATCCGCATCTCTACGAGGCGCTCGCCGTCATCGTCGATCACCTTCAGGATCCGGCCGATGCCGGCGAATTGTTCGTGCGCTTCGAACTGGCGGTCCTCAACGATCTCGGCTTCGGCCTCGACCTTTCGGAATGCGCGGCGACGGGGAGAAACGACAACCTGGTCTATGTATCGCCGAAGACCGGCCGCGCCGTCAGCCGTGCGGCGGGCGAACCCTATGCGAAGCGCATGCTCGCCCTTCCGGATTTCCTCTCGGGAACGCGCAGCGCCGCCGATCATGACAGCCTTGCCGCGGCCTTCCGCCTGACGGCATATTTCCTCAATCGCCACGTCTATGAACCGCGCGGTGTCGACGTTTCCTCGGCGCGCGACGGCTTCGTCCATGCGACGCTGAAGGCGCTGAAGCTCCCGCCGTCCGCGGCATAAAACAGATCAGGCGCCGCGCATGTCATGCGGCGCCTGTATTCAGCCAAAAGCCTGCCTTAGGCGATCTTGCCGCCGCCCTGCCTGGTCACGGCGACCACGGCCGGGCGCACCGGCATGTCGTCGCGGAAGTCGGGCCAGCGCGTTGCCGGCTTTTCATAGGTGGCAAGGCCGGCATCGCCCGGATGCTGCACCGCGAGGAAGAAGGTGTCACTCGTCGGGTTGAAGCTCGGACCGCACATTTCCGCGCCGACCGGCACCCGGAAGAACAGCTTCGATGTGCCGCGGCCTTCGCCTTCGGTTTCGATCGCCCAGACGCCATCGGCGCGGCCCGTCTCCTTCTCGTTGTTGCCGTCGGTCGAAACCCACAGGCGGCCATCCGCGTCGATCGCGCAATTGTCCGGCATGCCGAACCAGCCGTTCTTCGTCGTCGCCGTCGAGAAGGAGGCGCCCACATCCGCAACGCTCGGGTCGCCGCACTTCAATAGAATGTCCCACTTGGATTTCGTCGAGGCGAAGTCTCCGTCCGTCTCCGAAATCTCCACAATGTGGCCGAAGGCGTTCTTGGCGCGCGGATTGGCAGCGTCCGCCTCTTCCTCCTTGCGCTTCGTATTGTTGGTCAGCATGACATAGACCTTGCCGGTCTTCGCATTGGGCTGGATGTCTTCGGGCCGGTCCATCTTGGTCGCGCCGAGCGCATCGGCGGCAAGCCGCGTGTTGATCAGCACATCGGCCTGCGAGGCAAAGCCGTTCTCGGCCGTCAGCGGCCCTTCGCCATGGATGATCGGCATCCAGGTGACGGTGCCGTCCTCGTCGAACTTCGCCACGTAGAGCGTGCCCTCGTCGAAGAGCTCCATATTGGCGGCGCGGTCGTTCGGATTGTAGGTGCCCTTCGTCACGAACTTGTAGACATAGTCGTAGCGCTCGTCGTCGCCGCTGTAGAGGACGACCCGGCCGTCCTTGTTGACGATCGATTCGCAGCCCTCGTGCTTGAAACGTCCGACGGCGGTGCGCTTCTTCGGCACAGAGGACGGGTCGAGCGGGTCGACCTCGACGACCCAGCCGAAGCGGTTCGCTTCGTTCGGATCCTTCGACACGTCGAAGCGGTCGTAGAACTTCGACCACGCATATTGCCCGCCCGGCGCGCCGAGGCGCTTCAGCTGCTTGAATTCCGGATGATCTTCGGCGAGCTCGCCGTCGAAATAGCCGTTGAAGTTTTCTTCGGCCATCATGTAGGTGCCCCAGGCGGTGACGCCGCCGGCGCAGTTGTTGATCGTCCCGAAGACCTTCTTGCCGGTCGGATCGGCAGAGGTCTTGACGCGATCATGGCCGGCCACCGGACCGGAAAGCTGCATTTCGGTGTTGACGGTGATGCGGCGATTGTACTTGCCGTCGAGGACGGGCTGCCACTTGCCGTCCACCTTGCGGATCTCGATGACCGTGCCGCCATGGGCGGCCATTTCGATGTCGACCAGTTCCTTGGTGTATTCGCCGAGAACGACCTTGTCTTCCTCCTTGCCGTCCTCCGTCACTTTCTCGACGCGAGCGAAGTTCGGGAACATGATCTCCGCATTCGTGTACTCGTGGTTGACGACCAGGAGGCCGTGGTCCGGACTGCCGTCGAGCGGGATGAAGCCGACATAATCGTTGTTGTAGCCGAACTGGCGGCTCTGCGCTTCGGCCGTCTGCTTGAGCGGATCGAATTCCGGGCTGTCGGCGAAGATCTTGTCGCCCCAGCGCAGCAGGACGTCGGCATCGTATCCTTCGGCGACGTGATGCTTCTCATCGACGCCGGCCTCGATCTCCGTGAAGTCGAAAGGCGAAGCGCTGTCGCTGGCCCGCGCTTCGTCGGCCGTCAGCAGTGCAAGCGGACTGACGGTCGTGGAAATGGCCGCCACGGCGAGCGAGCCACCAAGGAACGACCGACGCGAGAAGCGGCGGTTGATGATGTCACCCATGGTCGGGTTGGTGGAACAGTTCTGGCCGACGTCTTCCAGTTCTTCCCTGCGTTCCGTCAGCGTCTTGAATTCGGTTTCTTCCGTCGAGCCGAGATGCTTGTCCATGGTCATTCTCCCCGTTGAGGACGATAGAAGCGCCGCCGGTGGCCGGCGTCCATTGTCGCTCTATCAGCTAGCTCATGACAGTTCTGCGACAATTCGATGAAGAGATTACGGCTCTTCTGCCCCTGAAGGCATTTGCCCCCGCGCCAAAGACCTGCGGTTGCGAGGAAGAGGATATTCAAGCGGGATGCCTCGGCTGGCATTCCGGGCTAACCTGTGCGAATCGTGCACGGGTCGTCGTGCTGTCGGGGGACACATGCTTGAACTCATAGCGCTTGTTGCCTTTGCCATGGCGCTGGCCGCCTTTCTGAGCGGCCGCAGGAATGCGGACCGGTTGGACGCCGAAATCGAGAGCCTGAAGGCGGAGATCGCCCGGCTCGCGACGCGGGCCGCCGAAGACGTCGTCCCGGACCATGCGGCCTCCGCGCGAACAGAGACCGAGGCTCCAACTTCACCCGAGATCGAGGGAGAGGCGGTCCAGGGCCCTTGGTCGCAGGCGCGCGAGGGTGCCCGTATTTTCGGCAGCGCCCCATCGGGCGCAGAGGGCGCAGAGACGACGGCAAGCGGCGAGCCCGCCGACGTCGCGGCCGCCGAAGCCGTTGCCGCGCGGTCCGCGGAGAGCCTCGAGAGCCGGATCGGCGGTCGCTGGCCGGTCTGGGTCGGCGGGCTTGCGCTCGCGCTTGGCGGTTATTTCCTGGTGCAGTATTCGATCGAAGCAGGGCTCCTGAGCCCGGCGGTTCGCCTGACGCTCGCCGCGATCTTCGGCCTTGCGCTCGGGATGGCCGGCGAAGTGATCCGCCGCCGGGCGGTGCCGACGATCGCCGACCGGTTTCGCAATGCGATGATCCCCGGCGTGCTGACCGCGGCCGGTGCCGTCACGCTGTTCGGCGTCGTCTATGCGGCGCACGGCATTTACGACTACATCGGTACGGCCGCCGCTTTCGCGTTGCTGGCGCTGATATCGCTGGCGACCGTCGGCCTCTCACTGTTGCACGGCCAGGCGCTTGCCGGGCTCGGTCTTCTGGCGTCGTTGCTCACGCCCTTGTTTGTCTCGAGCGGCGAGCCGCGGCCATGGGTGCTGTTCGGGTTCTTGGCGATCGCCTGGTTCGCGACGCTCGCAGCCTCTCGCCTGCGCCATTGGACGGTCGTGCCAACGCTCGCCAATGCTGGCCTGGGCCTGTGGGGGCTGGCCTATGTCGCGCTGGCTGCGCCTTTCGAAGCCCCGCCGGTGACCGCTGCACTTGTCATCATGATCGCCGGCGTCAGTTTGCTCTGGCCCGGCGGCGTAGAACGCGAAGCCCGCGCAACAACAGAGACGAGCGTGCCGCCAGCCGCAACCCCGGGTCCCTGGGAGCGGCTCTTCACGCCGCCCTATGCGGCGATCTCGCTGTCGGCGGCGATCGTGGCAACACTCCTCGCGCTGCTTTTCATCAGCCCGGCCGTTGCGGCGGCGCGGTTCCCGGTCGCCGAATTCGTGGTCGTAGTCGCCGTTCTTGCCGGCGCCGGTGCCGTGCGGGCTACGGCAGTTTATCCGGCGCTGCTCGCTGCGCTCGGCGCAGTCGTCGGCACGTGGACGCTGACTGCCCTTAGCGGCGTACTTGCCTATCTCGATCCGACATTGGCCACACCGCAGATCGTCGTTCCCGGCCGGACGGCGATGCTGACGGCGATGGTACTTGCAGGGCTTTTTCTCCTGCTCGCGTCGGCCGTGCTTGCGCGGTTCGCCGAGCAGCGACACTTTGCAGTTCTTTGGGCCGGCATCGCGGCCGTCGTGCCCGGCACGCTTGTCGGCATGTCGTTCCTGATGACGGGCCAGTTCGCCTTCGACCTGCCGCACGGGCTTGCCGCCTTCGCGGGCGGGCTATTCCTTCTTGGCCTCGTCGAATGGATCTCTCGCCGCGACGCCGAAGGGAGGGAGCTCGATCTTGCGGCCGGTCTGCTGGCAGTGGGCTCCTTCGGCCTCTTTGTCGTCGGCCTGCACGCCTGGACGGACGGGTTGGTCACGACGCTCGCCATCGCGCTCCTCGGCGCGGGCTACACCTTTGCAAGACGCCTCCGCTCCTGGCCGGTTCTGCCCTGGGTGACCGTCGCCGCCGCCATCGTTGTCCTGGCGCGGATCGCCTGGGAGCCGACGATCGTCGGCCCCGGCAGTCTCGGAACGACGCCGGTCTTCAACGCCCTTCTGCCGGGATACGGCATTCCAGCACTGCTGCTCGTCGGTTGCGCCTACTTCCTGCGCGCTTCTGCGGATATGCGCGTGCGCAATCTGCTGCAGGCGCTCGCGAGCCTCTTCGTGCTCCTGACGCTCGCAATCCTCGTGCGCCATGCGATGAACGGCGGCGTGCTTGACAGTTCCGTTCCGACGCTCGGCGAGCAGGCGATCTACACGCTGCTTGCCATCGGCGCCTCCGGCATTTTCATGACGCTCGACGGGAGATCGCCAAGCCCGGTATTCCGCTCCGGCGGAATAGCGCTCGGCGTGCTCTCGATGCTGTCGGTGCTCTCGGCGCATCTCGTGGGTTTGAACCCTTATTTCAGCGGCGAGTTGCTCGGCAGAATTCCGTTCTTCGACCTGCTCTTCATCGGCTATCTGCTGCCCGCTATCGGCTATGTCGGCCTTGCCTGGTATGCGCGGGGCAGGCGCCCACAGCCCTACGTTATGGCGCTTGCAGTGAGCGGCGCGGTGCTTGCCTTCGCCTGGGCGACGTTGAGCGTGCGCCGCTTCTGGCAGGGAGAAAGCGTGGCCGACTGGAAGGGTTTCCTGCAGGGAGAGACCTACACCTACTCGGTGGTCTGGCTGCTGCTCGGCGTTCTGCTTCTCGTGGTGGGATCGCGCTTCAACGCCAAGAGCATCCGCATCGCTTCGGCCGTACTGGTGTTCATTGCCGTGCTCAAGGTCTTCCTCGTCGACATGTCCAACCTCGAGGGCTTCTTGCGGGCGCTCTCCTTCATCGGCCTCGGCGGCGTGCTGATCGGCATCGGGCTCTTCTACCAGAGGATCCTATCCAGCAGCGGGAACGGTTCGGCTGACCCGCCTGGATCGATCGCGACTGAGCCGAGAGAGGGAGCGAGCCAAGCATGACGCGCCTTCACGCTCTCGCCGCCGCCTTCGCACCGCATGACGAGCTTGCCGGCGAGCTTCTGCCGCATGCATTCTCCGGCGACGACGGCTCCCATGACGCCGCCCACCTCGTTCGGGTCTGGAAGAACGCGGCACGCATACAGGCGGAGGAGGGCGGCGACAGCCGGCAGCTCGCCGCCGCCGTGCTGTTGCACGATTGCGTCGCCGTCGAGAAGAATTCGCCGCTCAGGGCCGGGGCATCGCGGCTCGCCGCCGAAAAGGCATGGCAAATCCTGGACGGCCTCCGCTGGCGCACGCTGGAAATTTCAGCCGTCGCCCATGCCATTTTGACCCACAGCTTCTCCGCCAACATGGCGCCCGAGACGCTCGAAGCGAAGATCCTGCAGGACGCGGACCGGCTCGACGCGATCGGTATGGTGGGTGCCGCGCGCTGCTTCTATATCGCCGGTCGCATGGGAAGCGGTCTCTACGATCCGCTCGATCCCTTGGCCGAGGACAGGCCGCTCGACGACAAGGCCTTTGCGATCGACCATTTCGAAACGAAGCTCTTCCGTCTCGCCGACGGTTTCCAGACCGCAGCGGGGCGCCGCCTGGCGCTGGAGCGGCAAACGCGGCTGCGCAGCGTGCTTGCCATGCTGCTCGATGAAATCTAATTGTTTCAACATGTTGTTGCCGCGCGGTGAATCAGATCGCGAGCGGCCTGAATCAATCTCTGAACCTGGAAAGCCGCGATGAAAGTCACCGGTCTCAACATCCACCCCTTGAAAAGCGGTCGCGCCGTGCCGCAAACCGCCGTGACGGTCAATCTCGACGGGTTGGCAGGCGACCGGCGATTCATGGTCGTCGAGCCTGATGGCCAGTTCATCACCCAGCGCGAACTACAGGCGCTGGCTCAGGTCGAAGCGACGCACATCGATGGCGGCCTTCACCTGAAGATGAATGACAACGAAATCTCCGTCCGCTTCGATCCGGAGAGCCGGGTCGATGTTCGCGTCTGGTCAAGCGACGTGAATGCTGCCCTTGCCGATGACGACGCGAACGAAACGCTGTCGGCCTGGTTCGGGCGGCCGGTCAAGCTCGTGCATATGGACGAGGAGGCCGAGCGCTTCGTCGGCGCCGAATGGGCCGGCACCGCCGCGCCGGTCGGGTTCGCCGACGGCTTTCCGGTTCTGATCACGACGACCGGTTCGCTGGCAGACCTCAACCGAACGCTCGTCGAGAAGGGCCAGGAGCCGGTCGGCATGGAGCGCTTCCGCACCAACATCCTCGTCGACTGCGATGAGCCCTGGGCCGAAGACCTGTGGGAAAGCCTTGAGATCGCCGGCATCGCCTTTGATCTCGTCAAACCCTGCGCGCGATGCATCATGACCACGCAGGATCAGACGACCGGCGAACGCATCGGCGGCAATCCGATTCAGGGGCTCGCGGAAAAGCGCATGTCCGCGGATCGCCGCGTGCCGGGCGTGCTCTTCGGCTGGAATGCCGTGCCAAGGGGCGAGGGGATCGTCAGGATCGCCGACGAGGCCAGGGTTGTGAGCCGACGCACCGAGCGTTGGCCGATGAAGATACGCAGCGCCGGTTGAGCCGCATTTCACGGCTTCGCGCGGTCCGCCATCAATTCCTGTGATTGCATCGTCAATTAATTTGGCTTTGCGCAGATTGTGCGCCGCCATAGGATGGCCCCTCAAAAAATCGGAGCTTCCTATGTCCGCTGCCACCCCAGCCGCCAAGCATGCGACTGATCACCTGCCTTGGCTGATCATCGCTGCCGGTTCCATGATCGCGATGCTGACCTTCGGTCCGCGTTCGGCCATGGGCTTCTTTCAGTTGCCGATGCTCGCCGACACCGGCTGGGATCGGACGACCTTCGGCCTTGCCATGGCCATCCAGAATCTCTTCTGGGGCCTCGGCCAGCCCTTCTTCGGGGCACTGGCTGACAAGTTTGGCACCTGGCGCATGCTGGCGCTATCCGGTCTTCTCTATTCCAGCGGTCTGTTCATCATGGCCTTCGCCAGTGCGCCGATCTGGCTGCATGTCGGCGGCGGCGTCCTCGTCGGTCTCGGCGTTGCTTCCGGTTCCTTCGGCATCGTGCTCTCCGCCTTCGCGCGCAATGTCGCGCCCCATCACCGTTCGTTCGTCTTCGGCATCGGTACGGCGGCGGGGTCGGCCGGCATGTTCCTGTTTGCGCCGCTGAGCCAAGGGCTCATTTCCGCCTATGGCTGGTCCGACAGTCTCGTCTATCTCGGCTTCCTGATGCTGCTCGTGCCGCTCTTCGCCATTCCGTTGCGCGGCAATGCCATGTCCGGACGGCATTCCGAAGCGCTGTCCAAGCAGACCGTCGGCGAGGCTATAAAGGAAGCTTTTGGACACAGGAGCTATCTGCTGCTTGTCTCCGGTTTCTTCGTCTGCGGCTATCAGGTCGCCTTCATCACGGCGCATTTCCCCGCCTATCTCGGCGATATCGGCATCGATGCGCGCTATGCGGTCATCGCGCTCGCTTTGATCGGCTTCTTCAACATCATCGGCTCGCTATCGGCCGGCTTCATCAGCCAGCGCTATTCCAAGCCGTATTTCCTGGTGTGGATCTACCTGGGTCGCTCGATTGCCGTCGCGGCCTTCCTGCTTCTGCCCCAGTCGCCGACCTCTGTGGTCATCTTCGCGATCGTTATGGGACTGTTGTGGCTGTCGACGGTGCCGCCGACCAACGCATTGGTGGCCATCATGTTCGGCACCCGCCATCTCGGGCTGCTCGGCGGCATCGTCTTCCTCTCGCACCAGGTCGGCTCCTTCCTCGGCGTCTGGATGGGCGGCTATCTCTATGATCGGCTTGGATCCTACGATCCGGTCTGGTGGCTGGGGGTCGCGCTCGGCGTCTTTGCGGCGATCGTCCATTGGCCGATCGAGGAGAGAGGCGTCGCGCGCCCGGTCGTGGCTTGAAGCCGATCCGATGCGCCCGAGAATATCTCGGGCGCGACATTCGATCCTTGAAATCTGTCACAAAACTTTCTAAATCAGTCCCCGGCGGCTCAGCCGCTTTTGTTTTGACCTAATTATGCTCAGTTTGAGCATAATTAGTAACCGGAAATGGCGAGAGAGGAGAGCTCGATGACCAGTCTTGACCTTCGCGCGGGCGCAGCACCCGCCCCAGCGTTCGTCAGCGCCGCTGCGCGCTACGGCGTCATCGAGAGGCCCGACCTCACTTACACGCCGGCGATCGCCCGCGAGACCGAGCATCTCTACGAGAAGGTCAAGGACTTCATTCCGGCATTCGAGTGGGCGGCCTATGCACCCTACGTGCATGCGATCAACCGGCTGAAGAAAGAGCGCAACGCCGTCATCCTGGCGCACAACTACCAGACGCCGGACATTTTTCACTGTGTTGCCGACATCGTCGGCGATTCGCTGCAACTCGCCCGCGACGCTACCAAGGTCGACGCCGAGATCATCGTTCAGTGCGGCGTGCACTTCATGGCGGAGACCTCGAAGCTGCTCAATCCGGAAAAGACCGTGCTGATCCCCGATGCCAAGGCCGGCTGCTCGCTTTCCGAATCGATCACCGGCGCCGATGTGCGGCTGCTCAAAGAGCGCTATCCCGGCGTGCCGGTCGTCACCTATGTCAACACCTCGGCGGACGTGAAGGCGGAGACGGATATCTGCTGCACCTCGTCCAACGTGCTCGCCGTTGTCGAGAGTCTCGAATCCGACACGGTGCTCTGCATTCCGGACGAATACCTGGCGATGAACGTTGCACGTCACACCAATAAAAAAATCCTGACCTGGAAGGGCCATTGCGAGGTTCATGAGCGCTTCACGGCGGCCGAGCTTCTCGCCTACAAGGAGGCCAATCCCGGCATCGAGATCATCGGCCATCCCGAATGCCATCCGGATGTGATCGAAGTCTGTGATTTCTCCGGCTCCACCTCGGGTATGATCAACTATGTCAAGGACAAGCGGCCGCAGCGGGTGCTGCTCGTCACCGAATGCTCGATGGCGTCGAACATTCAGGCGGAAGTTCAAGGCGTCGATTTCGTCAAGCCGTGCAACCTCTGTCCGCACATGAAGCGCATCACGCTGCCGAAAATTCTCGACAGCCTGCTCAACATGAGGGAAGAGGTTCTGGTTGATCCGGCGATCGCCGACCGTGCACGCCTTGCCGTCGAGCGAATGGTGAACCTCAAGCAGTAATCGGCACTGGGCCGCCCAGTGCATGCAGGGCCGTTGGAGGAGTTACCAAGCCATGCTGACCGACCATTTTCGTCCGCAATCCTTCAACGGGATCGATGACATCGTCATCGTCGGCGGCGGCCTTGCCGGACTTTTCTGCGCGCTGAAGCTGGCGCCGCGTCCCGTCACCATTCTTGCCGCCGCGCCGATCGGCCACGGTGCCTCCTCCGCCTGGGCCCAAGGCGGGATCGCCGCGGCGATGAGCACCGGCGATACGTTTGAGAAGCATGTCGCCGATACCATGGCCGCAGGGGCCGGCATCGTCGACGAGAAGATGACCCGGATGATGGTTGCCGAAGGTCCGGCGCGCATCCACGATTTGCTTGAATATGGCGTGCCCTTCGACCGGGATCTCGAGGGCAAGCTGGTCTTGTCGCGCGAGGCGGCGCATTCCGAGCGGCGCATCGTGCGCGTCAAGGGCGACATGGCCGGCAAGGCGATCATGGAGGCGCTGATCGCCGCCGTGCGCAGGACCCCGTCGATCCGCGTCATCGAAGGCTATGTGGTCGAGGAACTGGTGCGCGAGGGGCGCTTCATTTCCGGCGTTTCGCGCGGCCGGATGCCGGCCAGTCGAAGACCCGCGTTTCCTTCCCGGCCCGCGCCGTCGTGCTTTGCTCCGGCGGCCTCGGCCACCTTTACGCCGTCACCACCAATCCCTGGGAAGCCTGCGGCCAAGGCGTCGGCATGGCGGCACGGGCGGGTGCGATCATCGCCGATCCGGAATTCGTGCAGTTCCACCCGACCGCGATCGACATCGGCAAGGATCCGGCACCGCTCGCGACCGAGGCTTTGCGCGGCGACGGTGCGATCCTCGTCAATTCGAAGGGCCGCCGCTTCATGCTCGATATCCATCCGGATGGCGAGCTTGCACCGCGCGACGTCGTTTCCCGCGGCGTCTTTGACGAAGTCAAGGCCGGGCGCGGCGCCTTCCTCGACTGCACCAAGGCGATCGGCAAGCATTTCCCGGACATGTTCCCGACCGTCTATGCCTCCTGCATGGCGGCTGGGATCGATCCGGTGACGCAACCGATCCCGGTCGCTCCGGCGGTCCATTACCACATGGGCGGCGTGCTGACCGACGGCGAAGGCCGCACCTCGATCGATGGCCTCTGGGCGGCCGGCGAGGTGACCTCGACAGGCGTCCATGGCGCCAATCGGCTTGCCTCCAACTCGCTGCTCGAGGCGGTGGTCTTCGCGGCGCGGATTGCCGAAAACATCAAGGGTACGCTCCCGACTCCGAAACTGACGGAATGGGGAGACAATGCCGGCGAGAACGACGATCCGGTGACCGTCGAGGACAGCCCACCCTTCAAGCGACTGCGCGGGTTGATGAGCGAATGCGTCGGCGTTGTGCGCACGCGGGAAGGCCTGCTGCAGGCGATCCGCGAGATCGCCGAACTGGAGCGGGTCAATACGCGGCTGCGCTTCGCCAATATCATCACCACGGCCAAACTCATCGCCGTCGCCGCCCTGCAGCGCACCGAAAGCCGCGGCGGACATTTCCGCGCCGATTGCCCGGAGGAGCGTCCAGAATGGCAGCGGCGCACCTATCTGACGCTCGCGCAGGCGGAGCGCCTGGCCGCCGAGGCCGCTGAGACGGAGTCGGCGTGACGCCGGCGGCTCTTTCTGCCGCGCAGACAAACGACGAAATCGGAAAGAAGCTCATGACCGTCGCCCTACTTCCGGAACTGCCCGCCCTCATGGTCGAGGAGCAGGTGAAAGCTGCGCTCCTCGAAGACCTCGGCCGAGCCGGCGACATTACCACCTTGGCGACCATCGGACCGGACATGACGGCGACCGCGACGATGAGCGTGCGCGAAGCGGGCGTCGTTGCCGGACTGGAGCTGGCGCGCACTGCCTTCCGCCTCGTCGAGCCTTCGATCCGCTTCGAAGCGCTGGTTGCCGATGGCGATCGCGTCGCACCGGGCACCACGATTGCGCGCATCTCCGGTCGGGCGCGGGGCGTGCTTTCGGGCGAGCGGGTCGCCCTCAATTTCCTCATGCACCTTTCCGGGATTGCCAGCTACACGGCGAAGTTCGCCGACGAAATCGCCCATACGGCGGCGAAGGTCTGCTGCACCCGCAAGACCATTCCCGGCCTTCGGGCGCTCGAGAAATACGCCGTTCGGCTCGGCGGGGGCTCCAACCATCGCTACGGCCTGGATGACGCGGTGCTGATCAAGGACAATCATATCGCAGTTTCAGGCGGTGTCGCCGGCGCCATCCGTGCGGCCCGTGCCTATTGCGGGCATCTGGTCAAGGTCGAGGTCGAAGTGGAGGGGCTGGCGCAGATGCGCGAGGCGCTGACCGCCGCACCCGACGTCATCCTGCTCGACAATATGGGCCCGGAGCTCCTGCGCGAGGCGGTGGCCGTCAATGCCGGACATTGGGGGCTGAGCGCCGCCGCCTATGCTGACGACCCGCGCCGCACCCGGCTCGAGGCGTCCGGCAATGTCAAGATCGAGACGATCCGCGCGATCGCCGAGACCGGCGTCGACTATATCTCGACGTCGAAGATCACCATGGCGGCACCGACCCTCGACATCGGGCTCGATATTTCGGTCTGACTGCGGGCTCGTCTACCGGCCTATCTCCGAAATTGCCGTTGGAACGAGATGGGCAACCGCGCGTTGCTTCTCAAACCGACAGCGAGGAAGGAACGATGATGATCAGGGTGGTAATCGCGCTCGCCGCTGCCGTGGGGCTGGCGGCGGCTGCCTCGGCGCAACAATCATCGCAGACGGCGACGGCCGAATTCGTCGGCAAGGACGGCACGGACACCGGACGGGCGACATTGACCTCTGGCGGCAAGGGTGTGCTGATCGAGATGGAGGTCAGCGGCCTTCCCAAGGATACCTGGGTGGCCTTCCATGTTCACGAAACGGGGCGATGCGACGTCGCAGACGGCTTCGAGTCTGCCGGCAAGCATTTTCTCGACGGAGATGAGGGCGCCGAGCACGGCTTCCTCGCTGCCCACGGCCCGCATGCCGGCGACATGCCCAATCAGTTCGTCGGGGCCGACGGCGTATTGCGTGCCCAGGTGTTCAACAGCTTCGTCTCGCTCGACGACAAGCGAACGGCCATTCGCGGACGTGCCCTGGTCATCCATGCACGCTCCGACGACAACCGCAGCCAGCCGGCCGGAGATGCCGGCGACCGTCTCGCCTGCGCGGTCATTAAGTAGAATTCACCGTCCACCCACCTTGAGGCCGGGCGCAGGGCGTTCATCGAGGATCTGTCGTCGGAAGCGGAAGAGCGCGGCCGGCCGGCCGCCAGTCGAGGCGAGCGATCCTCCCGTTGGCTCGACCAGTTCCGCGCCCTCGACCAGCCGGCGGAAGTTCTGCTTGTGCAGATGGCGGCCGGAGATCGCCTCGACCGTCGCCTGAAGATCCGTAAGGGTGAATTCCGGCGGCATCAGTTCGAAAACCACCGGCCGGTACTTGATCTTGCCACGCAGCCGGGCGACGGCCGTTGCGACGATGCGGCGATGGTCGTGCCGCATCGCCAGCCCCGCCGCTGGCTTGTCCGTTTCGCGGCAATGGCCGTCGATCACCGCCTCGCGCACCAGCCCCGCTTCATAGAGCAGTTCGTAGCGTTCCAGCACGCGCTCCTCGTCCCACGGAAAATCGTCGAGGCCGAACGCCAGCCGCACGCGCGACCGGCGTTGTACGTTTGCCGCGGATCTCTCGTCGCCGGCAAGACCGGCTTCCCAGCGGGCAAGGGCTGGCAGGATCGTCTGGTCGAGCACTGCAGGACGTCCCTGCCGCCAGTCTTCCCAGGGCAGATAGCCGTACCAGTCCCGCCAATGGGCGCCGGCCTCCGCCAGCCTCTCGTTGTTTTCGGCATCGGTACGGGTCAGCGCCAGGTAGCCGACGGAGACCATGTGCTTGCCTTCTTCACCCGGCAGGCGCTGGCGTCCGCGGTCGCCGAAGGTATAGAGCTGTTCGATATAGCCGAGCTTCAGCGCCGTTCGTTTTTCGACGCGGGCGCGCAGGCTCGCCTCGAACGTGCGGTGGCGCGCCGGATCGAAGGGGCCGAAGGGCAGGCTGTCGCGCGTGTCGCCGTCCGTTTCGCTGACCGCGAGAATGCGCGGACTGCGGTTGACGACGGCGACGATGACCGCGTTGAGGCCAATCTCGACGGTGACCGGCACCCCCTCAACCTGCATGGCGCTCATCTTTCGGAAGGAGAGGCAGGAGGAAGGGAGCATTGCCGTCGGCGTCGGCCCCGCGGCCGATCGCTCGCACCGCGGCGACGAGCCTTCCCTGTCGCGACAGCGCTTCGTCGCCGATCTCCACAAGCCGCGCATTCGGCGTGGCAAAGGGTGAGGCGAGCCGCAAGCGTAATGCGAGAGCCGCGTCATCCTGGTCCGGCGCGACGGCCAGCGCCGCGATCAGCGCCGCGGCCGGCGAGCGGGAGACCCCCATCCAGCAATGGACGAGCAGTGGCCGCGAGCGGTCCCACTTGCGGGCGAAGTCGATGATCTGCACGACATGCGCCTCCTGCGGCGCAATCAGGTCGCCGGTTCCGGCAAAGCTGATGTCGTTGACGCCGATCGTCAGATGTTTGTCTCGCTCGATTATGCCGGGCCGGTGAAAATCCTGCCCCTTGGCCATCAGGCTGAGCATTTCGCGGCAGCCGTGGCGGACTGCCATTTCTGCGATGCGGCCGAGCGGCGAGACGACGATGCCTGTCATGTCAGGCCTCCTGGCTCGTCCTGATGTGCTCCGCCTCCAGCGACGTGAAGCGCTCGGCGAAAAGCCGTTGAGCATCGACCGCCGGCAAGGGGTCGATCAGCAGCGTCTCGCGCGTCACGCCGCGCGGCTGGCCGAAGAACTTGCGCGCCTCCTCCGGTGAAAAGCCGGCAAGTTCCGTCGCTTCGAAATAGGCGGCGACGCGATCGGCTTTCTTGATCCGCTCCTTGAGCTCCTTGGGCGTGTGAGGCGGCAGGCCGAAGCGCAGATGGACGGCGCTTTCGAGCCGCCTCTCGACCGCCTTGTATCCGCCGCCGACCACGGCCTTGAACGGCGAAATCATGTCGCCGATGACATATTCGGGTGCATCGTGGAGAAGTGCCATCAGGCAATCGGCCGCGTTGCAGCGGTTGGTGCGGCGAAAAATATCCTCGACCAACAGGCTATGCTGGGCAACCGAAAAGGCGTGATCGCCAACCGTCTGGCCGTTCCACCGGGCCACCCGGGCAAGCCCGTGGGCGATATCCGAAAGCTCGACGTCGAGCGGCGAGGGATCGAGCAGATCGAGCCGCCGGCCGGAAAGCATCCGCTGCCACGCGCGCGCATTCATCATGCGCTCGCCTCGTCCGCCTCGGCCGGAAAGGCAAGACCGGTCCAGCCAGGCAGCTTCAGCGTAACCGGCACCTCGCCGGCGAGGATCGGGTCGCCCTTGGCAATAGCTTCGCCCGCCTTGTCGATGCGCACGATTGCGAGCCCCGCCTTGCCCTGGACGGTGCCGAGAGACCCGATCGGTCTTCCGTTGATGGCAAGGCTCGTCCCCGTTGGTGGGAGTTCCGCCTCACTGGCGACGATGACGACACGGCGACGCGCCGTGCCTCGGTGCTGCATCCGTGAGACGACCTCCTGGCCGACATAGCAGCCCTTGCGGAAGGAGAGGCCACCGTTCAGGTCCATCAGGACGTCATGCGGAAAGGCATCCTGCAGCGCGTAATCCCGGTTCACCGCGGCGACACCGGTCGCGATCCGCAGACGATCGTAGTCGGCGACGCTGGCCTTAGCGCCCGCGATTGAGCGATAGAGACGGAATACGGGCAACCCGGCCTTCTCGAACCGATGGTCGCGATAGCTGCTGTCGGGCCGTTCCTCCCCGAAGACGACCGCGACCGGCGCCGGCGTGAGAAGGGAGAGCTCCACCGCCGATCGCAGCTTGTACATGGTCAGACGCTTCAACAGCGCCTCGACCTGGTCGAGGGACGTTTCGACCCGCAATGCCTCTCCATCGCGGGAGATCAGGAAGTCGAAGAGGATCTTGCCCTGCGGCGTCAGCAGCGCTCCTGGCCTCACTTCGTCCTCAGCCAGCGCGCCGAGGTCGGTGGTGATCAGACCCTGCAGCAGCGCGTCAGCGTCCTTGCCGGAAAGGCTGATGATTGCGCGGTCGTCGAGGCAAAGCTTGGGCATGGTTTTGAATCCCGTTCTCTTTGTCGAAGAGGTAGGATTTCCGCCGCTGAAGGGCAAGCGAGCAGGCTCAGGTTCCTGACCTAATCAATCGCCGGCGACGAAGAATTTCCACTGGCCGTCGGGCGTGATCCCGACGCGGTAGAAATTGTAGTTGCCCAATTCTTCCATGCCGGCGAAATCGCCGGCGGTCACCAGTCGGAACAGGTCGACCTTTTCCGGAGGCGTCAGCGAAGCCAACGGCTTTTCGGCGAAATAGGGCCAGACATAGGCTTCCTCCGGCGTGCCCTTGTCGGCAAGGACGAAGCCGGTCGAAAGAACATCGAGCAGGATCGCGAGGATTTCGACGCCATCCTGGTCGCCGGAAAGACCTTTCAGTGTTGCGATCGGGTCTTCCTCGCCGCCGCTGCCGCTCACCTGCGTCTGGGTCGGCCCCTTGCCAAGCAGGGGACGCAGCCGCTCGATGTCGCCGGAGGCGGCTGCCTCGACGATGAGCTCGCGCATGCGGGCGACCGGAGCCGGAATTTTCGAGACGTCTGCCAGAACTTCGACCGGCTGGACCACTTCGGGCGCGGCATCCTTGGTTTCGGTCGCGGCCTTGTCGACGAGCGGATCGGGCATCGGGATTTCGAGCGGTTCTTCCGGTTCGCCCTCGGGCGACTCCGTCGGCGCCGAGTTCTCGGCGCTATCAGCGGGAGCAGGAGGAGGGGCGCCCTTGAGTTCACTCAATGCGAACGCAGCCGGAGCCGCCATCGGGACGCAGAAAACGGCGCCCGCCAGCAACAGCATGACGAGGCGCGCCGCTCCGGCACGGCCTGCAAGGTTCCGGGTCATGGGCAGTCCTGATGCTATTGGATTGACCGCTGTGGCGAGAATTCTCCGGCGAGCATGCGCTCGCGAAGCGAATTCAGCATGGCCTCGGCGCCCTCTTCGCCATGCAGCCGAATGGTTTCGCGCATGGCCAGCGCAATTGCCGCGTCGGCAATGATTTCCGGCTCGATCCCATCCGCCATGCCGTCCGCCCAGGCTTCGTTCTGGTGTTCCAGCGCCGCCTGCATTTTCTCATGGACGATCATGTCGTCGATGTCGGTCAGGCTTGGTTCCATCATTCGTTCCATGCGGCTTCCATCACGTGCACTTGGCCAACCTAGCGCCTCTTCGCTGAACCGCAACTGAACGGGCAGACGGGCCGGTCACTTCTTACCACTCTCTTAACGGACTTTAGCAGCCTTTTCCCGAAACGACACGGGTCGGCGGAAAAAGAGGTTAATATCGGGCTAATTTCCAAAGCGCGCGACGATTTCAGAAGCAAGTGTTGCACCTTCGGCACGGTATCGCTCCTCGGCGAGTGTCGCGGGCTCCGTGCAGGCTGTGTAGACCGAGGCGAAGGTCCTATACCCGCGGTTGAACGCGGCCGTCATCCGCTCGCGCCGCTTCGGCTCGTCGGCGGTCTCCTTGTCGATCAACTGCTGCATCGAGCGGCGCCAGCTGTCTTCCGGCTGGCTGAGGCAGAGATTGCGCAGATAGTGGACCGACCCGAGGATTTCGGCCAGGCGGACGAGGCGCTGCTCATAGGGCGGGGGCTTGCCTTCGACTTGAGGCGGCGCGGCGGCTTGCGTTTCCGGGGGGGCGGTCTCCTGCGCGGCGGCTCCCGCTGCGATTGCGAGCGCGGTGCCGGCGAGGAGAAGTCGGAACATGAGCGGCGCGAAGGTCATGGGTCCATCAAATCCGAATCGGTTCCGCTTGCAAGAGCGTCGCGGCTCGGATGGATCGACGGCCGCATGCGGGCCAGTTTTTCCACACAATGACGGACGCTCTCCGGAATGGGCAGGGCGAAGATTTCCTCCGGCGTGAACCAGCCTGCATCTGCCGCATCGTCCGAGGCAACGGCATCGCAATCGGAATCTGCCTCCACCGTGAAGACGGAGAGCAGGAAATGCCGGCTCTCCGCCTGGCTCGGAACGAGGTCATAGGTCTCGAAAAGCACCGGGTCGCGGCCACAGATCCCGGTCTCTTCGGCGAGTTCGCGCAAGGCGGTTGCGGCGGGGGTCTCACCCGGCTCCGCCCGACCGCCCGGAAAGGCATACATGTCGGCCGACGGCGGATTGGCCCGGCGGACGAGCAGGTAGCGCCCGTTGCGTTCGATGATGGCGGAGGAGGCGAGTTGGGGCTGGCGTGTCATCGCATCTGAATTCATATGGTCGTTGACCCATCCTACGTGAAGTGCCACACCCCTGTCATGTGCGGACGTTTTGCGCTGACGGCGAGCCCCGAAGAATTGTTGGAACTGTTTGGCCTGCTGAAGGTGGAAGACTTCCCGGCGAGGTTCAACATCGCGCCGAGCCAGCCGATCCTCATCATCGTCGCTTCCGAACGGGCGGAGCCGGGCAGCAACCTGCCCGACCGCAAGGCAATGCTGGTCCGCTGGGGCCTCACGCCGGGCTGGGTGAAGGATCCGCGCAGCTTTCCACTGCTCATCAATGCGCGCGCCGAGACCGCGACGGAGAAGGCCGCCTTCCGCGCTTCGATGCGCCACCGTCGCATTCTGGTGCCGGCATCCGGATTCTATGAGTGGCATCGTCCGCCGAAAGGCAGCCGTGAAGCCTCGCAGGCCTATTGGGTCCGGCCGAAGAACGGCGGCATCGTCGCCTTCGCCGGCCTTATGGAGACTTGGTCATCCGCTGACGGTTCCGAAGTCGATACCGCCGCCGTTCTCACCACGGGCGCGAACAAGACGATCCGGCACATCCATGATCGCATGCCGGTCGTGATTCCGCCGGAGGAATTCACGCGATGGCTGGACTGCCGGACACAGGAGCCGCGCGACGTGGCGGACCTTCTGGCTCCGGCGCCGGAGGACTATTTCGAGGCGGTTCCCGTGTCCGACAAGGTCAACAAGGTTGCGAATACGGGGCCTGACCTCCAGGACGAAGTCGCACCCATAGCATCGATCTTGACGAAAGGAGCTTCCGCCGACCGCGAAAAGGACGACGGACAGTTGACGCTCTTTTAGGGCGCGTTCTGGCCTGTCACGCGGGGCGCTTGACGAGTTTTCTTGCCGGCAGGTTTGGCCTTGGCCTGCAGGCAGGCGGCGAGCACGGCCTTGAGGCCAAGCGGCCGATATTGCGCCACGAGATCGGCCGCGGGGGGCTTGGAGCCGGGAGTCTTGGCGGGTTTCATCTGCATGTTCTCCTTGATGCTTCCTATATCGGAAACGCTTCGTCGTCGCTTTTGTGCCCGAAAACGGCGTTTCTCCTTGTTCCGCGGGAAACATGATCGACGCAGCGTCGCGAATCACGTTCTCGCGTGGCGATCCCGGTCGAGCCAAATCGTGACAAATCCATGGCCGCGGACTTGTGTTGATGCCCACCGTTGCTTGCATGCGGCTGGCCTCTTGACCGGCGCCATATGACGCGCGATAAGGGTCGCCATGAAAACGGTTATCTGCATTATTTGCCGGAAGATTATTCGCTAGCGATCCGCTGGCCTGGCCGTTTTCGTCTCCCGAAATCCAAGATGACAAACGTGCGGGCCGCCCGGGCGTTATAGTGCGACGGTTGCATGCAGGCTTGGAGATTTGGGATGGGCGGAATGCCGACTTTGAAGCTGTACAACACGCTGACGCGGGAAAAGGCCGATTTCCGGCCGATCGACCCTCAGAACGTCCGCATGTATGTCTGCGGCCCGACCGTCTACGACTATGCTCATATCGGCAATGCCCGGCCGATCATCGTCTTCGACGTGCTGTTCCGGTTGCTTCGCCACGTCTACGGCGAAAGCCGCGTCATCTATGCACGCAACATCACGGACGTTGACGACAAGATCAATGCGCGCGCCCTGCGCGACTATCCCGGCCTGCCGTTGAACGAAGCGATCCGGCGCGTCACCGAGAAGACCGAGACGCAGTTCCTCGACGATGCGGCGGTACTCGGCTGTCTCGAGCCGACCGTTCAGCCGCGCGCCACCGAGAGCATCCCTCAGATGATCGAGATCATCGAGAAGCTCATCGCCAATGGCCATGCCTATCAGGCCGAGGGTGAAGTGCTCTTCGATACGCGGTCGATGCCGGACTATGGCCAGCTTTCCAGGCGCAATCTGGACGAGCAACAGGCTGGCGCGCGGGTCGCGGTCGAGGCCCACAAGAGAAATCCCGGCGACTTCGTGCTCTGGAAGCTTTCGCAGGAGCATGAGCCCGGCTGGGACAGCCCCTGGGGCCGCGGTCGGCCCGGCTGGCACATCGAATGCTCGGCGATGAGCGGCCGCTATCTCGGCGACGTCTTCGACATCCATGGCGGCGGGCTCGACCTGATCTTCCCGCATCATGAGAACGAGATCGCCCAGTCGCGCTGCGCGCACGGCACGGATGTCATGGCCAATGTCTGGATGCACAACGGCTTCCTGCAGGTCGAAGGCCGCAAGATGTCGAAGTCGGAGGGTAATTTCGTCACCATTTACGAGCTTCTGCACACGGAGAGGTTTGGCGGCCGCAAATGGCCGGGCGAGGTGCTGAGGCTGGCGATGCTGATGACGCATTATCGCGAGCCGATCGACTTCTCGATCAAGCGGCTGGAGGAGGCCGAGCACCTGCTCTCCCGATGGCCGGTGCCGGGCGAGGCGGCGGGCGAAGCGGACGCGGCCATCGTGGCTGCGCTGGCAGACGACCTCAACACCGTCGCCGCGATCCAGGCGCTGCATGCCCTGGCGCAGAAGGCCTCGGCGGATGCGCAGTATCTCGGCGCCTTCGCTGCAAGTGCCGCGCTCCTCGGCGTGCTGCCGAAGGAGATCGAACTCGACGAAGCGGTCGTCGAGGAGATCGACGGCCGCGTGCGAGCGCGCCTCGAACTGTTGAAGGCGAAGAATTATGCAGAGGCTGATGCCATCCGCGCCGATCTCCTGGCGCGCGGCATCCAGCTCAAGGATGGCAAGGATCCGGAAACGGGCGAGCGGGTGACCACCTGGGAAGTGAAACGGTCCCAGACCTGAGCATGCAGTAGGAGGAAGAGATGGCTGACGATTTCCATACCGGCGGATGCCAATGTGGTGCGGTCCGCTTCCGCGTCGAGGGCAAGCTCGGCGACGCATCGGTCTGCCACTGCCGTATGTGCCAGAAGGCGAGCGGCAATTTCTATCTGCCGCTCGTTTCGGTGCGCGGGGCGAAAGTCTCCTGGCCGCGGGGCGAGCGCAAGCGGTTCCAGTCATCCAATGCGGTCTGGCGCGGCTTCTGCGGCGATTGCGGCACGCCGCTCACCTTCGAGGCACCGGACGGCATCGCGCTGGCGATAGCCGCCTTCGACAGGCCCGAAGGCATAACACCGACGATCCAGTGGGGTACCGAGGCGAAATTGCCCTATGTCGACCACGTGCCGAGCCTTCCCGGCGAGGAGACGATGGCCGACGTCGATGCGGCTTCTTACCTGGCCCATCTCGAATCCTATCAGCATCCCGATCATGACACCGAAACCTGGCCCCCGGAGGAGAAACGATGAGTGACGCCACACGAACTGGAGGGTGCCAGTGCGGTTCGGTCCGTTTCCGCATCCGCGGCGACCTCGGACGCCCGTCGATCTGCCATTGCCGAATGTGCCAGAAGCAGTTCGGTTCGTTCTTTTCGGCCCTGGTGACGGCGCCAAAGGACGGGGTCGAATGGATACGCGACGAACCGAGCTATTTCCAATCCTCGGTGAATATCGATCGCGGCTTTTGCCCGAAATGCGGCACACCGCTGACCTATCGGCATCCCGGCGGCTTGGAAATCGCCATCGGCGCCTTCGACGACCGCTCCGATCTCGCACCGCAGATCCAGGTCAATTACCAGGCTCGCCTGCCTTGGGTCGAAACGATCTTCGATCAGCCGGTCCATGATGATCAGGACTATTATGCCCGGCAGGAGCGGATCATCTCCTTCCAGCATCCCGATCACGAGACGGAGCAGTGGCCGTCGGCAGGGCAGTGGACATCATGATCAGGCGCATCTTCACGGGCGGCTGCCAATGCGGCCAGGTGCGTTACCGTGCCGAGGGCACGCTCGACGATCCCCATATCTGTCATTGCCGCATGTGCCAAAAGGCGGCGGGCAACTATTTCCTGCCACTTGCCAATATCGCGCGCGAGAATTTGAGCATCACACGCGGCCAGCCTTCCTGGTTTCGCTCCTCCGATCTGGTGCGGCGCGGCTTCTGCCGCAATTGCGGTACGCCGCTCTTCTACGACATGCCGGATGCGAGCTTTTTGAACATCACACTCGGCTCGCTCGAC
Organism: Sinorhizobium fredii USDA 205; assembly: GCF_001461695.1. GTDB lineage: Bacteria > Pseudomonadota > Alphaproteobacteria > Rhizobiales > Rhizobiaceae > Sinorhizobium > Sinorhizobium fredii. The sequence goes on along the minus strand of NZ_AUTC01000189.1, from coordinate 53,661 downwards.
GATCCCGATGACGTCCAACCCATCTATCAGTCCGGCGTCGAGTCGCGGATGTTCTGGTTTGCGCACCTGCCGAGACTTCCCGAAAGAGACACGGATGATGGCAGTGAAGAAGCCGCCGCGCGCCATCTGTGCGTGCTGGAATCGAACCGCCAGCACCCTGATTTCGACACCGTTCACTGGCCACCCGAGGAAGTTTTGCCGTGAGTGCTGCAGTCAGAACTCTTTATCCGGAAATTGAACCCTATGCCTCGGGTCGCCTCGACGTCGGCGACGGCCATGTGATCTACTGGGAAAAGGCAGGCACATCAGGGGCGAAGCCGGCTGTGTTCTTGCACGGCGGTCCTGGCGGTACGATCTCGCCGAACCATCGGCGCCTCTTCGATCCGGCGCTTTACGATGTCACATTGTTCGACCAGCGCGGTTGCGGCAAGTCGACCCCGCATGCGGAGATCAACGCCAATACGACCTGGCATCTCGTCGCCGATATCGAGCGATTGCGTGAACTCGCCGGCGTTGAGGAATGGCTGGTCTTCGGTGGCTCCTGGGGCTCGACGCTGGCGCTCGCCTATGCCGAAAAGCATCCCGAGCGCGTTTCCGAGCTGGTCGTCCGGGGCGTCTATATGCTGACCAGGGCCGAACTCGACTGGTACTATCAGTTCGGTGTCTCGGAAATCTTCCCCGACAAGTGGGAGCGCTTCATCGCCCCGATCCCGCCGGAAGAACGTCACGAGATGATGCGCGCTTACCACCGCCGCCTGACGAGCGATGACCGCGCGACGCGGCTTGCGGCAGCCAAGGCCTGGAGCATCTGGGAGGGTGAGACGATCACGCTACTGCCCGAGCCGGCGACCAGTACCCGGTTCGAGGACGAGGAGTTTGCCGATGCCTTTGCCCGGATCGAAAACCATTTCTTCGTCAATGCCGGTTGGCTCGACGAGGGGCAGTTGCTGCGCGATGCGCACAAGCTCCACGGCATCCCGGGCGTGATCGTCCACGGCCGCTACGACATGCCGTGCCCGGCCAGATATGCCTGGCAGTTGCACAAGGCCTGGCCGGAGGCCGAATTTCATCTGATCGAGGGGGCAGGCCATGCCTATTCCGAGCCGGGCATTCTCGATCGCCTAATCCGCGCGACCGACAAATTCGCCGGCAAGACCGAATAGCGGTAAACCCCGCACTGATTTCCAGACCTGCATTTTGGACCGAGCCATGACCAAGGAACGCATCTATCTCTTCGACACGACGCTTCGAGACGGGCAGCAGACGCCCGGCATCGACTTTTCCGTCGAGGACAAGATCGCCATCGCCTCGATGCTCGACGAATTCGGCATGGACTATGTCGAGGGCGGCTATCCGGGAGCCAATCCGACCGACACGGAGTTCTTCACGAAGAAGCGCACGCAGAAGGCCTCCTTCGTCGCCTTCGGCATGACCAAGCGCGCCGGCATCTCCGCCTCCAACGACCCGGGTCTCACTGCGCTGCTCGCGGCCAAGAGCGATGCCATCTGTCTCGTCGCCAAGAGCTGGGACTATCATGTGAAGGTGGCGCTCGGCTGTTCGAACGAGGAAAACCTCGAGAATATCCGCGCCTCGGTCGAGGCCGTTGTCGCCTCCGGCCGCGAGGCGATGGTCGATTGCGAACATTTCTTCGATGGCTACAAGGCAAACCCGGCCTATGCGATCGCCTGTGCGAAAACGGCGCTCGAGGCCGGGGCGCGCTGGGTGGTGCTCTGCGACACCAATGGCGGCACGCAGCCGCCGGAAATCCGGGAAATCGTTTCTGCCGTGATTGCATCCGGGGTCCCGGGCGCCAATCTCGGCATCCACGCGCACAACGATACCGGCCAGGCGGTGGCGAACTCCTTGGCCGCGGTCGAGGCCGGGGTGCGGCAGGTACAGGGAACGCTGAACGGCATCGGCGAACGCTGCGGCAATGCCAACCTGGTGACGTTGATTGCGACACTTGCGCTGAAGGAAACCTATTCGGAGCGCTTCGAGACGACCATCGACGCCGACAAGCTGCAGGAATTGACGACGCTTGCCCACGCCTTCGACGAACTCCTCAATCGCTCGCCGGACCCGCAGGCGCCTTATGTCGGCGCGTCAGCCTTTGCCACGAAGGCGGGCATCCATGCCTCGGCGCTGTTGAAGGATCCGCGCACCTACGAACATGTCGCGCCCGAGTCGGTCGGCAATCTGCGCAAGGTCATGGTCTCCGACCAGGGTGGCAAGGCAAACTTCATCAACGCGCTGAAGCGGCGCGGCATCACCGTCTCGAAGGACGATCCGCGGCTCGACAAGCTGATCGAGATCGTCAAGGAGCGCGAGGCGACCGGCTATGCCTATGAAGGTGCGGATGCGAGTTTCACGCTGCTCGCCAGCCGTATCCTCGGCACGGTGCCCGATTTCTTCCATGTGGAAAGCTTCCGGGTCATGGTCGAACGCCGTTTCGATGCGAACGGCAATTTGAAAACTGTATCGGAGGCCGTGGTCAAGGTCATCGTCGACGGCGAAGTGATGATGTCGGTCGCCGAGGGACATGGCCCCGTCAATGCGCTCGACCTCGCGCTTCGCAAGGATCTCGGCAAGTTCCAGTCGGAGATCGCCGATCTCGAGCTCGCCGACTACAAGGTGCGTATCTTGAATGGCGGCACCGGTGCCATTACCCGCGTGCTGATCGAATCGACCGACCGGACGGGCGCGCGCTGGTGGACCGTCGGCGTCTCCGACAACATCATCGATGCGTCCTTCCAGGCGCTGATGGACAGTATCGTCTACAAGCTGCTCAAGAATCGCGACCGGGTCGGGCTGATCGCTGCCGAATAGTCCTGCGCGCCCATCTTCAATATCGTTCACGCATCGGTTCACGGAAATGAATTGGTGCATCACCGTTCGTTGGAGTAGGAGGCAAAGAGGAGAGACGGCAATTCTGCGCTGACGACTGGCCGTCTATTGAGACCGGAGCGATCTCCGCTTGGCTGCGGTCGAGTTTTCAGGATCAGGATCATGGCCGAGCCGAACGCGAAACAGCCCGCAGAGAATACCGATTCCGCGAGAGGATTCGCCTTCGCGCTGACAGCCTATCTGCTCTGGGGTTTCCTGCCCTTTTTCATGAAGGCGGTGGCGCATATTCCTGCGCCTGAAGTTGTCGCGCACCGCATCGTCTGGTCGGTGCCGCTCGCTGGCCTCGTGCTTCTGTGGCTTGGCCGCACGCAGGAGATCAAGACTGCGTTGCGCTCGCCGCGCATGCTGAAGATGGCGACGCTGACGGCCGCCCTCATCACCGTCAACTGGGGCATCTATGTCTGGGCGATCGGTGCCGGCCGGGCGATCGAGACGGCGCTCGGCTATTACATCAATCCGCTGTTCTCGATTTTCCTCGGGGCTCTGCTGCTCAAGGAAAGGCCGAGTCCGACGCAGATGGTGGCGATCGCGCTCGCCGCGCTTGCGGTCGCCGTGCTCGCCTTCGACGCTGGCGGCCTGCCCTGGGTGTCGATCGGGCTTTGCATCTCCTGGGGGTTTTACGCCTTCTTCCGCAAGACGCTGCCGATCGGGCCGAATCAGGGCTTCTTCCTCGAGGTGCTTCTGCTCAGTGTCCCGGCGATCGGCTACATCATCTGGCTCGAGGCGACGGGGCAGGGGCACTTCGGCGACACAAACATGACCGACGTCGTCCTGCTTCTGTCCTGCGGTCTCGTCACCGCCGTGCCGCTGATGATCTATGCCAATGGCGCGAAGCTCTTGCGACTCTCGACCATCGGCATCATGCAGTATATCGCGCCGACGATGATCTTCGTGATCGCCGTTTTCGTGTTCCACGAGCCCTTTGGCGCGGCGAAACTGATTGCCTTCGCGCTGATCTGGGCGGCGCTCTTCATCTATTCGGGCGCGATGCTCGTCGAAAGCCGAGCCCGTCGCGCCGCGCAGCCGACTCCGGCGGAGTAGTTCATTTAGCCAGGCAAGGCTCTCGAGCGGGATGAGGAAAAGTGTGCGCGGTTTTCCGCCCGCATCCCGCTCTAACCTTTTAGATTAAAGTCTGGAAATGATCTCGGTTGCGCCTTCACGGTCGTTCGCGGCGGCGGTGGCGAGGATGCCGGGAACGATGTCTTCGACGCGGTCGATCACCAGCGGCTGGACCAGGTGGGCCGTGTGGACGAAGCCTTGCTCGCGCATATGCGTCAGGAGTTCGAGCATCGGCGCCCAGAAGCCGTTGATATTGCCGAACACCATCGGCTTGCGGTGGCGGCCGAGCTGCGCCCAGGTCATGATCTCGACGATCTCCTCGAGCGTGCCGATGCCGCCGGGCAGCGCGATGAAGGCGTCGGCACGCTCGAACATCGTGTGCTTGCGTTCATGCATGTCGCCGGTGACGATGAGCTCGTTGAGCTGGCCGAGCGAGTGGCGGGTCGCTTCCTTGTCCATCAGGAATTCGGGAATGATGCCGGTAACGTGACCGCCGGCCGACAGCACCCCGCTTGCCACTGCACCCATGATGCCGCGCGTGCCGCCGCCATAGACGAGCTGCAGACCGTGATCGGCGATCGATTTGCCCAGAAGACGCCCCGCCTCGATATGCGCGGGATCGCGTCCAGGCTGTGAACCGCAATAGACGCAAACGGATCGAATCGGGGCAGGGTGCTTGATCATGAAGGCAAAAAAGACATTGCAGCGCAGCATGGTCAAGGAAAATGCGCGAAAATCTGTCGCCCCATTGCTTGCCTGCGCAGTCGAAGCTTGTGCTTAACTACAGGAAACGTTAGCAATTTCAGCATTACATTGAAGAATTCGGACGGCCGACCGCCGTTGCGCTATAATGTAGCAAAGGCTTGCATGTTGCGAGCCGATAAGGGGCATGTGCGGAGCAACGCTCCGCTCCTGTGGAGAGTGGCATGATTAAGAACAAGGCCAGCTGGGTAGCCCTCGGTGTGCTGGCGATTGCGACTGCATTGATGGTCTTCGTGGTTCAGCCGAACCTCGATCTGAAGGAAGATGACAAGGATCGGGCCGCGCAACCGGCAGCAAGCGGCAGTGAGACCGCAGGAGCGGCCCCGGTCAAGGAGCAGGCGGCCGCGACCGCCGCCAGCGCCGCTCCCGCTGCGGCCGCCGATTTGACCATTCCCGGGTTTGATCTTCTTCGCGTCGAGCCGGACGGGTCGACCGTCGTCGCCGGCCGGGCCCAGCCGGGCACGAAACTAGAGATTCTGAGCGGCGATACCGTTGTCGGCACGGCCGATGTAAACGCCGCCGGGGACTTCGCCGCCGTCTTTGACAAGCCGCTTGCAACGGGTGACCACCAACTCACGCTCAGAAGTGTCGGTGCGGACGGCGCCAGCAAGACTTCGGAAGAGGTTGCGACCGTTTCCGTGCCGAAGGAGCCAGGCGGGCAGCTGCTGGCGATGGTCTCCAAGCCGGGCGAGGCGAGCCGGCTGATCACCACGCCGAAGGCCGATGCCAAGCCGACCGAGACTGCCGCGGTGCCCGCCACGCAGAACGGCGCGACCGAGGCGACGCCGGCGCCTTCCAATATCGTGCCGGGACTGCAGGTGACGGCCGTGGAGATCGAAGGCAAGAAGATATTCGTCGCTGGCAATGCGAAGCCCGGAGCGCTGGTGCGCATCTACGCCGACGAAAAGCTCGTCGGAGAGATGAAGGCGGACGACCAGGGACACTTCGTCGTCGATGGTTCGGTTGATCTCGCCGTCGGCAGCCACATCATCCGTGCGGACATGATGAGCGAGGACCCCACCAAGGTCGCGATGCGCGCCTCGGTGCCTTTCGACAGGCCGGCCGGCGCGCAGGTTGCTGCGATTGCCGGCTCCTCCGCGGGCTCCGCTGCCCCTGGCCTCGACGGCCTCAGGACGGAAGCAGGCAAGGCGGTCGCCCTGTTGAAGGGGTTGTTCGCCGATGGCAAGCAGCCCTCCGCCGAGCAGCTTGCCGCTGCTCGTTCGGCAACGGAATTTGCACTGAAATCGCTTTCCGAGTTCAAGCCGGCCGACAGTTCCGACGCGTCGCAGACGGCTACGGCGGCCGAGGCTTCGAAGGCCGCCGCCGAGGGTCTGAAGCTTCTTCGAAATTCGCCGCAGGACCCGGCAAGCATCATCGCGACGCTGGGCAAGGTTGACGGGGTCATCGGACCTGCCTTGCCGCAACAGGCAGCTGGAACTATGGTCGCGGCCTCTGCCAAGCCCCAGGCCACGGCGAGCGATGCGGTGGAACCACCGAAGACCGAGACCGCGGCGAATTCCGCAACACCGCCTGCGAGCGAGCAGGTGGCGGCATCGCCACCTTCCGAGGCGCAGCCTGCGACGATCGAGCAGCCGCCGCTCAAGGAAAGCAAGGAATCGGTGATCATCCGCCGCGGCGACACGCTCTGGCAGATCTCGCGGCGCGTCTATGGCGCGGGGGTACGCTACACGACGATCTATCTCGCCAACCGCGAACAGATCGACAATCCCGACCTGATCCGCCCCGGACAGGTGTTCGGGGTTCCGAACGAGGCCCTCTCCGACGAGGAATCGCGGCAGATCCATCGCAAGCGCGTGAGACACGAATAATTTCCTTCTTCCAACCGCAGTTCCATTGCGGTGGAGCGGGGGGAGACCTATTTGTAAAGGCAGGCGGCGTCCGTCAAAGGACGCCGCTTTTCATTGAGCCGGAAAGGGATCGCGGACGAGCTCAAGCGGTATGCTGACCTCTCGGTTGACGTCGCGCTCACTCTGCATCGCCGCGGTCCGGAAGTATTGGAAGCAGAGACACTTGGCACCCAAGAACCAGAAGAAGACGGTTTCCGCCGATGCCGCCAATCCATTCGGTACGATCGCCAATCTCTGGCCCTATATGTGGCCGGCCGACCGTCCTGATCTCAAGCTTCGCGTCATTTGGGCGACCATCATCCTTGTCGCCGCAAAAACTGTTCTCGTTCTGGTTCCTTATTTTTTCAAATGGGCAACGGATGCGCTGAACAACAAGCCGGACGCGCTCGGCTTCCTGCCGCAATTCCTGACTGGAGCCGTCATGCTGGTGCTCGCCTACAATCTGGCGCGCCTGCTGCAGTCCGGCCTCAATCAATTGCGCGACGCCCTTTTTGCGAGTGTCGGCCAGCACGCCGTCCGGCAGCTCGCTTACAGAACCTTCGTCCACATGCATCAGCTGTCGCTGCGCTTCCATCTGGAGCGGCGCACCGGCGGGCTCTCGCGCATCATCGAGCGCGGCACCAAGGGCATTGAGACGATCGTTCGCTTCACGATCCTCAACAGCGTTCCGACTTTGATCGAATTTCTGCTGACCGCGGTGATCTTCTGGTGGGGTTACGGCTTCAGCTATCTCCTCGTCACCGCCGTCACCGTCTGGCTCTACATCTGGTTCACGGTGCGCGCCAGCGACTGGCGCATCGCCATCCGCCGGTCGATGAACGACAGCGACACCGATGCCAACACCAAGGCGATCGATTCGCTGCTGAACTTCGAGACCGTCAAGTATTTCGGCAACGAGGAGATGGAGGCGAAGCGCTTCGACAAGTCGATGGAGCGCTACGAACGCGCCGCCACCCAGGTCTGGACCTCGCTCGGCTGGCTGAACTTCGGCCAGGCGCTGATATTCGGTGCCGGCACCGCGGTGATGATGACGATCTCGGCGCTCGCCGTCAAAAGCGGCGAACAGACCATCGGCGACTTCGTCTTCGTCAACGCGATGCTGATCCAGCTCGCCATCCCGCTGAACTTCATCGGATTCGTTTATCGCGAAATCCGCCAGGGGCTGACCGATATCGAGCACATGTTCGATCTCCTCGACGTTCAGGCGGAAGTGGTCGATCGTCCGGATGCGAAAGAACTCGAGATCGAGCGCGGCGCGATCGCTTTCAAGGACGTGCATTTCGCCTATGATGCAGCCCGCCCCATCCTCAAGGGAATTTCCTTCGAGGTGCCGGCCGGCAAGACGGTGGCGGTCGTCGGTCCGTCAGGAGCCGGAAAATCCACCTTGTCGCGGCTGCTCTACCGTTTCTACGACGTTCAGCGGGGCTCGATTACCGTCGACGGTCAGGATGTGCGCGACGTCACCCAGAAGAGCCTGCGCGGCGCGATCGGCATGGTTCCGCAGGACACGGTGCTCTTCAACGACTCGATCGCCTACAACATCCGCTACGGCCGCACAGCGGCCTCGGATGCCGAGGTCGAGGCGGCCGCGGAAGCCGCGCAGATCGCCGACTTCGTAGGCGGCTTGCCGGAGGGCTACCGGGCGATGGTCGGCGAGCGCGGACTGAAGCTTTCGGGCGGCGAGAAGCAGCGCGTCGCGATCGCGCGGACGATCCTGAAGGCACCGCCGATCCTTATCCTCGACGAGGCGACCTCCGCCCTCGACACGAAGACCGAGCAGGAAATCCAGGCGGCCCTCGATGTCGTGTCGCGCAATCGCACCACGCTGGTGATCGCCCATCGCCTGTCGACCGTCATCAACGCCGACGAAATCATCGTGCTCAAGGACGGCGTCATTGCCGAACGCGGCACGCATGGCGAATTGATCGACCGCGACGGCCTCTACGCCTCCATGTGGAGCCGCCAGCGCGAGGCGACGCAGGCCGAGGAGCAGTTGAAGCGGGTGCGTGAGCGCGACGATCTCGGCATCGTCGACCGCGGCGCGCCGGCGGCATGATGAGGGTCGCTGCCGGCCGCGCTGCCGCGACCGCCAATTGCCGTTCGCCGTTGCCGGGCCTGCGAATTCGCGCTAGTTCACGTGCGACGTCACATCTGGAGTAAGTTGATGAGCTTGGTCGAAACGGTCCGCAACACGCTGGTCCCGGTGCACAAGGAAGGCTATCGCTTCATTGCGATCTTTTTCGTCGTTTCCCTGATCCTTGGCTTCCTGTGGGAGCCGCTGATGTGGATCGGCTTTCTGTTGACCGCCTGGTGCGCCTATTTCTTTCGCGATCCGGAGCGCATGACGCCGATCGACGAGGATCTCGTCATCAGCCCCGCCGATGGGCGCGTATCGTCGATCGCCACCGTCACCCCGCCGGAAGAACTGGGGCTCGGCTCCGAGCCGATGCTGCGCATTTCGGTGTTCATGAATGTCTTCGACTGCCATGTAAACCGCGCCCCGATGAGCGGCACCGTCCGGCGCATTGCCTATCGGGCCGGCAGCTTCCTGAATGCCGAACTCGACAAGGCAAGCCATGACAACGAACGCAACGGCCTTGTCGTCGAAACGAGCCACGGCGCTATCGGCGTCGTCCAGATCGCCGGCTTGGTCGCGCGGCGCATTCTCTGCTGGACGACCGAGAATGCGTCGCTGGAAGGCGGCGAGCGCTTCGGTCTCATCCGGTTCGGTTCGCGCGTCGACGTGTTTCTGCCGGAAGGCGTGCAGCCGCGCGTCAGTGTCGGCCAGAAGGCTATCGCCGGCGAGACCGTGATCGCCGAATTCGGCTCGTCGAAGGGGCCGGTCATCAGCCGACGCGCGTGAGGAACCGAGATGGAAAATCCCCGGCAGGAAGATGCGGCCGAAAGCCCGGAAGCGGCGATCGACACGAACGACACGCATGACAAGGCCCGCGGCCCGCGGCTGCGGGAGATCCCGCTGCGCCTGATGGTGCCGAACACGATCACCGTTCTGGCGATTTGTGCTGGCCTCTCCGGCATCCGCCTCGCCTTCGAGAATCGTTTCGAACTCGCCGTCGCGATGGTGCTGTTTGCAGCATTCCTGGATGGCATCGACGGCCGCGTGGCGCGGCTGCTCAAGGCGACGTCGAGCTTCGGCGTCCAGATGGACTCGCTTGCCGATATCATCAATTTCGGCGTGGCGCCGGCCCTTGTCCTATATGTGTTCATGCTCGACCAGGCGCGCTCCGTCGGCTGGATCGCGGCGCTGATCTATGCGATCGCGGTCGGCTTGCGGCTCGCCCGCTTCAACGTCATGGCCGAACGTCCCGTCAAGGCAGCCTGGCAGTCGGAATATTTTGTCGGTGTTCCGGCGCCGGCCGGCGCCATGCTGGTGCTGCTGCCGGTCTATATCGGCCTCCTCGGGCTTGCGCCCGGCAGGATCTTTGCCCTGATAGCGTCGGTTTATACCGTGTTGATCGCCTTCCTGCTGGTCAGCCGTCTGCCGGTCTGGTCCGGCAAATCCGAAAACCGCGTGCGCCGCGATCTGGTGCTCCCGGCTATCCTGGTCGTCGTCCTCTACGTTGCGACGCTGATGACCTATACGTGGGAGACGATGGCCGTGACCGCGGTGGCCTACCTGATCAGCCTGCCGTTCGGCGCTCGCTCCTGGCAGCGAAAATATGGCGACTGGCCCGCGGGCCAGGGCGGCGATGGCCTGCCGGGCGACAGCGACTGATTGCAATGCATGACAAAAAAAGCCACCGCGAGACCCGGCGGTGGCTTTTCTTAAACATCCGCAGAGCCTGACTACTCCGGCATCCGGTAGTCGACGATCTTCTTTTCCCGGACGATGAAGAGCTTGCCGGTCTCGGTTTGCTCGGGAGCGAGCAGGGGCATCAGCGCGGCGGCGACCTCGGAGGGATGTGGCACCGTCGCCGGATCTTCTCCCGGTACGGCCTGAGCCCGCATCGCGGTCCGCGTCGCACCCGGATCGACGCTGAGGATGCGCAGCGGCAGACGCTGCGTCTCGTAGGCCCAGGTCCGCGCCAGGGCCTCGACGGCGGCCTTGGAGGCGGAGTAGGGGCCCCAGAACGGCTTGCACTTGTGAGCGGCGCTTGAGGAGAGGATGAGTGCCCGGCCGGCATCGGACTTGACGAGCAGTGGCTCGAGCGAGCGGATCAGGCGCCAGGTGGCGGTGACGTTGATCGACATCACCTTTTCGAAGACTTTGGCCTCGACGTGGCCGATCGGCGAGATCGTGCCGAGCACGCCAGCATTGGCGACCAGGATGTCGAGCTTGCCCCAGCGTTCGTTGATGGCGCCACCGAGCTTGTCGATCGCGGCCATGTCGGCGAGGTCGAAGGGAACCAGCGTCGCCGATCCTCCAGCCGCCTTGATGGCGTCGTCCAGTTCCTCCAGGCCGCCGACGGTACGGGCGCAGGCGATGACATGCGCGCCGGCCTTGGCGAGTTCGAGGGCAGTGAAATAGCCGATGCCGCGCGATGCGCCGGTAACGACGGCGATCCGGTCTTTCAGATTGAGCGTCATTGTGTTGTCTGGTTATCCGTTGCTGGCAAGAACCGAAAGTTTGCGGACGTTGCTCGCGCCTTCCTGGTCGAGCAGGCGGGTCGGATAATCGCCGGTGAAGTAATGGTCGGTGAACTGCGGCGCCTGCGGGTCGCGCGGGGCGCCGCCGACGGCTTGGTAGAGACCGTCGATTGTCAGGAACTCGAGCGAATCGGCACCGATGAAGCGACACATCGAGGCGAGATCGGCATGCTGGTTGGCCAGCAGCTTGTCGCGGTCGGGCGTATCGATGCCGTAGAAATCCGGATGGAAGATCATCGGGCTCGCGACGCGGATATGCACTTCGCGTGCACCGGCCTCGCGGATCATCTGCACGATCTTGACCGAGGTCGTGCCGCGAACGATCGAATCGTCGACGAGCACCACGCGCTTGCCGGCGATCATGGCGCGGTTGGCCGAATGCTTCAGCTTGACGCCGAAGGCGCGGATCTGCTGCGTCGGCTCGATGAAGGTCCGCCCGACATAGTGGTTGCGGATGATGCCGTATTCGAAGGGAATGCCGCTCTGCTGTGCGTAGCCGAGCGCCGCCGGAGTGCCGCCGTCGGGCACCGGAACGACGACGTCCGCCTCGACGGGCGACTCCTTGGCAAGATTGACGCCCATGTTCTTGCGCGCCACGTAGACGCTGCGGCCGCCGACGACCGAATCCGGACGGGCGAAATAGACATATTCGAAGAGGCAAAGCCGTTCAGGCCGCGGCGATTCCGGCTTGCGTGCGTCGATCGAGACCGAGCCGTCCGCCTGGATCTCGCAAATGACGACTTCGCCGTTCTCGACATCCCGGATGTACTTGGCGCCAATGATGTCGAGCGCGCAGGTTTCCGAACAGAAGATCGGCTTGCCGTCGAGTTCGCCCATGACGAGGGGGCGGATACCGATCGGGTCGCGCGCCGCGATCAGCTTGGTTCGCGTCATCGCCAGCATCGAATAACCGCCTTCCATCTGGCGGATGGCATCGATGAAGCGATCGGAGGAGGAGGCCTGCTTGGAGCGGGCGATGAGGTGAAGGACGACTTCGGTGTCCGAGGTCGACTGACAGATGGCGCCATCTGCGATCAACTGGCGACGCAGCGTCAGGCCGTTGGTGAAGTTGCCGTTATGGGCGATGGCGATACCGCCGACTTCGAGTTCGGCAAAGAGCGGCTGGACGTTGCGCAGCGCTACCTCGCCGGTCGTCGAGTAGCGCGTATGCCCGATGGAAACAAAGCCGGGCAGCTTGGCCAGCGTGGCGGGGTCGGTATAGTGGTCGCCGACGAGGCCCATGCGCTTTTCGGTGTAGAACTGCTTGCCGTCGAAGGTGACGATACCGGCCGCTTCCTGGCCGCGATGCTGGAGCGCATGCAGCCCGAGTGCCGTCAGCGTGGCTGCATCCGGATGACCGAGTATGCCGAACACGCCGCATTCCTCGTGCAGGGTATCGCCATCGAGTTCGTCGCGGATTTCACTGGATCTGAGATCGGTCATCGCAGTCGCCTTTGCTCCATGCCGGTGCGCATATCGTGGTCAGGCTGCCAATCGTCAAGCAATCTTAGCCGAAATGACTGGCAAGCGTTATTTCCAAATGGACAAAGCCCGCACAGCGGGCTTTGTTGCAAGATTTCCTCGTTACTCAGCCGTTCGTCGCCGGCGCATCCTCGGCGGGCGACTGATCCGGGGCGGCCGGCGGGGCATCGCTTTCGCCTTCGCCGGTCGTGTCCTTGCCGCGCAAGCGATCAAGAATGGTGGCGTCCGCCTCTTCCGGCAGCAGCGCCACCAGCTTGTCGCCGAGATTGTCGAGCAGCGGCTTCGATTTCGCCTGGGTGACCCAGCCCGGCTGCTGCGGAGGCGCCACCAGCCAGTTGAAGAACAGCATGGCGACGACGACGAGCAGGATGCCGCGCGCGGCGCCGAAGAGGAAGCCGAGCGTGCGGTCGAGCGCGCCGATGCGGCTGTCGATGATGAAATCGGCGATCCGCATGGTGATGAAGGAAATGATGATCAGCGCCACCAGGAAGATCACAGCAGCCGAGCCGATCATCGCGACCGTGTCGTTGGTGGTGTATTGCTTGGCATAGGGCAATAGGTAGGGATAGAGGAAATAGGCCGCTGCCGCTGCACCGACCCAGCTCGCGACCGAAAGGACCTCGCGCGAGAAGCCGCGCACCATGGCGAGAATGGCCGAAAACAGTGCGACGCCGAGAACGATACCGTCGAGAATTGTAATGGGCATGTTGTCCTTACTCCGACCCCCGTCTTGACTCGGGTCTTACCAAGCTTATTCGTCGCGGGCCGCGTCCGCACGCGCTCAGAACGTCTTTCCACCGCTATCGCCGAGCGCCACTGGAAGTACGCTTGGCGGCGCTCGGTGCTTCACTCCGCCTCGTCCGACTGCTGCAGGGCGCGTCGTGAACCAGCAATGCGCGCCACCAGGTCCGGCAGGCTCTCCATCTCGCTCCACCGGCCATTGCCGTTCTTCGGCAGGTCGGTTGTTGCAGACGGCAATACGGCCTGGGAGAATCCGAGTTTCTCGGCTTCCTTGAGACGTTGAGCAGTATGCGCAACCGGCCGGACAGCGCCCGACAAGCTGACTTCGCCGAAATAGACGCAATCGGCCGGAAGAGCAAGCCCGGCGAGCGACGAAACCAAAGCGGAAGCGACGGCAAGATCGGCAGCCGGCTCGGAAATTCGGTACCCGCCGGCAACGTTCAGGTAGACGTCGTGCTGGCCGAGGCGCACGCCGCAATGGGCCTCCAGCACCGCGAGGATCATCGACAGCCGCGCCGAGTCCCAGCCGACGACCGCCCGCCGCGGCGTACCGAGCGACGTCGGCGCGACCAGCGCCTGCACCTCGACGAGCAGCGGCCGGGTTCCTTCCATGCCGGCGAAGACCGCGGCGCCGGGCGATTTCTCGTTGCGCTCGCCGAGGAAGAGCTCGGACGGGTTGGCAACTTCGCGCAGGCCCCGGTCGGACATTTCGAAGACGCCGATTTCGTCGGTCGGGCCGAAGCGGTTCTTCACGGTTCGGAGGATTCGATAGTGATGGCCGCGATCGCCCTCGAAATAGAGGACGGCGTCGACCATGTGCTCGACGACGCGCGGGCCGGCGATCTGGCCCTCCTTGGTGACATGGCCGACCAGCACGACCGCCGTACCCGTCTGCTTGGCGAAGCGGATCATCGCCTGAACGCCGGTGCGCACCTGCGTTACCGTGCCGGGGGCGGAGTCGGCCGTGTCGCTCCAGAGTGTCTGGATCGAGTCGATGATCACCAGATCCGGGCGCTTGCCCTCGGAAAGCGTCGCCAGGATGTCTTCCACATTGGTCTCGGCGGCGAGCAGCACGTCGCTGTCGGCCGCGCCGAGCCGCTGGGCGCGCAGGCGCACCTGGGCGATCGCCTCTTCGCCGGAGACATAGATTACCCGATGCTTGCGGCGCGAAAGCGCTGCCGCCGCCTGCATCAGCACGGTCGATTTACCGATGCCGGGATCGCCGCCGACGAGCAGTGCCGAACCGCGCACGAAACCGCCACCGGTGACGCGGTCGAGTTCGGATATGCCCGTCTCGATGCGCGGCGCGTCCTCGATCTCGCCGGACAGCGTCGTCAGCGCCACCGGCCGCCCCTTCTTGGGGGCGCGCGTCGGACCGCCGCCGATGCCTCCCGTCGGGTCTTCCTCGATGATCGTGTTCCACTCGCCGCATCCCTCGCACTTGCCGGCCCAGCGGGAGTGCAGGGTGCCACAATTCTGGCAGACGAATTGAGTGCGAGCTTTCGCCATCGGAATCAGCTTTCGGCAAGTTGCAAGAGGCGGCGCGCGCCTCTCTCGGGAGAATCACTTCGAGCGGTCACATAATGACGCGAAATGCCGATTGGAAGGGTGATTTTCGATGCCGCACGAACGACGCTCAGACGCCGCCGACATAGGTTCGGCAATAGCGTTGCCCGAGGCTGGTCAGGAGTTCGTAGCCGATCGTACCGCCGGCACGCGCGACCTCGTCGATGGCGACGTTCGGACCGAAAAGCTCGATGTAGTCGCCGGCGCGCACGGCGCGTTCCGGCAGGTCGGTGACGTCGAACAGGCTGAGGTCCATCGTGACCCGGCCGACATGCGGGACCTTCTTGCCGTGCAGGAAGCCATAGGCACCCGACGGCGTCGCCTGCCTCAGCGTGACCCCGCCGCCCGACACCGAACGGTGATAGCCGTCGGCATAGCCGATCGCGACCGTCGCGATGCGGCTGTCGCGGGCAAATCGGGCCGACGCGCCGTAGCTCGCCGTTCCACCCGACGGAATCGTGCGCAATTGCAAAATGCGGGCTTCGGCCGTGACGACCGGCTTCATCGGGTTGAGGGCGCCGTTGACCGCTTCACCGCCATAGACCGCGATGCCGGGACGGGTGAGGTCGAAATGGTAGTCCTCGCCGAGAAAAACGCCGCCGGAATTCGCAAGGCTCGCGGGCACGCCTTCGAACGCGGCTGTCACCTCCCGAAAGCGCTGGAGCTGGTAGAGATTCATCGGATGTCTGGGATCGTCGCCGCAGGCGAGATGGCTCATCACCAGCACCGGCGAAAAGCTCGCCGGGCGGGCCGGATCGTGGGCGCGGGCGATGGCCTCCTCGACCGAGAGGCCGAGCCGGTTCATGCCGGTATCGACATGGAGAACGCAAGGATGGTCGCCCCGCTCGGAAAGCGCCGCCATGAAAACGGCAAGCTGCTCCTCCGAGTTGATGATCGGCACTAGGTCGTTGGCGAAGAAAAGCTCCTCATTGCCGGGCCACATGCCGGCGAGAATATAGATGCGGGCGTCCGGAAGGAGCGGACGAAGCTCGGCGCCTTCCTCGGCATCGGCGACGAAGAAATCCCGCGCACCTGCCGCGTAAAGGGTCGGTGCCGCATGCGCGACGCCGATCCCATAGGCATTGGCCTTGAGCACGGCAGCGGCACGCGCCTTGCCCGACCGCTCGTTCATCGCCCGCCAGTTGTCGGCGAGCGCCGTCAGGTCGATGGTAAGCCGGTTCGAGGCAGCGAGAAATTCGGGGCTGTGCATGGGCGAGCTCTTGAATGGCGATGGCTCAGCAATACATCCAAGCGCCCGATGCCGCAAACGGCTTCGGCGCGATACCGGGCTTGCCGGTATGATGAGCACTTTTATGCAAGACGAAGAAATTCCGCGCCGCTAGAATTGCCCGATGCATACGATCTCTCAGGAAGAGGCCATCGAGGCCATGCCGCTCAAGGGAGCCGAGCAGACCCGTTTCTGGCGGGATGCGCGGTTCAACGGCATGGAATGCCTGAGTGCGACCTTCATCACCCATGAGTTCGCGCCGCACGCGCACGACACCTTCAGCATCGGCGCCATCGAGGCGGGCTCGCAGATCAGCACCATCAAGGGCGAGCGCTCGCAGACGGGGCCGGGTGATCTCTACCTGATCAATCCCGATGAAGTTCATGACGGACATCCCGGCAATGACGGCTATCGCTACCGGATGATCTATCCGTCGGCGGCGCTTTTCGTCGAGATTCTCGAGGACATCACCGGCCGTCCCTTCCGCGGCACGCCCTGCTTTTCGCGGCAGTGGCTGACCGACACCGAACTCGCAGCCGCCTTCCGTCGTGCGCATCAGCTGCTGGAGGGAAAAACCGGAGCGCTCGAGGCCGACGAAGGCATGTTCGGATTCCTTGCGACGCTGTTCGAGCGGCACGGCAGCGCCATCATCGTTCCGGTCCGCACGCGCGAGAGTTCCGCCGTGCACCGCGCCCGCGACTACCTGCTCGAAAACTATTCGAGCGACATCGGTCTCGACGAGCTTGCCAAGGTGGCCGGCCTCAGCCGCGCCCATCTGATCCGGGCGTTCCGCAAGGAATTCCATATCACGCCGCATGCCTTCCTGACCGACAAGCGGGTGCGCGAGGCAAGGACGCTCCTGCGCCAGGGCTGGTCGCCGGCCGATACCGCCTATCATTGCGGCTTTGCGGACCAGGCGCATTTTACCCGCCATTTCAAGGCGCGCACCGGCGTGACGCCGGGGGCCTTCCGCGCCGGGTGATCACTTTCGTTCAAGACCGGCCGCCACCCTGCTTCTAGAACTCTGCAAACAATGCGGAGATCGTGGACGTGAAAAGGGTAGGGATATCTCAGGAGTTTTTCGGCGGCATGCGGGCGATGGCGCCCCTGACTGTCGCCGTCATACCGATCGGCCTGGTCTTCGGCGCGGTTGCCGCAAGCAAGGGCCTGAGCAGCTTTGAGGCGACGCTGATGAGCGTGCTTGTCTTTGCCGGCGGGTCGCAGTTCGTCGCCATGGACATCTGGACGCATCCGGCGTCGTGGGGCGCGCTCGCCTTTTCGGCCCTGCTCGTCAACATCCGCCATGTCTTGATGAGCGCTTCGATCGGTACCAAGATGCCGGCGTTTTCCGGCCCGGCAAAATATGCCGCGATGCTGCTGCTCGCCGACGAAATCTGGGCGATGGCCGAAGTCCGCGCCGGGGAGAACCGGCTCACCCCCGCCTGGTATGCGGGTCTTGCCGTGCCGTTTTATTGCGTCTGGGTTCTGGCAAGTCTTGCGGGTGCCGCCGCCGGCGCTTTCCTCGGCGACCCCGAGGCGATCGGTCTGGATTTCGCGTTTCCAGCGGTCTTCACCGTCCTGGTGATGGGCTTCTGGAAGGGGCGCGACACCGGCGCCGTCCTGGCCGCCAGCGCCACGGCGGCGGTCCTTGCCCATCAGTTCCTTCCGGGCGTCTGGTACATCGCGGCAGGTGCCGCGGCCGGCGTCGCTGCAACGCTCGTCACGAACCGGCATCAGGAGGCCTGCGCATGACGCTCGATCTCGATACCTTCCTCGCCATTGTCGCGATGGCCGTTGCCACGGTGCTGACACGCATGGCCGGACTTCTGGTGATCCGCTTTGTGGCGATCGGTCCGCAGCAGAAGCGCGCTTTGGAGGCGATCCCTCCCGCGGTGCTGATGGCGGTCATCGCCCCGACGGCGCTTGCCACCGGGCCGGCCGAGACTCTCGCGACCGTTGCAACGGCGCTCGCCGCAATGCGACTGCCGTTGCTAGCAGCCGTGGCGATCGGGGTGTTTGTCGTTGCTGTCGCGAGAGCGCTAATCGGGGCGTAAGGGTGGGGTCTAGATTTTTTGCCCCTCATCCGGCCTGCCGGCCACCTTCTCCCCGCAGGCGGGGCGAAGGAGACTCGCGGCGCCCTCGCGGAACGTCGGCCCGCTGCCACGATGGGGAGCGAAGGCGGTGCCTCTCGTCCCTTCGCCCCGCTTGCGGGGAGAAGGTGGCGGCAGCCGGATGAGGGGCAGAAAATACTTCCGCGCCCTCAATGCTCGTACTGGGTGAACGACGGATCGGCGAGGTCCGAGAAGCGGGTGAATTCCGACTGGAAGGCGAGTTTCACGGTGCCGGTCGGTCCGTGACGCTGCTTGGCGATGATCACGTCGGCCGTGCCCTTCACCCGCTCCATCTGCATTTTCCACTCTTCGTATTTCGGGTCGAGCTCGTCGCGGGGCTCCATGTTCTTCACATAGTATTCCTCGCGGAACACGAAAAGCACCACGTCGGCGTCCTGTTCGATCGAGCCCGATTCGCGCAGGTCCGAAAGCTGCGGCCGCTTGTCTTCGCGGCTTTCCACGGCGCGCGACAGCTGCGACAGGGCGATGATCGGCACGTTCAATTCCTTGCCGAGGGCCTTGAGCCCCGTGGTGATCTCGGTGATTTCCTGCACGCGGTTTTCGCCCGATTTCTTCGAGCCGGACATGAGCTGGACGTAGTCGACGACCAGGACGTCGAGGCCGCGCTGACGCTTCAGGCGGCGGGCGCGCGCCGCAAGCTGGGCAATCGAGATACCGCCGGTTTGGTCGATGTAGAGCGGCACCTTCTGCATCATCTGCGAGCAGGCGACGAGCTTCTCGAAATCGGCTTCGGAGATATCGCCGCGACGGATCTTCGAGGACGACACCTCGGTCTGCTCCGAGATGATACGGGTGGCGAGCTGCTCGGACGACATTTCGAGCGAATAGAAGCCGACGACGCCGCCGTTTCTCGCCTTGAAGGAGCCGTCGGGCTGCACTTCCGGTTCATATGACGCGGCGATGTTGTAGGCGATATTGGTGGCAAGCGAGGTCTTGCCCATGCCCGGACGGCCGGCGAGGATGATCAAATCCGAGCGCTGCAGGCCGCCCATCTTGCCGTCGAGCGAATGAATGCCGGTGGAGATGCCGGAAAGGTGCCCGTCGCGTTCGAAGGCCTGTCCGGCCATGTCGATGGCAAGCGCCACGGCGTCGTTGAAGGATTGAAAGCCGCCGTCGTAGCGGCCGGTTTCGGCGAGCTCGAAAAGGCGCCGTTCGGCGTCCTCGATCTGGCTCTGCGGCGGCATGTCGAGCGGCGCGTCAAAGGCGATGTTGACCATGTCCTCGCCGATGGTGATCAGCGATCGGCGGAGCGCCAGGTCGTAGATCGCCCGGCCGTAATCTTCGGCGTTGATGATCGAAACGGCTTCCGCGGCAAGACGCGCGAGGTACTGCGCAACCGTCAGGTCGCCGACTTTATCGTCGGCCTTGAGAAAGGTCTTGACCGTGACCGGGTTGGCGGTCTTGCCCATGCGGATGATTTCGCCGGCGACCTCGAAGATTTTGCGGTGCAGCGGCTCGTAGAGATGCACGGGCTTCAGGAAGTCGGAGACGCGGTAGAAGGCGTCGTTGTTGACGAGGATGGCGCCGAGCAGCGCCTGTTCGGCTTCCAGGTTGTTCGGCGCTTCGCGGTAATGCTGGTCCGCCTGATCCTTGGGCAAGGGAGCGAGCTTTCGCGCTGCGTCGTTCATGGTAGGTCCGTGTCCGCCTCTAGTTTCCGTGAGCCAATTGGTTTGCTGGCTGCCCTCGGCCACGTCTAGTGTAGCTGTGCAACAGTGCCGTAGCTTGCGACTCCGCCAGCGAATTTTGGCGGTTGTTCACACTGATTCACAGGGGGCGCGGGTGGACCCGAAACATGCCACGCCGGGCATTGCGCTCCTGCATGTTTCCTTGAATCGTGCCGATTTAAGGATAAAAACATGCAGCAATTCAAAGTGCTACAGCGACCTTTGTGCGCATGAAAAGACGCACGGCGCTGTAGGACCAAGGTCGGTCACAAATCTATCTGATTCGCTTTCGCGCGTCGTCCGGGAATCGCCTTCGCACACCGTTCGTGACGGCAAAAGAAAAGCCCGGATCGGGGATCCGGGCTTCTTGTTTCAGCTCCGTGGCTGAACCTTATTCTTCTTCGGCAGCGAACTCGGCTTCCGGATTGAAGAAGTCTTCCGGCTTCAGGGCATCTTCGTCGACGCCGTAGATCGCCTCGGCCGAGGTCAGGCTTTCGCCCTTCGCCTGACGCTCGGCCTCTTCGGCCGAACGCGCGACGTTGAGTTCGACGACGACGTCGACTTCCGCGTGCAGGTGCAACGTCACCTTGTGAACGCCGATCGACTTGATCGGCTGGTTGAGGTTGACCTGGTTGCGGTTGATGTTGAAGCCTTCAGCGGCCAGCACGTCGACGATGTCGCGTGCGGCAACCGAACCGTAAAGCTGGCCGGTTTCGCCGGCCGTGCGGACGATCACGAAGGATTTTCCGTCGAGCTTCTCGGCAACCGTCTGGGCTTCCGACTTGCGCTCGAGGTTGCGGGCCTCGAGCGTTGCACGCTCGGAATCGAAGCGGGCTTTGTTGGCGGCGTTGGCGCGCAGCGCCTTGCCGAGCGGCAGCAGGTAGTTACGGCAAAGCCGTCGCGAACCTTTACGGTTTCGCCCATCTGGCCGAGCTTGGCGATGCGTTCGAGGAGAATGACTTCCATGTTGAGTTTCCTTTCAGTTTGGCATTGTTCGTTGGTTAGCTTTTTCCCGCCGGTGTGACTGCGATGGTGCGTCGCGTGTCGGTCAATCCGGACAGGAGGAAGAAGACCGCCGGGATCGTGAAGACGAGCACCGACAGATAGGCGATCCACAGCACGGGAAGCCGCCAGGACTTGCCACGCGTGCGGAAATGGAATGAGGCGAAGCCCGAGAGCAGGAACCCCGCCCCGAAAGTCCCGCAGACGAGCGCGCCGATCGCCGCCGGCGCCCCGCCCAGAAACGTCAGGATGAGCCCGGCGAGGAAGACGAAGATGGCGTTGCGATGCATCCTGAGGGACGAGGGGATGTCCTCGCGCGGCCGGACGGATCGTCCCGACATCTGTACGATCCGCGTCGCGATGTAATAGGCCGCAAACAGCATGACCACCCAGATCGCGCCCTGCACAAGCGGCAGCGCCAGTGTGAACATCGACTTGAGTTGGGCAATGGCGGCCGCGTCGGGATTGTAGAGCGGCTCCTGGGCCTTCACCGCCTCGACGACCATGTCGACCATCAGGTCGGAGACGCTTGAATCATATCCGACGATGGTCGCGACGATGATCATGCCGAGGGTAACGAGTCCGGCGAGGTGGCCGAGGATGTCGGAGAGCGGATACCAGGCAAGCGCGCCCTCGGGGCCGCCGAGTTCCGGGGCCGGGCGCGCCAGATTGGCGAGATGGCTGAGCCAGCCGGCCGGAACCAGCGTGACGACCAGGATGAGCAGCGCGAAATAGGACGAAACCAGGCTTGCCGCCGTAACGCCCGCCGCGATGATCGCGGTGACCGCCGCGGCGTTGCCCCAGCCGAGCCCGGCAATCAGGATCGGCAGTGCGGAAGCGGCATAGAGAACGATTGCAAGGGACGACTGCGTGTTCGCGCCCATCGAAAGAAGGGCGGCGGCGATACCGGCAAGCGCGCCGGTGATCAGCGATGTCCTGTTCCAGTTCTGCACGTTCGCTGTCCTGCTTCAAACGCAGTTAGGGGCGCGCTCTTTGCCTGCCCCAACATGGGATTTTGGCGCATTCCGCGCCGGTTCCGATCCGCGCCCACCGCGGAAGGGAGGCGTCAAGCCGCTCACCCGAAGGAAGCGCCTTGACGCGGAGTCAGCTACCGTTGAGTCAGACGCCCAACGGAGAGTCAGCCTTACGATACGACGTAGGGCAGCAGGCCGAGGAAGCGTGCACGCTTGATCGCCTGGGCGAGCTCGCGCTGCTTCTTCTGGGAAACGGCCGTGATGCGGGAAGGAACGATCTTGCCGCGCTCGGAAATGTAGCGCTGCAGGAGACGAACGTCCTTGTAGTCGATCCGCGGCGCGTTTGCGCCCGAGAAGGGGCAGGTCTTGCGGCGGCGGTGGAACGGGCGGCGGACCGGAGCGGAAGAAACTTCAGCCATTGTCTTTATCTCCTAAAGTTTCTGATTACGCGCGGTCTTCGCGCGGGCGGCGCGGACGGTCGTCACGATCGCCACGGTCCGGGCGCGGACCACGGTCACCGAAACCACCACGATCCGGACGGTCGCCGTCGCGGCGCGGACGGTCGTCACGGTCGCGCTTCTGCATCATCGCGGACGGACCTTCCTCGTGCTTCTCGACGGCGATCGTCATGTAGCGCAGGATGTCTTCGTTGATGCGCATCTGGCGCTCGACTTCGTGAACTGCCGGTGCCGGAGCATCGATGTCCATGAGGACGTAGTGAGCCTTGCGGTTCTTCTTGATGCGGTAGGTGAGGGACTTCAGGCCCCAGTTCTCGACACGACCGACCTTGCCGCCGTTCGCTTCGAGGACACCCTTGTACTGTTCGACCAGGGCATCAACCTGCTGCGGCGTGATGTCCTGCCGGGCGAGGAATACGTGTTCATAAAGAGCCATTGTGGCTTGCCTTTCTTGCGTTAATCAGCCCGGACCTCGGCGGCTAAGCCTCAACGACTGTTCTTATTGGCTGCGATGAGCCGGCAAGAAAGTGTTGTATCGAGACGGTCGAGAGCGGAGACACGGGAGGCCGGAACTCTTGTCGTTCCTGGCGGCCTCCGGGATGGAAGCCGGCCCTCCGTTCAGCCACCAGCCAGAAGACCGGGCGTTTCGAACAGCGCGCTTATACGGATTTTCGGCCGAAATGCAAGGCGCGATTGGAAGATCGTGCGCTGCCCTCGATTTCTGGAAGCGCCCGCGGCACCAAGCTGCGGAACAATCGCTCCCCTTCCTTGTTGGCCAGGGTTGGAAAACTGCAGGAGAAGACGATGCACCATATCGATCCAAAGATGCAGGAGTGCATAGAGAATTGCCTCGCCTGCTACCGCGCCTGTCTTTCGACGGCAATGAACCATTGCCTGGAGGCGGGCGGCAAGCACACGGAGCCGGATCATTTCCGGCTGATGATGGCCTGCGCCGAGATATGCCGGACTTCGGCGCATTTCATGCTGATCGGAACGCCCCATCACCGGCATGTCTGCGGCGAATGCGCAGAGATCTGCGCCGAATGCGCGGCCGACTGCGAACGCATCGGCGGCATGGCCGAATGCGTCGACGCCTGCCAGCGTTGCGCCGAAAGCTGCCGGCAGATGGCAGCCTGAGGCGCGGTTTACCGCCCAGAGGAGCTCGGCGTCGCTCAGATCGGCGCCGGATAGAGCCGATGCAGGCGGCGGATGCCGTTCAGCACGTCCTGCGAAAGCGCGATGTCGGCGGCGCTGATATCGGTCTTCAGCTGCTTGATCGATGTTGCGCCGATGATGACGGAAGCCATGAAGGGGCGCGTCAGGCAGAAGGCGAGCGCCATCTGCGCCGGGTCGAGGCCGTGCTCGCGCGCCAGCGCCACATAGGCGGCGACCGCCGGCTCCTGGTGCGGCGTGAAGCGGCCGCCGAGGTCGCCGTTGATCGACAGGCGCGACCCGGCGGGCCTGGCTCCGTCGAGATATTTGCCCGTCAAGAGACCGGCGGCGAGCGGCGAATAGGCAAGCAGCCCGACATCTTCATGATGTGACAGTTCGGCGAGATCGAGGTCGTAGGCGCGGTAAAGCAGGTTATATTCGTTCTGGACGGTGGCGACGCGCGGCAGGCCATGTTTCTCCGACAGGTCGAGCATCTTCATCGCGCCCCAGGCGGTATCGTTCGAAAGGCCGATGGCGCGGATCTTGCCGGCCTTCACAAGGTCGCCGAGCTTGTCGAGAATGGCCCTCAGGTCGGCGGCGACATGTGCCTTGTCCTGCCGCGACGGGTCGTAGGACCAGGCGTTGCGGAAGTGATAGTGGCCACGATTGGGCCAGTGGAGCTGGTAGAGATCGACATAGTCGGTCTTCAGCCGCGTGAGGCTGGCATCGAGGGCTTCGGCAATTCCTTCCGGCGTCATCGGCCCGCCGTTGCGGATATAGGGTCGGCCGGGGCCGGCGACCTTGGTGGCAAGCACCACATCGTCACGCCGGCGGCGGCCAGCCAGCCAGTCGCCGATGATGCGCTCGGTATTGCCGTAGGTTTCGGCCGACAGCGGCGTCGTCGGATAGAGTTCGGCGGTGTCGATGAAGTTGACGCCGCACTCAAATGCATAGTCGAGCTGCCCGTGGGCTTCGATCGGCGTATTCTGCGAGCCCCAGGTCATGGTGCCGAGGCAGATTTCGGAAACCTTGATGCCGGTGCGGCCGAGCGTGTTGTAGCGCATGAAGTGACGTTCCTTGTGCTGGCGAAGGCGCGTCGGTGGGAGGGAAAGACGCGCCGCCCTCGAATAGGGTGATGCCACAACCCGGAGGATATCGAACGGATGCGGCGATGCGGGGCAAACTTACGCCTCGATTGACGAAGATCAAGGGCAAAAGCCCGCAACCGGCGAAGCTCCGCGCTTGACTCGCCGTTCAGGAATGTGAATGGAGAGGAAAACACGGGTGGGGTAGGAAGTTGAGGCGGTTGCGCCCGCATTCCGCCCGGATACCAAGAGAGCAGATGGCGACGGGCCGGAAAATTGCCCGTCGAGATCCAGGGAAGGGCACTCCTGATGAGCATTGCATTCACGTTTCCCGGTCAAGGCAGCCAGGCTGTCGGCATGGGCAAGGACCTGGCCGACGCCTTTCCGGAGGCCGCTGCCGTCTTCGCCGAAGTCGACGACGCGCTTGGCGAAAAGCTCTCCGACACTATCTGGAACGGTCCGGAGGAAACCCTGATACTGACGGCGAATGCACAACCGGCGCTGATGGCGGTTTCGATCGCCGTGATCCGCGTGCTGGAGGCCAGGGGGCTCGATCTCGGAAGCAAGGTCTCCTTCGTGGCCGGCCATTCGCTCGGCGAATACTCGGCGCTTTGTGCGGCCGGGACCTTTTCGCTTGCCGACACGGCGCGGCTGCTGGGCATTCGCGGCAATGCGATGCAGGCGGCCGTCCCGGTCGGCAAGGGCGCGATGGCGGCGATCATCGGCCTGGAGCATGACGATGTCGAGGCGGTCTGTCGTGAAGCGTCGTCGCTCGGCGCCTGCCAGATCGCCAACGACAACGGCGGGGGGCAGCTCGTGATCTCGGGCGAGAAGCAGGCGGTGGAAAAGGCGGCCGCACTCGCCACGGAAAAAGGCGCCAAGCGTGCTTTGATGCTGCCGGTCTCCGCACCCTTCCACTCCTCCCTGATGGCGCCCGCCGCCGAAGCCATGCGCGAAGCCCTTGCCAAGGTCGAGAAGCGCGATCCGGTCGTACCGGTCGTCGCCAATGTCCTGGCCGCCCCGGTCAGCGATGCCGGCGAGGTCGCCCGGCTGCTGGTCGAGCAGGTGACCGGCCAGGTGCGTTGGCGTGAGACGGTTCAATGGTTCGCCGCCAACGACGTGACGACGCTCTATGAGATCGGCTCGGGCAAGGTGCTGACCGGCCTTGCCCGACGCATCGACAAGACCGTCAACGGCATTGCCGTCAATACGCCCGCCGATATCGACGCGGCGCTTGCCGCCCTTCTGGCCTGAGCACCTCAATTACAAGGGAGAAATCCATGTTCGATCTTTCCGGCCGCAAGGCTCTCATTACCGGCGCATCCGGCGGCATCGGCGAGGAAATCGCCCGCATGCTGCACGCTCAAGGCGCAATTGTCGGCCTCCACGGCACCCGCGTCGAGAAGCTCGAGGCGCTCGCCAATTCGCTTGGCGAGCGCGTGCAGATCTTCCCGGCAAATCTTTCCGATCGCGCCGAAGTCAAGGCGCTCGGCGAGAAGGCGGAGACGGAGCTCGGCGGGGTGGATATCCTCGTCAACAATGCCGGCATCACCAAGGACGGCCTTTTCGTCCGCATGAGCGACGAAGACTGGGACAATGTCCTGGAAGTCAACCTGACGGCCGTCTTCCGGCTGACCCGCGAGCTGACGCATCCGATGATGCGCCGGCGCTTCGGCCGCATCGTCAACATTACCTCGGTCGTCGGCGTCACCGGCAATCCGGGCCAGGCCAATTATTGCGCGTCGAAGGCGGGCATGATCGGCTTCTCCAAGTCGCTCGCCCAGGAGATCGCCACCCGAAACGTCACGGTCAATTGCGTGGCGCCGGGCTTTATCGAGAGCGCGATGACCGGCAAGCTGAACGACAAGCAGAAGGAAGGCATCATGGCGGCCATCCCGATGCGCCGCATGGGAAGCGGTGCGGAAGTCGCCTCCGCCGTCGCCTATCTGGCCTCCAACGAGGCTGGCTACGTCACCGGCCAGACCATTCACGTCAATGGCGGCATGGCGATGATCTGACCCAGGACTTCCGGCGACCGGGTGATGCAACCTGCAACCGGCCGCCGGAGCCTTGGTCAGCGCGTTTGCGCGTTGATGCCAAATGCCTGAAATTCAATGTTGAGCAAGCGAATGTCGGGCATTTTCGGACTTTGCGGCAGACTTAAACCGTGTTAATCGGGCCATGACTGTGCGCAGTCGACCGGTCCGGCCAGGTTGTCCGGCAGCCCCTGCTGTCACGGGTTTCGGCGTTTCGGTTGAATGGATTGCCCGGTGGACCATCTTGGTCTATCAGGCGGGAATGAGTACCGGCGCCAAGAATGGCGCCGCAGAGAAAACGAAGGTCGAGGAACTCCGACATGAGCGATATCGCAGAACGCGTGAAGAAAATTGTTATTGATCATCTTGGCGTCGATGCCGAAAAAGTTAGCGAAGGCGCAAGCTTCATCGATGACCTCGGCGCGGACTCGCTCGACACGGTCGAACTGGTCATGGCTTTCGAAGAGGAATTCGGCGTCGAGATTCCGGATGACGCGGCAGATTCCATCCTGACCGTCGGCGACGCCGTCAAGTTCATCGAAAAGGCTCAGGCCTAATCGTTACTGCGGCCTCAAGGCCGCCGGCGGGCCGCAAGTTGCGGCCCGTACAGCCCTGGGGATGTGGGCTGGCCCGCCTGGACTGCGGGTCGCGATCAGCAAAGAGCTCCCGCCTTTCCCTCTGATCGTCGAAGCTGCAAGGGATGCAGGGATAGGGCTCGTCGTATGCGTTCGGGTTCTGCTCCGGAATGGAACAATCAGGGTGGGTCACGGGCATGAGACGTGTCGTTATCACCGGTACCGGCATGGTATCTCCTTTGGGTTGCGGAACCGAGGTTAGCTGGTCGCGTCTTCTTGCCGGCGGCAACGCCGCTCGAAAGGTGACCGAGTTCGAGGTCGAGGACCTCCCCGCCAAGATCGCCTGCCGTATCCCCTTCGGTGACGGTTTCGACGGAACCTTCCATGCCGACGACTGGATGGAGCCCAAGGAGCAGCGCAAGGTCGATCCCTTCATCACCTATGCGATGGCCGCCGCCGACATGGCGCTCGCGGACGCTGGGTGGAAGCCGGAAAGCGACGAGGACCAGATTGCCACCGGCGTGCTGATCGGCTCCGGCATCGGCGGCCTGGAAGGCATCGTCGAGGGTGGCTACACGTTGCGCGACAAGGGACCGCGCCGGCTTTCGCCCTTCTTCATCCCCGGGCGCCTGATCAATCTTGCCTCCGGACAGGTTTCCATTCGTCACAAGTTGCGCGGTCCGAACCATTCGGTGGTCACGGCCTGTTCGACCGGCGCGCATGCGATCGGCGATGCAAGCCGCCTCATCGCGCTCGGTGACGCCGACGTCATGGTGGCGGGCGGAACCGAATCGCCGATCTGCCGCATTTCGCTGGCGGGCTTTGCCGCCTGCAAGGCTCTCTCGACGCAGCACAACGACGATCCGCAAAGGGCATCGCGTCCCTATGATGCCGATCGTGACGGCTTCGTCATGGGCGAGGGCGCCGGCATTGTCATCCTCGAGGAACTCGAGCACGCCAAGGCGCGCGGCGCCAAGATCTACGCCGAAGTGGTCGGCTACGGCCTTTCCGGCGACGCCTTCCACATCACCGCCCCCTCGGAGGACGGCGACGGCGCCTACCGTTGCATGCAGATGGCCCTGAAGCGCGCGGGCCTGACGGCCGCCGACGTCGACTATATCAACGCTCACGGCACATCCACGATGGCCGACACGATCGAGCTCGGCGCGGTCGAGCGGCTGGTCGGCGACAGCGCTTCGAGGATCTCGATGTCTTCGACGAAGTCGGCGATCGGCCATCTTCTCGGGGCTGCAGGTGCGGTCGAAGCGATTTTTTCGGCGCTGGCGATTCGCGACAACGTCGCTCCGCCGACCCTCAATCTCGACAATCCGTCGGTCGAGACCAAGATCGACCTGGTGCCGCATGTTGCCCGCAAGCGCGAGATCAACGTCGCTCTGTCGAATTCCTTCGGTTTCGGCGGCACCAATGCATCGCTGGTGCTGCGCCGCTACAAGGCCGACTGATGTCGCCGGGCCGGCTCCGGTAGCGGGAACGAAAAAACCGCTCGCGCTACCGGTCTCCTATGGCGCTTTATCCCGCTTTTTGCCGCAATGCTCCCTACAAGCTGTCGGCGGGAGATGTCGTGTCGTCGTCGCCCCGATTGGCTATGTTCGCACAAGGCACATCTGGCTTGTAGACCGTCTATTGCTCTGACACATTCGTGCACGTTTACGCTTGCTGCCGGTCTAAGCCGAAATTCGCACCGGCGGCGGCTCGATTGAATTGCGGGTTTCGGATTCGGGATAATCGTGAGCGACTCAAACGAGAACAGCGCGGCGCAGTTCGGCCGCAATGAAACCGGGAGCAACGGGCCGATCATTCCGAAATCGGCGAATGAGGCGCTGAGGCCGGAGCGGGTACCGGAGCCGCCAAAGCGGTCCCGGAAAGCGCGCAGCCAGGTGGTCATCTTCCTCAATTTCCTGATGACCGTGGTCGTCTTCGTGGCGCTGGCGGCGGCGGGCGCCGTCTACTACGCGATGCATGCATACGAGAAGCCCGGCCCCCTGGAGGCGAACCAGAACTTCATCGTGCGCAGCGGCGCCGGCATCATTGAAATTGCCGAGGGCCTGGAGCGCAACAACATCATCACCGACAGCCGCGTGTTCCGCTTCGTCTCCGAAGCCTATCTCGACAATGAGACGTTGAAGGCCGGTGAATACGAGATCAAGGCGCATGCGTCGATGCAGGAGATCATGGAACTCCTGAAATCCGGCAAGTCTATCCTTTATGCCGTGTCTCTGCCGGAAGGGCTGACGGTAAAGCAGATGTTCCGCAAGCTTTCGGATGACCCGGTGCTCGTCGGCGATCTGCCGGCGGACCTGCCGGCCGAGGGCACGCTTAAGCCGGACACCTACAAATTCACACGCGGCACGAAGCGGGCCGAAATCGTCCAGCAGATGGTTTCGGCGCAAAAGGCTCTTGTCGAGCAGATCTGGGAAAAGCGTGATCCGGAGTTGCCGGTCACATCGGTCGAGGAGTTCGTCACGCTCGCCTCCATCGTCGAGAAGGAGACCGGGCGTGCGGACGAGCGGCCCCGGGTCGCCTCCGTCTTCATCAACCGGCTGGAAAAGGGCATGCGCCTGCAGTCGGATCCGACGATCATCTACGGCATCTTCGGGGGCGAGGGTAAGCCCGCCGACCGGGCGATCCTGAAGTCCGACCTCGAAAAGGAAACGCCCTACAACACCTATCTCATCAAGGGGCTGCCGCCGACACCGATCGCAAATCCCGGCAGGGCAGCGTTGGAAGCCGTGGCCAACCCCTCGCGCACGCCCGAGCTCTATTTCGTCGCCGACGGGACCGGCGGGCACGTCTTCGCAGCGACGCTCGATGAGCACAACGCGAATGTGCGGCGGTGGCGGAAACTCGAGGCCGAAAAGGCGGCCGAGGCGGCAAAGGCGGCTGCGGATGCTGCCACGGCACCCGACGCGCAATAGAGACAGGCTGTATTGTGGACGATCGGCCGACGGCGCGGATATCCCTTGCGGGGTGCCGCGCCGTCGCCCTATTGCTTCTGCACGACAGAGCCGCGCGTCCTTTCGAAGGTGCGAGGTCGCTGTAGTCTTAGAAACGCTGGGTGTTCATGTCCGTGAATCGGCATGCGATTCAGCGGGCGCACGCAGCAGCGAATGGAGGAAACCATGCCGCTCCAATCGATGACCGGCTTTGCCAGGAGAGAGGGGAGCAGCGGCCGCTATCGCTGGGCCTGGGAGTTGCGGTCGGTCAATGGAAAGGGGCTCGATGTGCGGCTGCGCCTGCCGCAGGGGCTGGAACGTTTCGAGCCCGAATGTCGGCGTCTCGCTCCGCAGTATTTCTCGCGCGGCAATCTGCAGATCGCTCTCTCTGTCAGCGGCGGCGAGACGGCCGTCGAAGCCGTGATCAACCGGGGTGCCCTGGATGCTGTCCTGAAACTGCGCGAGCAATTGGGCGACCTCGTCGATCCGACGCCGCTCAGGTTCGATACGCTTCTGTCGCTCCGCGGTATCATCGATCTTCGTGAGCCGGAGGAAAGCGAGACTGAGCGCTCCGCCCGCGACGCCGACATCGTCAAGGGGCTGGAATTGTCGCTCGCCGATCTGATGGCCATGCGCAAGGACGAGGGAACTGCGCTCGAAAAGGTTCTGTTGGCGCAGGTGGAGCGCATTGAAGAGCTGACGGCGACCGTGGAGAACGACCCCTCAAGGAGCCCTTCGGCGATTGCCGCACGATTGGCACAGCAGGTCGCGCTGATCATGGACAATGCGTCTTCGATCGATCGCGAAAGATTGCATGCTGAGGTGGCACTGCTCGCGACAAAGGCGGATCTCAGGGAAGAGGTCGACCGGCTCCGTTCGCATATCGCCGCCGCCCGCGAGCTCTTGACGAAAGGCGGCCCGGTTGGACGCAAGCTCGATTTCCTTGCACAGGAATTTAACCGGGAATCGAATACGATCTGCTCGAAGTCGAACGCCGCCGCCGTCTCGGCCGCGGGCATCGAATTGAAAGTTGTGATCGACCAGTTCCGCGAACAGGTTCAGAATCTGGAGTAAGACATGAAATCGGCGGCTGCTTCGCCCATCAAGATCGCCCGTCGCGGATTGATGCTTGTGATCTCGTCGCCTTCAGGCGCCGGAAAATCGACGATCGCGCGCAATCTCTTGCGGGATGATCCGGAACTAAGCATTTCGGTGAGTGTAACGACGCGCCAGAGGCGGCACAGCGAAATCGAGGGCCAGCATTATTACTTCAAGACCGTCCGCGAATTCGACGCCTTGAGGGCGACGGACTCGCTTCTCGAATGGGCCGAGGTGCACGGTAACTTTTACGGAACGCCGCGCGACGCCGTCGAGGCGGCTATGGCCGAAGGCCGCGACATGCTTTTCGATATCGACTGGCAAGGTGCGCAGCAATTGCAGGAAAAGATGGCGGGCGACGTGGTCTCGATCTTCATCCTGCCGCCGTCCATGGCAGAGCTGCAGTCGCGCCTGCATCGGCGCGCCGAAGACACCGAGGAAGTGATCGCGACGCGGCTCGCCAACTCGCGCGCGGAAATCGAGCACTGGAGGGAATACGACTATATCGTCGTCAATGACGATCTGGACCGCGCCTTCTCTTCTGTCCGCTCGATTATCGAAGCCGAGCGCCTGCGCCGCGACCGGCGTCCCGGCCTGTTCGAATTCGTCAACGGTCTTCTGACGGAAAATCCGTTCTAATGCATGTCGCCCAAAAATGTGCAGCGGTCTTGGGATGACGACATGCACAAAAACAAGAAACTAAAGCGCGCCGCGTGAATACGTTCGAATGCGACGCTTTAGGGTCCCGGCACCGATCACGGTTGCCGTTCAAAGGCAATTCGCCAGCCGGCAGAACTCTTCGACCGTCAGCGTTTCGGCCCGCCGTTGCGGGTCGATACCTGCCTTGCCGAGCAGCGCTTCGCCGCCGATCGGCTTGAGGCTTTGGCGCAGCATCTTGCGGCGCTGGCCGAAAGCCGCCTGCGTGACCTTCTCGAGCGCCGAGACCGCGCATGGGATCGGATTGTCGGTCGGCTCGAGATGCACGACCGTGGAGGTGACCTTCGGAGGAGGGGTGAAGGCCTGCGGCGGCACGTCGAAGGCCAGGCGCGCCTTGGTCCGCCAGCCGCAGAGGACACCGAGGCGGCCATAATGATCGTCGTCGGCTCCCGCGACGATCCGCAAGGCGACTTCCCGCTGGAACATCAGGGTCATCGACTGCCAGAAAGGTGGCCAACGCTCGGGTAGCAGCCAATTGACGAGAAGCTGCGTGCCGACATTGTAGGGCAGGTTGGCGATGATACGCACCGGACCCTCGCCGAGGCTCTCGAAATCGACCTTCAGGGCGTCGCCTTCGACGACATCGAGCCGGCCGGGATAGTGGCCGCTGATTTCGGCCAGCGCCGGCAGGCAGCGCGGATCGCGTTCGATTGCCACGACCTTCTTTGCGCCGAGCGCCAGGATGGCGCGCGTCAGCCCTCCGGGACCCGGGCCGACCTCGATGACGGTGATGTCGTCGAGAGGACCGGCCGTGCGGGCGATCTTCTGGGTGAGGTTGAGGTCGAGCAGGAAGTTCTGCCCGAGCGCTTTCTTTGCATCCAGCCCATGGCGCTGGATGACGTCGCGAAGCGGCGGCAGACCGTCGAGTGCTGCCATCAGCCCTGTGCCTTCCCGGCATTGGCCGCAAGCTCCGCGGCAAGACGCAACGCCGCCTGCAGGCTGTCCTCGCGGGCAACGCCCTTGCCGGCGATCGCAAAGGCGGTGCCGTGGTCCGGCGAGGTTCTGATGAAGGGCAAGCCGAGCGTCACATTGACACTGTCATCGAAGCCGAGCGCCTTGGCCGGGATCAAAGCCTGATCGTGATACATGCAGATCGCCACGTCATAGGTCTGCCTTGCCCGATCGTGGAACATCGTGTCGGCCGGAAGCGGCCCGACGACGTCGAGACCTTCGGCGCGGAGCCGGTCGATCACCGGACGGATGACCGCGTCGTCCTCGAGCCCGAGCGCACCGCCTTCGCCGGCATGCGGGTTGAGGCCGGCGATGGCAAGACGTGGCGTCGTGAGCCCGAAGCGGCTCTTCAGATCGGCGGCGGTTATCGTGGAGGTCCGGTAGATCAGGTCCGGCGTCAGCGCGGCGGGAACATCCTTGAGCGGAATATGGATCGTCACTGGAACGGCGCGCAGCTTCGGTCCCGCCAGCATCATCACCGGCAGAAGGGACGCTCCGGTCGCCTTCTCCGCCAGATCGGCGAGATATTCCGTATGGCCGGGGAAGCGGAAGCCTGCCTCGTAAAGCACAGCTTTGGCAATCGGATTGGTCGTCACGGCCGAGGCCTCACCGGCCATGACGAGCCGGACAGCCTTATCGATCGCACCAGTGACGGCAGGCGCATTCTCAGCGCTCGGGCGGCCGGCGACAACGGGCACAGGGCAGCGGATCGGCAGTACCGGCAGGGCGTTCGCGAAGACGGCGGCTGCGTGGAGGCAATCGGTCTCCTCGATCCGCACCGTTTGCCCGAGCGCCTTGGCGCGTGCCGAAAGCACCGCGGGGTCGCCGATGAAGAGGAAAGGCGCAGTCGCCTGCGCCTCTCTCCTTGCCCATACGGCAAGAGTAATATCCGGGCCAATACCGGCCGGGTCACCCATCGTCAGGGCGATCGGCCTGCCGCTCGTGTCGCTCATGGTGGCCCGTGTTATTTGTCGACGATCTGCGCCTTGGAGCGCAGTTCTTCGAGATACTTCTCGCTGTTCGGATCTTCGCCGCCGGCCTTCTTCTTGCCGATGTCCTCGGCACGGAAGACGACTTCGGCGGCGGCATCGTCATTGACCTGGCGCTTCTTGCAGATTGCCAGATATTCGACGCCCTTTTCGGTGACGCGCGTGCCGGTCGTCATGCCGTCCCCCGCCTTTTCGACGAGCGGCTTCCAATCCTCCGGCAATTGCTGGGCAAGCACGCGGCCGAGACTGCGGATCGATACGTCACGGTAGTTCGCGGCAAAGACCTTCGACGTTTCGCAGCCCGGGAACTTCGAGCGCGAGGCATTGGCTTCGGCCTGGCGCTTGGCAGTGATCGCGCCGCGCTTCGATTCCGGGATGACGAAGATGACCTGCTGCAGGAAATACTCCGTCGTCACCGGCTTGTCGCCGCCGCCTTCCATCATGCGCTTGACCAGATCGCCCCCGGAAAGGCGGCTGGCGCTGCCATAGCGGAAGTTGACAACCCGCGGCCAGCTCATCTGCACGGCGATATATTGCTTGAAATGCTCGGAGCCGACGCCGGACTGATCGAGGATCTTGCCGAGTTGCTCGGTCGACAGCTTGTTGCCGGCGGCAAACCGCGCATAGGCGGCGTCGACCTCCTGGGTGCTCACCGATTGCTGGACGCGCGCGATCTCGGCACGCTTCAGCACCTCGTCGATCAGCTGCTTCTTGGCTTCGCCTGCACCGCCGCCCTGGCGCTGCAGGCGAAGGAACGCCACGCGCTTGGCGATATCACCCGAAGTGATAACGGTATTGTTGACGATCACACTCACTCCGCTCGCCGCCTGAACGGCCGCACCCGAAGCAATGCTCAGCACTCCGGCGACCGCCAACGCGGAGAGCGCCCTCACGATCGAGAATTTCCCGCCCATTGTCATTTCCCTGCTCATCCCGCGTCGATTGCTGGCAGCCGTTGCCACAGCCTCAATCGTCCGCCTTCCCACTATCAATTTGTGGGAAATGCATAATACATGCGGCTAAACGATGACAAGAGCGCGTGATCAATCGATCGCGCCGTATTTATGCGGCGTCGAGATGGCGCTCACGATAGAAGGAGAGAACGGGGAAGGTCTCAGAAATAGTCCAACTCTTCGAATCTGGTCTCGCCCACATTGATGTCGCCGAGCGTACGGAAGCTGATGCGGGCACCGATCGACCAGTCGTTGGCGACCGTGCTGTCCGTATCCCGCTCCGACTTGTAGACGATCGAGAACAGCGTGTCCTGGTCGTCATAGGTCAGTCCCACGCCGTGGCGGGAGACCACGCCATTATTGATGTCATAGGTCAGCGCGCCGAACACCGACCAGAAGTCGTGGAATCGGTAGGCCGCCGCCGTCTGGATTTCATCCTGGTCGGATTGCGATCCGTAGAGCGGTTGTGCCTCGATCCGCGTGTAGGTGAAGGCGGCCTGCCATGTCAGCCCGAGATAGCCGACCGTCGCGTCGGCGCGGCGGAAATCGAGATCCTTCTCGTCCAGTCGACCGGAGAGGCTTGCCATCAGGCCCGAAGGAGCGTCGACGCCGACCATCGCGACGTAGTCGGACCGGTCCGTCTCCAGGCCCGAATCGGCGCCGACCTTGACGAGATCGTCCGTCGCGAAGGAGTTGAGGCCCCCCAGGTGGAACGATTGTCCCGCAATGGCGCGCAGGCCGTAGCCGCTGTCGAAGCTTCCGGTATAGCGGATGCCGACATTGGCGCGCGTTCCGCCTTCGATGCGGTCGAAGCCGGAAAACTTGTCACGATCGAAGAGGTTGGTGGCATCGAAGACGAAGCTCTGGGCATCTTCGTTCGGCAGTGCGCCGGCATATTGTTCGTTCGGGCGGGCGTAGAGCTGCGCGATCGGCTCCAGCACGTGGCTGCTCGTTTCACCGGCGAAAAGGATCGGATAGCGGGCCTCGAGACCCGCGGTGAGCATGCCCCGCGTCACGGCATCGCTGCTGGTGAATTCGCCGGTGTAGCCGATGGGGTCGTCGACATTGACGCCCACGGCATCGCCGCGCGCCGCAAGCAGCGGCGTCAGCGCGAGCCCCCCGGGCACGATGAACGTCTTTTTCCATTCGAGTTCGCCGGTCAGTCGGTGAGAACTGCCCTCGAGCCCGCGGAAGCGGTCCACACCGAATACAGTCGTATCCCGGTCCAGCCGGTTGCGCTTGACGTTCGTGAAGTTGAAGTCGGCGTTGAGTTCGCCGCCCAGCACCGGCTCGGGCGCGGTGTAGGAATAGTCTAGAACCTGCGCGATCGGCTGCTGGTTTTCCGCGATGCTGTTCGGATCGGCGTCCTGGATGTCGAAATAGAAGGCGCGCAGGTCGAAATAGTTGCGCTTGCCGAGGCCCGACAGATAGGCCTGGTTGACATAGGTCGTGCCGTCGAACGACGAAAGGTCATAGGTTTTGGCGAAGTTGTTGTCCGATTGGACGAGAACGTTCCAGCCGAAGGTCCAGCGCGGATTGATCTCGAAACGGCCCTTGGACGCCACCATGCCGCGCCCGGTCTCCTCGGCATCAACCGTTCCAGGCGTGAACTGGTCTCGGTCCATCTGGCTGATGCCGGCGACGTTCAGCGTGTGCATGCCGTTGTGGAACCGCTGGCGGAACTCGCCTTCGAGCAGGAAGCCCTGGCGCGTCAGCCCGGTCGCGGTGACGGTCGCGTCCATATAGGGCGAGATCGCCCAATAATAGGGGATGCCGACGCCGGCGCCGAGTTTCTGAGCGTAACGGAATGTCGGGAAGAGGAAACCGCTCTTGCGCTTGACCGTATGGTCGGGGATTTCCATCGCCGGTATGTAGGCGATGGGTTTTCCGAATAGCTCGAAATAGGCGTGTTCGAGCCGAATCGTGCGGGTGCGGCCGTTCTGAACGACCCGCTGCGCCTTGATGTGCCACAGCGAGCGGTGCTCCGGCTTGGTCGAGCACGGCGTGCAGGCGGTATAGACCGCCTTGTTCAGAATGAATTCTTCGCCGTTGCGCCGTTCGCCGCTTTCGGCCGCGAGCCGGGTAAGGTCGGTCGTCTCGATTCGCAACGCGGTGACGAAACCGTTGCCGAAATCATCGGTGACATCCATTTTGTCGGCATAGACGATGTTGCCGCCTGGCTCGATCAGCTGGACTTCCCCGGTCGCAAGGATGCGACCGCTCTTTTGATTGTAGTCGACCCGGCGGGCCACCATTTTGTAGCCGCCATATTCGATCTGCACGTTGCCGCGCACGGTGACGATTTCCGTGTCGCGGTTGTAGACCAGCTCGTTGGCGGTCAGCAGGAGTTTCGCGTCAGCCGGAATGCTCGGCTGCAGCTCATCGATTCGGGTCGTGGTGTCCTGCGCCATGGCCGGCGCGTGCATTCCGATGGCAAGCACATGCAACGCCACGCCCGCAAGAAGGGCGGCGTTGGTAAGCTTCACAGGTCCGCGGTTGCCTGCCGCCACTAGCCATCCTCCTGATGCAATAGAATCGTCGAGCCCAGCGCCATCGCTACAACAACTGGCAACCAGGCTGCAACGAACGGAGGCACAATACCGCTGCTCCCGAATGCTTTGACAAGCACGGTGACGACATAAAGCACGAAGCCTGAAAGGATTCCACCGAGAATCACCGAGCGCGATTGGTTGAACCGGCTAAATTTCAGTGACACGCAAGCGGCGATCAAAGTCATTGCAACGAGAAGCAGCGGCAGCGACAGGAGCGAGTGCAGCTGGGTCTCCATTGCGTCGGTCGAGAAGCCGAAGGATCGGGCCACCTCGATTTTGTGCGGCAGGTCGAAAAACTGAATGGAATCAGCCTTTGCCAGGCGTTCCTGGACGAAATCGGCCTTCAGATTCGTACGAAGTTGTACCGTTTCCAGTCGTCGAGGCAGGCGCCCGTTGCCGCTTTCGGTGACTCCGTTAAGGAGCCAGTAACCATCTTCCAGTTTCGCCGACTTCGCATCCTGCCTCAGGGTGATCGTTCCCTGTGGATCAAAGTGGATGACGGTGACGTTAATGAGTTCCGTGCCGCCGTTCTGAACGGACCGGGCACCAATGATCGTGTCCGTGCCGTCATAGATCTGTCTGAGCCACGGAATCGAATTGGATTGCGCCGAGCGAGACGAGCCCCATTCCGCCTCCAGCGCTTCGGCCCTCTTTGTCCCCCAGGCGGCAAGCGGGTTGAGCGCGATGACGGCGAGAACGCCGACGAGAAATGCGCCCAGCACGAAGGGTCTCAAGAACTGCCACACGGAAATGCCGGCGGCCCGGGTGACGACCAACTCGTAGCGGCGGTTGAGCGAAATCAGCGCCGCCATAGCAGAAAAGAGCGCCACGAAGGGGACCGTCTGCTGCAGGATGGTCGGGATGCGGAACGACGTCATCAGCAGCGCGCCGGTGACCGTGTAATGCGGCAAGGCCGACATACGGCTGGCGAGCTCGCTGAAATCGATGATGAAGATCAGCGCGAAGATGCCGACCAGGAACCAGAACGTTGTAACGATGTAACGTTTGAAGAAATAGCGTCCGAGGGTGTTGAGGATCATGACGGCTGCTCCCCATCGACGCCGGCCGGCCGCACGAGCCGAAGCCGCAGCATGAGATCGGTGAGCTTTTCCTTCCAGGTCATCGGTATGTCTAGGCGGCGGTTGCTGGCAAGCTGGCGTATCGCCAGGGCGCCGGTCACCAGAGGCACTAGGTACATGAGCGGCACGAACCAGATGGAATCTTCCGCGCTGTTGCCGGCGTAGAAGGTCATCCAGCGGATGACGAGAGCCGCACCCACAGCGCTGATCGTCGGATGCACGCGCGCCTCCCGGTGCGAGCGGGCATCGCTGCTGACGACGAGTGCGATCAATCCGAAGAGCAGCGGGTAGGTCCACTCGGAGAGGCGGCGGTGCAGTTCCGCCGTAAAGGCCAGCGGCGAGCGCTTGTAGGAAGGATCGTTCGGATCGGGATCGATGAGATAGAAGAGGTCTCGATCCTTGGCCCGGATGGTAGCCTCGCCCGCCGTTCTGGTCATGTCGGTGAGATCGAAGGCATAGGAATCGAACTTGATGACGGAGACGCCGCCGTCCGGCAATTTGCGATGCACTTCGCCGTCCTTCATAACGAGCGCCGAGCGCTCCTCGTCGACCGCGCCCTCGCGCGCATAGTAGACGAGCTCGAAATTCGGGTTGCGCGAATCGGCGACGAAGATGCCATGCAGAACGCCGCCGCTGCGCCGGGCGGCGACCTGCACGTAAAGTCCGTCGGTGATTTTCCGGAAGGCGTTTTCCTGCACGACGGAGGAAAGCAGGTCGGCATGCGCCGTCGCAATCATCTTGCGCACGGCAACGCGCGAATAGGGCTCGACGAAATTGTCGATGACGAAGGATAGGACGCTCAGCCCGACAGCGAGATAGATCACCGGCCGGATGACTGACATGCGCGAGCTGCCGGCTGCGTTGAGCACGGTCAGTTCCGAATCCGTGTTCATCACGCTCAGCGTCTGGGTGACGCCGATCAGCAGCGCGAAGGGCAGAATGATCGGAACGACCGAAGGCAGGATCAGCGTCGCAAGCTTGAGGAATGCGAAGATCGACTGGCCGCTGTCCGTGACGAGGTTGACGTTGGTCAGGGCCTGCGTGGTCCAGACGATACCGAGGAGCGGCAGGAGCGTTGCCAGGAACATGATCGTGGCGCGCCGGAAGATGTAGCGTTCGATCAGCTTCATACCCGTTTCCGACCTAAATCCTGCTCTTCATTCAAGCCGTCCATGGGTATACGGGCCTCGTATTCGCTGGTCCGGCCGAACCGGTCTCCGTTTCCTGCATCGAAACTCGGAGTCTCGAACAACAGGGATAACATAAGGCGAAGAACTGCGGTTAACCGCATGTAAACATGTGCGGGCATCTTGCCAAGCGTCTCAAAAGCGAGAAGGGTGCACGCCACGGTTTTGAACATGGCCGACGTCGCGAATGTCCGCCACTGTAGCCGTCCGGTAACAGCCAGACGGAAGCCCACCAGAAATCTCCGGAGTCCTTTATGCCGATGACGTTCGAGTTCACTTTCAGCAAATCCCACCGCCCGGCGGGGGGCTCGGCGGTCCTCCTGCAGGTCGCGGGCGCGAAGGAACCGGCTGGTGTCGCTGTCGTCGATCCCGAGGGCGTCCTGCCGAAGGCGGCGAAGATCGGCAAGTTCAGCGGCAAGGCGCTGTCCTCCCTCGACATCGTTGCGCCACACGGTTCGCCGGCGGATCGGATCATCCTTCTCGGCCTTGGTGACGCGGCGGCCCTGACGAGCCATGATTGGCTGAAGGCCGGCGGCGCCGTGGCCGCGAAGCTCCGCTCCGCCGAGAAGGCGACCATCTTTCTCGATGCTCCGGGCGTAGAAGTGACAGGCAAGGCGGCGGCCGACTTCGCGCTCGGCATGGAAATGAACGCCTATGCGTTCGACAGCTACAAGACGCGCAAGTCCGACGACGAATCGAAGACCGTTCAGAAAGTCGTGAAGGTCACCATCGTCACCGGCATGGTCATTGCCACCAAGAAGGCGTTCGCCACCGTCCAGTCGATCGGCGAGGGTGTCTTTCTGGCGCGCGACCTCGTCAACGAACCCGCCAATGTGCTTGGCCCGGTGGAGTTTGCGGCGCGCGCCAAGGAACTGGAGAAGCTTGGGGTCGAGGTTGAGACCCTGACCGAGCGGGAAATGAAGAAACTCGGAATGGGTGCGCTGCTCGGCGTTGCACAGGGATCCTCCCGCCCGCCGCGGCTGGTCGTGATGCAGTGGAAGGGCGGCAAGGCGAAGGACAAGCCGATTGCCTTCATAGGCAAGGGTGTCGTCTTCGACACGGGCGGCATCTCGATCAAGCCAGCCTCCGGCATGGAGGAGATGAAGGGCGACATGGGCGGTGCTGCCGCCGTCACCGGTCTCATGCATGTGCTGGCAGCTCGCAAGGCGAGCGTCAATGCCGTCGGCATCATCGGATTGGTGGAGAATATGCCCGACGGCAGCGCGCAGCGGCCAGGCGATATCGTGACGTCTATGTCCGGGCAGACGATCGAGGTGATCAACACCGATGCCGAAGGCAGGCTCGTTCTGTGCGACGCGCTCTGGTATTGCAACGATCGCTTCAAGCCGAAGGCGATGATTGATCTGGCGACGCTGACCGGCGCGATCATGGTGGCGCTCAGCAATCATTATGCCGGCCTGTTCTCGAATGATGATCGCCTCGCCGAACAGCTGCTGAAGGCCGGCACGACGACGCAGGAACGCCTCTGGCGGATGCCGCTCGGCAAGGAATACGACAAGATGATCGACAGCAAGTTCGCCGACATGAAGAACACCGGCGGACGGCACGGCGGCTCAGTGACGGCGGCGCAGTTCCTGAAGCGTTTCGTCAAGGACACGCCCTGGGCGCATCTCGACATCGCCGGTACGGCCATGGGTTCGCCGACCGATGAGATCAACCAGTCCTGGGGCTCCGGCTTCGGCGTGCGCCTCCTCGACGAGCTGGTTCGCGCAAACTACGAATCCTGATGCCCTGACGGGTTCCGGGAGAGATCGGCATGACCGAAATCCTTTTCTACCACCTGACCGAATCGAAGCTTGAGGACGCCCTGCCGCCGCTCCTGGACAAGAGCATCGAGCGCGGCTGGAGGGTGGCCGTGCAAACGGCCGACTCGGAAAGGCGCGACGCGCTCGACACGCATCTTTGGGTCTATCGCGACGACAGCTTCCTGCCGCATGGCACCGACGCGGAGGAGTTCGCGGCGGATCAACCGATCCTGATCGCCGCCGACAATGGCAATCAGAACGGGGCGACGGTGCGCTTCCTCGTCGATGGCGCCGAGCCGCCGCCGGTCTCCGATTACGAGCGCGTCGTGTTCATGTTCGACGGCTACGACGAGCAGCAGCTGGAGGCGGCGCGTGGCCAATGGAAGCGGCTGAAGGGCGAGGGGCACAATCTCACCTATTGGCAGCAGAACCGCGACGGCCGTTGGGAGAAGAAGGCCTGAGCGCCTCTTCCAAAATACAGAAGGCCCGCGAAAACCGCGGGCCTCATCATTTCACATGAATGAAAGCTCAGTCGTAAAATACCTCGACGAATTTCCGCCGGCCGAGCATGAAGGCGTCGGCGACATGCCGCAGCGGC
Organism: Sinorhizobium fredii USDA 205; assembly: GCF_001461695.1. GTDB lineage: Bacteria > Pseudomonadota > Alphaproteobacteria > Rhizobiales > Rhizobiaceae > Sinorhizobium > Sinorhizobium fredii. The sequence goes on along the minus strand of NZ_AUTC01000189.1, from coordinate 11,521 downwards.
GACAGGTCCACGTCCGATCGGCCCGCCTTGATAATCTCGGCAAAGCGCCGATAGAGCATCGGATATTCCTGTTCCGGCTCTTCATGAACAATCTTGCCGTCGACGGCGAGCTTGGCGCCGCCTTCGGAGAGAACCATCTCGCCGGCCTCGGTGTCGGCGACGATGTCCCAGCTCTGCTTGCCCGTCTGGCGCCAATCGAACTCGGCCGAAACGTCGAGCTTCTGGGCATCGCTGAATGCGATCGACGCGGCGATCGGTGCATCGCGGTTCTCGGGAAACTCGAGCGTCGCCGAGGTTATGAAGATCGGGCGCGGCAGGATATGGGTGATGATCGACAGGGCGTTGATCCCCGGATCGAAGACGCCGAGGCCGCCGGCCGCCCAGATCCATTCCTGGTTCGGATGCCAGTGCCGGACATCCTCCTTCCAAATGATCTTGACGTTGCGGATCGTCGTCGACGCAAGAAAGGCCTTGGCGGCTTCGACCGCCGGCGCATAGCGCGAATGCCAGCTCGCGAAGAGCGAAAGCCCTTTCGCCGCCGCCAGCGCCTGAAGGTCCGCCACCTCGCTCAAGGTCGCGCCCGGCGGCTTCTCGAGAAAGACGTGCTTGCCGGCTTCGAGCGCGGTGCGGGCCGCCTCATAGCGGTATTGCGGCGGCATGCAGAGGGAAACGGCCTCGATCGCCGGTACGGCTTCGAGCATCGCTTCGATCGACTTGAAATTGTCTATGCCATCGACCGTTCCATGGCGGCTCGCCGCTGCGATCAGTTGATAGTCGGCATTCTTGGCGAGCGCCGGCAGGTGCTGATCGCGGACGATCTTTCCGACGCCGACAATGGCAATTCGAATGGGAGACATGGGTGCTTCGCTCTTAATTAGTATGACTTATTGTCGCCGTTGTAGCAGATTGGGGGCAGTGGGCAAGCCGGATGCCGCCTTGAAAATAAGCTGGCACCTCAGGGCAGAAGATGCAAACAAATCTGTTACGCCTTCGATCAAGACAGTTTCGCTGGCCCGCGCAGCAGAGGGACAATTGAGGAATTGCCATGCCGATTATTCGCCGCGCGACGCGGGCCGAGCTTGACACGATCATCGACTGGGCGGCGAGGGAGGGATGGAATCCCGGTCTTGAAGACGCGAATGCGTTCTGGGCCGCCGATCCGGAAGGCTATTGGGTTGCGACCGAAGAAGAAAACCTGGCGGCCGCCCTCTCCCTTGTGCGCTACGGCAGCCAATATGCCTTTCTCGGCCTTTACATCGCCGAGCCGGCCCTTCGGGGCAGGGGTATCGGCCTCGCTCTCTGGAAACGGGCGATCGCCAGCGCCGACGGCCGTGTCATCGGCCTCGACGGGGTGGTGGCCCAACAGGACAACTATCGAAAGTCGGGCTTTGCCTGGTCGCATGCGAACGTCCGCTATGGCGGCGCCGTCGATGTGTCCGAGCCGCCGGGGACCCAACTCGTCGATGCGGCCCCGGTGCATGTCGCGGCCCTGACCGATTATGACCGCCGCTTCAATCCGGCGCGCCGCGACGCCTTTCTGTACGAGTGGACGAAGCAGTTGCCGACACGGCGAAGCGTGCTTCTCCTAAGGGATGGCGCGATCACCGGCTACGGCACGATCCGCGCCTGCCGCGAAGGGTTCAAGATCGGCCCGCTCTTTGCCGACAACGAGACCGGTGCCGATGTCATCTTCCGCAAGCTGGCGGCAGGCGCAAAGGGGGCAAGGGTTTACCTCGACATTCCCGATCCGAATGCCTCGGCGCGGGCGCTTTGCGAACGCTACAACATGAAGCCGGTTTTCGAGACGGCGCGGATGTACCGTGGGCCGGCGCCGGACCTGCCGCTTCCGCGGATCTACGGAATCACCACGTTCGAACTCGGCTGATCCGGGTCGAGAATCACTCGGTATGGCCCGAAAGAAGCAGCCGCCAGCTAGCTCGCCATCGCCTCCTCGTATTCGGCCGAAAGTTCGAGCCATTGCTCTTCGGCCACAGCGAGCTTCGCCGCAGCGTCGGACCGCTCCTTTGCCCGTTGTGCTGCCTTCGCAGGCGCTTTTTCGTAGAGGGTCGGATCGGCCAGTTCGGCATCGAGGGCCTGAATCAGTTTCTCCAGTTTTCCCGTCAACGATTCGATCTCGTTGATCTTTTTCCTGAGCGGCGCCAGCGACGCGCGCTTGTCGGCATTGGCCTTGCGCTGGTCGGCCTTCGACAGACCGTCATCCGAACCGTTGGTCCGGAGTTTCTCGTCCTTCGCCTTGGGGCTGCCGACGATCACACTTCGATAGTCGTCGAGGTCGCCGTCGTAACTCGTCACCGTCCCGTCTCGCACCAGCCATAGCCGGTCGGCGGTCGCTTCGATGAGGTGCCGATCATGCGAGATCAGGATGACGGCGCCGGAATAGTCGTTGAGGGCGGTGATCAGCGCGTTGCGGCTGTCGATGTCAAGATGGTTGGTCGGCTCGTCGAGGATGAGCAGGTTCGGTTGATCGAAAGCGGCGAGTCCCATCAGGAGCCGCGCCTTCTCGCCGCCGGAGAGGTCCTTTGCGGGGGTGTCCATCTTTTCGGTCGAGAGCCCCATCTGCGCGACGCGCGAGCGGACCTTGGCTTCCGGAGCATCCGGCATGCGGCGGCGCACATGCTCCACGGCGCTCTGCGTCGGGACGAGGTCGTCGAGCTGATGCTGGGCGAAGAAGCCGGTCTTCAGGCCCGGCGCGATCCGCGCTTCGCCGGCTTCGGCCTGGAGGCGGCCCGAAATGAATTTCGCGAAGGTCGACTTGCCGTTGCCGTTCGAGCCGAGCAGCGCGATGCGGTCGTCCGCGTCGATGCGCAGGTTGAGCCTCTTGAGGATCGGCTTGCCCGACTCGTAGCCGACCGCGCCGCCCTGGATAGCGACGATCGGCGAGGCGACCTGCTTCTCCGGATCGGGGAAGGAAAAGCCTTGGACATGCTCCTCGATGACCGCCGCGACGGTACCCATGCGTTCCAGCGCCTTGATGCGGCTTTGGGCCTGCCGGGCCTTGGTCGCCTTCGCCCTGAAACGGTCGATGAAACTCTGCAGATGCTTGCGGGCCGCTTCGTTCTTGGCTTTCGCCTTCATCTGCAGTTCTTCGGCTTCCGCCTTCTGCCGCTCGAACTGGTCATAGGAGCCGCGATAGAAGGTGAGCTTCTTCTGGTCCAGGTGAACGATGGCGTTCACCGCCGTATTCAACAGGTCGCGGTCGTGGCTGATGATGATGACCGTATGCGGATAGCGGCGGATGTAATCCTCCAGCCACAAGGTTCCTTCGAGATCCAGATAGTTGGTCGGCTCGTCGAGCAGCAGCAGATCCGGCTCGGAAAACAGCACGGCTGCAAGCGCAACGCGCATGCGCCAGCCGCCGGAGAAGGAGGAGGCGGGACGCTGCTGCGCTTCGTGATCGAAGCCGAGCCCGGCGAGAATGCTCGCCGCCCGCGCTTCCGCCGAATGGGCGCTGATATCGGCAAGCCGCGTCTGGATGTCGGCAATCCGATGCGGGTCGGTGGCGATTTCGGCCTCGGTGAGAAGGGCGGCGCGTTCCTTGTCGGCCTTCAGCACGATCTCGATCAGCGGCTCTTCCGTGCCCGGCGCCTCCTGAGCCACCTGGCCGATCCGCGCGTTCTTCGGCAGGGAGACGCTGCCAGCCTCGGCGGCGAGTTCGCCGATGATGATCCGGAGGAGCGTCGATTTGCCGGCACCGTTGCGGCCGACGAGGCCCGCCTTCGTGCCCGCCGGAAGCGTCACGGATGCGGCTTCGATGAGAAGACGGCCCGCGACGCGGGCGGAAAGACCGGTGATCTGGATCATTGCGGCCTTTTGCCCGGAGTCTTATCCGATGGCAAGGGTCATTGGATGAGCGTCGCGGCTGCCCCATAAGTCCGGAGCGGGCGGTTTCAAGGGCTTATTGTTATCAATTCCTGGACGACGTGTTCCGATAATCAATGCTTCTAATCCTCATCATGAGGTCCCACATCTATCAGCGAAGAGCGCAGGAACTGCTCTTCCGGTCATCCGGTTCGGATCGGACGCCATCGGCAAGGCCGCCGCGTTCGAAAAGACTGATCCGATCGCAGGTGGTCGCGACCAACCCATCGTTCAAGTGAACGACCTGACCAGGAGTTTGAACATGAGAAATGCAGTCCACACCGCTCTCGCCGCCGCCCTTGTCGCCACTGCTGTTCTGGGCGGCGCCTCCGCCGCTTTTGCCGGCGGCAGCTATTACGAGGGCATCAGCCCGACTCCGCTTTACACCGAGCGGGCTCCGAAGGCAGGCGACGAGGCGGCGGTTCGCCGCACGAACGGTTCTATCGACCGTACCTCCACCGGATCCGTCTCCGAATATGCCGTTCAGCCGAAGTTGGTCCGCGGCGGAGAAGGTGAATATTATCAAGGCATAAGCCGCTGATGCGGAATCTATAGCGTAGCTTAAATCCTCCCAGACTGACTGCTCCTCCCATGGCCCGGTCCCCTTGCGGGGCCGGGCCATTTTCGTCTCCATTGCGATGATTTGTCCGGCACGGAATGGCGCGTGCCGCGATTTGTCGCAGACCTTTCGGTGCGAGCCGCAAGATAAGCTCGGCGCTTATACTTGACGGCAAGAGTCAGCAATAATATGCCGCCTCGCTAAAATGGAGGTGGCTTTGGGCGCTGGCGATTTGTCGATATTCCCGTTCTGTGTTGCGCACCTGGCCGCCCAGGGCGAGAAGCCGGCGCTCGTGTTTCCCGGCGGCCGGGTCGTCGCCTATCGCGAACTCGCCGCCCGCGTCGATCGCCAGGCATCCTATTGGCGCGACGGGCGCGGACTGGTGATGCTCGAGGCCGATCTCTCGGAGCATGCGATCGTCGCCTACCTTGCCGCGCTCGATGCCGGACACGCCATTGCGCTGCAGGTTGCGGCCGCCTTGAAGGCGGATCGCGAGATCTTCAAGCCGGATTTCTGCCATCGCCGGATCGACGGGCGCTGGCGTACGGAGAGGCTGGAGGGAGACCCGGTGGCTCCCCATCCCGATCTCGCCGTCCTGCTCTCGACCTCGGGAAGCACCGGCCAGGGCAAATATGTCCGGCTGTCGAGGACGAACATCGAGGCCAACGCACGCTCCATCGCCGAATATCTCGGCCTGACGGCGGCGGATCGAAGCTGCCTCATCCTGCCGCTGCACTATTCCTATGGCCTATCGGTCCTGAACGCTCACCTGGCGGTCGGGGCAAGCCTCTACATTCCCGGCGGATCCATTCTGGACGAGGGCTTTCTCGACGGTCTTGCCGAGAGCGGCAGCACCAACCTTTCCGGCGTTCCCTATTCCTACGACCTTCTGGAAAGGGTGGGCTTCCGCGAGCGGGAGTTTCCTCGACTTCGATTTATGAGCGTGGCCGGCGGACGCCTGGGGGCAGAGAAGGTTGGCCTCTACAACGAGCATTTGCTTGCACGCGGCGCTTCCCTTTTCGTGATGTACGGACAGACGGAGGCGACCGCCCGCATGGCCTACGTGCCTCCGGATCGGCTGCGCGGCAGGGAGGACCGGATTGGTGTCGCGATACCGGGCGGCAGCCTGACGATCGAGGATGAAAGCGGGCGACTGATCACCGGCTCGGAGGAACCCGGCGAACTGATCTATCGCGGCGCGAACGTGATGATGGGTTATGCCAGCGCGCGGGCCGACCTCGCCCGGGGCGCCGAGCACTCCGAATTGCGTACCGGCGACCTGGCGGTGCGGGATGCCGACGGCTTCTTCCGCATCGTCGGGCGGACGAAGCGGATATCGAAGATCGCCGGGCTGCGCATTGGGCATGATGGTCTCGAAGCGGCTCTGGAGCGGCACGATATCGCCGCTGCGGTCATCGGTAGCGACGTTGAAATCCACGCCTTCTTCGTTGGAGAGCACGATCCGGAAGACGTTCGCCAGCGGCTTGCCTCCGCCAGCGGATTGACGCTGCTGCAGGTCCGGGCGACGCGCGTCGACGCGCTGCCGCGCCTCGCATCGGGCAAGGTCGACTACGAAGCTCTCCGCCAGAGGAGCCCGCTCGCCGGCGGCTCTTCGAACACGGATGGGGTGAAAGCCCTGTTCGAGCAGCTTTTCTACCCGCAGAGAGTTCGGCCGGAGGACAGCTTCCTGTCGCTCGGCGGGGATTCGCTGCGTTTCGTCCAACTGTCGATCGGTCTCGAAAAAATCCTCGGTGAGGTGCCGGAGGCCTGGGAAAAAATGCCGGTCAAAACATTGGCGGCGATGGTGCGTCAGGAGCGCAAAACACCGCAGATCGGCACCGACTTCCTGATCCGGGCGCTGGCCATCCTGCTCGTCGTGCTTCATCACGAGACGCTCTGGCCGATCCCGGGCGGCTCGGCGACGATGGTGATCCTCGCCGGATTCGGCCTGGCGCGATTCCAGAGCGGCGCGCTCTTGTCAGGCTCCCTAAGACAACTTCTGCGGCCGCTCGCGCAGATCCTGGTTCCATATTATCTGATCGTCGCGGGCTACGCTTTTGCCTGGGGGGAGGTGCCCTGGGCCTCGGTCTTCCTCGTCGGCAATTTTGCCTTCGCCGATCCCGAGCGCCACAGCATGGTGCCTTACCTCTACTGGTTCATCGAGGCCTATTGCCAGATGGTGCTGGTGTTCGCCGCCCTGTTCGCCGTGCCGCCCGTCCGGCGCTTCGCCGTCGTCCGGCCCTTTGCGGCGGGCATGGCGCTGCTCGCTGCCGCTTTCGCCGCCCGCTTGGCGCTGCCGCCCTTTTGGGAAATCGGCAATCGCCAGATCTTCACGCTGCCCTGGATCTTCCACCTGGCCGTGGTCGGCTGGTGCGCTGCGTTGGCCCAGAACTGGGCGCAGCGGCTTGCGGTCATGGCGGCGGGAACGGCTATTTATGTGTATCTCGGACTTTACGAAGGGGTCTGGATCGGCACGAAGATCAAGTATCTGCTGCAGATCGTCGTTCTCGCGGCGCTGCTGTACCTGCCTCGCATTCGTCTGCCGCAGTGGGCCGTGCAACTTGTCCTGCCGCTCTCGGCGGCTGGCTTTCACATCTACATCCTGCACCGCTTCGTGCCAGAGCTCCTGTTGGCGCAGGCACAGCCATTCCTTCCGCCGCTCGTCCTTTCGCTCTGCTCGATCGCTGGCGGCGTTTTGCTGGGGCTTGCGGTCTGGTCGGGGCAGCGCCAGCTGTTCAAATGGCTTGTGCGTGCCAGGGCGGGGGCTCTCCCGACCCATTGGCCGGCCGGGCTCAAGTCGTGGCTCTCTTCAGGCCATCCACTTCTCGCCCTCGGTCCACAGAAAGAAAACCAGGTCCAGCGTCAGTGACGGCCGTCCCAGTGCGGTCAAGGTTGCGTGCGCCTGCCCGCGGTGATGGGTCTGGTGGTTGAAGAAGTGGGCGAGCGCCGGACCGAGCCTCTGGGTGATCTTATCCGGCGTGGTAAGCCGCGAATAGGTGAAGTGCGCGTTGAGCCGCGCTTCATCGAGGCTGTCGATCCATGCGATGATGCGCTCGTCTTCCGCCATCCGTGCCGCCGTCAGCGCGTTGAGATCTTTGCAGAGGATCGCATCGAGCCTCGTGGGGGCCTCGCCTTCCTGCGTGAACCGCTTCATCCAGATCCGGTCGGCGGCGAGGACGTGGTTGAGCGTTCCGTGCAGCGAGCCGAAGAAGGCGCCCTTGTCTTCCCGGTACTCCGCCTCGGAGAGTTCCGCCGCGGCAGCGTAGATGCGCCGGTTGGCCCAGCGGTTGTAGTCGGCGAACATCCGATAGTGATCGAGCATCAGCTTTTCTCCCGTGCTGTCCAGCCAGCCTACAGCGCCGCGCGTCTAATAGGACGCGCTAAGGTCGCTGTAGCCTTTGAAATGCTGCATGATTTTGTCCTTAAATCGATTCCGATTTAAGGAATCATGCAGTAGCGCGGATTGTTATTCGCGTGTCGAATGCAACTCATGAAATTTACTGATTTGATTGGCCGATCTCCGTCCCGTCTTATGCGCCGATCGACGTCCGATCAGGAGATGAGATGACCCGCAAACTCTATGCGCTCTGTGGTACGGACCGGACGCGCCCCTTTTCGCCGCATGTGTGGAAGACCAAGCTGTCGCTCGCCCACAAGGGCCTCGCCTTCGATGTGGTGCCTGTCGGCTTCACCGAAATCCCGATGCTCGAGCAAGGGGTGACGAAGATCGTCCCGCTGTTCCGCGACGGCGAAAAACTCGTCAGCGACAGCTTCGACATCGCCCTTTACCTGGAGGAGGCCTATCCCGACCGCCCGACGCTGTTTCGGGGCGAGGGTGGCAAGGCGATGGCCCGCTTGGTCGAAGGCTGGTCGCAGATGACCCTGCATCCGGCGATCGGGCGCATCGCCATCATGGATATCCATGACAGCCTCGAACCGGTGGACCGGGCCTATTTCAGGCAAAGCCGCGAGAAGCGCTTCGGCACATCGCTCGAGGCGACCGCGGAGGCGGGGCGGGTGGACCTCGAAACCTTCTCGGCCACGCTCGAGCCGCTTCGACACATGCTGAAGTTCCAGCCCTTCATCGGCGGCGACGGCCCACTCTTTGCCGACTACATCGTCTTCGGTGCCCTGCAATGGGCGCGCATCGTCTCGCCGCATCGTCTGCTTGCCGCCGGGGATGTCGTTTCGGACTGGTTCGAGCGTTGCCTCGATCTTCATGATGGCCTCGGTCGTTCCGTGACAGCGGCGTGAAACTCTCATCGGCAGCGGCGAATCATCGCCGCGCCCCCTTGTTTTGCGCGACATTGGCGGCTAATGAACCGCCACTTTCTCAAGAGCAAGGGAATTGAGCCAATGGCGATTGAACGTACCTTTTCGATGATCAAGCCGGATGCGACGAAGCGCAACCTGACCGGCGCCATCACCCAGATGCTCGAAGACGCCGGCCTGCGTGTCGTTGCGTCGAAGCGCGTCTGGATGAGCCGCCGCGAGGCCGAAGGCTTCTACGCCGTCCACAGGGAGCGCCCCTTCTTCGGCGAGCTGGTCGAGTTCATGTCCTCCGGCCCGACCATCGTTCAGGTGCTCGAAGGCGAAAACGCCATTGCCAAGAACCGCGAAGTTATGGGCGCCACCAATCCGGCCAACGCTGACGAAGGCACTATCCGCAAGGTTCATGCGCTGTCGATCGGCGAAAACTCGGTTCACGGTTCGGATGGCCCGGAAACCGCTGCCGAAGAAATCGCCTACTGGTTCGCCGGCACCGAGATTGTTGGCTGATTCATTTGCTTCGCTTCGGCCCCTAAGGGCTTGAAACGACTCTCTGAAACCGGGGCGGAGACGCCCCGGTTTTCTTATGCATGTCGCCCAAAAGTGTGCAGCGTTTTGGGACAACGACATGCATGACGCACCTCATGTCGGGCAGGCGGCCGTGTCGAAATGCGTCGGCGCCAACCCGTTCCTGAAGACTTCCGGGTTCTTGTCATAGGCCGGCCCCACGACCAACGGCCTTCCCGGCAAGACACTTTGGTCGACATCGGAAATCACCGTTGTTTCCAGCTTCTGCAGCGTCGCCCCGTCCGGCCCCTTGACCTCGATCGTCACCGCATAGGGCCGCTCCTTCTTGACGCAGGTGATATCGGGGCTCTCCAGCACCACCTTGTCCAGCTTCGGGAAGAGCTTGCGCGTCAGCGTCAGCGGCTGGCCGCCGGCCGGGTTCTCGAAAGTCGCCACGACGACGCTGCCGTCCGGCACCGGTTCCGCCTTGTTGAGCGTGATCGTATAGGTGGCATAGGCCAGCCTGTAGTTGAAGACGAACATCTTGCCGGTCAGCTTCAGCGGGTCCGGGCCGGTTTCGCGCTGGCAGCCGGCAAGCGCCGCCGCTGCGATCAGGGTGGACAGGACGATTCTTCTCATGGCTGGGTTTCCTCCCTGTTGCGGCGGTAGTGGCGTTTGGCCTTCGTGCGGTTGCCGCAGACCGCCATGTCGCACCAGGTCCTGCTCCTGTTGCGGCTGCGGTCGAGGAACAACCATTCGCAGTTCGGGCAAATCTTCAGGCGATCGGGCTCCGGATTGGCAACGAGGCTGAGCGCCGAATGCGCGGTGGCGACGTCGAGCGCGATATATTTGCCGCTATTCGCCGGCTGACGCACCACGGCGGCGATCGCTTCAAGCAGATCGGCGAGGAGCTCCGGCCGGTCGTCGGCGCGCACCTGCGCCCGGAAATAGCGGTCCGTCGCCTCCCGCAGGCCGATCAGCGATTGCCGGCTTCCGGACCCTACCGGCCCGATTATACCGAACCGCTCCTTCTCGGCGCCGTAGAGATTGGCCGCTTCGGCGAAACTGTCGATCGCCGCTCCATCGGCGAAACGATCGATTCTACGCTCCGGGTGCAAGCGCAGAACCACCGAGTTTGCGACGTCCAGCGCCAATGCGCCGCCTGAGAATCTATGTGCGGTCCAGGTGAAGCTCATACGAAAATCCTAACTAGTAAAACCTATTTTACCAGTTATATTGCTTCTGTCACTAGAGCCGCAGAGGAAAGTTGGCTTTCGCTTTTGGCCTCGGCGTTTCGCAATTGAAATTGATGCGGTTTCGTTGGATCGTCGCGATCCCGAGCGCCGCGACCGATCGGATAAGTCATGGCCTATTTCCTTCAGCAGATTGCCAACGCCGTTCCCGTGGCAGCGCTTTATGCGGCGCTCGCCTTCGGTTACGCGATTGCCTTTGCCGTGACGCGGCGGGCCGATCTGACCTATGGTGCGCTCTTCGCCTTCGCCGGCCAGACATTCGTGCTTTTTGCTGATTTCGGCTGGAACCGACTGTGGCTGGTGTTGCCTGCGGCACTCGGCGTCGGCGCGGCGGCGGCGCTGACATTCGGGCTTGGCGCGGGGCTGGTCGCCGGCCGCTACGTCATGCGACCACTGGCTTTCTCCTCGGCGAACTCGGTGGTCGTCGCCTCGCTAGGCACCCTCATCTTGCTCATGGAAACAGCGCGTCTCGCGTCAGATACGAGAAGCCTCTGGCTGCCGCCCTTTTTGAACGAGGTCATCGTCTTCTGGCCGGATCCGGAATTTCCCGTGACGTTGACCGCGCTCCAGCTTCTGAACACGGGTTTGATGGCGGTGCTGGTCGCCGGCGGTCATTGGCTGCTGACGCATTCCTATGTCGGCCGCTACTGGCGGGCCGTCTCGGAGGATCGCGAAGCGGCCGCCCTTTGCGGGGTCGATCCGTCCACCGTCTACATTCTCGCCTACGGCGTCGCGTCGCTGGTTGCGGCCTTTTGCGGGATTCTTGCGGCTTCCTACTACGGCAACATGGATTTCGGCATGGGCCTCAGCTTCGGCGTCAAGGTTCTGTTCATCGCAGCGATCGGCGGCCAGACGGCGCCACTCTATGCAGCCCTCGGCGCGGCCGGTATCGGGCTCCTCGAGACGATGTGGAGCGCCTACGGGCCGATCCTATGGCGGGATTTCGCGATCTTCGGCTTCCTCGTCGTCGTCTTGGTCGTGACGCGGCGGGAAAAGATGATCCCCTGATTAGAGCCTTTCCTGGTTAAATTGAAGCATTCTGCCGGAGCAGGTT
>NZ_AUTC01000188.1 GCF_001461695.1 Sinorhizobium fredii USDA 205 | reverse complement strand
GAAGCACCGCCTCAGGAAGGCCTCGAAGGCATAGCCTCGCTCATGGGCCCGCAGCGACTCGACCCGCACGAGTTCGTCGCGCAACTCGGCGAGCAGACGCCAATCGAACGCCGGTCGCGGCGGCGCCCCGCCTGCGTTTGTCTCCTGTCCGTCCAGACGGGCCAGAAGCCCTAGATACCGCCCCTCGGCATTCTGTACTGGATCTCTGTGGCCGGTGCGCGCCAGGTGTTCGGCACGATGCTCCCAAAGGGCTTGGAGGGCTCGGACCGCCGTGGCGTCGTCGACCTTTTGAAGGAAGCAGCGCAGTCGCTTGCCTTTCGAGCCGCCGTGCTCAGCATAAATCGGATCGTCGATGTCAACGTCCAACTCAGATGCGAAGAATTCCGAGAAACTCGAATCCGAAAACCCCAGTACGTAACCACGCCCGCGAACGAAGTCGACGAGGTCATCGATCAGGCGCAGGTCGATAGATCGTAGTGAGCTAATGGCCTTTCCTCCCCAGCGGATCGCCTTTTACTACTTGTTCGTTGCTTCTTCGAGCGCCGCGATTGTCGCAAGTATCTCGTCGAACGGTGGCGGCCTGTCATCGAACATCATGGGGGCCATTGCCCTGTAGTCGGCGCGGAGGTCCTTGATTCGGTTCTTGTCCGGCAACAGCCGTAGCGTGCCGGGACGAGCGGTGTCGTAACTAGCCCAGCCGGATCGAAAAAAGGTGGCCTTGTGCTTGGCGACCTGCGCGAGAAGCTCGAAATCGGCGGCGGCGGCCTTGCCTTCGTCCGTAGCAAGCAGCATGGCGAGATCGTAATAGTGCCGCGAAAAATATTGTGGGGTAGGAGAGTCGGCAGGGCGATGGGCCTCCGCATGCAATGCCGTCGCCTTCTCCCAGAAGGTGCGGCGGGCCGAGAGAACAACGGCGGTTGTGTCGGGGTCCTCGAAGAAGCCGGGATAGTCGTCCGCCGCATAGGGCCGGATCACCCGTTTCTCTGTCGGCCAGGGGTCTCCGCGGGCGCCGAGTTCGAGTTTCACCCGTGGGGTGATGTAATCCATGCCCTCGTATTCGGCTGCGGGGAGAGCAGTGGGATAGTGGAAGTTCACCGTCTGCGGGTCAGCGGCAGCGATTTCCAGCGACCACTCGCCTCTCGCCGGCTCGCCGAGTTGCTCGACGATCGCTGATCGAAGAGCCGGAAGCAGCTTCTCGGCAATATGCTGCTCGACATCGCTCACAAGGGCTTCAATGAGTTTGTTCGCCTGATTCTTGCTGATGCCTTCTTTTTCCGGATCGCGGTCACCGGTGTAGCCGAGATCCGCGCGGTCGAAAGAGAGATCGATATCTTCGGAAAACCGGCGGATGGCGCCAAACGCCTTGGAGAGGGAGGTGCCACCTTTAAAGACAAGGGTGGCAGCATCTTTCTCCTGCAGTCCGAAAAGCCGCTTCAAGGTCCAGCAGACCCAGAAGTCCTTTTCGATGATCGTATTGGCGACTCCTCGGCCAGCGCCCGTTTCGCCAAACAGAGCTGCCCGATCGCCGGCTGGAAGAAGAGCGACCTTATCCATCGATCTCACCCGACGTTGCGTTGGCGATCGACACGAGCGTCGGCCGCATCCAGGCAGGGGCTTGGACCGCAGTGGACGCGAGCGTCTTCTTGTCGCTGGCCGACAGACGACGTGCCGCGACCTGCGCAACGTCGCGGGCACGTACCGCCCCCACGTGACGGAGGGCCTGAACGACTGTGCCAGCAGCGCTCCCCGGAGCGATCAGATGCTTGGGCGAGGCGTGACGCAGATCGACCACGCGCTTGCCCAGTACGACGCGGCGGGAGGGACCATCAGTCAGATACGTGCTCTTTGCCGGAACTTGCGTTGAAAGACCGAGCGCGTTCGCTGCCCGCGCACCCGCAATCTGTACGTGGGATCCAGTCTCACGCGCCAATGCCTGCGCGACATCGTCGGGGATCGGCGAAAGCGGGCCAAGCTGCGGATGGATCTTGGGGAAGTCGTATAGTCCTCGCGCCAAGCGCCGGAGCTTGCCACCCCTGGCTAGACGGGAAAGCGCTTGGTCGACTGCCGCTCGCGCGGCGATGTCCAGGAAATCACTGGGCGTGAAAACGCCGCCGCGGCCGCCAGCGCGGGCGCGCCTCATGATTTGATCCGGAACCGATGCGGCAGCATTGCTCATATGTCAGAAAATATAGCAACTTTTTCTGACATTCAAGCGCGGAGTTGCTCAAAGCTCATGTTATGCGTCTTACTGGAGGCACCGTTGCAGGGCAGCTAGTTAACCACGGAACTCTGTAGCGCGGCAGGCATGGGTGCCTCTTCAGCTGGCGACCCTTCACAAATGTTGGTACGGCAAAATATTGCAAAACCCTGACGGCTGCGTTACGCCGGTGGAGGAGGGGCCTGTAGCTCAATGGTTAGAGCCGTCGGCTCATAACCGATTGGTTGCAGGTTCGAGTCCTGCCGGGCCCACCAAAATCTTTCTGCTCGCCAGAACCTCTGAACTTTCGCGACAATATTTGTTGGGGCGCGGCTGAACGGAAATAGCACTTGCTGGGGTGACCCAATGGCCTCCCTTAGCATTTCATATAAGGAGCCCTTCGACTCCAATCAGGCGAACACGAACAGGCGACTGGCTTCCTTTCGAACGTCATGCACGATCTTCAGATTAGGGAAGAGTTCAAAATCGAGGCCCGCTGTGCCGAGTGCATCTGAAACGAAACGAGATCTGCGTCCGCTCGCCCCGGGATCGGCTTGGAATTCTCTCGGGCGTATGGAAATCCCTCACTGACCAGGGCCTTGAGTGATGCCCACGAAACCGCGTCATTGTTGCGCTCGTAGTCAACCCACTGCTCTTCCTCCAGCGCGGTAGCTAGAGGCTTGCCATATACTTGCTCAGTTCGCGCGAGGGTGACCTGATAGTTCCGGATGATATTTGACAACCTCACCTGGGCGCGCTGGTCAGCATGCTGGATCGAGGCCTTCAACACGTCCATTGTTTCCGAGCGGCAGGTCTTCACGCCTTCCACTTGTGCCATGTTCGGAATCAAATCGCTTCCGTCATAATTGCGACGGATATTGTGATCGCAAACCTCAACCAGATCATGCAAAGCCATCGGTAATAACGAATTCGCTGCCACCAACGCCGCTTCGCGGTCACGGTTCTCTCGCTCCCTGATGTCTCTGACCTGATGGGAAACTCCCAGAAGTGCAATCAGAGCGGCCAGTGCGGTGGCGGCGATGGTGAGGATTGTATTGAAGTAGCTCCGAAATGCTTCGTCATTCTTCGTAATGTCGATGAGCCAGAAGACGACGAGGAAAAACTCGGAAGCTAGAAAGACGCCAAGAACGACGCCATTCAACGAGCACAACGACGCATAACGTTTCCAGAAAGATTGCACAGACTAAATCTCGAGTTTCGAGTCACTAAGAGAATTGCCCCAGAACGCCTGGTAGCGCGGTCCATGGGATTCTGGTTGCTGCCCTTTCTCGGGGCTGTCAATGAGCACTGGCAGCGGAGCCGGTAACTCCGGCCCGACGATGATCGCCTCTCCCTGGGCGAGCGAGGGAATGAAAGCAGCCGCGTCGCGATCCAGATCGCCGCATGCACGCTCGATCGTCTCGCGGTCACGGTCGTTGGTCAGGCGATGCACGAAAAGCGTGCCGAGCTGGCTCAGGACGTCGGTCGGAACGTCTCTCGGTCGTTGCGTGGCTATGGTTGTCGTCAGCCCGTACTTTCGGCCTTCTTTCGCAATTAGACCGAAGGCATCGAGCGTCACATGGTTGGTATCGTCGCCGATGGATCGACCAATGAACTGGTGGGCTTCGTCAAGGAAACAGACCAGCGGGCACCTTTGAAAAACGTTCTGCCGAGCAAGGCCGAGCAGGTAGCGGCCGAGTGTGTTCAACAGCAGCTCGCGCGTGCTGTATTTGAAGCTGACATGCTCGAAGGAAAGAACGAGTGCACTCCGATTTGGATCGGCGATGAATTTCTTAATTTCCTCACATATGTCGGTGCCGTCGTCAGAGAAAAGGCATCGCATTTCCGGCGAAGACAAATAGTTTTCGATGCGCACGTTCAAGGAATTGCAGTTGCCCAAGGCAAAATCGTCGTAGGTGCCGTACTTTCCCATTTCATCAGGCGTATGCTGCTTGATACATTCCTCTTTGATCTGATCAGATAAGAGGCGTATCTCGAAGTCGCACAAATGAGAGTCCAACTCGCTGGTCAACTCGATAACAGCCACAGACAGCGCATTTCGGCTATTTCCTGCTTTTTTAACGACGCCCTTACGTCGAACCTCGACGTACCCCCTATCTCCAATTTGATAGCGCTCATTCGCGCCATCTAAAGTTTGCACATATCTATGCGGTGTCTTACGAAGGGCTGTGACCAGACGCAGGCTCTTGATTGCGCTGCGAAGGTTGGGGCCTTGGCTTTGGACCGACGGCGTCAACAGGGCGTACAGGTCGATCTCCGAAAGCTGCTGATATGGAAACCTCGCCAGAGGCTGTTTGTCATTCGGCTTCGAGAACGAAAACTCGGTCGCGCCCGAAACCTTGCCAGCGAACTCGCCCGTGGGATCGAAAAGGATACACTTTCCTCCAAGGCGGACTGTTTCATTCAGAAGCTTTGACAACGTCCAGCTCTTCCCGCCCCCGGTTGCTCCGAATATTCCGCAGTGCCGCCCGAACAACTTTTCCGGCGGCATCGCAATTGTGGCGTTCGCAATGCCGGACAATTTGCCGAGATTCACCAGAAGGCGCTCATCCTTTCCCGGCTCGATTTCTCCTTGAAGCGCTTCTCGAATGGCAGCCGCGAGTGCTCCGCCATCTGCCAGATAGACCCCGTCGCCGACGCGCGGCTTGACGTTGATCCCACGCGTGACCTTGTGGGTTGCCTTGTTGACGGTCGCAAGAAGCTGGGCACGGCCTTGTGGTTCGGCGCTTGCATCAACTTCCATCTGTCGTTCCAGTCCAGGACGTTGGCGGTCGGGGATGAAGACATCTGTTATCCGACCGAGGATCGTCTCCTGATCGCAATCGACGAACACGAAGTCCCCGGTTGCGCCTCTTGCCAAGCCTCGTTGCCCACTGGCGGCCAGCGCTTTCGGGATGGTCAGCTCAATCGAAGACGCACTCACCCTCGTCACGGTGCCGACGCGCTTGTCAGGATCGATCAACGCGATTACTGGATCGGTCATACTGCGGCGTCCCTGATTTGATCGAGGCGCATCTGGAGGCGTTGCCGATCTGACTCGCCCGTGATCGCGGGAATTGCATCGACCAAGTCCTCGAACCTGCCATTTAGCAAGGTCACTCGCGGATCGCCTTCTGCGACCAGGCGAGCCATCCGATTTTGATATTTCCTTGTCGGTAGCCCGACGTCGAGGAGGTGGTCGGGTGCGGGATACGCGTCCAGCTTCACCGCCGGGATGAAAGACGGATCGACCAAAATGAGACGGAGGCTGAGGTTTGACTCCAGAGCTGACCAGATGGGAGCGCTGATATGATCATCAGCGAAGCCAAAACCGGCTATCAAAAGTGCGGTATCTGGTTCACGAAGCGCAGCTTGAAATGCCGCGAACATGTCGAGGTACGGAATTTCGAAAGCTTCCTGATATTTGGTCGATCTTGGATAGATCAGCACCGGTTTCAGGGCCGGATCGCTGGCGCGAGAACGGATGACTACGCCGTCGCCTCGGCGTCGCCAGTCAATCGAGCCGTGAAGCTTGTAAAGGTGAAAGACGCCATCGATGTAGTCAGCCTTCGTACCGGACGGCTGCCGCCTTACAACATCATGCTGGAAATGGTCGCGGTTGAAACGTTGTTCGGCACTATGTGAGAACCCATCGACGAGCACGACGCTAAGGCGAGATGCAGCCTCTTCGACGCAAAGATCGTAGTTCGTCGTAAACACCTTGACGCGTGGCTTATCTACGGCGCGTTTCGCGAATTTCTGAATTAACCCCCTGTGCGCGGGCAGATCGGTTGCTTGATCAACAAAATTGACCTTCTCAAGGATCGCACCTTCGGCTTTCTCGATGAAAATCTTCAATTTTCTGATCGGCCCGTCGGGATCGGTTTTTTCAACCTCCTTGGCTTTAACCTCCATCAATTCGAGCTTCATCTTGCAGAGGCTAAGGAGATTTTCGATGTCGCCTGGTTGCCGCTCACCATCTTTTTCTGGCGGTAGGGTGCCTATGACATCGAGGACAATGCTCTCGAATCTCGAATCATCGATTAAGTCTTCCTTGCAGACGTTTTCTCTGGCAGCTTGCCAAAGGTCGCCCATGCTTGGAGCTCGCCGCAGATCAGCGTTTTTCACGCAAAAGGAAGCACCTGACCCAAGGAGCGTCAAAACGTTGGTTGCGTGGACGGCCTGCGTCAGAACCTCGTTGACGCGTCCCTTTGCGCCAGCGATCCTTTTGCTGCTGGGATTGTCTGGATCAGCTTCCTGATCCTCCCACGCGAGCCATTTTCCTTCGCGTGTCAAAAGTCGCAGATTTTCTGCAGCGCTCGGCTTGCCTGTCCAAAAGTCGCTCAAGCTTGCCTCCCGACTCGCAGATCAACATATAGTTGCGGAAGAACTATTAGGGCTTTGGATTTAAAGCAACACCAATGCTTTGGCGGACTGTGGACGCCGTGTTGGAATCACACCAGCAGCCGTATTCGGTCCGAGAAATAGATGCTGCAGACCACAAAACCACAAAGAGTATCCTTGTGAGCTAGGTCAACTCCCGGTGCGGAAGACATTGGCGTGCTTTGAATGGGGTAAATGAGTGGGTAACCAGCCTACATGGGCAGGAGTGTTGAAATCCGCACAAGATACTCGATGGCTACCACCTGAACCTGGCACAGCATGACCATGCACTCGCTACTGAGAGCGGCCGACGGATGGATCCAAGGGCTCAGAGAGAATTAGTTCATAAAATCAATAACCTAATCGCATAAGTTCTATTATGGAACTCCGGCGTCTCGGCACGAGCTTTCCGCCCGCCGAAATCGGAGGCATAGGTGCAAATCTGCACGTTGCACGTCCGCGAAAAATAATGCGGGATCGCTCCGTTCATCAAACAAGAGGACGGACAATGATGCCAGACGAAGACGTCGACGATTTGCCGGATAACGACCCCGACCTTCTGGAAAACACCGCTTTGCCCAAGCCAGTCATTGAAAGAACGCCTCTGTTCCTGCGGCAAGAGCGCAGGTCGGGCACCAATCCCACCTGCCTTTCCCGGCTTCTCCGGCGCGTTAATTATATTCATCTTGAGCGTGGGGCTCAGATTTGTGAGGGGGGTCTTCAAGGCAGCCGAGCGACCGACGCAGCCTCTTTTGTTTTGTGGTTTCAGGTGCAGGTGGCCGGCGATCCACTTGAGCCATCGGCCACAAATTATGCGAATTGTGTTGGGCCGATTCCAAGTCGAGTTCACCCGGTTTTCTGTCACGGTGATCAAGCCCAAGCGCATGGCATCTCGAATCGCGTAGCGCGCCGTCGTGCAGCCGACGCCAGCGCGCGCGGCGATCTCGGGCAAGGACATATTGGAACTCCCCTTTTCGAGCATGGCGCGCGCAATGACCGACAGTACGGCGAGCTTGCTGACCGTGAAGAGCGCTGCGATCGAGGACGGGATGACGCATTCCTTGGCGAGCGCCCTTCGTCGCGTCCACGATGCTGATCTTTTCTCTGCCGGGATCGCGGCGCGACGATGATGGTGTCGCGCGCGCGGTGTTCTGTCACGATTCGCGGTCGTTCCTTGGGAAGGCATGTTGGTTCGTATTGCCTTGCGCTGGTGTTCGATGATGGCCGCGAGATACTCCATCTCGTCGTCACCAATCAGCCCCTCGCCGTTCAGGACCCAGGCGGCCTTGGCACATGCGTCTATCTCTTGCAGGGTTCGCACGTCGAGCAGACGCGCCAATAGGTTCGGCCCGTAGACCGTTCGGGTCGTGGCAAGCATGATCTCTCCTAATCTAGAACGTCCGGGAGAAATCGGAGCGCAAGAACACACGTATCCGTGGCAAGAAATCCCTTGCAGCGGCCTCATCGATGTGCGAAAAAATCGGAGGCTATAACACTTTCACGCACATGTGTGTGTCCTTGGACCCGTCTCCCCGAGGCGGGTTTTATTTTGTCTAGGGCATGGGACCTCCATGGCTCGCTCGCGAATAAGCGAGTCACAAGATTTATTATAATTTTTTGAGCGAACAAGCATAAACGCGATTATGTTGCTTTTCACTCGTGTAGAGGTTGTGCGATATTGGTCATGGCGGACTCGGTTCCGCCTTGTCCGCTTTCCCCTTCAAAAACGCTCCAGCGCCGCCTTAGGCGCGCATAGGGACAGAGCGAAACCATCACCTTCGACGCTGAACATGCAATGACGGTGCAAGGAAAGGATCACCGCAAATGGCCATTGAGACTCTCGCTGAGCTCGTCAAAATGCTCGCGGACGAACTTCAACGCAGCGGGACCGAGCCTCGTGAATTCGCGGAAATATCAGGCGTTGAAGAAGACCGGCTGGAACTCATGCAAACGGAGGCCTGGGGCGATCTGACGCTTGTGGAAATCACAGCCATTTCAGAGGCCTTGAAGGTCGACTTCTCTCAAGCCTTGTTCATTGCGGGCTCAAGAGCAGGATGACCGGATGATCGAACCTGCCCGCCCACAGGCCGCTGCGGCTTTCCCTTGCCGCCAGCTCGGCGACTGCATAGGCCGTTGACACCGGCGTTCCGGAGGGCAGCGTTGCAGCGAAGGCTGCACCGGAAGAGATGAGTGCGGTTCCAACGTCGATCGTAGCGCCGTCGATGTCACCCGCGCAGATGACGAAGGTTGCCCTGTCCTTCGTTGTTCCGATCGGCTGACATCCGATCGTGCCGGTGGAAAACAGTGCCGCGAGAGACGCGACCGAACGTAGCCCGCAATCGTCTTGCCTCCCCTCGGGTGAGCGATACGGGGTGCCGCGAATGCAGGACTGAACGCCGAACAGCCTGTATTTCCGGCCTTTGTGGCTCCAGGTATCGCCGGTTTCGAACGTGACATCCGACGGAAACGGGATGGTCGCCTCTTGCGCGAAAGCCTGCGACGCCAAAACCACCGCGAAGA
This sequence comes from Sinorhizobium fredii USDA 205, assembly GCF_001461695.1. Lineage (GTDB taxonomy): Bacteria > Pseudomonadota > Alphaproteobacteria > Rhizobiales > Rhizobiaceae > Sinorhizobium > Sinorhizobium fredii. The sequence goes on along the minus strand of NZ_AUTC01000188.1, from coordinate 1,649 downwards.
GTGTCGCCAGCTTACTGTGCATTCTGAAACCCCATTGATTGCGACAGTGCCTGCGTTCCCTCGAGATCGGGTCGCCGGGATTGACCGTCCGCTGTGCGCTCAATCGCGGCTAGGCCAAGAAAGACCATGCTGTCATCGTCATTGACAATGCGGAACGGCTCGCCTTGCCCGCCGACCAGGGCGAAGCAGGAGGATGGAAGCGGTTGGTCATCCTCGGGTCGAAGCACCAGGGTCTTGCAGAGGATGACGCTGGCGCGCTCGTTGTAGATCGTTCCGGCATAATCACGGGCTGCGTCGAGGCAGGCCCACATCTGCTGCCTGTTATAGATGACCTTCTCGGTCGGGCAGCCCGTGAGCCCGCGCAGGCGGATCTTCCGGCCGGCGATCGTTCGATCGGTTGCACTGTCGATGGAAACCTTGGCGCTCAGCTTATCGACGCTACGCTTCACCAGCCGGCCATTGGCATCGAAGCGCTCAAGCACGAAGACTTGTCCGTCGTCCTCTGCGAACTGACGCAGATAGTTCGCAGCTGGCTCCCTGTAAGGTCGGGCGCTGTCGTCCGAAGCATGCGCCGCGTATCCTGAAAAAATGATTGCCGCGGTCAAGATAACTGTACGTTGTCCAAACATTGACGCTCCAAAACCACTTCCCGATTGACACATGAGTCCCATCAGAATTACTTATATTTTATTGTGCGTCGCGGCAACCGGGGCCTGAAATGAAAACTGCTCTGCTTTTCCTTGCAATTTCCGTATCGCCCACGGCTGCGTCTGCCTGCGCGACGGCCGACACCGCGACCATCCTTGCGATGGTCAAAACCATCGCCACCGAAGAGCAGCTCGATCCCGCTCTCGCACTCGCTGTGGTTGATGTCGAAAGCGCCGGCGGCCGGCACCAGGTCTCGGACGCCGGCGCCGTCGGCATCATGCAGCTGATGCCGGAAACTGCGTCCGATTACGGCGTGACGGACCGCTGCGATGCGCAATCGAACATCCGCGCCGGCGTCCGTTACCTGAAGAAACTCTATGGTGAGTTCGACGATCCGCTGTTGATGCTGGCCGCCTACAATGCCGGTCCGGAACGGGTCTACCAAAAGGGCGGCATTCCCGAGTTCAACGAAACCGCAAAGTACATCGTCAAGGTGATGAACCGATGGACGCTCAATGCCAAGGCATTGGCGGCCGAGGAAGGACGCGGTGGCGACCACAATCCTCGCAAACAAACGATCGCACTGGCGCCCTCCCCCTGGCGCGATGAACACGTCTGGAGCGCCGAATAGGCCGGCCGTCATCTCAAACTTCCCCCCAACACAAGGACTTCCGCATGACCCTTCTTTCCATTGCATCACGTTCACATCGCAAGGCCACGGTGTCACTGGCGGTCTTGGCAACCGGCCTGGCGCTTGCTCCGGACTTCGCGTATGCCCAGTCCGCCGCTCCGGTCGAGGGGATCCTCGACTGGTTCGTCGGCGTCCTGCAGGGCAACGTCGCGCGCTCGCTGGCGATCATCGCCGTCTGCTTCCTCGGCTTTCTGTTTCTGACCGGCCGCATGGCCTGGCAGGGCGCGATCTCCATCGTCATCGGCATTGCCATCATCTTCGGCGCGGCCGAACTGGTCGACGCCATGAAGTCGTCGGCGGGGCTTGGGAG
>NZ_AUTC01000187.1 GCF_001461695.1 Sinorhizobium fredii USDA 205 | reverse complement strand
CTTCGCAAACGCCGGCTACGCTTCCGTCAAAACATGAAACGCTCTAATGTGACGACAACCATCTTTCGGTGCTGATGACCTCCACTTGAACGGAGAAGCGATTGCCCAGAAGTTCCAGCGACGCATCGTGCGTTTGATCGGTCGTACTGCAAACCGCGTCCTTCAGCAGAATGACTTTGTAGCCGAGATCGATAGCTCCAAGTGTCGCGGCCAGCACGCAGACGTCGGTCTCGCCCCCTGTTACGACCAACGTCCCGATATCCTGCCGAGTCAAGGCGCCATGTAGCCGACCGCCCGTCCAGGGCGAATAGGTGGTCTTGTCCAGGATATGCGCCGGCGGAACCAGCTTCTTCAGGTCCGGAACGAGATCCACCAGATCGCGGTCAAGCTCAGCGGTCGTCATCATCGGCCATTTTTCGTAATACGCACGCCACATGCCGGGCAGTTCCTCCGGAGAGGCCGGTGGCACGAACCGCGTGAATATCGTTCGATCCGGAAAACGGGCGGCGACCTCAGCGACCTGGTCGAACACCTTGGGCATCCAGGCGACTTGCCAAGGGGTGCCCTCGGCAAACATGCGCTGCATGTCGATACACAGGTGGATCCATTTTTCCGGGTTCATTTCGCACTCCGCGGCCCGATCATCGCGTGAACCGTTTCGGGGTGGACCCCAATCCCACATGCCCTAAGAACTCGAAGCAGCGAACGGAGTTCCACGTTTCTTGAGCGCTCAAATCGGACGGGGCTGCAGGTATTTTACAACAGCGCCAGGATCGTCAGGCAGGGAGGCGCAGGATCGCGTTTATTCACCAGCATGGATAAAACCACCTCGTCGACTTCCGCCACTCGGAGGATTTCCAAGAGTGGCGACGGCTTGTCGCCGCCTTCTTCGACGGCGCTCCAAGCGTGACCCATTCCGAACTGGTGGCGTCCAACGCTTAATGGTGCATAGGAAGGGCGACCTACCTGCCGATGGAGCGCTCCTGAAGTTCTTCGCCGATGAAGCAGTTATAGGACTGCGCATATTCGGCAGGTCTGAGCCCCGGCCGGTGCTGTCGCAAATCGCTGACCTTCAGTCCGGAGATCTCGGCCGTGAGCTTGGCAAGGATGGCCGCGGAGAATTGGCTGGCCTCCGATACCTTCATGACGAATGCCCCTTCTCCGCCGATGACGCATTCCTTGTAATAGGCGTCGAGATCCGGGATCGAGGCCGAGTCCGGCGTGCTTCTCAACATGATCGCCAGCCCGTCAATGACGATCCCCTGGGCGACGGTGTTGTTCCGGGCAACCGGCGCCGGTACCCCGGCATTGTTGGGCCCGTCGCCCGAGACGTCGATCACGCGTCGGCCTGCCCGGTAGGGGCTCGTGCGAATGAGCCTTCGCGCGAAGGCAAGCACATTCGAGATCGAGGTGAACGAGATCCGTCGTATCGGCTGTCGGCGCAGCGCCTCGGCAAATTGCGCCGCGCTCTCTGGGTCCTCGATCACGGTCCAGGGCAGGACCTGGATGGCCTTGCCGCCCCATTCGACATAGGTCACGGCAATCCGTCCGAGCGGCCCCGTCCTGACCGCCCTGATGATCTCGGGCCTCAGAAACGCCTCCACATAGCCTGCCCTTTGGAGCCGCAGTTCGTCCAGTTCTATCGAGTAGGAAACGTCGACGGCCAGGACCAGTTGGAGGTCCACGGCAACAGGATCTTGTGTCGCGGCGGTGCCGGCGCCGAGAAGATAGGAAGCAGCCAAGAGCATCCAGCGTGATGTCATCGAGCCGATCCGCCGTCTGGGTCGGAGACGGTGCGAGGTCCGGTCAATGACCGTGTCTTGCGAGGCCTCCGCTCTGCATGAAGTTAAAGCAATGCAGGCCGTGTAGCGATGGTCACTTCGGGCCACGCGACCCTGTTTTTCTGTTCTGCGGTCATCGATGACGGCTTGGCAAATTTCGCCGGCGTTCCAAAGAACCCAAGCATTTTCGCGGCAAGCCTTGATTTGTGCGTCTCGGGAAATAGATGCTTGCTGAGCAGCGCTGTGCACATGATGGGGGAGCTTTCATGGGACAGTTGACGACGAGGGAACGGGACCTAGCGGCCGCCATCCTGGTGGTCTTGGCGGTTGTCGGCATAGCGATGGCTGCGGCCGGGCGGGCAGATCCGCTTGGAATCCATGGCGCGATCGTCCTGCTCTATAGCTTGGCGCTGCTGTATCTCATCATGTCGACATCCTTCGGCCCGGCCCCCGACCCGTCGCGCGTCTCACGCTACTATGACGATCCCATCAAGGTCGGCGTCGCCTTCACGCTTTTCTGGGCGATCTTCGGCATGTTCTTCGGCGTCTGGGCCGCAGCTCAGCTCGCCTGGCCGAGCCTGAACTTCGACACGGCATGGGCAAGTTTCGGGCGGATCAGACCGGCGCATACAACCGGCGTCATTTTCGGATTTGGCGGCAACGCGCTGATCTCGACCTCGTTGCATGTGGTTCAAAGGACCTCGCGCGCACGGCTTCCGGATCAGTTGAGCCCCTGGTTCGTGCTGTTCGGCTACAACCTGTTCTGCATTCTGGCGGTGAGCGGCTACTTCATCGGCGTGACGCAGTCCAAGGAATACGCGGAGGCCGAATGGTACGCCGACCTTTGGCTGGTGATCGTCTGGGTCACCTATTTCGTCCTCTACATACGCACGCTGGCGCGCCGCAGGGAGCCGCATATCTACGTCGCCAACTGGTATTACATGGCTTTCATCCTGGTCGTGGCGATCCTGCATATCATCAACAACCTGACAATTCCGGTCTCCCTCGGTCACGCCAAGAGCTACACGATCTGGGCCGGCGTGCAGGACTCCATGGTGCAATGGTGGTACGGGCACAATGCCGTCGCCTTCTTCCTGACGGCAGGCTTCCTGGCGATGCTCTACTATTATCTGCCCAAGCGGGCAGAACGCCCGATCTTTTCCTACCGGCTGTCGATCCTCAGCTTCTGGGGGATCACCTTCTTCTACATGTGGGCCGGCTCGCACCATCTTCACTATACCGCCCTGCCGCACTGGGTGCAGAACCTCGGCATGACATTCTCGGTGATGCTGCTCGTCCCTTCCTGGGCGTCGGCCGGAAACGCCCTGCTGACCCTGAATGGGGCTTGGCACAAGGTCCGCGACGACGCGACGCTGCGCTTCATCATGATGGCGGCCTTCTTCTACGGCCTTTCGACCTTTGAAGGATCGTTCCTCGCGGTCCGTCCCGTCAATTCGCTCTCGCACTACACCGATTGGACCGTCGGCCATGTCCATGCGGGTGCGCTCGGCTGGGTCGCGTTGATCACCTACGGCTCCCTCTACACGCTCGTGCCGGCGATCTGGAAGCGCGAGAGGATGTATTCCGCGGCGCTTGTCGAGGTCCACTTCTGGCTCGCCTCCGCCGGTACCGTCATCTACGTCTTCGCCATGTGGAACTCCGGTATCATCCAGGGCCTGATGTGGCGGACCTATTCGGAGGAGGGGACGCTCACCTATTCCTTCGTGGATTCCCTTCTGGCGATGTACCCTTACTACATCGCGCGCACCTTCGGCGGCCTCTTGTTCCTCATCGGGGCTATTGTCGCCACCTACAATATCTGGATGACGGTCAGGGATGTTCCGGTGGCCGGCACGGAGCGGCATGACGATGTTCCGCTTGCCGGGCCGGTGCCGGAAGCCGCGGCAACCGGACCCGCGGAGTAGCGACATGCCCGAACTCCTTCATCGCAAGCTCGAGCGAACGGCGACCGGCTTCATGCTCGCGATCATCGTCGCGGCCAGTGTCGGCGGCATCGTGGAGATCGCTCCGCTGTTTACGATCGACGAGACGGTCGAGAACGTCGAGGACATGCGTCTCTACACGCCGCTGGAGCTGGCCGGCCGCAACATCTATATCCGCGAGGGCTGCTATGCGTGCCACAGCCAGATGATCCGCACGCTGCGCGACGACGTGGAGCGCTATGGGCCTTTCTCCCTGGCGGTGGAGTCCCAATATGACCACCCGATGCTCTGGGGTTCGAAGCGCACCGGACCCGACCTCGCGCGGGTGGGCGGCAAGTATTCCGATTTCTGGCACGTCGCCCATCTCACCAATCCGCGCGATGTCGTGCCGGAGTCGAACATGCCGGCCTATTCGTGGCTGGCACGGACGCCGCTGCGTCTCGACGACCTCGGCTCCCATCTGCGGGCACAGCGAAGCGTCGGCGTTCCCTATACCGACGACATGATCGAGAATGCTGCTCGCGACGCCTTCGGCCAGGCGGTCCCGGACAGCGAACAGGCATCCGGTGTGACGGAACGCTACGGGGAGGAGACGCAGGTGAGCGCATTCGACGGGGTGACCACGCGGGTCACGGAGATGGACGCGCTGGTGGCCTACCTGCAGGTTCTCGGGCGGCTGACAAAGGCGGCATATCAGAACACCGCCGCTCCGGAACAGCCACCCAACCCGAACGACTGAGCCGAAGGGGAACTGCGTTCATGGATCTGACGCACGCGACATTGGTGGAGGCAGCGAAGACCTGGGGGCTCTTCTACCTGATCGGGTTCTCGATCTGCGTGCTCGTCTACACGTTCTGGCCGGCGAACCGGGAGCGCTTCGATCGGGCCAAGAAAAACATTCTCGACGAGGACGACCGGCCATGGACGTAGAGGAAGTCGACCCGATCAGCGGCCGAAAAACAACGGGACATGAGTGGAACGGCATCAAGGAGCTCGATACGCCCGTTCCGAGAGGCGTGCTGCTCTTTCTGGTCTTGACCCATCTGTTCGCGCTGCTCTGGTGGGTTCTTCTTCCGACTTGGCCGCTCGGCACCACCTACACGAGGGGGCTGCTCGGAATCGACGAGCGGAACGTCGTCGAAGAAAAGCTCGCCGCGGCAGCGGCGGCGAGAGCGGTCTGGGAGAAGAAGATCGACACGCTCTCCTACGACCAGATAAGGGCGGACGAGCAGTTGATGGCAACGGTCCGCTCCACCGGCCATCAACTCTTCGGAGACAACTGCGCCGTCTGCCATGGCATGGACGGCAAGGGAGGGAGCAACTATCCGGATCTGACGGATGACGACTGGCTCTGGGGCGGCGGACCGGAGAACATCGCCCAGACCTTGAGGGTCGGCATCAACACCAGGCACCCCGAGAGCCGTGTCGGGCAGATGCCGTCGTTCGGGCGCGACGAGATGCTCGACCGCAATCAGGTGCGGGATGTCGCCGCCTACGTCTATTCGCTGACCAATCCCGGATACTCCACGCCGGACAATGTCGGCCGCATCGAGGCGGGCAGAGAAGTGTTCCTCACCACTTGCGCCGCCTGTCACGGCGAAGACGCGAGAGGCAAGCGGGAGGTCGGCGCTCCGAACCTCACCGATGCCTATTGGATCTACGGCGGTACCCTGCAGAATATCATCGAATCCGTCCATGGCGGGCGCCAGGGCCACATGCCGACATGGGACGAGAGGCTGACACCCGAGGAAATCAAGATCCTGGCGCTCTATGTCAATGCGCTGGGGGTGGAGAAGCCGTGATGAAAGCCGCCACCCCACAAAGCAGATCGGTGTTGGCCTGGTGGATTTTCGCGGCGGCGGTGATTTTTCTCGGCGCCAATGCGCATCTGCTCTACGTGGCGATCGACAGCGATCCGGGCTGCGTCGCCCATCTGAAGGGCATGGAGGCCGCGCCGGGCCAGTACAGGGCGGCAAAATCATCCTGTTGACCACGAGGCGGATCCAAGGAGGGTCCTATGGCTGCGAATGGAAAGACACGGAGGCTGATCGGCGAGGTCTCGGGGATAGAGGAGACCTGGAACCCGAAATGGCAGCGTAATCTCCCGGCCCAGGCGCCGTTCGAGTGGCTTGGGAAAGGGTGGCGCGACCTGATCACCTATCCGATGCTCAGCCTGAGTTACGGGGTCGCCGTCTTCGTCGTTTCCTTCCTGACCATCTGGCTCCTGTTCGCCACGGGGCGCGACTATTTCCTGTTTCCAGCCGTCGCGGGCTTCATGATCATCGCGCCGCTCCTGGCCATCGGACTCTACCTGAAGAGCGCGCGCCTTGAACAATCCCAGCCTGTCAGTCTTGGCGGCATGCTGCGCGTCAGACCGATGGCAGGCGCGCAGGTGTTCTTCACCGGGCTTATTCTCTGCATGCTCATGCTCCTCTGGATGCGGGCAGCCGTTCTTATTTACGCATTGTTCTTCGGTGTGCGCCCCTTTCCGGGGCTCGATCACGTCACGCAAATGCTGCTGACGACACCCACTGGATGGGCGATGCTCGCGGTCGGAATTGCGATCGGGGCGCTTTTTGCCGGATTTTCCTTCGCCATAAGCGTGTTCTCGATCCCGATGCTGCTCGACCAGCGCATCGATGCATTCACGGCGATGGGCGTCAGCGTGGCCCTGGTCTGGAACAACCTCCGCGCGATGCTCGTCTGGGGCGCGATCGTGTCGGCGCTGTTCCTCCTCAGCATCGCCACGGCATTCGTCGGGCTGATCGTGATCTTCCCGTTGCTCGGGCATGCCACCTGGCATGCCTATAAGGCGGTGCGTTAGCCATGTCGTGCTGCTCCGGCATCGCTGTCCCACTTGCGGGCGCCAGTTCATCGAGAACTGCGAGTGCCAAGGAGATCGGGCTCGCCAGCCGCGACCTTGGTGACGGCCTCTGCCAAGTCCTGTTGGCGCTACCGGATGTGCATTGCGCCGCCTGTATCGCCGCCGTGGAAACCGCCCTCAGGAAAATCCCCGGCGTGGAGCTTGCTCGCGTCAACCTCTCGACGAAGCGCGTCACCATCACCTGGCGGGCAACGGACGGTGGTTGCCCGGATTTTGCCGGCGCGCTCGCGGAAGTCGGATATGCCGCGCATCCGACCTCGTTTGAGGACGAGAGCCGGGATCCGTTGCTTGCCAGTCTGCTGAAAGCGCTCGCGGTGGCCGGGTTCTCGGCGATGAACATCATGATCCTGTCCGTTTCCGTCTGGTCCGGCGCCGACCCCGCGACGCGCCATGCCTTTCATCTGGTCTCGGCGGCGCTCGCGCTGCCGGCCGTCGCCTATTCCGGCAGGATCTTCTACCGCTCCGCCTGGAAGGCGCTGAGCCGCGGCCGGGCCAACATGGACGTGCCGATCAGCGTCGGCGTCCTGCTTGCCTTCGCATTGAGCGTCTACGACACGGTTCAGAACGCGCCATACGTCTACTTCGACGCGAGCACCTCCTTGCTGTTCATTCTGCTGGCAGGTCGGACGCTGGATCACCTCATGCGGGGCAAGGCGCGCTCAGCCGCGGGAGCGCTTGCGAAGCTGGCTCCGCAGGGCGCTAATATCATCCTTCCCGGCGGGGCGATCGACTATGTCCCGCTGGCGGACGTCAGGCCGGGCATGCATCTCATCGTCGCGGCGGGTGAACGGGTCCCTGTCGACGGCGTCGTCGTCAACGGAATCTCAAAAGTCGACTGTTCGCTCGTCACCGGCGAAAGCCGGTGGAAACACGCGGAGGTCGGAACCGCGATACGGTCCGGCGTGCTGAACCTTGCAAATCCGCTTACCCTGGCGGCGACGGCTTCTGCCGACGGTTCGTTCCTCGCCGAGATGACCCGGATGATGGAGGCGGCCGAAAGCGGTCGTTCGACCTACCGCCGGATCGCCGACCGGGCCGCCGCGCTCTACGCGCCCGTCGTCCACGGCGTCGCGCTGATTTCGTTGTTCGGCGGGTTCCATGCAACAGGGGACCTCCATCAGGCAGTCACCATCGCCGTCGCCGTGCTGATCATAACCTGCCCCTGTGCGCTCGGCCTCGCCGTGCCAATGGTGCAGGTCGTGGCCGTGCGGCGCCTTTTCGAACGGGGGATCATGGTTCGCGACGGGTCTGCATTCGAAAGACTGAACGAGGTCGACACCGTTCTGTTCGACAAGACGGGAACGCTGACTCTTGGCGAGGTCCGGCTGGTCGATTCGGGGAATATCCCGCCGGACATCCTGTGCGTGGCGGCCGCAATAGCGAAATATTCAAAGCACCCGGCGTCTGTCGCGATTGTCGCGGCAAGCCCCGACGGAGCACAGTTCTGCGGGACGTTCGACGAGGTGGAAGAGTTTCATGGATGTGGAATTGAGGCGCGGGCCGGAGATACGGTCTACCGGCTCGGCCGTCCCTCATGGGTGTCGGCCCCGCCGCCGCGGAAAGAAGAAGGCCGGTCTTCATCGGTGCTTTCGAGGAATGGCGAAGCGATTGCCATGTTCTCCTTCGAGGACGCCCTTCGCCCAGGGGCTCGGGAACTGGTCGATTTCATGCAGGCCGCCGGATTGTCGGTGGGGATAGTTTCGGGAGACAATCGTGCGGCGGTTTCGTCCGTCGCCCGGCAATTGGCGATCGAAGACTTCTCGGCCGAGCTGCTTCCAAGTGAGAAAGTGGACGTCATCAGGGCGCTTTCGGGCGCCGGCCGCAAGGTGCTGATGATCGGAGACGGACTTAACGACGCACCGGCGCTGGCTGCCGCCCATGTGTCGATCGCTCCCTCGTCGGCAACGGACATCGGGCGAAGCGCCTCCGACTTCGTTTTCCTGGGGCACAACCTCCTCGCCGTCAAAGAAATCGTGCGGACCGGCTCCCGCGCCGATGCGCTGATCCGACAGAATTTCGGGCTGGCGATCGCCTACAACATCGTCAGCGTTCCCTTTGCCATTGCCGGACAGGTCACGCCGCTGGCCGCCGCCATTGCCATGTCCCTGTCTTCGATCGCGGTCGTGGCAAACGCCCTGCGCCTCGGCGCGGGAATGGGAGGCGTCCGTGCTGACATCCGCGTCAAAGAACCGGCGAGGGTGAGGGGATGAACTACCTTGTCGTCCTCATACCGACTGCATTGGCGATGGGGGCCGTCGGGCTGCTGGCCTTTTTCTGGTCGCTGCGCTCCGGACAATATGACGATCTGGATGGAGCGGCCGAAAGGGTCTTGTTGAACGACGAGGACGAGATGCCGCTGACGGATCCAGGTCGACAAGAGCGAGCGGAACAGCCTGCAGGCGGCGGCGTTTCCGGTGACAAGACGATGGTGTCCTGAAACTCCGCCTCGGAGGATAGAATGCAAAACGGAGTAGACGAGCACTCGGGCGACCGCTCCTCGGAGCATGACTTGGCCACAAGAGCGAGCTCGGTTCGGCACGAGCAGCCTGTCCGCCAGATCGACCCTTCGGAATCGGTGACGCTGTTCGCGATCGCTGTCGGTCTCATAGGCGCCCTTGTCGGCCTCGTCGCCGGCCTCGTTTTCCTTTCAGACCAGGGGCTAGCAGTCGCGATCCTCAACTGCCTCATCGCAATCCTTGCCGGCGGCTCTGCAGGCGTGGTCACTGGCGGCACGATCGGAGCCGCCGTCGCGGTGTTCCGCGGCAGAGTGCCGAGAGAGAACAATCGATAAACGATGGCGCCGTGTTCCACTTGCGCCTGTGCTATCGGTCTTGCGGCGGAAGCCCTGTCGCACGCTTTTCAAGGGTGGCCAGTCCGGCTTCATCGGAGTTCGGGCGGAACAGCAATGCCGCGTTTACCGGCTTCCTCCGAAAGTCGGCCTATCGTGCCATGGGCGAGCGGAATACCTTCCTGAAGCCTCCTTTCGGCGAGCAGGAAACCGCGCTCTCCGGGCAGCAACACGTCATCGGTTCCCAAAGCCGGCGGCAAGTCTTTGATGGCGCGGGCAAGCCGATCGACCTCATCCTCAAGATGATCGCGGGGTCCGAAGGCGGTTGGACTGAGGGCAATGATCAGTCCGTTGAATCCGGCATCCCGCTTGTCGGTCAGGGCGGCCGAGATGAGAGGGTTGCCGCCGAGGACGCTCACCAGGATCTCGATCATCAGCGAAAGCCCGGAGCCTTTTGGGCCCGCCATCGGCAAGACCGCCTTGACCCTGGTTGGGTCTGTGGTTGCGATGCCCTTCGAATCCACTCCCCAATCCGGCGGGATGGACTTTCCGGCGTCCTTCGCCGCCATGACCTTGCCCAACGCGACCGCCGCCGTCGACATGTCGAGCACGATCGGGCGGGCCGCGTTGCGGCTGGGGGCCGCGATCGAGATCGGATTGGTGGAGACGCCTTCGACCCTGGAGCCATGATAGACCATCAGCGGCTTCGAGGCGGTCATGGCGATGCCGACCATGCCGGCCCTTGCAACTCTCTCGGTGAAATAGCCGATCGCCCCGGCATGGCTCGTCCGCACGATCGAGCAGAGGCCGATGCCGAATTTTTCGGCGAGCTCCACGGCCTTGTCGACGGCCATCGACATGCCGGTTGCGCCCGGCACACGGTCGCCGTCGATGACCGCGACCGCTCCGAATTCTCGCGACAGTTCCGGTTTCGCGTCGCCCTTGACGATGCCCAGCTCCGCCATCTCGATATAGCGGGGAATGCGCAGGACGCCGTGAGAATCAGCGCCGCGCAGATTGGCCCAGACCAGAAGTTCGGCGGACTGGCGGGCGTAGTCCGCCCTGAACCCGCCCGCCTCCAGCAGCGATGCGGAGAACGCTTCCAAGATGTCCTTGGCAATCACCCTTCTGGCCGGTTCGGTGCTCATGCGATGGCTCCGAGCGGCGAGGGAAAGAACTTGTCGAGCCAGCCCTTGACCATCATTTTCGTACGCGGCGCGTCGTTGGGCGCCAGCGGGAAATGCGCGGTCGTGTCGATGAGCATCAGCTCGGTCGGCTGACCGGCCCTTTCGAACATCCGCACCGATTCAAGGGTCGGCGTGATGATGTCGTTGGCCGTGTGGAACAGAAGAAGCGGGCGCGGCGCGATATTGGCCACCACGTCGTCGGCGCGGAAATTGTACATCGACCAGGCGGTTTCGACGGGGATTTCCATGATTGCCTTGGGCGAGAGGTTCTTGCGCAGATGCTCCGGGATCGGCACGGCGTCGAAGCGCGACATCCATAGGCTTTCGCCGGTCTCCTGCTTGTGCTTGCGGCCGTTCTCGAGAATGCCGATGAACTTGTCCCAGGATTCCTGGGTCGGATGCTGGCCGCGGAACTTGCGTTCGCCATTGCCCCAGCCGCAGGAGGAAAGGCAGCAGGCGAAGCGGTCATCGACGCCGGCGGCATAGACCGACACGGCAGCGCCGAAGCTGTGGCCGGTGATGCCGATGCGTTGCGGATCGACTTCCTCGCGCTCGGCAAGGAAAGTCAGCGCATTCTTCGCATCGGCCACCTGATCGAAGCAGCGGACCTGCGCCCGCTCGCCTTCGCTTTCGCCGCAGCAGCGGAAATCGAAGCGCAGCGCGACATAGCCGAAGGCTTCCATCATTTCGGCCTGGATCTGGGCGTGGCTTTCATCCTTCGAGCCGACGAAGCCGTGGCAGACGATGAAGGCCGGCAGCTTCTGCCCGGGCTTGCGTTGATCCGGAACATGAAGAACGGCCGAGAGCTTCAGGCCGTCGGACATGAATGTGAGTTTTTCCTGCATTGGCTTTCACCTCGGTCTGGATCAGGCGATCTGGGCGAAGGGATGGAAATATTCGCGCCATTCGAGCGGCGCCGGTGTCCCCCAGACATTCATGGCGCGGACATTGCCCGGCTGCTCGAGATTGGTGATGACATTGGCGGTGAAATCGGCATCGTCGGCGATCTGCGCCATCACGCCCGAGCATTCGATCATCATGCCGCTGGCATCGGTGTAATAGGCATAGGTGTTGTCGCCGGGGCGGTGGCGGCCGGGTCCCCACAGGATCTGCCGGTCTAACTGGTCGAGAATGTCGCCGAGGCGCAGATACTGGTTGAATTCGAGGAACTCGAAGGAGACGTGGTGCAGGCCGGCCGCCCGGCCCTTGACGAGCCCGAGGACATGATGCTGGCGGTTGCCGCCATACATCCAGCTCAGGCTGTCATTGACCATTCGCTCGGATAGTCTCAAGCCGCCGATCGCCTCGAGCTGCGCACGGGTGGCTGCGGGGTCCGGCGTGATCAGGTTGATGTGGTCGATCCGGTTCGGCCCGACGCCCGTGGTTTGATAGCGCCGGCCATAGGTCCTGTTGCGGATCGGCGTGTGGATTTCAAAGCGCAAGTCCTCCGGAGTCGCAAAGGTCACGGCATCGGCGATGCAGTCGAGGCTCGGCTCGCGGGAAAGGATCCGGCATCCGGCGGCCTCGATGCGGGACGCGGCCTCGGCCACCAATTCCGACGTCAGAGCTTCGAGCCCGATGGTGTGGGCGGAGTTCTCGTCGGCATGGACCAGCACGAGCTCCGCGGCCCGGCCATTCGAGCTCAGCCAGGTCTGGCGATCGTCCTGATGCGTGACGTGCAGGCCGAGGATGTCCGTTGCATCCCGGGTGACGGCCTGCGGGTCGACGACATTGACCTTCATGTGCCCGACGGCATGCACGATATGAGTCATGGTTTCCTCCTCAATTTCTGAAACCGGCCATTGCTGTCTCATACCGCATCCATCGATCGGCATCAAGATAATTTCGAAATAAAATATATTGTCGAAATTATTGGGATCACGTCTCGGATGCGACGGTGTTGCGGAGCGTGATTCTGTCGATTTCGACCTCGACGACGTCGCCGGCATTGAGGAACACGGGCGGATTGCGGCTCGAGCCGAAGCCGGAGGGCGTGCCCGTCACGATCACGTCGCCGGGCTCGAGAAGGGTGAACTGGCTGACATAGGAAATGAGCCAGGGAATGGAAAAGATCAGTCGGCTGGTGTTGTTGCTTTGCCGGACTTCGCCGTTAACCCGGGTGGTCAGCGCGAGGCCCGTGGGGTCGGTCAGTTCGTCGGCCGAGACCATCCAGGGCCCGAAGCCAGCGGTCCGGGCGAAATTCTTGCCCGCTGTGAACTGCGTCGAGTGCTTCTGCCAGTCGCGAACGCTGCCATCGTTGAAACAGGTGTAGCCAGCAACATGCGTCAGCGCGTCCGCTTCCGCGATATGTCGGCCGGTTCGTCCGATGATGACGGCGAGTTCGCCCTCATAGTCGAACTTCTCTGAGACATCCGGCTTGGCCAATGGTTCGTCATGGCCGGTCTGGGATGCGGCAAAGCGGGAAAAGAGCAGGGGGTATTCCGGCCTGCCAGCAATGACTTCCTGAGGCTCGTAGTAGTTTGTCGCTACGCAGAGGACCTTCGAAGGGTTGGGAATGACCGGCAGGTAGCGGATCGCATCCAGGGCAAAATCGGGCCGCAACGCTTCTTCCGATCCAAGGCGGTCGAAATTCGCGGCGATATAGCTTGCCAGATCGACATGGCCGCTTCGTCTGGCAAGGTCGGCGACGCCGCCATCGAGGATGCAGCCGTAGCTCGCATGGCCATTGTGCAGGAAGCTCAGGTAACGCATGATAGCGCGCCTCGTATTTCGAAATTGAGATGAATATCGTAAACACTTGTGCCGGTATTCTGGCAAGCCGGCGCCAGCTCTATAGTACGCGAATTCGCAAATTTTACGAAATCAGTTGAAATTTCGAAAATACTCCGCTACGAAATGGTGAGGCGGAGGAGCGCCGGACCCGTTCGGGTTTTCGTATTCGAGGAGGACTTCATGACCATTCCGCAAACAATGATTGCTGCGCGCATGCATACCGTCGGCGGCGAGCTGCGGCTTGAGACGCTGGAAACGCCGAGGCCGGGTGACATGGATGTGCTGGTACGGGTCAAGGCGTGCGGTATCGTGCCGAATCTCGGCAATATCCTGGCCAATTGGACGACCTGGTTCCCGCATATGCCGCTGCCGCCGCTCCCGGCCGTCTTTGGTCTCGATCCGGCGGGCGAGGTTGCTGCGGTTGGGCGCCAGGTCCATGGCCTGAAGCCCGGTGACCGGGTCTACGTCAATCCCGGCCGCAGCTGCGGATCATGTCGCCACTGCCGTCGCGGCGACACCATCTCCTGCAAACACTATGCGTTCCAGGGCTATTTCGGGTTCTCCGAACATGCCATGCAGACTTTCGCCGACTATCCGGGCGGCGGCTTGAGCGAGTACATGGTCGCGCCGGCTTCCGCGATCGTGAGGATCCCAGACAACATGGACTACGGGCAGGCGGCACGCCTCGGCTATCTTGGCACGGCCTATTCGGCGCTGAAGAAGGTCAATGCCGGACCCGGCGACACGGTTCTCGTCAACGGCATCAGCGGCACGCTCGGCATCGGGGCTGCGATTTTCGGCCTCGCCATGGGCGTGAACAAGATTCTCGGAACCGGGCGCGACAAAAAACTTCTCGAAGAAATCAAGGCGCTGGCGCCGAACCGAATCGAGGTCTTCTCGATCACCGATGGCAGCGTTGCCGATTTCGCCATGAAGCATACGGATGGCGAGGGCGTCGACGCCTTCCTCGATTGTCTGGGCCCGGGCGGGCTGCATGAAACCTTCCGACAGGGCCTGCTAAGCCTTCGCCGTGGCGGCATCGCCGTCGACATCGGGGCCATCGCCGGTCCGGTGGAAATCGACGTCCATCGGTTGATGGACCGCAACCAGCGTCTCTACGGATCGGCCTGGCTGACGACGGCGGAAGGCCAGGAAATGGCCGACATGGTCGGCTCCGGCGTGGTCGATCTATCGCTCCTGGAGACGCAGAGTTACCCGCTTGCGGACGTCAATTCGGCGATTTCGGGCATCGCCCAGCGTCATGGCGGCTTTTCAAACTATGTGATTTGCCCTTGATATCTCGAAAGGCCCGCCGGTGTCCGGCGGGTTTTCAAAACGGCTTAATGACTGGGGAGGAAGTCATGACTTTCAGACGCGTGGTAACCGCGAAAAATGCCGCCGGCAAATCGGTGGTTGTCAGTGACGGGGCGTCACCCCGCGAAATGGCGCTCAAGCACACGCCGGGCTTCATCTCCGCACCGATCTGGACGACTGCCGGTGTGCCATCCTTGCCCTATGATGGCAGGGACCCGATGGCGAGCGATGGAACGCTGCTGCAGTCCGCCGGTGGCTCGACCTTGCTCATCGTGACCTTTCCACCGGATGCCGTGATGATGTCGCCGGAATTCCGGCCCGATCTTGCGGGTGCCGAGCACATGGCCGCCGCGCCCGGCATCGCCGAAACCTTCGAGATGGACAATCCCGGCATGCATACCACGCCGACCATGGACTATGGCATCGTGCTCAGCGGCAAGGTCACGCTCGAGCTCGACGACGGTGCGACGGTGAATCTCGGCGCCGGAGACAGCGTGGTTCAGCACGGCGCGCGCCACGCCTGGCGCAACCCGAATGGTGAACCGGCGACTGTCGCTTTCGTGCTGATCGGCGCTGAAACCCGGTAGACCAGCCTTTCGTCGATCGCGCGGCGAGCCAGCGGCGGGGAACTGCACACGAAAAAAGCGAGCCTTCCGTTGGGAAGGCTCGCTTATTCTCATCGCTAAAAAGAGTCCTTCGGGCCCGTCAGCTGCGCGGCTTGAGGTTTTCCGGGTCGTAGAGCGGCTTGTAGCCGACGCCGATGACTTCGACGGGATAAGACTCGGCGAAATACTCGACCTTCAGCTTGCGGCCGACCTGGCAATGGGACCAGGGCAGATAGGCGAGCGCGATGTTCTTGCCGATCGTCGGGCCGTAGGCGATGGAGGTGGTGTAGGAGCGGCGGCCGAGTTCGTCGATCAGCACCTCGCCGGTCTCCGGGTCCATGACCGGCAGGTTGCCGACCGGATAGCGCTTCACGCCGTTCCTGTCGGTGTTCTCCGTCACGACGAGCGTGCAGAGCATCGCGGGCTGGTGCTCGCGCGCCTTGTACTCGAGATGCTTCGCCTTGCCGCGGAAGTCCGCTTCCTTGACCTTCGGACGGGCGAGGTCGGCCTCGATGAGGTTGTACTGGGTGAGAAGATCCGCGTTCTGCAGGCGCAGGCTCTTTTCCATGCGGCGCGAGTTCGCATAGGTCTCGACGCCGAAGGCCATGACGCCCGTGGCGCGCAGCGCATCCCAGACGGCCAGGCCGTCCTCGTACTTCATGTGCAGTTCCCAGCCCTGCTCGCCGACATAGGAGATGCGGAAGGCGGAGACCGGCGTGCCGGCGATCTCGATCTGCTTGATCGCGGCGAAGGGGAAGTTCTCGGGATCGAGGCCGGCCGGATCGGCGACCACCTTCTTCAGCGTTTGGCGGGCATTGGGGCCCCAGATGCCGACGGTGATGAACTTCTCCGAAACGTCCGTGATGGTGACGTCGAGGCCTCGGTCCTCCGCGACGCGGCGCATGTAGTGGAAGTCGCGCGGGCCGGCATCGGCGCCGTTCACGAGGCGGCAGCGGTCGGCCATGCGGAAGACGGTGAAGTCGGCCCGCACCATGCCCTCGTCATCGAGGAAGTGGGTGTAGATGCCTTTGCCGATATTGCCGTCTCCGCCGACCTTGGCGGCGCAAAGCCACTCGAGAAGCTCGACGTGGTCCGGGCCTTCGATATCGACCATATGGAAGTGCGAGAGGTTGACGATGCCGCAATCCTCGCTCATCGCCAGATGTTCGGCGTTGGAAACGCGCCAGAAATGGCGGTTGTCCCATTCGTTCTCGCGCACCGGAACGCGGTCGCCGTATTTTTCCAGGAGGTGCTCGTTGGCGGCATAGCCGTGGGCGCGCTCCCAGCCGCCCAGTTCCATGAAGTAGCCGCCGAGTTCCTTCTCGCGCTCGTAGAAGGGCGAGCGCTTGACGTTGCGGCTGCTCGCATAGGGCTCACGCGTATGCACGGCCGGGAAGTAGATCTTCTGCGCCGCCTCGAAGCAGCGGTTCTCGATGAACTTCTCTTCGAGTTGGTGCGGGTAGAAGCGGGCATAGTCGATCGAGGCATGGTCGATCTCGGTGCGTCCGTCCGTCATCCAATCGGCAATCAGCTTGCCGTAGCCCGGGCCGTCCTTCACCCAGATGGCGACGCAGTACCAGAGACCGCGCACCTTCTGGCTCTCGCCGCAGGAGGGGCCGCCGGCGGCCGATACCTGCAGCAGGCCGTTGAAGGAGTGGCCCTCGTTATAGCCAAGCTCGCCGAGGATCGGCGTCAGTTCCATGGCGCGCTCGAGCGGCTCGATGATCTGCTCCATCTCGAGGTCGCGCTGCGAGGGCGACAGGCGTGCCTCGTGCTTTTCGAGAATGTCGCGCGGATGGCAGAGGCGCGGATTGGTGGCCTCGTAATAGCCCCACTCGATCTGGCCGCCTTCGGTGGTCTTCGGGTCGCCGGTGTCGCGCATATAGGCGGAGTTGCCCTGGTCGCGCAGCAGCGGGAAGCCGATTTCCTTGCCGGTGCCTTCGAATTCATTGTACGGGCCGAAGAAGGTGAGCGGGTGGTCGACCGGCATGACCGGCAGGTCTTCGCCGACCATTTCGGCGATCAGGCGGCCCCAGATGCCGGCGCAGACGATGACATGGTCGGCCATGATCATGCCGCGATGCGTGACGACGCCCTTGACGCGGCCGTTCTCGACGAGGAGCGACGTTGCCGGCGTATTACCGAAGACCTGCAGCTTGCCGGACTTTTCTGCCGCATCGACCAGCTTGCCGGCAACCGTCTGCGAGCGCGGAACGACGAGGCCGGCATCCGGATCGAACATGCCGCCCATGACCTGATCTTCCTCGATCAGCGGGAACATCTTCTTGATTTCGGCCGGCGAGACATAGTGCGCGCGGGTGCCGAAGGCCTTGGCGGAGGAAAGCTTGCGCTTGATCTCCTCCATCCAGGTGTCGTCGCCGGTGCGTGCGACTTCCAGGCCGCCGATGCGGGCGTAGTGGCCCATCTTCTCGAAGAAATCGATCGAATATTGCGTCGTCCAGACCGATAGAAAGTCGTGGCTCGTCGTGTAGCAGAAGTCCGAGGCGTGCGCCGTTGAGCCGATGTCGGTCGGAATGCCGGACTTGTCGATACCGACGATATCGTCCCAGCCACGCTCGATCAGGTGATGGGCGATCGATGCGCCAACGATGCCACCCAGACCGATGATTACGACCTTCGCCCTTTGCGGAAACTCTGCCATTGCTTGCGACCCTAGTTGGTATGGAAGCCGGATATTAGATTTTGCAGCGACGCGACTTGAGCCTGTCTACGACATAATCATCGTGCTGCACGACCAGTCCCATGCCGTAGCGGATGGTAGCACCGCTGACTAGTGGACTGATGCCGCCGCATGGGCGACTGAGGCGCAGGCAGGCCGCCGTTCGCTTCTCCTGTCGCAGGAAGCCATTCGCATTCCTTGTCGGAGAGTAACGATAATCTCCGCCGCCGCCGAACTCTTTGGAAAAATATTCCTTAGTAAATTTATAGACTATCTTATCATTCTCTCGAGCTGCGTTATCCTCAGCGATCAGACAGGGGTGGAAAATGATCACTCGCAGACAGACCCTCGCACTCATCGGCGCTACCGCCGCGGCCTTGAGCGCGCCGAATATCCGGCCGGCAAGGGCGGCCAACGAATTCCGCATCGGCTGGCAGAAGAACGGCGTACTGGCACTGGCAAAGCGCACCGGCGCACTTGAGAAGCGGCTAGGGGAACGCGGCCTGACCGTGAGCTGGGCGGAGTTCACGTCGGGGCCGCCGCTTCTCGAGGCACTTGGCGCCGGTTCTCTGGATTTTGGACCGACCGGGGACGTTCCGCCGCTCTTTGCGCAGACAGCCGGGGCCAATCTCCTTTACGTCGGCAGCTACAAGGGTACGGCATCGGGTTCCGCTATTCTCGTGCCGAGGGACTCGCCGATCGCCGCGCTCGCGGACCTGAAGGGGAAGAAGATCGCCTTCAAGCGCGGTTCCAGCGCTCATAACTTCACCGTCAAGGCTCTGCGCAAGGCTGGCCTGACGACCGACGACATCGAGGCTGCCGATCTCGCGCCGCCGGATGCGGCGGCCGCCTTCAAGACCGGAGGCATCGACGCCTGGACGATATGGGACCCCTATTTTGCCGTTGCCGAGGCGGACCCGCAGACCCGGGTCCTGACAACCGCCGAAGGCATCGTCGACAGCTGGAGCTTCTTCTTCGGCAACGGAGATTTCACCGCCGCCCAGCCGGAGGTGATCACCGATGTGCTCGACGAACTCGCCAAGGTCGGAGCCTGGGCGCAGGCCAACCTCGAGGAGACCGTTCCGGCGCTATCGGAGATCACCGGCATTCCCGTTGAGGTCACCCGAACGATCCTGACGCGCAAGGGGGCAGACCTCAGCAAGGTGGCGACCCTGTCGGATGATGCACTCACCTACCAGCAAGCGCTGGCGGACGAATTCCATGGTCTCGGCATCCTGCCGAAGGCGCTGACGATCGCCGATGTCGCCTGGCGGCCGAAGGCAAGCTGAAACGGCTCCGTGAAAGGATCAGACATGACAACTGCGGACAAGCCACTCGATTTCCTCTGGTTCATTCCGACCTCCGGCGATGGAGCCTATCTCGGCTCCGACGATCTGAGCCGCCCGGCAGACACCGGCTATTTTCGCGAGATCGCCACGGCGGCGGACCGGCTGGGCTATTCCGGCGTGCTCCTCCCGACCGGGGTGGCCTGCGAGGAATCCTTCATCCTTGCCGCTCACCTGGCGGCCTTCACGGAGAACCTGAAGTTCCTCGTGGCCATTCGCCCCGGCATCGCGTCGCCCGCCTATTATGCCCGGCTCGCCGCGACCCTCGACCGCGTCTCGAGGGGGCGTCTGCTCCTCAATATCGTCGTTGGCGGAAGCGCCAGGGAGCTTGCCGGCGACGGCGTCTTCCTGCCGCACGACGAACGTTATGCGCATGCCGAGGAGTTCTTTCATGTCTTCAACCGGCTCCTCGAAACGGGCAAGGCGCATCTCGACGGCAAATACATAAAGGCGCACGACGCGCAGCTTGG
>NZ_AUTC01000186.1 GCF_001461695.1 Sinorhizobium fredii USDA 205 | reverse complement strand
GCCCCCGCCGCTCTATTTCGGCGGGTCGTCGGATGCCGCGATCGAGTTTTCGACGGGCGTCGTTGACAAGTACCTGACCTGGGGCGAGACACCGGCCCAGGTCGCCGAAAAGATCGCCACGGTCCGCAAGGCAGCCGCCGACAAGGGCCGTCAAGTGACCTTCGGCATCCGCCTGCACTTCATCGTGCGGGAGACCGACGAGGAGGCCTGGGACGCCGCCGACCGGCTGATCTCCAAGCTCTCCGACGAGACGATTGCCGCTGCCCAGGAAGGATTCGCGAAGAATTCCGACTCCGTCGGGCAGGCCCGCATGGCGGCGCTGCACGGCGGCCGGCGCGACAGGCTCGAAGTGTCGCCCAATCTCTGGGCCGGCATCGGGCTCGTTCGCTCGGGCGCGGGGACCGCGCTCGTCGGCTCGCCGAAGACGGTGGCGGCACGCCTCAGGGAATACCAGGATCTCGGCATCGATACGGTGATTGCCTCCGGCTATCCGCATCTCGAGGAGGCCTATCGGGTTTCCGAACTGCTCTTCCCGGAAATAGGCCTCGGTGGCCCGCGCAACCAGATCCGCTCTTCCTTCGGCGAACGGCAGGTTTTCGGCGGCGGCGGGCATGCCGGCAATCTGCGGGTCGTGGCGGGCTCCTGATCCTACGGTGAAATCTGTGCGTGGCGCTCTGAGCGCCCGCCGATCGACAAGGAGACGCATATGACCGCATACGACGTTGTTACCGATCGCCCGTCACGGAGGCGGAGCTGGGTTTGGCCGGCCCTATCGGCTCGGCACATCCGCCTGAAGGGCCTCTTGCCCTTTGTCGTTCCGATCCTGTTGGTTCTGGTCTGGCAAGTGTTTTCGTCGGCCGGCTGGATTTCGACGCGCGTCATGCCGGCGCCGACGGATGTGGCAGCCGCCTTCATAGACCAAGTGCTGTCCGGCGCTCTCTTTCACAACGTGGCGGTTTCCGGGGCGCGCGCCCTGGCGGGCCTCGCCGTCGGCGGAACGATTGGGCTCCTGCTCGGCATTGCGAATGGCGTCTCCAAACTTTCCGAACAACTGACGGACACCTCGCTGCAGATGCTCCGGACCATTCCGCACCTGGCGATGATCCCGCTGGTCATCCTCTGGTTCGGGATCGGCGAGGAATCGAAGCTGTTCCTCACGTCGTTGGGCGTGCTCTTTCCGATCTATCTCAACACCTTTCACGGCGTGCGGAACGTCGACCGCGAGCTCATCGAGATGGGCCGGATCTACGGGATGAACGGCTGGACGCTGTTCAGGAAGGTCATCTTGCCTGGCGCCCTGCCATCGATATTCGTTGGACTGCGCTACGCGCTCGGCATCATGTGGCTGACGCTGATCGTCTCCGAGTCGATCGCGGCGTCCTCCGGGATCGGTCATATGGCGAACCAGGCGCGCGAATTCATGATGACGGATGTGGTGGTGCTGTCGCTGCTCATCTATGCGGCGCTCGGCAAGCTCGCCGATGTGATCGCGCGGGCCATGGAGCGCCATGCCTTGTCCTGGAACCCGGTCTATCAGAGGTAGGAGGCCACAATGAGCGGCTATGTCAGCAGGTATGCCCCACGTCCAGGCACTATCGAGCCCATGGGAGAACACGGCCAAACGGTCTTCGCCGAAGCGACAGAGCCGGTCTCGATCGAGCTGCGGCGGATCGCGCAGACCTTCGGCCAGAACCGTGTGCTTCGCGGCATCGATCTCGACGTTCCGGCCGGCCAGTTCCTGGCGATCGTCGGCAAGAGCGGCTGCGGCAAGAGTACCCTGTTGCGCCTGCTTGTCGGACTGGACCGTCCGACGTCCGGTTCGCTCCGTTTCGCCGACCGATCGGGAGACACCGTCGAGGCCAATGCGCGCATCGTCTTCCAGGAGCCTCGGCTGCTGCCCTGGGCGAGGGTGGTCGACAATGTGGCGGTCGGCCTTGGCCAGGACGTCGACGAGAACACGGCGCGTGTGAAAGCGCTGATGGTGCTGGACGACGTTCAATTGTCCGACAAGGCGGATCAATGGCCGGCGCGTCTCTCCGGCGGCCAGCGGCAGCGGGTGGCGCTCGCTCGCGCACTCGTCAGCCGACCCGGGCTCCTGGTCTTCGACGAACCGCTCGGCGCGCTTGACGCACTGACCCGCATCACGATGCAGCAGCTCGTCAGCCGCGTCTGGCGGGAGCTAGGCTTCACGGCGGTCCTCGTGACCCACGATGTTAGCGAGGCGGTGCATCTGGCCGACCGGGTGATCGTGCTGGACGGCGGCAAGGTAGCGCTCGATCTCGAAATTCCGGCGGACCATCCGCGCCATCACGGCGATCCGGATCTCGCTGTCTTCGAGCGCCGCCTGCTGGATGCGATCCTCGGCGGGCATTGAAATGCAATGAGCCGCGGTACGTCCGATCACATCGATCGGATCGTGATCGTGCGCGTCGTGGCGAAACTCATCCCCAGGATCTGCTGAACAATCCGCTCTGCCTGGGCCGCGATCTCCGGCACGCCTGCAAGCTCGCCGAAGGCCCCGCGTGCCAGCGGTCCGGCGACGAACAGATCCTCCACCGGATAGCCGTCCCGCGCCAAGGCCCGGCTGTCGTGATCGCAGGCGATGCCGAGACCGCGCGGGTCCTTCGTCAGGAGGCCGACGCCTTCCAGCTCGGCAAGACAGCCCTGGCTGCTGATGACGTTCCCATGGTCGGGTCCGGTCGCCACGATGACCCACTGCGCGACGTGGTGCTCGACCGTCCCGTGTGGCCCCGTCGCAATGTCGATGGCGATTTCCGCGCGTCCGGGCCGAGCCGCAACGATCCGTCCCGCACAGCTTCGAAGGCGGCCCGCTGCTCTGTCGCGCTCGACAAGCTCGGCGATCTGCGGCGGCATGCGAAAGCGATGCGCTTCGAAGCGCCGGCGAAGATGGCGCAGGGCGCGGCGCTGCTCGACGAGCGGCAAGGCCCGCCAGATGGCTTGACCCTGGTGACGCAAGGCCTCGAAGACGCTCTGCCAGGGCAGGCCGGCTTCTGTCACCTCCTCCAGAGCGAAGCGCACCCGCTCGAGAAGCGAAAGGGCGGTGTTCGGAACGCCGATAAGGAAGTCGCCATGGGGCGCGAAATCGCCGGCGGCCTGGGGTTGCGGCAGATGTCCCGTTCGCGAAACGAGCGTGATCTCGGCGCGATGGCCTCGCGCGCGCAACACGCCCAGGACGTCGAGGGCCGTCAGTCCGGCACCGACGACGAGGACCTTGTCGTCCTGCCGTATCGCCCGGAGTGCATCGCGCCGCGCAAGGTGCGGTATGAAGCGATGGTCACCGCTAAGACCGGAGGCAAGCTCGCCGGGCGGCGTCGGCGGCGGATGGCCGGTCGCGATGACGACGACATCTGCCTGCAGCGATGCGCCGCCGTCTCCCTCGATCTGCCAGCGGCCGTGCCGGCGGCAAATGCGTTCGGCGCGCTCGCGCACGTGCCTGACGATTCCGTCGTCGATAAAGGACTGGATCTGCCCGGCCATGAAGGCCGCGAAGTCGGCCCGGCGCGCATAGATCGCGCCATTCGCCATGGCGCCCGGGTCTCGCTCAAGCCGCCCTGAGTTCGACAGCCAGCGGAGAAAGGCTTGCGGATCGCCCGGCACGGCGCGCATCCGGTGCGCCGCGACATTGAGGCGAAGCGACGGATCATCGGCATCATAGGCCAAGCCGCCGCCGAGTTCGGCGCGGGGCTCGAAGACGACGATTTTGTGAGGCCAGTATTGCCTATGCAGGGCGAGCAGCCGGGCGATGGTGGCTCCGGTGAAGCCTCCGCCGATAATGGCCACTCTGCTGATTGCAGGGACCGGCGGGACTTGCTTCTGCGACGGCAGCGTTATTCGCAGCATTCCGTTCTCCCTTCGTACGGGCGGCGGCTTCGAAGTGCCCTGGGGGCTGCTAGTCATATTTTCTATAAAATATATATACTAAGAAATAGGATGTCTACGGCGGCCACGCCGTCGCTGTTACCAATCGCGAAGATCGTGGTTTGCCGAGCAGAGGAGCGATGGGATGTCGGTTCAACCTTCAGTACGGGCCTTCGATGTCGAGGGGGCCGCCAGTCGGTCCATGGACCGGCCGGCCGATGCCGACGGCTTGAAGGCGGCTTTACGCTCCTTGGGAGGCGGGGTCAGCATCATAACCGCGGGAGAGGGCGAGGCGCTGACCGGAGCCACCGTCACGTCGGCCACGGCTCTCTCGGTCGAGCCGCCACGTATGCTCGTCTCCCTCAATCGTCTTTCCTCGACCTGGCCCGTCGTCGAGCGGTTCGGTCATTTCTGCGTCAACATCGTCGGCGCACAGCACGAAGTGCTCGCCAACCAATTCGCTGGCCGCGGCGGGCTCAAAGGGCCGGATCGCTACCGCGGGGCCGAGTGGACCCGCCTTGCCAGCGGGGCGCCGGTGCTTCAGGATGCGGCGGCGGCCATCGACTGCGAGGTCGAGGAGGCGATCGAAAGGCACAGCCACGCAATCGTAATTGGCCGTGTGGTCGGCATTCGCATTGGCGGGGGCGGATCCCTGCTCTACCGAGAAGGCCGCTATTTTGCGCTTTCCGGCTAGTCATCTGAATCCGAAATTCGTGTCATAAGCTGTTGTCGACCT
>NZ_AUTC01000185.1 GCF_001461695.1 Sinorhizobium fredii USDA 205 | reverse complement strand
GCAAAACCGCAGCCTGATCACTGTCCACCCCAAGGGGCGCACTCCACAGAATGGTTCAATTTAACCAGGAAAGGCTCAAAAGGGGCGCGGGTAGATAGCAAGAGCTTGTCCGCGGGGGTGTGTCGTTCGAATCCGCTCAAGGCGATAGACGGGGGACACCTCTTTTGGGCGACTCAAGAAAGCGGACGATGTCGTCAATCATGCGGGGGTCCCAAAGATCGTTGTGTCCAGAGCCGTCATAGACGAGCATCTGCTTGGGCTCGGGAGCGATGTGATAGAGAGCCTCACCCGAAGACAGCGGGATGATGGTGTCCCGGCGACCATGGATAAACAGCTTCGGCTGGCTCAGCTTCGCCATCCTCAGATCCGATCGGAACGGATCCTTGATGAGCAGGGCGACCGGAAAGAACGGGTAGTGCGTCTGTGCGAGCGAAAGGACCGACTGGAAGGCAGACACAAGGATGACGGCGAAAGCCGGCCGTTCTCCAGCCGTATTCACAGCGACGCCAGTTCCCAGCGACTGGCCCAGTACCGCGATCTCGTCGTCAGCGCGTGTCGAAAGCCAATCGAACGCAGCAATGCCGTCGGTCAGTAGCCCGTCCTCGCTCGGCGTCCCTGTGGATCCTGGGTAGCCGCGATAGGAGATCGCGAGCAGGCCGATGCCGCGCGCGGCAAGCGCCCGAGCGAGAAAGCCATAGTTGCTGACCCGATCGGCGTTTCCGAGAAAGAACAACACCGACGGTTGGCCGGGTTTGCCCTGGCTGTACAATCCGTGAAGCGTCTCTCCGTCCCGCGTTCGGATGTAGACGTTCTCGCCCCAAGTCGCATGTTCTGGAGGCGGTGCCGTGCTTGCGCCGGGGTAGAGGATGGCGCGCTGCGACAGATACGTCAGGCCGACGAGCGAAATGTAGGCGAGGGCCGCCGTGAGTGGAATGACCAGCAGGAGTTTCGTGGCACTCATTGCATCCTGTCCGCCCGTGCGCTCGCCCAATATTCAGAACCTGCCGTCGACGCCGTCCTCCGTCCGGACCGTCCAAGCGCTCACTATGCCCCAAGGCGGACCTGCTGTCGCACACCCTTGCCCTTCAAAGGCGACGATGAGGGTGATCGGCGCTCATGGGTGACAATCTCGTACCGAACGGACTGTCGATGGCGGCCGCTCGCGCCCCGAGATCGGACTTCCGACCGGTCGTGACCTAATTTTCGGCGGGCCAGTCGGGCAGCAGGGTAATGCCAAATTTCCGAGAAGCCGTCTTGAGGCGGTCAACCTCCTCGGGCGTCGGTGGCACGATCGCTTCGTCTTGACGGAATTCGTGGCCGGCTTCCTCCAGGAACTTGTCGAAGATCGCGGGCGTATCAATCAGAATATAGCGTGCCAACCCGCCGCTCACATTCATCAGTTGATGCGGCACGCCGCGCTTGAGGAAGATGCTTTGACCAGCGGTTAACTGGCGTGGCTCTCCGGCGACGACGGCGGTCAATTCGCCCTCAACCACGTAGATGGTTTCATCATCCTCGGCGTGAACGTGGATCGGCGTCTTCGTGTTTCCCCCGCTGATATTTTCGAAGAGGCAGAACTGACCATTGGTTTGCTTGCCGGACAGCAGGCGCTTCATGATCACGTCAGCCAGAACAAACGCTTTCGTTTCTGTGCTGCTCATAGCGGCCATCCTTGTTCGAGTTTGGAATTCTGTTCGGCCCGAGTCGCATTGCGGGGAGCCTGTCAGGGACAGCAGCCGCCGTGGACGAACTGGAACGCCGGATGGCGGGAACGGTCAAAGCTCCGAATTTGCCCGGAATGGAGAGAAGCTCATCGTCAATGACGAGAACGACGTCGACGCGCTGCTGATGGTCGTTGCCGGATCGATTTCGGGCAGGCCCAGTCCCCGACCGGAGGGGTGCCAGGTTGCCGCCTACATTGCCCCGCCAGTCAGCGGGTTGACCTTCGGCTTTTCGCTGCTGTCCTTCGCGCCGGGAGGTTGAACCAGCGGCGGCGCAATTGAATCCTTGTCCACATGACTCTGTCGCTCGGCAGGCGGATGCACGTCTTTCGGATTTTTCTGCTCGGGTTCGGCATTCGTATTTTTGATGGCCATCTGGATTTCTCCTTCGCAAGCGACAACGAAGAGAAGGCCGTGAGGTTCCGCCTATGGGCTGCCTTGCTCCTTCTTTGCCGGCGCTCGCCGCTCGAGGAGTTGCTGGAAGATGTCCGCCTGGCGCTCGGTTGCAGCGCGGATCGCAACTAGGTGATCGAGCATTCCGCCGAAGGCAACAAGAACCAGCCCGCCGGCAATTGTCGCAATGGCCCAGGGAAGAACGGCAAGCAGGGTCCTGACATCGGGCGAGGGCATCAGCATCGTCGCCAGCACGACGAGCGTGCCGATGACGATAGCGCCTCCGAGAAATTCGAGAAATTTTCCCATCCTTGGCTCCCCTACTGCATGTCTCCGAAAATCGACTTCGATTTACGGACAAAAACATGCAGCAATTCAAAGTGCTACAGCGACCTTTGCGTGCCTGATAAGGCGCGCGGCGCTGTAGGTCGTCGCCCAGCCCGACTCACTGCGCCCTTTCTGCTGCATCCGCTGCATGATTCCTCAATTGCACAACAATTCAAAGTGCTACGGTGCACGGGCTCCACCCCAATCGGGAAGTGCTGCGCTGTCGAGGGCCTTGGCCATGCCGCTCATGCCTCGCGATGCTCCAAAAAAAACCCGGCAGAGCCGGGATTTGAGATCGGGAAGCAATAGGAACCTAGAATTTGACGCCGACGCCCACCGTGAACTGATGCTGGTCGAGATCGACATCGACTCCGCCGACGTCCTTGTCGCCGAAATCATTGTAGCGATACTCGGCGCGGCCGAACATGCTGTTGGTAAAGGCGTAGTCGATACCGCCGCCGATCGTCCAGCCGTTGAAGGTCTCCTTCTCCTTGGGCGCCCCGGCCACATCGACAAATCCGCGCGTCACCGCCCAGCCGCCGGTGCCGTAAAGAAGGGCCTTCTCATTGAGCGTATAGCCGACCCGCCCGCGAACCGATCCGGAGACATCCGTCCCGACCTCCGTGCTCGCACCGAAGACCGTGAAGCTCTTGTCGTTCCAGTTGTAGCTGACGTCTCCCTCGACGCCGACGACCCAGTCACCCATCTGGTAATTGTAGCCGGCAAAGGCACCGAAAAGTCCACCGTTGAAGTCTTCCGAGGCGCTGGCGCCGGGAACGCTGAGATCGCTGTTCAGCCATCCGCCGCCGCCCTGAAGACCGACATAGCCGCCGGTCCAAACAAAAGTGGGCGTCGTCTCGATGATGGCCGGGGCCGGTTCCGGAACTTCGGTAATGTCTGCCGCGGAGGCTGGGCCGGCGGCCAGGAAGGCGCCGAACATTGCAACAAGCACGTTTCTGATCATCACAGATGCCTCCTGTTGTCCGACGATGAGAGTAGCAACTAATCGGGAACAAGTCTGCGAAAAATGGCGCTTTTCGGACTCACTTGCGCGAGCGGTGAAAAAAACAGGCCGGCGGATTTCGTCCAGCCGGCCCGCCCGAAAAAATGCGGAAAAGGGGAACGTCTCTCGCGGGGCCTAGAGGCCACGAGAAGAGACCGATTGCTTCCCGATAATGCCCGAACGCGGTTTTGCGCGTTGACAGACTGCGCATGAAATTTGACATTATGCGCATGACAGCGAATGCCGAAAAGAGCTCTCCGATTGAAGTGGTCGTGGTGGTTCTGCCCGAATCCTCCATTATGTCGCTTGCCTCGGTGCTCGATCCGATGCGGGCCGCGAACCGCGTCGCCGGCCGGCCGGTGTTTCGCTGGCGCCTTCTCTCGGCCGACGGCGAGGCAGTGACGTTGACCTGCGATATCCCGATCCCGGTCGACGGCCGGTTTTCGCCGCCGCTTGACGGCGATCTTCTCCTCGTCATCGGCGGCTTCAATCTCTACCGGCACGCCGGCAAACGGTTTCTCGCCGCCCTGCAGGAATGCGCCCGCCATTTCGACATCGTCGCCGGCATCGAATCAGGTTGCTGGCTGCTTGGCCGGTCCGGATTGCTGAATGGCCGCAAGGCGACGGCCCATTGGGAGGAACTCGAAGACTTCAGCCAGGCGTTTCCGGGGC
This sequence comes from Sinorhizobium fredii USDA 205, assembly GCF_001461695.1. GTDB lineage: Bacteria > Pseudomonadota > Alphaproteobacteria > Rhizobiales > Rhizobiaceae > Sinorhizobium > Sinorhizobium fredii. The sequence continues at coordinate 20,784 of NZ_AUTC01000185.1, read as the reverse complement.
TGACGGTGATCGGTGATCGCTTCGTGACGGACGGCAAATACTGGACCTCGGGCGGCGCTTCGCCAACCTTCGACATGATGCTGCATCTGATTACCGAGCGGCTGGGGCCGGCCTTGGCCCTCGATGTTGCGAGCATCTTCGTCTATGACCAGATGCACAGCCCGACCGATGTTCAGCCCTTCGTTTCGCTTGGGCGTATCGAGGCGCGCGATCCCGAGCTTGCCGGAGCCATAAGGCTGATGGAGCGCACGCTGGAGCGGCCGATGACGGTTGCGGCATTGGCGCGGCGGCTCGCCATCTCGCAGCGCAAGCTCGAATTGCTCTTCGCAAGAGCCCTGTCGATCAGTCCCGGCGCCTACTATCTGCGACTGAGATTGCAGGTCGCCCATCGGCTTGTGCGCGATTCCGGCATCCCGATGCGCGATATCGCGCTGCGCTGCGGCTTCGACAGCCTGTCGGCCTTCTCGCGTGCCTATCGGCGCGAATATGGGGCGAGTCCATTGAAGATGCGCAGCGCCAATCGCGCGACCAGCAGTCGAGCAGAGACTAATTCTCTGCCGCCGGCGTGAGGTGGTTACTTCCGGGCATGCGGCCCGGCGGATCCGGCCAGCGCGCAGGCCTCCTCGAATTCTTTGACGGTTTCCGGCGTGTTGTCCTCTGGCAGCACCGCGTCGGCAACCTCGTCCGCCGCCGCCGCCTCGCCCTCGTAGACGTAGGACTGGATGTAGTAGGCGATATCTCCCTTCCACACCTTGCGACCGTCGATCTGCCGGCAGGCGATGGCGGTCTCGAAATCCGTCTGAAGGTCATCAACACTGGCCGTGGCCGAAGCGCCACCGGAAGGTGCCACAAGCGAGGCAATCAGCAGGGCGGTGAACATGGCGGCAGGCCTCCCGATGGGTCGACAAGGAAACTGCCGGTTCGTTTCCTTGATCTCACTTGATAGAGGGCGAATCTGCTCCGAACGAAAGGGGTATTCTCGCAATATTGATTTTTGTTGAGCGGTCGATGTGTTTAAGCCACAGTCTTGCTCCACGGCATGAACGTCACCGCGCGGCGCGTGATCAGAAGGGAAGGGCCCTTCGCTGCGCTTAGCGAAAGGCCCTGGGCTCTTACCGGACGAACTGGACGACCGTATAGGTCTTCGGATCGACGATAACCCGCTGCTGATTGACGACAGCATACGCATAGGCCGGATTCTCCGGAATGGGCGTCAGAACAACCGTGCGCGGCAACGGTCGACCGACGGCGATCTGCTCCTTGATCATGACCGTATCGGCCGGCATTGGCTGCTGCTGTACGTAGGTCGTAACCTGTTGCGGCGGCGGGGCGATCACCGCACCGGCAACCAGCCCAACGGCGCCACCGACGGCAGCACCGACGGGGCCGCCAATAATTGCGCCAGTAACAGCACCGCCCGCGGCACCCGTTACCGCGCCTTGATTGCGGTCATCTGCAATGGCGGGCGCGGCAAATATGCCGGTCGCGATCGCGGTAGCAATGATGATCTTGGCATTCATCTGTCGTACTCCCTTGCTATACGGAGGGTACAACGCCACGACATTTGATTTGTTCCTAAATTTGACTTTCGCGTTTCATAGAATGTCTGTCGATAACGCAATGTTCCGTTCGTGAAATCTTGTGAATACTGACAGAGGTGCGCGACTTTACAATCGGCCTCGCTTCAGCCGCTTGTTCGGCGCTGAATCGCCTATTCGTTTGATGTGGCCGCGAGCATCGGCGAGGTTATCGCGGAGCAATCGGCTTTCGCGCGAGTTCAATTGCAGAGGTTTCGTTCTCCGCCCATTCGGCGACCGCGATCGCGGAGCCGAGTATGAGGACTGGCAGAGCCAGCGCGCCGAAGAACTTGAGCATTTGAAGCCACCGCGTGCGCCTTGCTTTCGGATCGTCAACCATCTTCTTTCCGCCATGTCGCATCTGAAGAACGCAGGAGATGGAAGCAGAAAAGCTTCGACCGGTCAGTCTCTTTGGGAACACGCTCTCGGCGTTCGCGCCCGTAGTTCAGTTCCGGGGCAACCTTCCGACCGTTGAATTTGCGGAGCGCGCGGGCGGGATCTCGGACACGGCCGCCTGAGCAAGCGTCAGTGGCTTGTGGGGGGCTGTTCGGACTGTTTTATTTCGTTGCCGCGAGCGAGCCCCGAGGCTCAGGGCTCGCTCGCTGGCGATCTGGTCGTTCAAGAATCAGGCGGCGAACTGGTTCATGGTGTTGTGCTCGCCACCAGCCTTGAGGGCGGCTTCGCCGGCGAAATAATCCTTGTGGTCGTCACCGATGTCGGAGCCGGCCATGTTCTGGTGCTTCACGCAGGCGATGCCCTGTCGGATCTCCTTGCGCTGCACGTTGGCGACGTAGCCGAGCATGCCCTGGTCACCGAAGTACTCCTTGGCGAGATTGTCGGTGGAAAGCGCGGCGGTGTGGTAGGTCGGCAAGGTGATGAGGTGATGGAAGATGCCGGCCCGCTTCGAGGCGTCGCGCTGGAAGGTGCGGATGCGCTCGTCAGCCTCGCGCGCCAGTTCACTGCCGTCGTACTCCTCGCTCATCAGCCTCGCCCTGTCGAAGCCGGAGACGTCCTTGCCGTCCCTCTGCCAGGCGTCGAAGATCTGCTGGCGGAAGTTCAGCGTCCAGTTGAACGATGGAGAGTTGTTGTAGACGAGCTTCGCATCCGGGATGACGTCGCGGATACGGTCCATCATTCCGGCGATCTGCTCGACATGCGGCTTCTCCGTCTCGATCCAGAGAAGGTCGGCGCCGTTCCTGATTGCGTTGATGCAATCCAGGACGCAGCGGTCGACACCCGTGCCTTCCCGGAACTGGTAGAGATTTGACCTCAGCCGCTTGGGCCGCAGGACCCTCGACCCTCTGGTGATCAAGACGTCTCCATTGGACGGCTTTTGATCCGTGACGTCCTCGCAATCCAGGAACGAGTTGTATTGGTCGCCGATGTCACCTTCGCTGGCACTGAAGGCGATCTGTTTCGTTAGACCCGCACCGAGCGAGTCGGTTCGCGCGACGATGATGCCGTCGTCGACGCCGAGTTCGAGAAACGCGTAACGGCATGCCCGGATCTTGGCGACGAACTCCTCGTGAGGAACGGTTACCTTGCCGTCCTGATGGCCGCATTGTTTTTCGTCGGAAACCTGGTTCTCGATCTGGAGCGCGCAGGCGCCGGCTTCGATCATCTTCTTGGCGAGCAGATACGTCGCCTCTGCGTTGCCGAAGCCCGCATCGATGTCGGCGATGATCGGGATGACGTGCGTCTGGTGATCGTTGACCGCTTGGGTGAGTTGCTGTTCGCGCACCGTGTCACCGGCCGAGCGGGCCTTGTCGATCTCCCGGAACAATGTGGCGAGCTCGCGCGCATCGGCCTGGCGAAGGAAAGTGTAAAGCTCCTCGACCAGCGCCGGAACGCTGGTCTTCTCATGCATGGATTGGTCCGGAAGCGGACCGAACTCGGAGCGAAGCGCCGCAACCATCCAACCGGAAAGGTAGAGGTACCGCCGTTCCGTCGAGCCGAAGTGCTTCTTCAGGGAGATGACCTTCTGCTGTGCGATGAAGCCGTGCCAGCAACCGAGCGACTGGGTGTACTTGCCCGGATCCTTGTCATAGGCGGCCATGTCCCGGCGCATGATGGAAGCCGTGTAGCGCGCGATGTCCAATCCGGTCCTGAAGCGGTTCTGCAGACGCATGCGGGCAACCGATTCGGCGGTTATGCCGCTCCAGTTGCCGTTGTCCTTGATCAGGCGGGATGCTTCATCGAGGTAAGCTTCATAGGACATGATTTCCTCCGAGGATGTCAGTGTTGCGTAGGCGAAGGCATAGGCGCTCTTCCTTGGACTCTGAAGCGCTTGCAGTGTCGAGTTGTCAAACTTTACAAGCCAATTTTGTAATGTTGTAATGAGGCATGGAAAAGCTCGGAATATATCTCGGCCCACGCCTTAGGCGTTTGAGGAAGGATCTCGGCCTGACACAGGCGCACATGGCGGCCGACCTTGACGTTTCCCCATCCTACATCGCCTTGATGGAACGCAACCAGAGGCCTGTTACCGCGGAGGTGCTGCTGCGTCTCGCCAAGGCTTACAAGATCGACCTTTCGTCCTTGGCCGAGGAAAGCGGTTCCGACCTGATTGCCCGTCTCCAGGCGGCGATGAAGGATCCGATCTTTGCGGAGATCGACGTATCCCCCTTGGAACTGGCCGACGTGCTGAGCAGCTTTCCGGGCTTCACGGAGGCCATGCTTCGCCTGTACACGGCATATAAGGAGGAGCAATTCGCACTGGCCGATCAACGCCAGGGTTCCGCCGATTGGGGCACGGACGCCAGCGATCCCGTGGCGGCGGTGCGCGGCTTCCTGGCAGCCAGGCGAAATTGTTTTCCGGGCCTCGATGTCGCAGCCGAGAAGCTGTCGACCGCGATCGCGGAGGCCGGCGGGCTTCCCGGTTATTTCAGGCAGCGTCACAATCTCCATGTCCGGCGCTTGCCGGGAGAGGTCATGACAGGGTCCGTCCGCCGGCTGGACCGGCACCGGCGTGAGATTCTGCTCGACGACAGCCTGGACGCGGCAAGCCAGAACTTCCAGCTTGCGCAGCAGCTTGCCTACATCGAGTTCGACGGCGACATCCGCAAGGCTGTCAGCGAGGGCAACATGCTTACGGAAAGCGCGCGTCGTCTTGCCCATCGCGCGATCGCCGCCTACTGCGCCGGAGCGATCGTGATGCCGTACACGGCGTTTGCCAAGGCCGTTGAAGCTCGACGCTACGACGTCGAAGCCATCGCGCGCCAGTTCGGGACCAGTTTCGAACAGACCGCCCACCGCCTGACGACGCTGCAGAAACCCGGACAGGAGCGGATTCCGTTCTTCTTCATTAGGGTCGACGCCGCGGGCAATGTATCGAAGCGGCTGGACAGCGCCAATTTCCCATTCGCGCGGCACGGCGGCGGATGTCCGCTCTGGACCCTGCACCAGGTCTTCACCACGCCCAGAACAGTGGTCACGCAGTGGCTGGAACTGCCGGATGGGCAGCGGTTCTTCTCGATCGCCCGGACCGTGAGTTCCGGCGGGGGAGCGTTTGGCGTGCCGCGAGTGACCCGCGCGGTCGCGTTGGTCTGCGAAGCTGGCTATGCCGAGCGCATGGTCTATTACCGGCACCACGTTCAGCCGGTCACCCCGACTCCGATCGGGATCGCCTGTCGTCTCTGTCACCGCACGAATTGCACGTCTCGGTCGGAGCCGCCGATTGGTCGTCATATTTCGCCAGACGATTATCGCAGGACCGATACGCCGTTCGGCTTCTCCGACTAAGGGAGCATGAATGAAGATCGACGCCTTCGCGAAGCATCGATGGGAAGACGCCGGCTGCCTTCGCCAATGCGGCCGCCGTCATCGGCAGCGTGCTTCGAACCGGCGCCCGTAGCGATCACGATAGATACAATAGCCTTCGCGCTCTCGGGAACGACCTATCAGGTTGCCCACAATTCCACCGGCCACAGCGCCGATAGCCGCGCCGCCCCAGCTATCACTCACCACGCCTCCGATGATTGCGCCGGTTCCTGCACCGATTGCCGTCCCTCGCTCCGTCTGAGTGCAGGAAGCGAGTGCACCAATCATTCCAACCGCAATGACAAGCTTTCTCATGCTTTTACCCCTTTGCTTGATAACAACCCGGGTATTCCACCACTTGCATCCTACGCGTGAGGTTTCAGCATCTACGCAACGCGGATAATTGTCGATAGTCCTTCTTGCCGCTGCCAGTTGGCAACTGTCTTGCGATCGAAATAGTCACCGGGACGCGTTATGGCACGGTGCAGATGCCATCAGTGTCGCCGTGCCGTTCGATGTCGGTCGGAGCGCTATCGAATACATACAGATCGACGGCAATCTGTAAAAATACCATTGATTTTATTGATTAATTTATAAAATTCGTCCAGGCACCCCGCAAGCGTCAATGCAACCTTTGCACTGGTCCTTCTGTAAAGGTGCGAATACCATCACGCTGAACCGTGGCTAAAAATTCTTGGAACGCGTCCCGATCAGTGTCGAAGGTGTCATTCCAGACCGTTGTGTTTCCTTCCTCGTCGTATACCTCGAGCGTCCAGTCGAGGTAGGTTCCGGCAGGACGGTAAATGCGCAAGATAACGGTTACGTCATCATCGACAAATTCGCCGGAGAATTCTGAAAATTCAAACTGCTGTTCGCTTTCGGTCATCCGCCTTTATAACACGCACAGGTGAGGCACGGGAGAGCATCTCATCGGGGCAGTCTATCGCATGAAGAGCAGGACCTCCGAAAGTGCGCCCCACGCGGCGACAATTGTCACGCCGAGAGTGAAGGCAAGGACGACAGAGAGCTTGCCGTACGCAGTCGCCTCGAAACGCTTACCGATCTTCAAGATCAGTTTCTCGGGGGGGGCCATCGGAGTCCTTTCACCGGATCCGCAAGGAATTTTAGCCCACTACACATTTCACAGTCACCTATTGCCGCCGCGTGCACCACCTGCGCCTACACAAGCAGCGCGCCGGCCGGCAGTACTATTCTTGCGTCGCGCGGCTTCTACCGCCAGTAATTCCGCCCATATTGGACCGACGACCGCCCCATAAAATAGCCGATCATCAAGGCGAGGGCGCCGACTGTGAGCGCCAAGCCAGTTGCGGTGTATGGGTGATCCGCGGCTCCGACCACCACGGCGTTTGCTTCGCGGCTCACTGCGTCGGTGGCTGTCTTCGCTATCTTTCGGACACCAGTGGGCGGTTCGGTCGGCGTCCCGGTGAAGCCGGCGCTCAGTTCGTCGTTGGCCATGTTGTTTCTCCTGTTGGGGAAGGAGGAACCGACGACGGGCGGGGAGGTTCCGGATAAGCAGTGCACCGACCGCGAACGACGCATTGCTCTCAGCAAGTCAACCTCAGGCTTGGAGGCATTCATCGGCGGTTCAGGCTCGATGGCTCAATGTGACGGCCAGCGAGGAGGAGTCTGCGATGAAAAAGCTCTTGTCCGCCCTTCCAGCCGTAGTCATAGCTGCGTCTTTCGCCTTACCGCTAAACGCCGCGCCGATCTTTGTGCCGAAACTCGAGCAAGTGCAGGCGGGCATGGTTGAACAGGTCAATCATCGGCGCAATTGGCGAGACAGCCACTGGAACAGACGGCACGCCTGGCGTTCGTGCCGTTACTACGGCAGGTGCTACCCGCGCTATGACTACACCCAGAGCTACGGCTATCGCGATTATTATTACCGCTATCACCGGCGACCGGGCATCAACATCTACTTGAACTTCTAGCGACCGCTGGTGCTTTGCCGCCCTCGACCTCCAATGGGAGGGCGATAGTCCCTGCTCGGAAGCCAGCGAGGACTTTCATGGTGCCGCAGACCCACGAAAACAACTCGACCCGAACACACCTATGCGCCTCAGGGACATCATCCCGATCGCATTTCCCTACGGCGGCATTTCTCCGGCTAGCCTTCGGCGAGAGGCGAAGCGGGGGAGGCTGAAGCTTATGCGCATCGCTGGTAAAGGACTTCACGGGGCTATCGGCGATCGAGGAGATGCTGCGGCTTTCCGTAGTTCATAGCACGGCACCAGACCACCGCAGCGGCAATATCAGATTCGGCAAATAATGCGTTCTATCTGGTCTTCTTTCTCATAACCCGTGATGAGGTTCCAGAACACGGCGTTTGGTGAGCTAAAGCACGCCGATAAATGGATGCACAGCGCCTCTCTCGCAAGAGGATCCGGATTGGCAAGCGCAATGAGTGCCAGTCCGGTGAGGTAAACAAGCGGAAGCATCCAGTTGATCAGCCTTTGCACCACAAACCTCGCGATTCGGCGGACCAATACTTCGCAGGCGGAACTGAAAGCTCATCAACGGAACAGCACGAGCTTGCTCGTCAACCATGCGCAGGTGGCTTCGAGTGAACTCGTGGCGACTCCGTGGCGATTCATCGCTCCAACAAAGTGCATTTCTTGTAAGTACTTGAATTCACGTGGTGAGCGCGCAGGGATTCGAACCCTGGACCTACTGATTAAAAGTCAGTTGCTCTACCGACTGAGCTACGCGCTCCCATGCCCGGCTCGTGAAGCCTGGCGGAGTGGGCGGACATATGCACGCGCGCTTCGTGCCGGTCAACCGAAAAATTGCGTGAGATCGGGATTCCAAACCCGGTTCTGGGCGAATGGGGAAGGGGACCGCTTGGGCCGGTGTTTTTCACGGAGGCAAGGCCCGTCGCCAGCATCGCCGCCCACCGCGGCCCCATACCGGTGCGGCAAAATGATCGCCGAAAGGTGATTGGTGTCGCTGTATACATGGAGATAAGAAAGCCATCAGCCGAGTGCCGGAGTTCTGAATTTGTCGATTGCCGATGTCTCCATCTGGACCGCCATTCTTGCCGGCGCTCTGTCGTTTCTTTCGCCCTGCGTCCTGCCGCTCGTGCCGCCCTATCTCTGTTACATGGCCGGCGTTTCGGTCGATCAGTTTCGCAGCGGAGATGCCGCGGCGGCTGGCAGCACGCGACGCGCCGTTCTGCCGGCGGCATTGCTCTTCACCCTCGGCTTCGCGACGGTCTTCGTGGCGCTCGGGGCAGGGGCGTCGTCGATCGGCCTCCTGCTCCGGCAATATATCGATCTGCTGTCGCGTATCGGCGGCATCCTCATCATCGTCATGGGGCTGCATTTCCTGGGCGTCTTCCGGATCGGGCTGCTGGCCCGCGAGGCGCGTTTTCATGGCGGTGGCAAGCCGGCGACGCTGTCGGGCGCCTATATCATGGGGCTCGCCTTCGCCTTCGGCTGGACGCCGTGCATCGGCCCGGTGCTCGGCACGATCCTCGGCGTCGCCGCGGCGCGTGAGACCGTTAGCGACGGGGCGATGCTGCTTGCCATCTATTCGCTCGGCCTTGCCGTGCCGTTCTGGATCGCCGCCGGCTTTTCCGGCGCCTTCATGCGCTTCCTGATGCGCTTCCGCCGGCATCTCGGTCTGGTCGAGAAGCTGATGGGCGCGCTTCTCGTCCTGGCCGGCCTTGCCTTCCTCTTCGGCTTCATCAGCTCGGTCGCGATCTGGTTCCAGCAGACCTTCCCGATCCTGTCGCAAATCGGCTAAGCAGGGGCAGCAGCCGAGCGGAGGAGCGGGATGACGGACATTGCGGGCCTGGTGCTGCCGTTCTTCGGGCTCATCTTTCTCGGCTACCTGACGGCGCGCTTCGTCGAACACCCCGGCGAGGCGATGGGCTGGCTGAACACCTTCATCGTCTATCTGGCGCTGCCGGCCCTCTTCTTCAAACTGGTGTCGCGCACGCCCGTCGAAGAGCTGACGCGCGCCGACTTCATCCTCACCAGCGTCGGGACGACCTATGTCGTCTTCGGGCTGATCTTCTCGGTCGGCCTGTTCCTGCGCCGCAGCACGATCGCCGAGGCGACGATCCAGGGTTTTGCCGGCGCCTATGGCAATATCGGCTATATGGGCCCCGGTCTGGCGCTGCTCGCCTTCGGAGAGGCCGCCGCTGTCCCGGTGGCGCTGATCTTCTGCTTCGAGAATGCCGCGCATTTCACCGTTGCCCCGGCGATGATGGCGCTTGCCGGCGGACGCAAGCAGAAGCCGCTATTCCTCGTCCTCGGTATTGCCCGCCGGATCGCGCTTCACCCGTTTATCCTGTCAACCTTTGCTGGCGTGGCGGCCGCCTTCCTGGCGCTCGAGCCGCCTGCACCGCTGCAGAGATTGATCGATTACCTCGCGCAGGCCGCCGCTCCCTGTGCGCTGTTTGCCATGGGCGTGACCCTCGCACTTCGCCCGCTGAAGCGCATTCCCGTGGAGATCGGCTATATCGTTCCGGCGAAGCTCGTGCTTCATCCGGTGCTGATGTATCTGGCGCTGAGCTCGGTTGGCGCCTACGACCCCGTCTGGATGCAGACGGCGGTGCTGCTCGCCGCCTTGCCGACGGCGACGAACGTCTTCGTCATCGGCCATCAGTATGGCATCTGGCAGGAGAGGGCCTCCGCGACGATCCTGATCACCACGCTGGTCTCGGTCGCGACGGTGACCGGCTTGCTCTATCTGATGCGATCAGGCGCGCTGCCGGCCGATCTTTTCCCGTAGGCTCTCCTTGATAGACCGCAGCGCGCTGCCCGGATGGATGCCTTCGCGCATCAGCAGGCCGCGGAGCGGGCCGGCGGAGGAGAGGAATTGCAGGCCCATGGCCCTGAGCGCCTGGATGGGCAGGAAATCCGAAAGCAGCGACCGGTTGAGCAGGTCGACGCTTGCGGTCCGGCTGACGATGTCCATGCGGCGGCGGCCATCGAATCGGTCTCCTACATCCGCCGCAATGCGTTCGCCGGTCGGCCGGCCGACGAGCTCGACGAGGGTCATCACGTCGCGAAGGCTGAGATTGAGACCCTGCGCGCCGATCGGCGGGAATGCATGCGCCGCCTCGCCGACAAGCGTGGCCCGTCCCTTGCCGAAGCGACGGGCGGTCATGCCGGAGAGGGGGAAGGATTGCGGCGTGCCTTCGGCCGTCACCTTCCCGAGAATCGATTGCATTCGGTCCTCTATGCTACGCGATAGGACATCGATCGAAAGTTTGAGCGTCTCCTCCGCGTCCCGCGGCTTTTGCACCCAGACGAGGCTGGAGCGGTTGCCCGGCAGGGGCACCTGCGTAAACGGACCGCTCTCCGTGTGAAACTCCGTCGAAACCTCCTGGTGCGAAAGCTCGTGGCCGAAGTTCAGCACGACCGCCGTTTGCGGATAGGACCAACTGAACGTCTCGATCCCCGCAGCCTCGCGAACCGCGGAGCGTCGGCCGTCGGCGCCGACGATGAGATCCGCGGTGATCGTTCGCCCATCCTCCAGGCCAATCCGCCCTTCGACCTCGCCGAAGTCGAAGGTCATGGCCGGCGCGGTGATCCGCTCGAGCGTCGGCAGGCTTGCTTCGTGCTTTTCCAGGATTTCGAGGAACGGGGCATTCGGAATATTGTAGCCGAATGCGTCGAGCCCGACCTCGGCGGCGCGGAAATTGACGGGCGGCGCCCGCAGAAGCCGTTTGGTTCCGTCGATGATGCGAATGGCGACCAGCGGCGCCGTCAGCAACTCGACCTCGTCCCAGAGACCGAGACCCTTGAGGTACTCGATCGACTGGTCCATGAGGGCCGTGGTACGTCCGTCGGCGATGACGGGCCTCGGCCCGACGAGCGCGACGCGATGGCCTTCGCGGGCGAGCGCGATCGCCGCCAGCGACCCGGCAAGTCCCGCGCCGATGATGGCAATGTCATAGTGTTGCATGGCCGGCGCCTTCCCGGGCGGGTTGTCCGCCTCCAAGTCAATGTCTTGGTTTTGTTGTACCCGCTTAGCCCATTGAAATAAATGGGCTGAATCAGCGCAGACGTGGTCGCCGCATGTCCACAGAACAATTCCGCTCGTGGGTTGACGAAGGTGAATTTTGCTGGCGATGCCTCGCAAAGGGTGCATATTAACCGCCGGAGTGCCGTCGATCGCGGGTCAGCGGCGGTCTGGCGATGGCGCGAAAAGACGAAACGAAGGGAACAGGCGGCATTCGCAGATGAAATTCTTCAACTACAGACGCGTTCCCTACGCCGAAATCCGTGCCTTTTCCGTGCATATCCTCACGGCCTCCGGTTCGTTCCTGGCCTTCCTCGGCGTGGTGGCGGCGGCCGAGCATCGATTCGTCGACATGTTCTGGTGGCTTGGGCTGGCGCTGCTGGTCGACGGTATCGACGGCCCGATCGCGCGCAAGGTGCAGGTCAAGGAAGTGCTGCCGAACTGGTCGGGCGATACGCTCGACAATGTCATCGACTACGTGACCTATGTGCTGCTTCCGGCCTTCGCGCTCTACCAGAGCGGCATGATCGGCGAACCCTGGTCCTTCGTTGCGGCCGGCGCCATCGTGGTGTCGAGCGCCATCTACTATGCCGACATGGGCATGAAGACGGACGAGTATTTCTTCTCCGGTTTCCCGGTCGTCTGGAACATGGTCGTGTTCACGCTGTTTGTCATCAAGGCGAGCGAAGTGACTGCATCGATTGTGGTTTTCTTGTCCGTCGTGCTGACCTTCCTGCCCATCAACTTCCTGCATCCGGTGCGCGTCAAAAGGTTGAGGGCCGTCAATCTCGGCGTCTTCCTGGTCTGGTCGGCGCTCGGCATGTACGCCTTGCTCCTGCATTTCGATACCCCGCCCTGGGTGGTGCTCGGCGTCGTGGTGACGGGGATCTATCTCTACGTCATCGGTTTTGTTCTGCAGCTATTTCCCAATCTCGGGCGCGCTTAGGAGTTTGCTCATGCCACAGGCGATCGTCGTTCGCGAACTCGGCGGACCGGAAGTTCTGAAGATGGAGGGCGTGACGCTCGCGGCGCCCGGACCCGGCGAAGTGCAGATCCGGCAGGTCGCCATCGGCCTCAACTTCATCGACGTCTATTTCCGGACCGGGCTCTACAAATCGGCAACCGGTCTGCCCTTCATACCGGGCAAGGAGGGTGCCGGCATCGTGACCGCGGTCGGTGACGGCGTGAGCATGTTTTCAGTCGGGGATCGGGTCGCCTACGCTTCGGCCGACGGCGCCTATGCGAGCGAACGCAATGCCGACGCCTCGCAACTCGTCAAGGTTCCGGACGGGATCAGCCTCGAGACGGCGGCAGCGATGATGCTGAAGGGGATGACGGCGCAATATCTGCTCAATCAGACCTTCCAGGTTGGGCCTGAAACGACCTTGCTCTTCCACGCGGCCGCCGGCGGTGTCGGGCTGATTGCCGGGCAGTGGGCGAAGGCGCTGGGGGCGACGGTGATCGGCACGGCCGGATCGCAGGAAAAGGTCGATCTGGCGCTCGCCCACGGCTACGACCATGTCATCAACTATCGCACCGAGAATTTCGTCTCACGCGTCAGGGAATTGACCGGCGGACGGGGCGTCGACGTCGTCTATGACTCGGTCGGCCGCGACACCTATCCGGCCTCGCTCGACTGCCTGAAGCCTCGCGGCCTGTGGGTCAGTTTCGGCAATTCTTCCGGGCCGGTGGATGCCTTCAATATCGGCATCCTGGCGCAGAAGGGGGCGCTCTACGCCACCCGTCCGACGCTTTTCACCTATGTGGCCACCCGGCCGGCGCTGGAGGCATGTGCAAATTCCCTGTTTGATGTTGTGCAAAGCAACAAAGTGCGTATCAATATCAATCAGACCTATCCGCTCGCCGAGGCCGGCCGAGCGCACACGGATCTCGAAACAAGAAAAACGAGCGGAACGACATTGCTGATTCCCTGACTGTCCCAAGGCGGCAGGGGATTCGAAAGAGGGGAAAAGAGGGCAGCGTGCCTGTTAAGGGACCAATTGCGAGCGGCCCGTTGCTGGCTGTGAGCAACCTGACGAAATTGTTCGGCTCGTTCGCAGCCTGCAATGCGATCAATCTGCACATAGAACCCGGAGAAATTCACGCGCTCCTCGGCGAGAACGGTGCGGGGAAATCGACCCTGGTCAAGATGCTGTTCGGCGTGCTCGCGCCGACGGCCGGTGAGATCCTCTGGATGGGCGACAATGTCCGCATCGGGAGCCCCGGTGACGCGCGCAAACTCGGCATCGGCATGGTCTTCCAGCACTTCTCGCTCTTCGAGGCTTTGACGGTCGCCGAGAATATCGCGCTTTCGATGGATCGCAGCATTTCGCTGGCGCGGGTTGCCGAGGAGGCCTCGCGGCTGTCGCATGTCTACGGACTGCCGCTCGACCCGAACGCGCATGTCGCCGACCTTTCCGTCGGTGAACGGCAGCGCATCGAGATCGTGCGCGCCCTTCTTCAGAATCCGCAATTGATCATCCTCGACGAGCCGACCTCGGTGCTGACCCCACAGGAGGCCGACCGGCTGTTCGAGACGCTGTTGAAGCTGAAGGCGGAGGGGCGTTCCGTCCTCTACATCAGCCACCGCCTCGAGGAGGTGCAGCGCATTTGCGACCGTGCCACGGTGTTGAGGCACGGCAAGGTCACCGGCGCCTGCGATCCGCGCGCCGAGACGCCGGCTTCGCTCGCCCGCATGATGGTCGGCAACGACGTGGCCGTGGTGACATCAGAGGGCACGAACACCAAAGGCGACGTGCAACTCGAGGCACGCCATCTTTCCGTTGCAGCGCGCACGCCTTTCGCGGTTTCGCTGAAGGACGTCTGCCTTAAGGTCAAGGCCGGCGAGGTGCTGGCGATTGCCGGCGTTGCCGGCAACGGCCAGAGCGAGCTTTTCGATGCTCTCTCCGGTGAATACCCGGTGGCCGACGACAATGCCGTGCAAATCCGCCAGAAGCCGGTCGGGACCAGGAACATCAATGCACGACGCTTGATGGGCGCCGGATTCGTCCCGGAAGAGCGGCATGGGCATGCCGCGGTCTCCTCGCTCTCGCTCTCCGACAACCTGGTCCTGGCGCGCAACCAGTCCGACAAGCGCGCTTTTCTCGGCGGTGGTTTCTTGAAGATTATTCGCCAGGGGGCGGTCAAAGCCGCAACCAAACGGATTTCCGAGGCGATGGATGTCCGCAAGAGCGGCGAGGACCCGCCGGCCGGTTCGCTTTCGGGCGGCAACCTGCAGAAATTCATCGTCGGCCGCGAACTCGATCGGCAGCCGGCCGTGCTTATCGTCAACCAGCCGACCTGGGGCGTCGACGCGGGGGCGGCGAGCCGTATCCGCCAGGCGCTCGTCGATCTCGCCAAGGCGGGCTCCGCCGTGCTGGTGATCAGCCAGGACCTTGATGAGATATTCGAGGTGGCGACGGAGATAGCGGTGATCTGCGAGGGGCGGCTTTCCGATCCCTATCCGGCCCGCGAGCTCTCGCGCGAGAAGATCGGCCTCCTGATGGGCGGCATGCATGGCAAGACGGAAGGCGCGGGAGCGGCACATGCGCATTGAGCTCGAAAGGCGCCCCAAGGTCTCTGCGCTGTTTTCCATCCTGTCGCCGTTCATCGCCTTTGCGCTGACCATCGTCTTCGGCGGCATCATGTTCGCGCTGCTCGGCAAGAACCCCGTAGCGGCGCTCTACAGCTTCTTCGTCGAGCCGCTGAGCGAGGTCTGGTCGCTGCATGAACTGGCGATCAAGGCCGCGCCGCTGATCCTGATCGGCGTCGGGCTCTCCGTCTGCTTCCGCTCCAACAACTGGAACATCGGTGCGGAAGGCCAGTTCATTATGGGAGCGATCGCCGGCTCGATCCTGCCGGTCGTCTTCTACGACTGGCAATCGCCACTGATGCTGCCGCTGATGCTGGTGCTCGGCATGATCGGCGGTGCGCTCTTCGCGGCGATCCCGGCCTTCCTGAAGGCACATATGAACACCAACGAGATCCTGACGAGCCTGATGCTGGTCTATGTCGCCCAGCTCTTTCTCGACTGGCTCGTGCGTGGCCCCTGGCGCAACCCTGAGGGCATGAATTTTCCGGAAACCCGGACCTTCGGGGCGGACGCCATCCTTCCCGAAATGCTCGCCTCCGGGCGTACGCATTGGGGCTTTGCCTTTGCGATCATTGCGGCGCTCGCGGTCTGGTTCATGATGCGCTACACCCTGCGCGGCTTCGAGATCACCGTCCTCGGCCAGTCCGAGCGGGCAGGGCGCTTTGCCGGTTTCTCGTCGCGCAAGATGATCTGGTTCTCGATGCTGTTTTCGGGCGCTCTTGCCGGGCTTGCCGGCATTTCGGAGGTGAGCGGCGCGATCCAGCAACTCAGGCCGGTCATCTCGCCCGGATACGGATTCACGGCGATCATCGTCGCGTTCCTCGGGCGCCTTAATCCGCTCGGCATCATCGCCGCCGGTCTCGTCCTGGCGCTCACCTATCTCGGCGGTGAGGCGGCACAGCTTTCGATCGGCGTCTCCGACAAGGTGACGCGCGTCTTCCAGGGGCTGCTGTTGTTCTTCGTGCTGTCCTGCGACACGCTCATTCACTACCGCATCCGGCTTGTCAGAGAGAGGTTCGCGGCGCTCAAGACGGATGAGGCGCACTGATGGGTATCGTCGAAGCAATCCTCCTGAGTGTCATCACGGCGGCGACGCCGCTCGTCCTTGCCGCAGCCGGCGAACTTGTTGCCGAGCGGTCGGGCGTGCTCAATCTCGGCGTCGAAGGCATGATGATCATGGGCGCGGTCTGCGCCTTCGCCGCCACGCAGCTCAGCGGGTCGCCCTATATCGGCGTGCTCGCCGGGATCGCCGCCGGTGCCTTGTTCTCGCTGCTGTTCGGTTTCCTGACGCTGACGCTCGTCGCCAACCAGGTGGCGACCGGCCTCGCGCTGACGCTGTTGGGCCTTGGGGTCTCGGGCATGCTGGGTGAGAGTTTCCTCGGCATGCAGGGCATCAAGCTGCAGCCGATTGCAATCCCGCTGCTGTCACAGGTGCCGTTTGTCGGGCCGCTGCTCTTCCGGCAGGACGCGATCTTCTATCTCTCGATCGCCATCGTCGCGGGCATCCATTGGTTTCTCTTCAGAACGCGTTCAGGGCTGAAGCTTCGCGCGGTCGGCGACAGCCACGGTTCCGCGCATGCCTTGGGCGTCGACGTCATAAGAACCCGCTATCTGGCGGTGCTTTTCGGCGGCGCCTGCGCCGGGCTCGCTGGCGCGCAGCTGTCACTGGTCTACACGCCGCAATGGGTCGAGAACATGTCGGCGGGTCGCGGCTGGATCGCGCTCGCCTTGGTGGTCTTCGCCTCCTGGCGTCCCTGGCGGGTGGTTGCCGGCGGTTATCTGTTTGGCGCCGTGTCGATCAGCCAGCTTCACGCCCAGGCCTTCGGCATCGGCATTCCCTCGCAGTTTCTTTCGTCGCTTCCCTATGTGGCGACAATTGTCGTACTCATTCTTATATCGCACAACCGGCGCATGACCCTGATCAATACGCCGGCATCGCTCGGCAAACCGTTTGTGCCGGACCGGTGAACAACAACCAGACGGAACTCTCGAACCGACAGAGGTCAAAAATGAAAAAACTACTCCTCGCCCTCGCAACCACGACTGCGGTCATCGGCTTTGCCGCAGCCGCAGGCGCCCAGGAAAAGGCCAAGATCTGCTTCGTCTACGTGGGCTCGAAGACCGATGGCGGCTGGACGCAGGCGCACGACATCGGCCGCCAGCAGGTCGAAAAGGAACTGGGAGACAAGGTCGAGACGCAGTTCCTCGAGAACGTTCCCGAAGGTCCGGATGCGGAACGCGCGATCGAGCGCCTGGCGCGGTCCGGCTGCGGCCTGATCTTCACCACGTCCTTCGGCTTCATGGATGCGACGGTTAAGATCGCCCAGAAATTCCCCGACGTGAAGTTCGAGCACGCGACCGGCTACAAGACCGCACCGAACGTCGCGACCTATAACAGCCGTTTCTATGAGGGGCGCTACATTCAGGGCCAGATCGCCGCCAAGATGTCGCAAAAGGGCGTCGCCGGCTACATCGCCTCCTTCCCGATTCCGGAAGTGGTGATGGGCATCAACTCCTTCGTGATCGGCGCCCGCTCGGTCAATCCGGACTTCAAGATCAAGGTCGTGTGGGCGAACACCTGGTTCGACCCGGGTAAGGAAGCGGATGCTGCCAAGGCGCTGATCGACCAGGGCGTTGACATCCTGACCCAGCACACCGACACGACCGCTCCGATGCAGGTCGCGGCCGAACGCGGCATCAAGGCCTTCGGCCAGGCGTCCGACATGATCGCCGCCGGCCCGCAGACGCAGTTGACGGCCATCGTCGACACCTGGGGCGCCTATTATGTCAAGCGCGCCCAAGCCTTCCTCGACGGAAAGTGGGAAACCACCTCGAGCTGGGACGGCCTGAAGGACGGCATCCTGACGATGGCGCCCTACACCAACATGCCCGACGACGTGAAGGCGATGGCCGAAGCGACGGAAGCGAAGATCAAGTCCGGCGAACTGAAGCCGTTCACCGGTCCGCTCAACAAGCAGGACGGCGCGGCATGGCTCAAGGAGGGCGAATCCTCCGACGACGCCACGCTCCTCGGCATGAACTTCTATGTCGAAGGTGTCGACGACAAGCTGCCGCAATAACGGCGCAAAGGGCAACCCGCCTTTGAATTCCTGCAAACCCCGCGCCCAGGCGCGGGGTTTGTTGTTGGGGTCATCGAATCTGCCGTATCGGATCGCGCCAATGGTCGTCCGTGGCTCTTCGCCGGACTTTCGGGAATCGCATATTCGATCTACTGTAAAGACGCGCGTCTGCTCTCGTAACGAGAAGCAGCGCCGGCACATAAAAACAGCGCCTGCCCGCAGCAAGGAGCGCACTCTTGGAGGGGGACGGGTTGAACAAGAGCCTGCTTGATACGGTGATATCGAGAACGCCGAAACGGACGAGCCATGCGCAGGTCGTGGATCAACTCGGCAAGGCGATCGTTTCGGGTGAATTTCCGGTCGGCAGTATCCTGCCTGGGGACCCGGAACTGGCTCTCCGCTTCCGTGTGTCGCGCACCGTCTTGCGCGAGGCGATGAAGACGCTTGCGGCAAAGGGCATGGTTGTTCCCCGCGCCCGCATCGGAACGCGCGTGACACCCAGGAAAGAGTGGAATCTCTTCGACGCCGATATCCTGACGTGGCATTTCGCCTGTGGGGTGGATGAGGACTTTCTCCACCATCTGAGCGAAGTGCGGCTCGCCTTCGAGACACACGCCGCCGCCTTGGCGGCGCGAAACGCGACCGACGCGGAGATTGCCACGATGATGCGGCTCGCGGTCGCCATGGGTGACGCCAATCACACGGCGGAGACGCTTGCCGTGGCCGACCTGAAATTCCACCTCTCGGTTCTCGAGGCATCCGGAAACCCGTTCCTCAGAACGGTCGGCGGCCTGATCGAGGCTGCGCTCGTCGGCGTGTTCAAATTGAGTTCGCCGACGGACGATAAGGGCGGCATAGACGAGGTGGCTCGTAACCACATCCGCATCGTCGAGGAGATCGGCAGGAGGGATGAGCTTGGCGCCCGGCAGGCGATGGAGCACGTCATCAAATACGGGCGGGACCGAATCCACAAAGCCTTCAATCCGGACTAAAGCGGCAGGATTTGAGACCGCTGGCGGTGCTCTACAACCGCCGCTACGCCCTCCTACGTCACTGATCGCCAGACTGACCTTGCCCGCACAGTCGCGTTGGCCTATCTGAGACAGCAGTCGTTCCTCATCTGACGACTTCCTTGAGCGGTGAACGGAGCCTATGTCCGAACTTTTTGTCATTATTCTTCTGCTTTTGATCAATGCCTTCTTTGCGCTCTCGGAAATGGCAATCGTTTCGGCAAGCAAGCCTTTGCTGCGTCAGATGGTCAAGCAGGGAAACCATCGCGCCGAAGTCGCCCTGCGGCTTGCCGAGGAGCCTGGAAAGTTCCTGTCGACGGTTCAGGTCGGCATTACCCTTGTCGGCATCCTGGCCGGCGCCTATGGCGGCGCGACGATCGCGGCGAAGCTCGCACCAACCTTGGACGAGATTGCCTGGATCAACCCCTATGGCAACACCGTTGCTGTCGCCCTCGTCGTCACGCTCATCACCTTCCTGTCGGTCGTGATCGGCGAACTCATCCCGAAGCAGCTGGCGCTCAGGAATTCGGAAGGCTTGGCGATTTTCGTTGCGAGACCGATGACCCTGCTTTCGCGGATAGTCGCGCCGGTCGTCTATCTTTTCGAGACTGCCGCCCGTCTCGCGATGCGCCTGATGGGCATGAAGGCCGAGGACGCCGATCACGTCACCGAAGAGGAAGTGCATGCGATCATGGCCTCAGGCGTGGAGAGCGGCGCGATCGAGAAGAGCGAGCATGAGATGCTGCGGCGCATCATCCGGCTCGACGACAGAAACGTCAAATCGATCATGACGCA
Source organism: Sinorhizobium fredii USDA 205 (assembly GCF_001461695.1). Classification (GTDB taxonomy): domain Bacteria; phylum Pseudomonadota; class Alphaproteobacteria; order Rhizobiales; family Rhizobiaceae; genus Sinorhizobium; species Sinorhizobium fredii. Next base: position 977 of record NZ_AUTC01000185.1, on the reverse strand, counting down.
TCGCACCGAGGTCAGCTTCATCGACGTCAATGACAGCCTGGAAACGATCGGCCGCAAGATCAGGCAGTTCGGCCATTCGCGCTATCCGGTCATCGATGGCCCGGCGGGCGATGTGGTCGGAGCGGTGCTGGCAAAGGAGATCCTTAACGCGCCGATCGCCGCGCCGTTCGATATCCGCAACTATGTCCGCGAGATCTTGACGCTTCCGGAGACGGCCTCGTGCCTGAAGGCCCTCGAAGCCTTCAAGGCCTCCAGCGTCAACATGGCGATGATTGTCGACGAGTACGGCAGCACGGAAGGCATCATCACGACTGCCGACATCCTGGAGGCGATCGTCGGCGTCATTCCGTCGAACTACGACGATATCGAACACGCCCATATTCGGGCACGTGAGGACGGCAGCTATCTCGTCGACGGCCGCACGCCGATCGACGAAATTCACCTGCAGATCGGCATCGAAGGCATAGATACCGACGGCGATTTCGAGACGATCGCCGGCTTCCTGGTGCAGCAACTGCGCAAGACGCCGGAGGAGGGCGACTGCGCCGAGGCGCACGGATATCGTTTCGAGGTGCTCGACATGGACGGCCGCCGGATCGACAAGATCCTTGTCAGCCGCCGCGCCGAAGAACATTCGGCCTGATAGGAGAAAAAGGCCGAGCGACGCCCGGCCCTTCTGCCTTAGAGCCTTTCCTGGTTAAATTGAACCATTCTGTTGGCTCAAGCGGAGTGGAATGATTGCTCGGCTGGCGCGCGGCGTAGCCAATGCATACGGCCAAGCCAGCCGAGCAAACAGGCCGCCCGCTTCAGCCAACCCGAAGGGCCGGGCATCTTTCCGCACTGCATGATTCCTTAAATCGGAATCGATTTAAGGAGAAAATCATGCAGCATTCTAAGTGCTACAGCGACCTTTGCGCGTCTGATCAGACGCGCGGCGCTGTAGGATCAGAGGCGATCGCCTCGGCCGTACCTTCGGG
>NZ_AUTC01000184.1 GCF_001461695.1 Sinorhizobium fredii USDA 205 | reverse complement strand
AATGTTCGGCATCACATCACAAGACGGCCGTCACCGTGGGGATACCGCTTGTCGCCCCCTTTGCGATCATCGCCATCTGGGCCGGCATTCTCGCCGTCGCGCTCTATCCGGTTTTCCGGGCGCTCTCCGCCCTCTTCGGCGGCCGCCCTCGCCTTGCGGCGGCGGCGATCACTCTGCTTGCCCTGCTGGTTATCGCCGGGCCGCTGGCGGCGATCGCCTTGAGCTTCGCCGAGGCGGTGCAGGCGGGGCTTGGGAAACTGGCGGCCGGTACCCTTAGCGTGCCGGCACCGCCCGATGCCGTGCGCGACTGGCCGCTGATCGGCCACAGGCTGCACGACGCCTGGGCCCAGGCCTCGGGCAATCTCGAAGCGACCCTGCAGCGCCTCGCGCCATCGCTGCTGCAGGCGGGCGGCACCGTGCTCGGCAAGATCGCCGGAATCGGCGTCGATCTCATCGGCTTTATCGTTTCGGTCATCATCGCCGGCTTTCTCTTCCGCCCCGGCCCGCGGCTCGGCGAAGGGCTGAAACTCTTCGCGCGCCGGGTCGCCGGCGAGCGCGGCGCCGGCTTCGTCGATCTCGCCGCCGCGACGATCCGCAATGTGGCGCGCGGCGTCATCGGCGTGGCGCTGCTGCAGGCGCTGCTGGCCGGGCTTGCCTTCTCGCTGTTCGGCATTCCGGCGGCAAGCGTGCTGGCCTTCGCCGTGCTGATCTTCTGCATCATGCAGATCGGCCCGGCCCCGGTGCTCCTGCCGGTCGTCGTCTGGGCCTGGACGGCGATGGAAACCCGCGCCGCCCTCGGCCTGACGCTGGTCCTGGTGCTGATCGGGCTGATCGACAACGTCTTGAAGCCGGTGCTGGTCGCCCGCGGCCTGAAGACGCCGATGCTCGTCATCCTCGCCGGGGTGATCGGCGGCACGCTCTCCTACGGGTTGATCGGCCTCTTCCTCGGGCCGATCGTGCTCGGCGTCTTCTACGATCTGGTTGTTGCCTGGATGCGCTCCGCTCCGGGGCAGGAGGATGGGACGAGGCCGGTTTGATCCATCGGAACAGGACGCGGCCCACTCCCTCCCCGTCCCACCCGTCGACCTTACGCCCCTTGACTATCCTCGCGGTGTCGTATCAATCTCAAGTTGCGTGACTTGACGGGGTGAAAGTGCTCTGCTTCCGGTCATCGAAAGTGAAATTGCAAGCCGTCTCAAGCTGTAACGGGGGAACGTTGCATGCGTGGTTCGAGAACTCTGGCTGCCGTCCTTTCATCAACCCTCCTCGCGGCGCTCTCGCTCGCGCCGGAAAAGCTTCGCGCCCAGCAGGCGCCGGCGCCGGCCGTCGTCGTGGCGCCCGCGGCGATCATGGACCTGCGCGAAACCGCCGATTTCACCGGCCGGATCGTCGCGGTTCAGAAGGTCGATATTCGCGCCCGCGTTTCCGGTTTCCTCGAAAAGGTGAATTTCACGGAAGGCCAGAAGGTCATCGCCGGCACCGTGCTCTATGAGGTCGAGGACGGCACCTATCGCGCCGCCGTCCAGGAGATCCAGGGCTCGATCGAGGCGGCCGAGGCGAGCCGGGAACTTGCCGTGCTCGAGCGTGACCGCGCCCAGCGGCTCATCTCCAGCAACACGGTTGCGCAGGCCACGGTCGACACCGCAAATGCGCAGGTGAAGAAGGCCGAGGCCGACATCGTCCGCCTCAAGGGCAGCAAGCAGGCGGCCGAGCTCAATCTTTCCTATACGCGGATCGTCGCGCCCTTCGACGGCATCGTCGGCCTCTCCGCCGTCGATGTCGGAGGGCTGGTCGGTCCGGATTCCGGCTCGCTCGTCACGCTGACGCGGCTCGATCCGATCAGTGTCCAGTTCCCCGTCGCGACCTCCATCCTTCTCGACTATCGCGAGCGCTCGGTGCGTGGCGAGGTCCCCGCGGGCGGCGATGTCGAGATCACGCTGCCGAACGGCACGACATACCCGAAGAGAGGCGTGATCAATTTCGTCGCCAGCGACGTTTCGCAGGGCACCGACACGATCACGGTACGCGCCGAGCTTCCCAACCCCGATTCACTTCTGCTCGACGGCACCCTCGTCCGGGTCACCTTCGAGCAGACCGAGAAGCAGGAGGTGCTCGCGGTTCCCCAGCAGGCGATCCAGCGCGACCAGCAGGGCGCCTTCGTGATGGTGGTCGGCGCCGACTCGAAGGTCGAGCTTCGCCGCGTCGACGTGGCCCGCTCGAGCCGCGGCCAGGCGGTCATCGCCAAGGGCCTCAAGGAGGGCGAGCAGGTGATCACCGAAGGCGTCGGCAAGGTGCGGCCGGGCGTCACCGTCGATGCGGCACCGGCAGCGGGCGGCTGAGCGATGATCTCGCAAATCTTCATTTCCCGTCCCCGCTTCGCCGCGGTCATCTCCATCGTGCTGACGCTTGCCGGCCTCATCGCGCTCACCGCACTGCCGGTCGCGCAGTTTCCGGACATCGTGCCGCCGCAGGTGAGCGTCACGGCGAGCTATCCGGGGGCCGGCGCCGAGGTGGTCGAGGCGACCGTCGCCCAGCCGATCGAAAGCCAGATCGTCGGCGTCGACGACATGCTCTACATGAAGTCGACGAGCGGCGCCGACGGCTCCTATACGCTGACGGTGACATTCGCCGTCGGCACGGACCCGGACATCGCCACCGTCAACGTGCAGAACCGCGTCTCGCTCGCCGAGGCGAGGCTGCCTTCCGAAGTCAAGCAGACCGGCGTCAGCGTGCGCAAGAAGTCCTCGGCGCTGATGCAGGTGATCGCCATCCATGGCGAGAACGACAGCTTCGACAACCTGTTCCTGTCGAATTACGCCACCATCAACGTCATGGATACGATCAAGCGCGTGCCCGGCGTCGGCGATGCCGCGCTGTTCGGCGCGCAGGACTATTCGATGCGCGTCGTGCTCGACATCGATCGGCTGACCAGCCTCGGCATGACGCCGACCGACGTGATCAATGCGCTGAAAGCCCAGAACGTCCAGGCGGCGATCGGCCGGATCGGCGCCCAGCCGATGACGGACGACCCGCTCTTCCAGCTGAACCTCCAGACCCAGGGGCGGCTCACCGATCCGAAACAGTTCGAAGACGTCGTGCTCCGGGCCGAGGCGGACGGCTCCTTCGTGCGCATCCGCGATGTCGCGAAGGTCGAGCTCGGCGCGGCAAGCGCGGATTCGAGCTCCCGCTTCAACGGCAAGCCGGTCGCGATGATCGGCACGTACCTCGCGCCCGGCGCCAATGCGCTCGCGGCCGCCGAGGGCGTGCGCACGGCGCTGGAGCGCCTGTCGCAAGCCTTCCCGGAAGGCCTCACCTACAAGATCTCCTACGATACCTCCGAATTCGTCGAGGCGAGCGTCGAGAATGTCGTGCACACGCTCATCGAAGCCTTCGTGCTGGTGATCCTCGTCGTCTTCCTGTTCCTCGGCAACTGGCGCGCGACGCTGATCCCGCTCATCGCCGTGCCGGTGGCGCTGATCGGCACCTTCGCGGTGATCCTCGCCATGGGCTTCTCGCTCAACACCGTTTCGCTGCTGGCGCTGGTGCTGGCGATCGGCATCGTCGTCGACGACGCGATCGTTGTCGTCGAGAACGTCGAGCGCGTCATGGAGGAGAACCCGGGCATGCAGGCGCCGGAGGCGGCTCGCCTTGCCATGGGCGAGATCACCGGCGCGATCGTCGCCATCACCCTGGTGCTGCTTTCGGTTTTCGTCCCGGTCGCCTTCATCCCCGGCTTGAGCGGCCAGCTCTTCCAGCAATTCGCGGTCGCCGTTTCGGTCTCCATGGTGATCTCCGCGATCAATGCGCTGACGCTGAGCCCGGCGCTCTGCGCGGTTCTCCTGAAACCGCATCATGGGGAAAAGCGCGGCATTCTCGGCTGGATCTCGCGCCGCATCGACAACGGCCGCGACGGCTACGTCTTCGTCGCCGAGAAGATCGCCCGGCGTGCCGTGATCGGCCTTGTGCTTCTCGCCGTCGCGATCGGTGCCAGCGGCTGGCTGTTCCGCATCGTGCCGACCGGCTTCCTGCCGAGCGAAGACCAGGGCATGTTCTTCACGGAGGTCCGCCTGCCCGAAGGCGCCTCCTACAACCGCACCGATGCAGCACTTCGCCGGGTCGAAACCTTCCTTCGCGACATAGAGGGCGTGCAGGACGTGACCAGCGTCTCCGGCTACAGCTTCCTGGACGGTCTTTCGAAGTCGAACAGCGCCTTTGCGGTCGTCACCATGAAGCCCTTTGCCGAGCGTGAGGCGGCGTCCGCCTCGGTGAACAGCGCCATTGCCACGGCGATGGCCAAGGGCTTGACGGTTCGCGAGGCGCAGGTCTTCTCCTTCAACCTGCCACCGATCCTCGGGCTCGGCACCGGCTCCGGCTTCGAATATCAGTTGCTCGACCTGCAGGGCCGTTCGGCCGCCGACCTTGCCGCCACCGCCGGCGGGCTGATCATCGCCGCCAACCAGAACCCCGCGCTCGGGCCGACCTTCACCACCTATTCGGCAAGCGCACCGCAGCTCTATCTCGATCTCGACCGCGACCGGGTCCAGGCGCTCGGCGTTTCGATCAGTGATTTGTTCGCCACGCTACAGGGCACGCTCGGCTCCTATTACGTCAACGACTTCAACCTTTTCGGCCGCAGCTGGAAGGTGAACCTCCAGGCGGGGCAGGCCGACCGCGACGCCGTCAACGACATCCAGCGCCTGCATGTGCGCAACGCCGCCGGCGGCATGGTGCCGGTCGCCTCCGTCGCCCGCGTCGACTATATCGTCGGTCCGCAGACGATGGTGCGCTACAACAACAACCGCTCGATCACGCTCAACGGCCAGCCCGCCACCGGCGTCTCCTCGGGCGAGGCGTTGCAGGCGATGGCGGCGCTTTCCGCCACCACGCTTCCGCCGGGCTACAGCTACGAATGGACCGGCACGGCGCTGCAGGAGCTCGAAGCCGCCGGGCAGACGACCGCGATCCTGGCGCTCGCCGTGCTTTTCGCCTATCTCTTCCTGGTCGCGCTTTACGAAAGCTGGACGATCCCGGTGCCGGTGCTGCTGTCGGTGGCGGTCGGCGTCGCCGGCGCCCTGGTCTCCGTGCTGATCGCCGGCCTCTCCTTCGACATCTATGCCCAGATCGGCCTTGTCGTGCTGATCGCGCTTGCGTCGAAGAACGCGATCCTGATCGTCGAATTCGCCAAGTTCCAGCGGGAGAAAGGCGCCGGCATCGTCGAGGCGGCCGTTGAGGGCGCCCGCGCCCGTTTCCGCGCCGTGATGATGACGAGCTTCGCCTTCATCGTCGGCCTGATCCCGCTCGTCACCGCCGATGGAGCCGGGATGCTCAGCCGCCGCGCCGTCGGCACGGGCGTCGCCGGCGGCATGCTCGCGGCGTCGCTGCTCGGCATCTTCGTCATCCCCGCCCTCTATGTCACCTTCCAGTGGCTCCGCGAAAGAGGCCACAAGCTCGCCGGCCTGTCCGGCCCCCACCGCGGCGAGGCGATGCCGTCGACCGCAGAGGCCGTCGAAGAGGAGAAGCGCGATCGGCGCGCGCCCGCGACGGCCGCTACCGCTGCGCAGTCGCCACCTGCGCCCTGATCGGCCGCTCGATCGTCCCGCTCCCGAACCGTTTCGTCAGCGTCGCTGCGACGGCTTCGGTCACCGCCGCCAGCGCCGAGCCGTCGCGCTCCTCGATCTCGTTGCGGACGGGCGTTCCCTGGCAGAAGGCGGTTGCGACATCGCGGGCCGACATCGGGCCGTTCTTCTTGTCCAGCGTTTCGAGCGTGATGTCGTGAAAGCCGGCAGCCTCGATATCGGATCTGATCTTCACGGGATCCGCATAGCCATGCGGCACGCGGCGCATGAAGCTCGGCGGGTTCTCTGGGAAGCGTGCTTCCAGCGCCTCCAAAACGGCGTACGACAGAACATTGGCCTCGATCCTGTCCCAGACGTTGAAGAGGAAGCGCCCACCGGGCTTCAAGACACGCCACACCTCGCGGTAGGCATTCACGCGGTCCGGGAAGAACATCACCCCGAACTGGCACAAGACGACATCGAAGCTCTCGTCATCGAGGGGCAACGCCATGGCATCCGCCTGCTGCCAGACGATCCGTTCGTCGTCGCCTTGTCTCAAGTGAGCGACGTCCAGCATCGGCTGGTTGAGATCGGTCACGACGAACTGCGCCTCGATATCGAGCTTCGGCGCCAGCGCCCGCGTGACGACGCCGGTGCCGGCGGCGATCTCCAGCAGGTCGAGGGGTTTCAGCCGCGCCACCCGCTCGGCAAGATCGATCGCATAGGGTTCGAAGATCAGCGGCACCATCAGCCGCTCGTAGATCTCGGGTATCGCTCCGGCAAAGACCTTGTCCGCTTCCGCCATGGCCATGTTCTCCCCTGTCGGCCAGCCGCACCCTCGCGATGACGGCCGCTCTCGCGGAGGCATGATACGACTTTGCGTTGCTTTTCCGAAGCGGCCCGACAGCGAAAGCGGAAAGCCGTACGCTCTCAGGCCCTTGAGAGGACTTCCGATCGCTTAGCGGATTGCCTCACTTTACGTTAGCCAGCAGGCTGGGCGGTTATTGCCTGTGCTTGGGATACCCCTCACCGATATCCCGCCGCATCCGCCGCCTTCCCCGCTTCCATCACCTCGTCCATGTAGCGCCAGCAATCCGGCCGCGAACCGTCGAGGTCGGTGAAGCCGTAGATCTGGGCGAGCCCACCGCTTGACAGCGATTGGCCGTTGAAGCGGGCCTTGTCCGGATCGGCGGCAAGCGCCGCCACGGCCCGGCCGACGAAGCGCGGGGTCTCGGAAATCACGAAATGCGGTTGAAACGCCGTGGCATCGCGCCAGTTTTCCTCGGTTACCTTGAAGGCCTCGAGCATCATCTCCGAGCGCAGCCAGCCGGGGGTGAGCGAGACGGCGGTGGCGCTATGAGGCGCAAGGTCCTTGGCATGCGCCCAAGCCATGCGGTTCGCCGAGGTCTTGGCGAGATCGTAGAAGGGCGAAAGCCGGTAGTGTTCGGCATTGTATTGCGCCGTGCCGTCGGTGACCTCCACCAGCAGCCCGCCCGGTCGCTCGATCAAGAGCGGCAGCGCATAGTGGGCGGTGATCAGGTGCGTGTCGATGGCGAGCCGAAGGATCCTCAGCCCATTTTCGAGATTGTGATCCCACACCGGCTTGTTCCATTCGAACAGCTTCTCGCCACCCCAGATGTCGTTGACGAGGATGTCGAGCCGGCCCTCGTCACGGCGGATTCGTTCGACGAGCCCACGCACCGCTTCCGGCTCAAGGTGGTCCACCTGCACGGCGATGCCCTTGCCGCCGGCCGCGGTCGCGAGTTCCGCCGTTTCCTCGATTGTCTCGGGCCGCTGGTATTCCGAGGCCTGCTCGCGCGTCGTTCGTCCCGTGACATAGACCGTTGCGCCTGCAGCGCCGAGTTCCACCGCGATGCCGCGCCCTGCACCGCGCGTTGCACCTGCGACCAGCGCCACCTTGCCTTCGAGCGTCATCTCGTCCTCCCGAGAAAAATCTGGCCTTCATCGGCCGACGGATATATAAACGCTTATTCGGTTATAAATAAAGGCCAAAAATGCCCCGCCCCAAAACTCTGCCGAACGTGGAAGTGCTCGACGCCGCCCTTGGCATCATGCGCAAGGTGGGGCCGGAAGGCTTGACCTTCGCGGCCCTTTCCGCCGTCTGCGGCCTTTCCGCCTCAACCCTGGTGCAGCGTTTCGAGACCAAGTCCGGCCTCATCCAGGCGGCATTGCTGCAGGCTTGGGACCGTCTCGACCGGCTGACGGCGGAGCTGGCGGCCAATGCGCCGAAGACGCCGGCGGGTGCCGTCGCTCTGCTCGCCGGCCTGTCCGGCGACTATGGCGGCATCGAAAGCTATGCGGACGATCTCCTGATCCTGCGGGAGGACCTGCGCGATCCGCTCTTGCGCGCCCGCGGCGCCGCCTGGCGCGACGTTCTCTCCGCCGCCCTCGAGGAGCGTTTCGCGTGCGTTCCGACCGCCCCGCCTGGTATCGGCTTGATGATGGCCGCCCAATGGCAGGGCGCGCTCCTCTGGTGGAGCTTCGACCCGTGCATTCCGGTCGAGCGCTTCGTCGAGGAAAGCCTCGAGCGCTTCGTCGCCACATTCGCGGCGGAGCGGGAAACGCATTCGAACTGATGGCGCCGGCCCTGGCGGCTGAATCGCGAAGAGGCCGTCTTCCCTCTTTTCTCTTGACGTTGGTGCGCTATACTGATTGCGAAACGCAATCAATCATTAGAGGCACCCGCATGGCTCTGACCCTCTATCTCCACCCGCTCGCCTCCTTCTGCCACAAGGTGCAGATCGCGCTCTATGAAGCCGGAACGCCCTTCGAGGCGCGGATCGTCGATCTCATGGACCCGCAGGAGAGCGCCCGCTACCTGGAGGTCTGGCCAGTCGGCAAGATCCCTGTGCTGCACGACGCCGCTCAAGACAGGATCGTGCCGGAAACCTCGATCATCATCGAATATCTCGATCGCCTCTACCCCGGCAACGAGCCGCTGATCCCGGGCGACGAGGCGCTGGCGCTCGAAGCTCGGCTCTGGGACCGCTTCTTCGATCTCTACATCCAGGTGCCGATGCAGAAGATCGTCACCGACACGCTGCGCGCTTCCGGTGAGAACGACCAGCGCGGTGTCGCCGACGCCCGGGCGTCGCTCGCAACCGCCTATGATCTGGCCGAGCGCCAGCTCAAGGACCGGCGCTTTGCGGTTGGCGAGGCCTTCACCATCGCCGATTGCGCCGCCGCACCCGCGCTCTTCTATGCGGGCATCGTGCAGCCCTTCGCCGGCAGCCACCCGAACCTTTCCGCCTATTTCGAGCGCCTCCTCGAACGCCCGTCCTTCCAGCGCACGCTCGCCGAGGCGAGGCCGTATTTTTCGATGTTCCCCTACAAGGACGCGATTCCGGCACGGTTTCTTTGACCGGCTGTGGGGTGCGGCTTGCGTTCGCGCCCCGGCCCGCTACCTTCCTGGAAAAACCGCGCAAAGGAGCGAGACAATGGAATACCGTCTGCTCGGCCGCTCCGGCCTGAAAATCTCGACCATCACCATGGGGACGATGACGATCGGCGGCGGCGGTAAGTTCGCCCAGGTCGGCAATGTCGGCGTCGAGGAGGCGCGCCGCTATGTCGACCTCTGCCTCGATGCCGGCGTCAATCTCATCGACACGGCCGACATCTATTCGACCGGCACCTGCGAGGAGATCCTTGGTGAGGTCCTCGGCGGAAAGCGCAAGAACGGCGTCCTCGTCGCCACCAAGGCGCGCTTCTCCATGGGTCCCGGCCCGAATGATGGCGGACTGTCGCGCCAGCATCTGATCAGCGCCTGCGAGGCGAGCCTCAAACGGCTGAAGACCGATGTGATCGACCTCTACCAGGTGCACGAATGGGACGGCCAGACGCCGCTAGAGGAAACGATGGAGGCGCTCGACACCCTCGTGCGCCAGGGCAAGGTGCGCTATGTCGGCTGCTCCAACTATTCCGGCTGGCACATCATGAAGGCGCTCGGCATCAGCGCCCTCGAGCATCGCCAGCGCTTCGTCAGCCAGCAGATCCACTATACGCTGGAGGCCCGCGAGGCCGAATACGAGCTGGTTCCAATCTCGATCGACCAGGGCCTCGGCATCCTCGTCTGGAGCCCGCTTGCCGGCGGCCTGCTTTCCGGTAAGCACCGCCGCGCCCAGACGCCGGAGGGCACGCGCCAGTTCGCCGGCTGGAACGAACCGCCCATTCGCGATGAGGAGCGTCTCTGGAAGATCGTCGACATGCTGGTGGCGATCGCCGCCGAGCGCAACGTCTCGCCCGCGCAGGTGGCGCTCGCCTGGCTGATCGGCCGCAAGGCGGTCACCTCAGTCATCATCGGCGGCCGCACCGAGGCGCAGTTCCGCGACAATCTCGCCGCGGCAAGCCTGAAGCTCAGCGACGAGGAACGCGAACTGCTCGACGCCGTCAGCCTGCCACCGGTCATCTATCCCTATTGGCACCAGCTCTGGACCGCCAAGGACCGGCTCGGCGCGGCCGATCTGTCGCTGCTCGGGCCGCATATCTCTGCAGGATGAAGCACGCGGTTCGCCTTCCGACGTCGGCGCGTTGAATACGGCCCGAAAGCCAGGAAAGCCGGCGCGAGGGCGCTTGGTTCAGCGGCTGAGCAGGCCGACGGTTTCCGCCACTTCCAGCGTGTCCACGAACTCGGCGAAATCAATCACCCGGCCTTCTTTGAAGGTGAACTTGTCCATGAGTTCCATATCCTTCGAAATGTTGGACGGAATGAAACGCACCGGGCCGGCGCGATGCACGCACACGGTGTCGCCATCGACGTGCAGGCCGACGATTCTAACGCCGGAAAGGTCCCAATTGTCGAGCAGCGCCTGGATGGAGCTTCGAATGGAGTCCGTGCCGTTCACCGGCTCGGTCATCGGTCCCAGCCAGGTACTCCCAACGATGCGGAAGCGGCAGCCGGGGTCGAACCACCCCATGATAGCTTCGAGGTCATTTTCATTTCGGGCACCGTAAATCAGCCTTACGGCACTCTCCAGTGCGTTTCGATCCGTCATTGTTATCCCCCTTTAGAACCGAGGCGCGGTATGCGGGCGCAACCCGCCTCACTTCCCCTCTTCCGCGCAGCCGTGAGTGTGCACCCGCTCGGCTCCGGTTGCAATGAGCCTCATTGCAACTTGACAGGATCGTCATTTGATTTCGTTCGATCCTGAAATGCCCCGACGCGGCTCTCTCCAAAGATCGCCCGCTCAAGCCGTGGCGCCAGCGATTCCGCATAGGGGGTGGCGATATGGTGACGGTCGCGGAAGGTGAGCTTGCCGTCGATCACCGCCGGGCACCTTGTTCTGTTGCAGAACAGGTCGACCACATCGACATAGGACGCATGCGTCTCTAGAGCGGCCTTTCTTTCCGCGGCGGGAATGGTTTCCTCGACCGCTTCGCTGCGCGGCGTGTCGCAATCGCTCGGGCTCCGCTTCTGCCAAAGCGCGCGCGCCACGCATTTGTCGAGATAGGATTTATGCACCGGCACGTCGCGCAACAGGACGACGTCGCTGCCGGTGCGTTCCAGTGTCTCCACCGAGCGCTTGATGCCTTTCGCCCAGTCCCGCACGTCCATCTGGTGGCTGGATACGGAATTGATGTCGTTCCGCACATAGCTCGACGAGTATTGCGACAGGATGACGACATCCGGCTTCAGCGCCGCGATCTCTCCGAACGCCCGGCGCTTCCACGCGTCGCATTCGCTATAGTTTCGCATCAGCACGCTGTTCCAGGTCGGCACATCTGCCGCCGGACAGGACGATTTCAGATAGGTGACGAGCCGCCAGCTATTGTTTTCGGCGATCCTCTTGAGCGGCGTCGACCAATGGTCGGCATGGGAATCGCCGAGGAGAACCACGGTCTTCTGAGGTTTGGCGGCGCCGAATGCGCAAGCCTTCGGCTGCACCGCCTCTCTTTCGAGCACGCAGGCCGAATCGAACTCCCGCGCCGCCGATTTGCGTTCGGCGCTTTGCTGGATTAGCCGCTGCTCGCCATCGAAGCTGTAGCCTGCCAGGGCGGCACTGCCATAGGCAAGCGTCGTGCCGGCCCCGGTGAGCAGCGCGGCGAGCCCCAGCGACCGCCCCGTCCTGGCTGCGAGCCAGCCGTTGTGGCGGATCGGATTTTCGATGAAGTGGTAGCTGAAGAGCGACAGGGCGAGCGTGATAGCCAGGCAGAGAAGCCGATCCACGACCGAGAGCTCCGGTTCGACAATGCCCGCATAGACGATGACCGGCCAGTGCCACAGATAGAGGGAATAGGACAGCTTGCCGATCTCCTGGAACGGCCGGAGCGCCAGGATGGACTTGGGGCCTGCCGCTCCCTCGTGCGCGCCGCTCAGGAGCACCATCACCGTACCGAGAACGGGGACAAGCGCGATCGAGCCCGGAAAGGGGATCTCCTCCGTCACCGTCAGATAGGCCGTTGCGATGAGCACGAGCCCGAGCCAGCCAAGAGCCGGCGAAAAGCGAAAGCGCCGCGCCCATTGTTGCGGCAGGGCCATCGAGGCAAGACCGCCGAAGGCAAATTCCCATGCTCTCAGCGGCGAAAAATAGAAGGCCCAGGGTTGGGACACGGCCGTCATGTACCAGCACAGCGTAAACGAGATGGCGGCCACCAAGGCAAGGAGTAGGAAAGGACCACCTTTTCCCGGGCGGAGCCGCGCGCAGACGAGAAGGAACGCCGGCCAGACGAGATAGAATTGCTCTTCGACCGAGAGCGACCAGAAATGAATGAAGGGATTGTTCGACGCGTCCGCCGCGAAATAGTCGACGGTCCAGCGGATCAGCCAGAGATTGATCATGTAGGCCGAGGCGAACAGCGACCCCTTGGAGTAGAACTGCTGCTCTGACGGCGCGAGGATGAAATAGCCGAAAAGCAGCGTGGTCAGGATGACGAAAAGCGAAGCGGGAAGCAGCCGGCGGGCGCGGCGCGCATAAAAGCGCCAGAGATCGACCGTGCCGCTTCTTGCAACCTCCTGCTGCAGATGCCGGGTGATCAGAAAGCCCGAAATCACGAAGAAGATATCGACGCCGACAAATCCGCCCGGCAGACTGGTCATTCCAAAATGGAAGGCGATTACCCCGGATACGGCCAGGGCGCGTAGTCCTTCGATATCCGGACGGAAACTCCCCGAAGTTGCAGCTGTACTCATACGACACCGCCCTGTCCCTAGGCCGCCCCGGCAGCCGAGGAGATATCGGCAGGTCGGGAGGCACAGTTCCTTTCGCGTCGCAGCAATCTTGCTGCAGCGCGGCGTGGGCGCGATCCTGGTTCAGAATATGGCCTCAATAAGGGGCTCGGGCGCGTTTGTTCCCTTGCGCAAACAGTGACGGGCCCTTAGCGGCCCCGCGGGCGCATTCGGCAGGTCGCTTCAGAAGCGACGCAACAGTTTATGATCTTCTCGATAAAACAAAGACTTGAGGTGAAAGCCTCAGATCGAGCCGTCACTGTGCGATAGTGCCCCCCGTGGCGGGGGCGCTCGTTTGTGGAAAAACCGTCGCCTAGGCGGCTTGCGCCACCTCGCCGCGAATCAGATCGCCGAGACGGCGGATACCTTCGTCGATCATCTTGTCGTTGGCGCAGGAGAAACTCAGACGCAGCGTGTTTTCACCCGAGCCGTCGGCGAAGAAGGCGCGGCCGGGGACGAAGGCGACCTTGGCGGTCTGAATCGATTTCGCCAGGAGCTCAGCGCCGTCCGTACCCTTCGGCAGTGTTACCCAGACGAACATGCCGCCCTCCGGCTTCGTCCAGGTGACGCCGGCCGGCATGTATTTGTCGAGCGCCGCGAGCATGGCGTTGCGGCGGTGCTTGTAGACCGTGTGGATCTCCGCCACCTGTTCCTCGAAGCCGCGCTCTGCAACGGTGCAGATCGCCATCTGGTTGATGGTCGAGGAATGGAGGTCGGCGGCCTGTTTGAGCAGCACCAGCTTGCGGATCACCGGCTCGGCGGCGCAGACCCAGCCGACGCGAAGTCCCGGCGCCAGCGTCTTGGAGAAGCTGCCGCAATAGACCGTCCGGGCGCTGTTGATGTCGCCCTTGCGGGCGATCTCCAGCGCCAGGATCGGCGGGATCGCCTCGCCGTCGTAGCGCAGCGACTGGTAGGCGGCATCCTCGATGACCGGGATGCCGAGTTCCTCGGCGAGGTCGAGCACCCGCTCGCGGCCGGCGCGGTCGACGGTTTCGCCGGTCGGATTGGCGAAATCGGCCGAGAGATAGGCGAACTT
>NZ_AUTC01000183.1 GCF_001461695.1 Sinorhizobium fredii USDA 205 | reverse complement strand
CCCGCCTCGGCGGCCGCCTGGACATAGGCTTCCGGGGTACGGTTGCCGCCTGGATTCAATTGGTCGTAGGTCGGCTCATAGGCGTTGAAGGCCTGCAGCGCGCCGAGATAGGTCGGCCAGGTGACGAGCGCCGTGTCCCTGGGCGAGAGAAACAGCTTGCCGAGATAATCGAGCCCCTGCTGCGATCCGGAGGTGATGAAGATGTTGTCGACGGTCGCGGGAATGCCGAGCGCCGCCATCTGCTTGGCAAGCCATTCACGCAAGGGCCGGTAACCTTCGCTGACGGAATATTGCAGCGCGGCGCTGACCGCCGGTCCGCCGAAAATCTCCGCATAGGCTTGGCTGAACTCCGCTTGCGGAAAAAGCTCGGGATCGGGAATGCCGCCGGCGAAGGAGATGATGTCCGGACGGTCGAGCAGCTTCAAAAGTTCGCGAATTTCCGAAGCCTTCATCCGGCTCGAGCGCGTGGCAAAAATGCTTTCCCAATTGAGCATGCGGCCCTCCCTCTTGGCGAAGGCCGGAGATGATCACAGTGTTGGATTTATGTCAACAATCCTGACCTATTTTGCTGCCGTTTTTGGCGGGCTTCAAGCAGCACTACCCGACCACTATTCGTCATCGCTGGAAGATTTCTTCCGCATCTGCTGATTTACTGCGGTATCGGCGGCTGGCAGGTGCCGGTTGTATTGAACGACATCGGACCGGGGTCGGGCTCCGGAGGCAGGCACATTATCTCCACGCCGACGATGCCGTCCCAGCCTTTGGTGATGATCTCGCGCGCCCTTTCCTGTTCCTCGACGCTCGGAAAGGCTGGATCGGATGCATCCCGATCGCGCTCAAGCCGCTGCAGTTTGTTCCGCCAGTCGACAGGCACCACTCCTCTGCGCGCCAGATCCTCAACACGGATCGGTTCGCAGTGGCCCCGCAACCAGGCGAGTTGCGTCTCGTCCGAGTAGAGGTGCTCCATCCACAGCCGGGCAGCGTTCGGATGCGGCGCAAAGGCGCTGATCGCCTGAACATAAACACCTGCGACGACGCCCGTTCTGGGCCTGACGATCTCGATCCTGGTCCTGCCTGCGAAGCGGTCGCGGTCGCCAAGCGCGAGATACTCCCAGCGGATAAGGATGGGCGTGCGTCCTTCAACGAGGGTATCGCTGTCGCCGACGACCGGAACGAAATTGCCGCGCCTGTTGAGATCGGCAAAGAATCGGAGGCCCTGCTTCGCGGCTTCCTCGACGTTTCGGTCCGTCACCGACCGCCCCGCCGCGAACACGCCCATCACCGCCTGATTTGCTGAGAGCTTGCCGGCAAGGGCGATCGAATTCTTGTATTCGGGCCGGGCAAGATCGGCCCAATCCTGCGGCAACCTCGAAACCACGTCCGCATTGATCTCGAAGACCAGCACCCCGTAGTAGTCTCCATACCAATGGCCGTCCACATCCTTGACAGCATCCGGGATCGTGTCCCAGGTCGAGACCTTGTAGGGCTGCAGCAAGCCGGCTCTTTTCGCCTGAGGCGCGAAGGAAACGCCCACGTCGATGACATCAGGCCTTTGGCTACCGGACTCGATTCCCGCCTTGACCGCCTCTATCTGGTCTTCGGATGTAGCTTCCGGTCGAAGCTCTGTGACCGTTATCCCGTATTTCGCCTCGAAGCCGTCGATGATCCCGCCAAATCCGCACCAGTCGCGGGGCAGAGCGATGACGCTGAGCTGTCCCTCCTTCTTGGCCGCGGCCGTCAGGTCGTCTATCGGTCCGGCAGAGGCCGCGGCAGCGAAGGCCAAGATGGCCAGCGCCGCTGGCTTGAATGCCAGACAGATCGCTACAGAGCATCGTTTCATCACGAGGCCCCCCGAGAATTCGCCGATCAAGTCTATCACCTTCCGAGAACCGTTGACATGAGGCTGGCGTCTGCTGACTCAGGAAGTCTCCAACCTGATCCCACCGCCGGGGCCGCCGCCCTGATCGCTCAACGCCTCGCGCTGCCTCGTGCACGCATGGCCCATCGGATACCCGCGGCAATCGCCAGGCCGAGCAGCGGCCAGCGGGCCCAGAA
Source organism: Sinorhizobium fredii USDA 205 (assembly GCF_001461695.1). GTDB lineage: Bacteria > Pseudomonadota > Alphaproteobacteria > Rhizobiales > Rhizobiaceae > Sinorhizobium > Sinorhizobium fredii. The sequence goes on along the minus strand of NZ_AUTC01000183.1, from coordinate 9,302 downwards.
TTCTTCGCTCCAGGTCAGAAGATTGATCGTGACAACGGCGAGCCCCGCGAGTGCGAGCGTGGCAAATCCGCGGTCCAGCTGAGTGGTCCTGATCCACAGGAATGCTGCGGCCATCCCCATCGCGAAGAGAGGCCAGACTGCCCAGAGCTCGCCTTGCCACGAAAGAAGGTTTATGACGACAATACCGGCCGCGATCATGCCGAGCACGCGATAGATCCGCGCATGCCGTCGGGCGGGTTCGCCGGCAGCAGCCGGCACAGCCTGCGCCTGTCGTCCGAAGGCCGGGCTGGCCGTCTGTGATGTTCGATCCTCCGCAGCACCGATCCGAACCGCATAGCTCGGAACGCCGCCCTCAATGTTCTTGACCTCGAGCTGGCCGAGAAAGTCGAAGCCGACCGCCACCTTGTTGCGCACCTGGTCGTAGACCGTGTTGGAAATGACGACGCCACCAGCGGGAGCGGAGGCTTGCAGACGCGCGGCGATGTTGACGCCGTCGCCGTAAATATCACCGCCCTCGGCAATCACGTCGCCGAGGTTGATGCCGATGCGGAAGTACATCCGAGCCGCGCTCGGCCGTCCGGCGTTCAGGCCGGCCAGTTCATTCTGGATGTCGACGGCTGCCCTCACCGCTTCCACGACGCTCGGGAACTCAGCGATCAGCCCGTCACCCCAGGTGTTGACCACCCGCCCATCGCGCGACTCGATGAGACGCGCCATGGCATCGCGGTAGCGCTTGAGGGTGGCAAGCGTTCCTTCCTCGTCAGCGCCCATCAGGCGCGAATAGTCCTGAACGTCGGCGCTGAAGATGGTCGTCAGCTTGCGACGCGTTTCCGACATGGCCCCTGATCCTCGCTCGGTCTCCGCCACGTAGGTACAACCCTGAGGTTTAGACCCGTTGCACGATTCGCCACTCGAATCCATCTCGGCTCCAGCATACAGAGTGCAGGCTGTTCCGGCGACCCCTGACAGAGATAGGTGCCCCCACGGCTTGGCGTGACCTCCAGCAGCCATTGGCTGCCTGGTATGCGGCAGCGGGTCCTGCTAGTTGTGGCTGAGCAACGGCATGGGAGTGCGTATGACGACAATCGATGACGGCAACGATCGCTTCTACCGCGACAACGCCGCTGCCTATGCGGGCCGCACCCGCCGGACACCTGCGGCACGGCTCGACAAGTTCCTCGCAAGGCTGAATCCCGGCGCCTCCGTGCTGGAACTCGGCTGCGGCGGCGGCCAGGACAGCGCCTATATGATGGCCCGCGGCTTTGATGTTACTCCGTCGGACGGATCGCCGGAAATGGCCGCCGAGGCCGCACGCTTGCTCGGGCGGCCGGTTGAGGTGATCCGCTTCGAAGAGCTCTGCTGGCGCGAGCGCTTCGACGGCATTTGGGCAGAGGCCTGTCTGCTGCATGTGCCGCGCACCGCTCTTCCTGCAGTGCTCGCCCGCATCCTCCTCGCCTTGAAAGTGGGTGGCGTGCTGCAGGCAAGCTTCAAAGCCGGCGACATCGAAGGCCACGACGCTTTCGGCCGCTACTACAACTACCCCTCACGCGACTGGCTGCGGCAGCAATTCGAGGCGACACGTTGGGTCGGCGTCGAATTCGGCGAGACGGACGGCGGCGGCTATGACGGCAAGCCGACACGCTGGCTGCACGCGGCGGCGGTGAAGCCCGGCAATTGACTTCGCGAGGTCGAGACCTAGGTAACGGGCGGTCCTCCCACCTAAACCCGTGAGAAAGCCATGCACTACAGAACACTTGGCCGCACCGGCCTGCGTATCTCCGAAATCGGCTACGGCGCCTGGGGCATCGGCAACAGCGGCTGGCAAGGCGCAAGCGACGAGGAGTCCGCCAGAGCCCTCAACCGGGCGATCGATCTCGGGCTGACCTTCATCGACACCGCGCTCGGCTACGGCGACGGCCATAGCGAAAGACTGATCGGCAAATTGCTGCGCGAACGATCGGAGACGATCTACGTCTCGACCAAGATCCCGCCGAAGAACCGGATATGGCCGGCCCGTCCGGGCACGCCGGCCGAGGACGGTTTCCCCGCCGATCACGTCATCGCCTGCACTGAAACGAGCCTGCGCAATCTCGGCGTCGACACCATCGATGTCCAGCAGTTCCATGTCTGGTCGGACGAATGGGTGGGGCGCGGCGACTGGCTGGAGGCGGTCGAGCGGCTGAAACGCGATGGCAAGATCCGCTTCTTCGGCGTCTCGATCAACGACTACGAGCCCCACAATGCCCTGAAGCTTATCGAAAGCGGCGTGGTCGACAGCGTCCAGGTCATCTACAACGTCTTCGAGCAGGCGCCCGAAGAGCAACTGTTCCCGGCCTGCGAGCAGCACAAGGTCGGCGTGATCGTCCGTGTTGCGCTCGACGAAGGCGGCCTTACCGGTCAGATCCGCGCCGACACTGTGTTCCCGGAAGGCGATTTCCGACAGAACTACTTCCGCGGCGACCGGAAGCGCGAAGTCGAGGAGCGCACGCAAAAAATCATCGAGGACCTGGCGATTGCCCCAGATGCGCTCGCCGAAACGGCGCTTCGCTTCGTCCTCAGCCACCCGGCGGTGTCGACCGTCATCCCCGGCATGCGCTCGGTCCGCAACGTCGAGCGCAACTGCGCCGTCGGCGACGGACGCGGGCTTGCCCCCGAACAGCGCGAGAAGCTGCGCGCGCACCGCTGGCCACGGAACTTCTATCGGGATTGACCCCCCAAAAAAGAAAGCCGAGGCAGTTGCCCCGGCTTCCTTTATCCCTTGGGAGGTAAGGCTTAGTTCTTCGCCTTGTCGACCAGCTTGTTCTTGCCGATCCAGGGCATCATGCCGCGCAGCTTGGCGCCGACTTCCTCGATCTGGTGGGCGTCGTTGACGCGGCGGATGCCCTTGAAGCGGGCCGCACCCGAACGATACTCCTGCATCCATTCCGAGGTGAACTTGCCGGTCTGGATGTCCTTCAGAACGCGCTTCATCTCGGCCTTCGTCTCGTCCGTGATGATGCGCGGGCCGGTGACGTATTCGCCCCACTCGGCCGTGTTGGAGATCGAGTAGTTCATGTTGGCGATGCCGCCTTCATAGATCAGGTCGACGATCAGCTTCACTTCGTGCAGGCACTCGAAATAGGCCATTTCCGGTGCGTAGCCGGCCTCGACCAGCGTTTCGAAACCGGCGCGGATGAGCTCGACGAGACCGCCGCAAAGAACGACCTGCTCACCGAAGAGGTCGGTTTCGCACTCTTCCTTGAAGTTGGTCTCGATGATGCCCGAGCGGCCGCCGCCGACGCCGCAGGCGTAGGAGAGCGCCAGGTCAAGCGCATTGCCGGAAGCGTTCTGGTGAACGGCAACGAGGCAGGGAACGCCGCCGCCCTTCTGGTATTCGCCGCGAACCGTGTGGCCCGGGCCCTTCGGCGCGATCATGACGACGTCGACCGAGGCCTTCGGCTCGATCAGGCCGAAATGGACGTTGAGGCCGTGGGCGAAGGCGATCGCCGCGCCGTCACGGATATTGCCGGCGATCTCGGCCTTGTAGATGTCGGCCTGCAGTTCGTCCGGCGTCGCCATCATCATCAAGTCGGCCCAGGCGGCAGCTTCGGCAACCGTCATGACCTTGAAGCCGTCGGCTTCGGCCTTCTTCGCCGTGGCCGAGCCGGCCTTCAGCGCGATGGCGACGTTCTGTGCGCCGGAATCCTTGAGGTTCAGCGCATGGGCGCGGCCCTGCGAGCCGTAGCCGATGATGGCGACCTTCTTCGACTTGATGAGATTGAGATCGGCATCACGATCGTAATAGACGCGCATTGAACTTTCCTTCCCTTTGCTTGTCCGTTTCCCTTTGACGGTCCAGACGGAACCGTCGTTACGCTTTTCCGCCATAGAGAGCGAGAAAGGCGTCGACCGCCCGCTCCGCCCTGCGGCCGAAATTCTTCTTCAGCCCGCTCGGGTCGTCGCCGAGCAGCATGCGCAAATGCCAGTCGGAGACGACGAGCCCGTAGAGCGCGCCATAGGCCTCCTCCGCATCGCCGAAGGCGAGAAGCCCCGCCTTTCGGCCCGCCTCGAGCAGCGCCCCTGCCCTGCGGCCGATCTGCCGGCGCCCGCGCTCCTCGAGCAAGCGCCCGAGCTTGGAGCCTTCACGGCTTGCCTGGCCGATCGCCAGCCGGTTGAGTGCCAGCGATACGTCGCCGGCAAGCACGTCCAGCAGGTCCTTGGCGAAGGCGACAAGATGCGCCCTGAGGCTCGCCTCGTCCAGCGCCTCGGCCGAAACGCCGAGCGTCCTGACCTTGCTCGCCTGGAAGGCGATCATCGCCGAAAGCAGCCCATCGCGGTCGCCGAACCACTTGTACAGGCTCTCCTTGGAGCAACTCGCCGCACGCGCCACGCCCGCGGTCGTCAGCGCCTTCTCGCCGCCGTCGACAAGGAGCCGCAGTGCCTGTTCGAGAACGGCACCCTGACGCTCCGTCAGGCCGCTTCCGGCACCCGCTTCCTTTGTCGCCTCGACGCCTCGCACTTTGTTGTCACTCCTTCAGTACCGTACGGTACGGTTCGCAACTTCTACTCAGATGGCTGTGGAACGTCAAGCCCGTTTCTGCCGATAAATGCACTGCGTCATCAAAGGTCGTCGGGGCAAATGGGCTTTGGGACTGGAGCCGCGGCGTCGCCCGCCGAAAGCGGCAATGATTACCAAAATATAATGATCCCGCCGCTGTTCCCTCGCCCCGTTCGCCCTTATTTTGAAAGGGAGAATATCCGAGGGCGGAAAGCCACTGTGCCGATGAGCAAGACAGCGAAGACGATCAGACAGGAAGCGCCGGCTGCGGCGCCGAACGTCACCCTGATGCCGAGCCCCGTGACACCCGTCCGCCGCAAGCGACGCGGGCGCCTTCGGATCGCTCTGCCCGTCCTCGTCGCAGTGCTCGGCGCCGGCTACTACGCCTGGAGCCAGTACGGCGTGCAACCCGAAACCGCGATGATCACGCTAGTCGTCGTGCGCGGCGATATCGAGGACAGCGTCACCGCCGTCGGCACGCTTGACGCGATCAAGTCCGTCGATGCCGGCGCGCAGGTTTCCGGCCAGTTGAAATCGCTGCATGTGGAGATCGGCGACAGGGTCGCGGCGAACCAGCTCGTCGCCGAAATCGATCCCGCCTCGATCGAGAACAGGATCGAGATCGACCAGGCGGAACTTGCCCATCTCGAGGCCCAGCTCGTCTCGACGAAGGCCCAGCTCGTGCTGAAGGACGCGAATATCGAGCGCCAGCGCAGTCTCGTCGCGACCAAGAGCGTTTCTCAATCGACCCTCGACCAGGCGATCGCCGACCAAACCGCCGCTCAAGCAGACGTACAGGCGATCGAGGCGCAGATCCGTAAGCAGAAGGCGACGCTCGCCGGCGACAAGGTCGATCTCGGCTATACCAAGATCTATGCCCCGATGGCCGGCACGATCGTTGCCAATCCGGCCAAGGAAGGCCAGACGCTCAACGCCAACCAGACGACGCCGACGATCGTCACCATCGCCGATCTTTCGACGATGACCGTCAAGGCCCAGGTCTCCGAAGCCGACGTCGGCAAGCTGAAGATCGGCATGGACGCCTATTTCACCCTGCTCGGCCAGCCGGGCAAGCGCTTTGCCGGCAAATTGCGGCAGATCCAGCCGATGCCGGACACGGAAAACAACGTCGTCCTCTATTACGCGCTCTTCGATGTTTCCAACCCGACCGGCGAATTGATGATGTCGATGAGCGCTCAGGTCTTCTTCGTCGAGGCTGCTGCCAAGGACGTTCTTGTCGTGCCGAGCGCCGCGATCCGCACGGCGCGCGGCGACGGCGCAGGCAAGCCCAAGACGGAAGTCACCGTGCTTACCCCGTCCGGCGCCACCGAAACCCGCGCGGTCGAGGTCGGCATCCGCAACCGCGTCAGCGCCGAGATCGTCAACGGCTTGAAGGAGGGCGAGAGCGTCGTCGTCGATTCGAGCTCGGCCTCGTCCGGAAGTAGCCAGCGAAACACGCGTAGCCGCGGCATGCGCATGCCGCCGATCTTCTGAAGACGCCGATGCACGCCCTCATCTCGCTCAAGGATGTCAGCAAGACCTATTTCAACGGCGATCTCGCCGTCGAGGTCCTGCATGACATCTCGCTCGATATCGAGGCGGGCGAATTCGTCGCGATCATCGGCCAATCCGGCTCCGGCAAGTCGACCTTGATGAACATTCTCGGCTGCCTAGACCAGCCGACCTCGGGCGAATACCTGATCGACGGCGAAAGGGTCTCCGGCTTCGACGCCGACGAACTTGCGGCATTGCGGCGGCGCACGTTCGGATTCGTCTTCCAGGCCTATAACCTGATCCCGACCGCAAGCGCCCAGGAGAACGTCGAGGTACCCGCGGTCTATGCCGGCCTGCCAGCCCACAGCCGGCACGCGCGTGCCGAGGCGCTCCTGAAATCGCTCAATCTCGGTGAACGGCTCGATCACCGGCCGAGCCAGCTTTCCGGCGGGCAGCAGCAGCGCGTCTCGATTGCCCGCGCCCTGATGAACGGCGGCCGCGTCATCCTTGCCGACGAGCCGACCGGTGCGCTCGACAGCCAGAGCGGTCGGGAAGTCATGGCGCTTTTGCGCGACATGAACGAGAACGGCCACACGATCATCGTCATCACCCATTCGCGCGAGGTTGCCGAACAGGCCGACCGGCTGATCGAGATCCGCGACGGCCGCATCATCGCCGACCGCGTCAAGAAGGGCCGGAGCAATCCGGAGGCCGCATTCGGCCTTGCCCAGCGCACGCGCGAGGGCCTTGCCGCGATCGCCGACGTCTCGGAAGCGGTCAAGATGGCGATGCGGGCGCTTCGGGCTAACCTCTTCCGGACGATCCTGACGCTGCTCGGCATCGTCATCGGTGTCGGCTCCGTCGTCGCGATGCTGGCGATCGGCACCGGTGCGCAGGATTCGGTGCTGAGCCGCATCTCCTCCATGGGCTCCGACCTCCTGCTGGTGCGCCCGAGCATGGCCAATTTCCGCGGCAGCGCGGGCGGCAGCAACGTCACGCTTGTGCCGTCGGACGCCGACGCCATCCTCGAGTTGCCGAACGTTGCCTTCGCCGTGCCGGAGATGACGAGTACGGTGACGCTTCGGCGCGGCAATATCGATTATCAGACCACCGCCAATGGAACCGTGTCGCAATTCGTCGAGGCGAAATCCTGGCCCATCGGACGCGGTGAATTCATCAACAGCGACGATATGGAGGGCTACGCGCCGGTCGCGGTGCTCGGACAAACCGTGGTCAAGACTCTCTTCCCCGACGACTCCGACCCGATCGGCCAATATGTGCTCGTCAACAAGATCCCGTTTCAGGTCATCGGCGTGATGAGCGAGATGGGCGCGAGCGCCGGCGGCAACGATCAGGACGACGTCGTGCTGGTGCCGTTGACCACGGGCAGCATGCGCATTTTCGGCCAGCGCAACATCCGCACCATCACCGTCAAGGTAAAGGACTCCTCCGCCATTGATCTGACCCAGGAAAAAATCCAGGCGCTCCTCAACGAGCGCCACAAGAAGGAGGACACGCAGATCACCAACATGTCGTCCGTGCGCGAGGCCTTCACCGAGACGTCGAACACGATGAAGCTCTTCCTTGGCTCCGTCGCGGCGATCTCCCTTCTTGTCGGCGGCATCGGGGTGATGAACATCATGTTGGTCAGCGTCAGCGAACGTACCCGCGAAATCGGCGTGCGCATGGCGACCGGCGCGCGGCAGCGCGACATACTCGTGCAGTTCATTGTCGAGGCGCTGGTGGTGTCCGCCATCGGCGGCGCGATCGGCATCGTTGCCGGCCTCGGCACCGCCTACGTCGCCCGCACGTTCGGCATGCCGGTCAGCTTCACAGCTGGACCGGTGGCGCTTGCCTTTGCCTGCGCCTTCCTGACCGGCCTGCTTTTCGGTTATCTGCCGGCCAGAAATGCCTCGCGCCTCCAGCCGGCCGTGGCGCTGAGCGCCGATTGAAGACCTCGGCGCCGAACCGGAGGCGCGCCTATCAGATCCGCTGTGCTCCGCCGATCCGCTCCCAGCGGCTGCCGTTTGATTGCGACTGGCGGGCGAAATAGTCGTAGGGTGTGCGCGACCAGTCCCTGACCGAATTGGTTAGATTGTCGAGCACGAGATCTCCTTCGCTGGTGCGGACAGTCAGCACCGTATGGCCATCGCCGCGATAGCGGGCAACCGTCAGCAGCAATGCGGAGGCCGGCCAGCCGCGCTTCAGGAGCTCGCGCTTCTTCAAAATCGCGAAATCCTCGCAGTCTCCGTAGGCCGTCGGCACGCGCCAATCGTCGTCCTTGCCGACATTTGCACGGTCGCTGCGCTCCTTGATACGGGCATTGACGGCGCTGTTGACTTGTTTGAGTTCGCTCGCCTTGTCCGCGCCGAGAATGACCGTTCCCCTGCCTCCTCCGGTTCTGCACAGCCTCGGTTCACGCGAACAGAAGGAGTTAAAGGCCGGGGGCGCAAAAGCCTTGCCGGCAGTCGTCATGATCGTCCCTGCATCAGCCACCTTTGGGGCAGCGATGGACAATAGAATAGCGGTCAGCGCGATGAAGCGTTTCATGAAATTCCCCCAAAGGTAGTCGCACTCCCCAAAGCGCGACGTAGAGAGCTAGATCACAAGGATTAGCCCGCGCTTGATTAGCTCGGAATAGGGCATTCTTGTGACGTACTACTAATATTTCGTAAATTGACCCCCAGCATCTTTAAGTAAATCATCAATTTATTTTCGTAGTTTGTATTTACGAGGGGTAAAGTAATGAAAAGAATTAATAGCTCGATATTTAGAACATTTTTCCTGCTCTCCACGGCGTCGATAGCAGCCGTCGTTGTTATTACCGACGCGGATGCAGTAGAGCGTCGGCGCATGACTGCTGCGCAATGCAGACCGCTGACGGAAGACAACTTTGCAGCGTGCTGCGTTGCAATAAATCGTTCGAAAATTCTTACTCCCGCGCAAATCAAAATGTGCCCGCCGCTAACAACGGCGACCGTCAGTGCCTCTGCCCCCGGCCGCGATCGTAGCGATACCGACGCTACCGGCCCCGGCAGAAGCAGCGGTGGCAGCGGCGGCAGCGGCAGCGGCGGCTCTGGTGGTAGTGGCGGCTCCGGCGGCGGCGGTGGCTCCGGCGGCGGCGGTGGCTCCGGCGGCGGCGGTGGTGGCTCCAGCGGCGGCGGTGGTGGCTCCAGCGGCGGCGGTGGCTCCGGTGGCGGCGGCGGCTCCGGCGGCGGCGGTGGCTCCGGTGGCGGCGGTGGCTCCGGTGGCGGCGGTGGTGGCTCCAGCG
>NZ_AUTC01000182.1 GCF_001461695.1 Sinorhizobium fredii USDA 205 | reverse complement strand
GGATGTATCTTCGTCGTCAAGACAGATAATTGCGAGGCCGAACGGAAGGATGGCCGTTGACGATCCTGCTGAGGATGTCGACCAGCGGTTTCACTCCTGACGAGCCCCTTGTTCTGTTTTATTTTCCAGCATACAGAGGTACTAGGAGTACCGTCATGCGCTCAAAATTAAACCGCCTGCCTGATGTGATTCCCCGCGGTACGGTCGCCCTGTCGCAATGGCTGATCTGCCAAGGCTATAGCCACGACCTTCAGAAGCGTTATCGAGGGAGCCACTGGCTGACCTCGATCGGCAACGGGGCGATGATCCGTTCTGGCGACAAGGTCGGATACGAGGGCGCGGTCTACGCCCTTCAAGAGCAGCTGGCAGCTTCGATCCATCCGGGCGGCCGAACCGCTCTGTCACTCCATGGCAAGGCCCATTATCTTGAACTGGGGCGGCCGCGGGTTTGTCTTTTCGGACAACCGGGTGAAAGGCTGCCGGCCTGGTTCAGGCAACATGGATGGGGTGCGGACATCGAGTATCATCGGACAAATCTCCTGCCCGCTGGCGCGGGCGTGGGTACGGTGGAGCTCAGCGGCTTCTCAATCAACGCATCGAAGCCGACGCGCGCCCTGATGGAGTGTCTGTACCTTGCGACGGACGACTCCTCGTATGTCGAATGCGGACAGCTCATGGAGGGCCTCAATACTGTCCGGCCGGCTCAGGTTCAGGAACTGCTCGAGGCCTGCACATCCGTGAAGGTGAAGCGCATGTTCCTGTATCTCGCAGAACTTGCAGGACACCAATGGGCGAACCATCTCAATCATAACCGCATCGATTTGGGTTCGGGCAAGCGGTCTTTGGTGAAGGGGGGCGCTTACGTGGCGCGATACGACATCACGGTACCAAGAACATTGGCGTATGAGAGGCTTGTCAAAGACCTCTCCCCGAACGTCGATACGGTGTACGACTTCTACCGCCAATCAAGTGGGATCACATGCGCGACGACAACATCATCAAGTTTGAACGACGAAAATCAAAGCAGGAGCGACGGACGGTCGGTCCAAGGCAGCGGAAGGCACTTATCTGGCTCGCGGTGATAGCGGGGCTGGTCCTCGTGTGGGCGTATTATCAGTTCATCGCGCCGCCGAGCCTACCATGAGAGCGGGTGGTATAGGGTTGGTCTCTGGTCCCTGACGTTGATGTGGCGACTTTCTAGTCGTCGCTGTTCAGGCTGCGCGATGCAAAGGCGCATCAAGGGACGGCACCCAAATTGATGATGTCGGAGGGATTGCGGCGTACGAGAAGCTGAGGGAATCTTTGTGTTCCCGGTTGAAGGGGCGCCGGATGCGATGAGCGGGGAACTCATGGCAATACCGTCCACCGACTTTTACGACGAAGACGCCATTTCAGCGATTACCCACAGCGTGTCCGAGAAAGTGGACGCCGCTGCTCTCGGGGCAATCGGATGGGACGACGTTGCCAGGTCACTGACGAAAAGTTTCCCGAGATCGGTGTGCGCTCTTCTGAACTTCAATACGGCAGAAAACTGGCTCAACTTCGAGGCCACCGACAATATCGAACCTGCATTCGTCAAATCCTATGCGGAACATTTTGCTCCGCTTAACCCATGGACGCCCATCTGGCGAAGCGTGCCGAGCGGAACCGTCCTCGTCGCGGAAGAAAGTTGCCCGACGAGCATGTTCACCAAGACTGAATTCTACAACGACTGGATGCGACCTCAGAAGAACAACGAGGGAGCTGTCGGGGTGAAAATCGACGGAGGGCGCGATCTTATCCACCTGTCATTGCACTATCCGCTGGCGGTCGCAGGCACATATGACTTCGCCACCGCCGAGGTCCTGAGACGCATTCGAGGAAGTCTGCTGCGCTCCATCAACGTCGGAAGATTGCTACAGGTGCAAACCGAGGCAGCTGTGGCCAGATCGGCGCTCGTTGAAAGAGGTTCCTGCGCCGCTTTTGTAGTCGACGGCGACAGGCGAGTCCGGCTGGCCAATGAACATGCAGAGAAACTCTCGTCTGGCTCGGTGGTGAAGCAACGGCACGGCATCGCGTCCCTTTCAGACCCTCATATGGACAGGTGTCTTCGCGAGGGGGTCTGGGCGCTATCGAGACGGCTTCCTGTGCTTCTTTCTCGCCTGCATTTTTGCGTCGATGGCCAAAACTGGCAGGTTTCGCTGGCTTCGCTCCCAGCTGTGGTCTCCGGAGGATCCACATCCCTGGTCCTTGCCGACAGCCTGGTTCTCATCCTCGTAAAGAACCTCGATGCCCGAAGCCGCGATGCGGCCGTATGGTCGGCCCTTGGTGCAAAGTTCAGCCTGACCCCTTCCGAGATCGTCTTCTGCCAGCGCCTTGCCTCCGGAGCCTCGCTCGCGGAGGTCGCCCAAGCACTTGGCATAAGCAAGGAGACCGCCCGGAACAGAGTGAAGTCGATATTCCACAAGACCGGCACGCATCGCCAGGGGGAATTGGTGGCGATGCTCGCGTCCCTCGGTTGAGTCGCGCGTGCGACAAGTTGATGCCAACCGCTTCTGCTTACGAGATTCAATACCGGCGAGGTATTGAGCGAACTACAGGGTACCCATAGGCAATCGGAACACCTAGTCCTGCTCTCGCGGCATTGCGATGTTCCAGTGAAGGCGGAGTAACCTATCAAACGAGCGAGCATCGACATGGCTAAAGTCGACGTAAATGCTTTGAAAGACCTGTCCGCAGGATTGGGGTCTGCCGTCGTAGACCCTGATTTGTGGCCTCTCTTTCTTGATCGTATTTGCGAAGCAATGAAATGCAACGGGGCTGCTCGGCTTCCGCGGAAGGGCGGCAGCTTCCCTACGAGTACCTCGATGATCGAGCCGTTTGCGCGGTACATGCAGGAAGGATGGTACCAGTCCGATCTCCGCCTACGGGGCATCGCTAAGCAGCTTCGGGGTGTCGTGGTTGTTGATGACGATGACGTCTCGACAGAAGAAGAACGTCGCCGATCGCCCTACCACAATGACTTCCTGCCGAGCGTCGGACTGAAGTGGTGGGCCGGAGCGGCATTTTGGGCCGGCAAGGATGATCTGTGGTGTCTCGCCATGCAGCGATCGGAGAGCGAGGGACGTTTTTCCCGGCTCGAAAAATCCCTCCTCTGGGATTTGTCGGCCCGCATGACCGAGATAGCTTCGCTCGCGGGGGCCATGGGACGCGCCAATATCGCAGCATTCACCAATGCTCTGGACCATGTGCGCCAGGCTGCTGTCGCCGTTGATAGCGGCGGGCATGTCGTTCATTTCAATGCCGCAGCGAATGATCTTTTCGATAAGTCGGTCTGGGTTTCCCGAGGGCAACTCGTCCTTGAGGATAAGCAGGCAGCGTCGGAGCTTCTGGATCAACTCGAGAAATTGCGCAAGTTACCGAATGGAAAGGCCCTGAGAGCGTCGCCGATAGTGGTTCGGCGACCAGACAAATGTTCCATGACATTAAAGGTTCTGCCGATCGATGGAGAGGCACGATCACTCTTCGCCGCAGCAAGGGCAATAATCTTGTTGAGTGAGGTCGCCAGACCTCGTTCACCGCGCTGGCAACTGCTGCAACAAACCTTTCTGCTGACCCGTGCCCAGGCGCATCTCGCGGCGCGACTGGCGACGGGGGAGTCGCTGGAGGACTCGGCCGATGCACTCGGCATCGCCAAGGAGACCGCACGCACACAACCAAAGTCGATTTTTGAAAAAACCGAAACACACCGACAGAGTGAACTGGTCGCATTGCTGCAAGCGCTCACACGAAAAGACTGAGCCGGCAGAAGCAACATGGATCAGCATGTCGCAGGACGTGTCTGACCCAAATGGGTCATGTGCGTTCGCGAGAACGGTGCTTTCTTTTTCTTTGGCATCCGCAGCCGTTGTGGAATCGCCGCTTCGCAAGTGGAGTTCGGTGGCGAGCGTGCAGCACGCCGATCATCGTATCGCGCGCATGCTCAAAAAGGGGGAGGTTGTCATGGCCGAAATGGTGATCAATGCCACTCAAGGGGTCAACCCGAGCTTCGGACACGGGTGGGGGATGCCACTCACCTACAATGGCCAATACGGTTCGGGCTGGGTGGCGTTCGTCGGCGGATATGGTCTGCAATTCTCCGGCCAAACCACTGTCCAGATGGATTTGGATGGAAATCCCATAGGTTTCACCGTGACCTTGGACGGGCCGTTCACCGTATTCATTAACGGGGCCGTGGCCGGAACCGGGACCATGCCACCCTTCACCTACACGTCGACGCTCAGCGACGGTGATTATGCGGTACCGGACGGCAATGGCGGCTGGCAGCTCGGAATCCATGGCAGCCCGTCCGGCTCCACGACGCCGCTCGGTCCATTCGGGGAGTTCGTAGCGGCCCTGGACAGGATCGCGTACAACGGAACGGCCGAGGACGATGTCTTTGACGGATCACATGTCGACACCAGCGTGCTGATCCATGGAGGCGACGGCGCAGACACATTTTACGGTGCCTTCCGCCATGCGAACGAACTCTACGGAGAAGGGGGGAACGACGTCTTGTGGGGGCAAGGTGTCGGCGACTATTTGGATGGCGGCGACGGAAACGACTTTGTCTTTGATGGAGACAGTGCTGGCGATCCCACCATTCCGACCCCTCCGCAGGATACCTACAACGCCGACACATTGATTGGCGGTGATGGTGACGACCAAGTCCTTAGCAGCGGAGGAGGCGATCTCCTCGATGGCGGTGCGGGCAACGACTACCTGCAGGCGAGTTCGGATAGGCAGGACGACGACACGCTGATCGGAGGCGTCGGCGATGATCAGATTTATGGAGGACTCGGCACCGATACGGCGGTCTTCAGCGGCTTGCGGTCGCAATACACGATCACCCTGATCAACATAGGCTTCGAGGCCTATTCAGTCATTGGACCCGATGGCAGCGACACGCTTGTCAACGTCGAAAATGCCCGCTTCGATGAAGGGACCTTTTCGATGGCGCAAGTTGTGGACGGGTCCGGCAACGCTCCTGCACCTGCAGTCTTCGGTTCACCCATAAACTATCAAGCAGGCTCAGGCACCTCGGACGTTGTCGCGGTGGACATCAACAGCGATTCCATCATCGACCTTCTTGCCGCGAATCACGGGGGAAGCAGCGTGTCGGTACTTCTGGGCCAGGGCGGTGGTCAATTCGCGTCTGCCGTCAATTATTCAATGAGCGGCGGTCCCATCGACATAAAGATGGGCGACCTGAACGGCGACGGCATCCTCGACATGGTTGCCGCAAGCCCTTTCGCAAGCAGCATTACCGTACGGCTGGGAACAGGCACGGGAACGTTCGACTCAGAGACTTCATATCCAACCGGATTTGGCCCGCGCGGCGTCGCCCTCGGTGATTTCAATCATGACGGGATTCTCGATGCGGCGGCAGCACACGCCAACGGCGGCGATCTTTCCGTAATGTTCGGTACAGGTACCGGCTCCTTCGGGTCTCCAGTCCAATACGGCGTCGGCGGAGGCTTTCCATGGCCGATCACCGCCGCCGACCTGAACAAGGACGGAAACCTCGATCTGATAGTGGCGAGGGACTTCATATCGGTTTTGATGGGCGCTCCGGACGGAACCTTCTCAGCCCCCGTCACCTATCCGGCAGTCGGCAAAAACATCATTTCGTTTGCTGTCGACGACCTCGACAACGACGGCAACCTCGATCTAGTTACAGCCAACCTCGGCACGAACGACGTGTCGATCATGTTCGGGACGGGCAACGGTACTTTCCTGCCTGAGGTACGCTACGCGGTCGGCGCTGGTCCTTACGCCATCGCGATCGCCGACATCAACGGGGACGGTCAACTCGATATCGGAACATCCAATTCGGCTGACGATACTATTTCCGTTCTTATCAACACCGGATCGGGAACTTTCGGACCACAGCAAGTTCTCGCTTCGGGCGGGGACAATCCAACTGCCATCGACTTCAGCGATGTGAATGAGGATGGCCGAATGGACATCGTAGTCGGAAACTACGATAGCGGAAACGTATCCGTGCTTCTCAACAACCAATTGACCATTATCTCGGATGGTGGAGGGGTCGCGGCGTCGCGCACTGTTGGCGAGAACAACAGCGATGTAACGACTGTTGTCGCCATCGGCGGCCAAGCCAACGGAACGCTGTCGTATTCCATCGTTGGCGGCGCGGATCAGGCCGACTTCCAGATTGACGAGACATCGGGAGTTCTAAGGTTCGTTGTCAGTCCCGACTTCGAGGCCACCTCCGACGAGGACGGCGACAATATCTACGAGGTTGTCGTACAGGCCTCCGATGCCCAGGGCGGCGTCGACACGCAGATACTGACGGTCAGCGTCTCCAACACGAATGACACTGCGCCCCTATTTTCGTCAGGCTCCACCGCAAGCCTCGCTGAAAACGCGACGGGGACTGTCTACGACGCCGACGCCTCCGACTCGGATAATCTCGGGTCCCTGACGTACTTGCTCTCGGGCACAGATGCCGCGCTCTTCGACATCGATGCTGCAAACGGAACCGTCACGTTCAAATCGCCTCCCGACTTCGAGAATCCCGCGGACGCTGATGGCGACAATGTCTACGACATCGTGGTGACAGCGTCCCACGGCGTGCTTGCCACCAATCACAACGTGGCAATCAGCGTGGCCAACACACTTGGCGGAACCTTCAACGGAAACGGCAGCAACAACGTGATCACGGGGACGGATGAGGAGGACACGATACGAGGGCTGGGAGGTGCCGACACCCTCTCGGGGCTGGCTGGTGACGACATCGTCGATGGTGGTAATGGCGATGACGTGCTCAACGGCGGCGATGGCGATGACACGCTCCTCGGCGGGATCGGACGCGATCGGATAAATGGCGGGGCAGGCGGCGACGCCATGGAAGGCGGCGCGGGCAACGACTCCTATGTTGTCAGTGACGCGAGCGATGTCGTCACCGAACTGGCTGGCGCAGGAACCGATACCGTTGAGACAATCCTGGCAGCGTCTGTACTGGCGGCGAATGTGGAAAATCTTGTCTTCGTCGGCTCCGGAAATTTCCAGGGAACCGGCAACGGTCTCGCAAACACGATCACTGGCGGCAATGGTGACGACATACTGGACGGAGCTGGCGGCGCTGACCGCCTCGTCGGCCGGGGCGGCGATGACATCTACATGGTGGATTCCGTCGGTGATGCAGTGGTCGAGGCTGCTGGCGGGGGCAGGGACACAATCCACGTGACGGCCTCGTCCTACGTCCTCGGCGCGAACGTGGAAGTCCTTCGGTACTCCGGAACGGGGGCTTTCACCGGCACTGGTAACGGTCTGGCCAATCTCCTTGGGGGAGGGAGTGGAAACGATGACCTCCACGGCGGCGCAGGCGATGACGAGCTTATTGGCAACGAGGGGTCGGACGAGGTGTCGGGAGGCAGTGGCAATGACACCTTCCTTGCCACTTTGAACGACGGCGATGACTTTTACTTCGGCGACGGCGGCAGCGACACCTGCAGCCTGGCCGGATTGCAAGTCGACGCAGTGGTCAATCTTCTCAATGGGTCAGCTACCAGCGCCGATACCGGAACCGATCAATTGACCTCGATCGAAAATGCGATCTGCGGCACGGGAAACGACAAGATCGTTGCAAGCACCGCCCGCAACATCCTGTTCGGAGGTGATGGACAGGACACGTTTGTCTTCACTTCGATCGCGGCAGCTGGAAAAGGCGCGAGTGCGGACGTCATACGGGACTTTTCGCCAGGTGACCGCATCGACGTCAGCCAACTCGATGCAAACGGCGCTTTGGCAGGCGATCCCGCCTTCGCGTTTGTAGGGGAAATCACGAGTGTGAGCGGCGGCTTCGGTCAGCTCGGGCGGGGGCAGATCGGCTACCGTTATCAGACGGATGGGAACGGCGCTGAGTACACCATTATCGAGGGAAACACGAACGCAACGCCGGAGGCCGACTTCCAGATAAACCTCGTCGGTCGGATACAGGTGACATCAGGGGATTTCCTGCTTTGACAATTCACGGCTTTCACCCAGGGGTTCGGCCCGACGTGTATTGCCGTGGGTTGGTCGCATGGCTCGCAAGAACAACGCTATGCGAGCGATGGCAACGGGTTAATCCAATTAGGTAACGCGGCGTTGTCGAGCACAGTTTTAATATGAATTCTCCAGGAAGTTATCCGTGCAGGGTCGATTATGTTACAGAACTTCTTCTATCAAACGGCCATTGTCGCCGGCCTATTGGCGGCCTCCGGCACAGCCGGACAAGCAGCCTCGATGACCCCCAATCCAGGCGAACTGAGCGAGACTGTGGAAAATCGTTGCTTCTCGCACACTCAGAGCACTTGCGGCAGAATACTTCTATTGGTCCAACAAACAAAATATAAGGTGAAAAACGGCAAGCACATACGGAAGATTAAACGAAAAGGATGCAAGATCACTGAGAAATGGGATGAAAACAACTATAAGATCAAAGTCAAATGCCAAGGCGGCAAGAGGCCGCCGCCCGACTTGTTTCAGTAACGATAGACTGCGCTTGCGAGTTAGGACACAGCGCATAACGCAGAGATGGCAGCTTGGGCGGCGTCGCGTGCCTCATGGGCCGTGCTCAACGTCACAGAACAACTGCTACCTATTCGCTACTCGCTGAGCCGCCGTGAACCCGAACTGCATTGGCGAGATCGGAATCCGACGCCGCCGTCGAAGGTCATTGGCAGCTAGGCGTCAGAAGGAGGTGGAAGCCAGCCGATTTCCGCCCCCAACGGTCTGGCATTGATCTCATAGTCGTGGACGACATCGATTCCATTAATGCTTATCCCGTTCGCACGGGTGGCCCCAATTAGTTGTGCTGGTGGATCGACAGCGAAAATCAATTGCCATCTTTGATCGGAACTCTTGAAGAATTACCGAACCGATTCGCGCCAAAGAGTCTCCGTTGGCGTTTCGCAGAATATTTGCATCCACAGATGGTTCAGCTTGATGCGTCGCTTAACGTGCTATTGGCGATGCGGCGCATGCAGTGGTTGAAATATTACTCCGCATGCACTACGAAGACACCCCTGCAGGAGGAGTGTTAGATGCATCAAGTTGCGGACTATCTGGACCATCAAAATTTCGGTCCAATTATTGCTGATCGAATATGGAATGCCTGGTGGAAAGACGCAGGTCTTCATCTTTCCGATATTACACATCATCTGACCGAAATGGTCGATGATCGCTCTCTTCCGACAGCGCTCGTTGCTCATGATGAAAGCGGCTATCTCGGATCAGCCTTCCTCATCGATTGCGATTTGGAGGAGCGGCAACAATACAAGCCATGGGTAGCGGCCGTTTGGGTGGAGGAGAGTAAACGCAAACGCGGCGTAGGAAAATCACTCGTCGAGGCAGCAGCAAAAACTGCTGCCGATCTGGGATATCGGGTCTCGTACATATGCTGCCATCAAGAGTTGGAAGCCTTTTATACCGCTTTTGGCTGGAGCGTTTTGGAACGCGATGTCGGCCCGCATAAGTTAAGCGTATTGTCCTTTGAGGCCTAAACCATAGTATCGGCCGTTCGCGGTTCCGGGGGTGAGGCGGTCCGACCACCCGTGATCTTTGAGCCAATGGGAATATGGCGGAGATGGCCTTTGGCGATCTCCGTTGGTGCTAGGCTTGTTGGGTGGATGTACCGCCTCGTGTTCCTCTCCTCGCCCATCCGCCTCGGCGGGAGCGCGGAGCGCTTCGGCTTCCTTCGACCATATCGCCACCTCTTCTCGTTCCGTCGGACTTCATCCAGGGCGTCGAAGATGTCGCAGCCGTGTTCCACGGCGTAGTCCTTGGCGGGGTCGAGCCTGTCGGGACTGACCATGCCGAGAATCTGGTCCTCGTGCGCCGTCTTCCATTCCCGTGTGTCGCCGACGACGTCGCGCCAGGTCGTTCGTCCGATCCGCTGGCCGAGACCGAGGATGGTATCAACGTTGGTCTGGAAGTGCCGTCGGCGGTTCCAACGGAAGACGAACTCGTTGGCGTAGATGTCGACGTGCTTGTCGCGGACACCGTGGTAGGTCCCGTAGCTCCATCTCTTGAAGTTGGCGAAGAGCCGATGCACCCAAGGCAGCACCTCATGGGCTGGCGGAGCATCGACGGCGCTCAGGTTGATCGCCTGGTGGCCGCGATCCGGCAAGCGCCTGTAGGCCGTGTTGCCGTCGGTGACGAGCAGGCTGCCGACGGCGGTGTTGTCCCGGATGAAAGCGTGCAGGCTCTCGCGGTTGATGTTGACGATGCGCTGCAGGCGGCATCGCGCCGGGTACTTCCCGGCCTCCACCTCGACGGCACCAATCATGAAAATCTTGCCGATGGGGCTGCGCCCCTGACCGCCGCCTTCCGGCTCGTCCTTGCGGCGGAAGGGCACGTTCGTCTCGTCGATCTCGATCATGCCGCGCAGCGGACGCCTGTGCGGATCGACCATCGCCCGGCGAAGCTTGTGGAGCAGAAGCCAGGCCGTCTTGTAACTGCCGAGGCCCAGCTTCGGCTGGAGCTGAAGGGCGGACATCCCGTTGGAATGGGTGGCGAGAAGGTAGGCGGCTAGGAACCAGGTTCGGAGCGGAAGATGCGTGCCGTGCATCACCGTACCAGCGATCAGTGATGTCTGGTGTCGGCACCCGGTGGACGTTCGCCTTCCGTCATCATCGACGACGACACCCTGGCATTCCCAGACCCACGGTCGAGCCTCCAACCGCCAGGCCCGGTTGCCTCCACAGCGAGGGCATTGGAAGCCTGACTTCCAGCGTTTCTTCGCCAGATATTCCGCGCAGGCGTAGTCGTCGGCGAAGTCCGATGTGAACTTCTCCAGCGATGGAAGCTTGTCGTTCGCCCAGCGTGTCGGAAACAGGCTCTCGCTCATGCCCTCCATTTATCGGAGAAGGGGAGGTGCGTCATTCTGGAACGCTAGATGTGGTTAACACCTGTGCGAACGGGATAAGCCATTTCCATTATTTGGCAGAAGTTCGTCAGGCTTGCGGCCTTAACCGAAGCCACTTGCGAGCGAGAACCAACTGGCGCTCAATCTATGCTATTGTTCTGGTCTACCAGAGAGGTGAGGCATGTCAGGCCTTCAGAAGGCCGTTAGCATGATGCCGCCGCGGAGGGGGGAAAAATGTCTATGCCCGCCTTGCATCACGTATCGATTATCACAGCCCATTTGGCAAGATCGCTGCCCTTCTATCGTGATGTGTTCGGTCTTACAGAAATCCCGCGCCCGCACTTTCCCGTAGACGGCGCTTGGCTCGCCTGTGGCAGCTTGCAGGTCCATCTCGTCGTCCATCCCGAAGGCACATTCCGACAGAGACCTGAGATCGACCGCAACGATTGGCATTTCGCTTTCCGTACGGATGATTTCGAGGGCGCTATCGAACGACTGACGGCGCTTGGCTTCGGGGAGGACTTGCCGCAAAGCCATCCAAAGTGCCTGCTGGTTATCCGCTCTGGCGTAGCCGGTTTCCCACAACTCTATCTGCGCGACCCGGATTTGAACATCGTGGAGATCAATGGCGCGCCCTGATGAGCGGCAATCAACTGGCTTGCGTTCAATTCACGATATTGTTCACGCTGAACCAGCGAAGTGGGTTATGCTAGGCTTTCAGAAGGCAGTTGTCTCCAGGCCGGGCAGAGAGCGTATCGCCCGGACTCCCTTTGGTGCGCAAGTTGTGATCCATGCCGCTGCCGCCGAGACCGGAGGCGCATTCGGCATGTGGGAAACCTTTACACCGCCGGGCCAAGGTCCGGCTCCGCATACAAATACTCGTGAGACCGAGGTCTTTCGGGTGATCAGTGGACTTTATCGTTTCCGATGCGGTGAGGAGGAGTTCGATGCCCCGCCGGGTACGGCGTCGTTCTGCCCCCTTCTGTCACAGTTGGAGAAAGATCGGAGACGAGCCCGGGCAGTTGTTCGCAATCGTCACTCCCCGGGGCTTCGAACAGCTCTTCATGGATATAGAAACCTCCGGTGCTGATACGCCCGAGGAAATTGCATCAATCGAGGATCGTCTTGGAATAATCAACGATGAGACGCCGGCGCTTAATCGATAGCCACGAACTGCGAGGTTCGAGGCTGATCGCTGGCTACCGGCAGATTGGTTCTGGCACAGCTGAGTTGATCATGTGCCTGATTAGAGCGCATCTCAGCGGTCGCAGCCTACGTGGCTTAACGGGAGACTTGTCGCCATTTGGAGATAGCTAGTATCTGGCGGCCTGCACGCGGTAAGTTGCGCTTCGAAAGCGGCACGACCGGCGCACTGCCGGATCGCCCCGCTTTCGCCGCGGCAAGGGGAACTGATTAGCTTTGCAGACAGGAGGCGGAGGCAAGATATGATCGAGCCGCTATCCCAGGAGACCTTCATCACGCGAAAGCAGACAGTCCTGCTGTCGAATGGCATCCGGCTTGCTTACGTGGAACTGGGCGACGCAAAGGGTGTCCCGGTGCTATTGCTGCACGGCTTCACCGATAGCGCTCGCAGCTGGAGCTTGATCGCTCCGCATCTGGCGGCCGACTTTCGTCTCATCGCGCCCGACCTGCGCGGACATGGGCAGTCCGACAAGCCGGAGGGTTGCTACACGATTCCCGAGATGGCGCATGACATCAGGTTGCTGATCCGGGAACTTGAGCTTGCCCCTGTTCATGTGGTCGGCCATTCGCTCGGAGGACGGCTCACGCAAGCAATTGCCGAACGTTGGCCCCAAGTAGTCCGAAAGATCGTCCTTATGTCGACGTCCGCCGTTCCACGGGAACGCAAAGGCTGGCTCTGGGGGAACATCCTGGCCCTTCGCGACCCTATCGATCCGGAAGGCGCGTTCGTTCGGGAATGGTGCTCCACTTCGCTTCCGGTCGACGAGAATTTCCTCGCCCATGTCCGCCGGGAGAGCGCGGCGGTTCCGGCACGGGTATGGCACTCAATCCATTACGAACAACTTGCCTATGATCCAGCTCCGCTCTTGCAGGATATTTCAGCGCCGGCGCTCATTCTTCGCGGTGAGGAAGACGAGATAGCGACCGCGGAGCATCAAGACCAGTTGAAAGGCGGAATTATCGGCTCACGGTTCATTTCGCTCCCAGGACGGGGCCACAATATGCACTGGGAAGCTGCCGAGACGCTCGCACGACTGTTCGACGCATTCCTCAAGGAATCGTAGTCGATTCCGCTTGCCGATTCGATCAGCTCGATTGATCCTCGCGCTTGTTACGCTACTTGGTCTCGTGACCGTCGGTTCCCGAGTGTTGAGCTATCGAGTATATTCTCGCCATGGTGGAGCCAGTTCATGCCTTCGGTGATTTCCTGCTCGAACCCGGCAGTGGCTTGCTGCGGCGGAACGGCAAGTCCGTCGCTGTTGGCCAGCGTGGCCTAGCGCTTCTTGAAGCGCTGCTGGAGGCCAAAGGTGGTGTTGTCTCCAAGACGGACCTGATGGAACGCGCCTGGCCGGACACGATTGTTGAGGAAAGCAATCTCACGGTACAGATCGCGGCCCTGCGCAAGGCGCTCGGCGTGGCTCCAGGCGGACGGGATTGGATAACGACCATACCGCGCATCGGCTATCGCCTGGTCCGCGCGGGTGCTGGGGCAGGAGAGGCGGATATCGTGTTTCCGGCCAGGCCCACGCTCGCGGTTCTGCCGTTTGCCAATGTTTCCGGCGATCCCGATCAGGATTACTTCGCGGACGGCGCGGTCAATGATGTCATCACGGCCCTCAGCCGCTTCAAGAGCTTCGCGGTGGTCTCCGGCCACTCATGTGGTTACAAGGGGCGTTTTCCGGATGTGCGGCTGGTCGCGAAGGAACTCGGTGTCCGCTACGTGCTCGAAGGCAGTATAAGACGGTCGGGAAACCGACTGAGGATTGCTACGCAGCTCGTCGACGGCGGCAGTGGCACGCATCTCTGGGCCGAGACTTTCGACGGCGAGATCGACGATATATTCGATTTCCAAGACCGGATCACGGTGGGCGTCGCGACGCTGGTTGAACCTCATGTCCAGACGGCCGAGATCGACCGATCGCGGCGGGAACGGCCCGGAAGCATTGCCGCTTACGATATCTATCTGCAGGCGCTGGCAAAAGTCTCGACAGAGTCAGAAAGAGACAATGCCGAAGCCTACGCGCTCCTTATCAAAGCGCTGGAGGCGGAGCCTGACAACGCGCTGCTGCTTTCCCATGCCGCCTGGGCCCTCGAACATCGGCATACGATGGGCTGGCCGTCGCTTGGCCCGGACGACGTCCGAGAATGCGCGGCGCTGGCGCGTCGGGGCCTCGAACATGCGGCGGGCGACGCGATGGTGATGGCGCATTGCGGTGTCGCCTTGCTGCAGACAGCAAAGGACTACGACTGGGCTGTGGCCGTCCTGCAATCCGCTGCGGAAGCCAACCCGAACAACCTGATGGTCGTGGTCAGGGCGGGGCTCGGGCATCTTCATTGCGGTAGCCTCGAGGAGGCTCTCGCCCATTTTCACCGGGCGAACCGGCTGAGTCCCGGCGATCGAGGGGCGCACTTTTCGCTCTGCGGGATCGCGGATGTGCATGTGATCCGCGGCGACTACGCCGAGGCGATTGCCTGGGCCGCCCGCGCGCTCGCAAGCAATCCGAACTTCGACCCGACCCTTTGGGTGCTTATCGCGGCGAACGCCCATCTCGGCCGCACGGAGGAGGCGCACCGCTATCTCCGCGAGCTCAAGAAGCTCGCTCCAGCGGCCACGATCGCGCGCATCAAAGCCGGACAGCCCGCCAAGGACCCCGACAGGATCGCCACCCTGCTGCAAGGACTGCGGAAGGCGGGACTCGAGGAAGGCTGATCGGATTTTAGAAGATTTCGGAACTTTTCCGGCGGCGATTCAGGACCTGAAACACCCTGTTGATCGAGGCTTCTCCTGACCGCGCGACCCAGCGCGAGAGGAGCAAGTCAGATGATTTCGACCTTGACGATCCTTTCCCTCGACCAGGGCAATATTTATGTGCCGCCTCGCGATTTCCACGGCGACCAGACGGCTGAATCGTCAAGCGCACAAGTGTTGGAGCCGGGGAGACGCCGATGGAACCTCCCAGCGAAACTCTTAGGCTTTACGGGACTATTTCTCGGACACGGTTGGCGCTCTCGGCCGCGAGGGGCTCCGTCGACGTCGGCTGATCCGCTTCGTTGAACCAAATGCGGTGTCTTGCCCTCGCTAACGCCGAGTCCGCTGCGCACCAGGCCGTGAACCCATAACTCTGCCACGCGGGAGTCCGCTGTACACCAATAGCGACCAATTCTGCTGCGCAACGAAATGACGCGACGGGCCATTAACGGCGGGACCAGTATTCTTCGTGGAGTTTCGCCGCCTCGCCCGCAAGCATGGGGCCGACGACTTCCGTTGGGCGCTGACCGGCGGCGAACACGATGTGGCAGGGGAGATCGAGCGTTGGGTTTTCCAGGTGGTCGCCCGTCAGTTGTTTCACCTC
>NZ_AUTC01000181.1 GCF_001461695.1 Sinorhizobium fredii USDA 205 | reverse complement strand
CCCGTCAGTTGTTTCATCTCTCTCTCGGACAGGCCAAACACGACGCGCCCTATGCCTGCCCAATAGATCGCGCCGGAGCACATGGCGCACGGCTCCGCGGATGTGTACATCGTGCACCCGGCAAGAAAATCCAAATCATAGGCTTTGCCGGCGCGCGTGGCGAGAAGCCGCTCCGCGTGGGCCGTGCGGTCGCCACCTTCCGAACTGTAGCCATTGCACTGTTCCAGTAAAACATTGCCACCATGGTCGGCGAGAATTGATCCGAATGGGTGATCCCCGCCTTCGCGCGAACGCCGCGCCACATCGAAGGCCTGCCGCAAAAGTGACTCATCATAGGACCGTTTGGTGCTTGCCATTTTTTGAGCTCCTGAGAATTATCGCAGTTAAGTGTTGGGAAGAATAAAGGCGTTTCGTTCGAGGCAGTCGCTCGGCAGCAAACAGAACCCGCACTTATCTCCGGCGGGCTCTGTTCTAAATCGCTGCTTAGATAGATTTGGTGATTAAGTATGCTACCGCGAGAATACACAACCATAAGTGACAAGCGGCTGATCTTCGGTCCAGTTACCTAATCGGGCTAGCCTGAAAGGATTAGGACAACCACGCTCTCGAACAGACGGGGAGCGTTAAGCGCAGGCGTCGAACAGCCAGAGAGACGTCGATGGAAGGCCAACGAAGTTTGGCTACCAACTCTCAGGCTTCCTTAGACCGCGGAGCGTGCTTGGTCGCCGGGCTAGAACTTAACCGCGAGTCCGAGGATCGGCCCTTGCTGCACGGCATCGAACAGGAAGCCGTCGTCGCTGTAATCAACCCCGAGTGCTCTCCATCACCCAATCCCGGCTCATGTTCTGCACCGCTCCCAGTTCGCCGAAAGGGACGGTGTAGATCGGCCCGCGATGGTGTCTGAGGCGGACGGAGCGAAGACTGAAGGATTCGACCGTGCCCTGATAGCTGCCGCTCTGAATGTATTCGCCTGCGGAACGCGTCGTCGAGCATGTAGAAGACGCCACTCAGTATGGGAAATCGCCTCTGAAGGCGGTGCACCAGATCACCGACCTTATGCCGCTCGTCGCCAACTCGATTGAGTGGATCGGTGGACTGGGCAGGCGTGGGGCGATCATCTCGGCGGGGTCATCCTCGGCTGGCGGCGCGTTCAGCCTGGCGCGCCGGATGTAATCGTCAATAAAGCGCTTGACGTCGGCTGAGCTCTCGTCGGCAAAACGCATGTGTTCATCCAGATTGTCGCCGAATATCAGGCTGTCATTCTCGATACCCATGAAGCGACCGAGCAACACAACGCCCTGGGCGCTCAGCGATTGCAGGCTGATAGTGTGGGTGGCACCGAGCAAGCCTCGCGGCGGCAGCTTCCCGGAAGGCAGAACGATTTCCCTTCGCGGCACGTCGAGATAGCCGGACAGGGTCATCCAATTGAAGATGTCGCTGCCGCGATAATGGCGGACCAGGCGGCCGGCTCGGCTCGTCGCCAGAAAGACCGGGCGTCCCGCGAGTGCCAGGTCCGCGGCAATCTGGCCGCCCGATTGACCGCTGCCGACCACAAGAACCGCACCTTGCTCCAGTTCGGCGGCATTGCGATAGGCGGAGGAATCGAGCTGGCGAAGCGTTGCCGGCAGGTCCGCCGACGCAGGCGGTCGCTTCGGACAGTTCAGACTGCCGCTCGCTAACACGACGTTGCGGGCCCGAAGTACACCGCGCGGCGTCCCCACGAGAAAGAGGCCGTCGTCTCTCGTCAGTTCCTCTACCGGAACGTCGACTCTCACCGGCAGCCGATGCCGCTCGGCGTAGCTCTCGAGATAGGCGACGAATTGGTGCTGCGTGCTGGCCCCAAGGGGTCTGGCCCGTCAAAATTGTCGCCGGGCAGCGTCGAGCGGATATTCGGCGAATTCAGGCGGAACGAGTCCCAACGTTGCGTCCGCCATGTCTCCCCGATGCGGCTTCGTTCAAGCACCTGATGTCCGCGGCCTTGCTGTTTGAGGAAATAGCTGACCCCAAGCCCAGCCGAGCCTGCGCCTATGACAACGGCATCGTGAATCCCCGTCATAAGTTTCCCTCCTCCCAGGCATCTGACCGGATCGCCCTGTTTTCGGCGCGGAGAGGCGGACTAGCCCTTTCTCCTGAATAGTCGCGTTGGCAGACAATGAGCGCCGATCCATCTGACCTCACTGCACCTGCGAGAACGTGAAGGCCCTGTCGCCATGGAGCCATATGAACTCGTTCTCCTTGGCGCTTACGCCTCCGGGGTTTCTTAGCACTACACCGCATAGGCTTGCGGTTTTGCGCCACATGAAGCAAACCTCGTCCCCCTCGAATCGGACCTCGGCGTCGGCCATGCGGCCACCGCCAATGGAGGCCCAGTCTCCCGATAGGTTGGCTATGCCCTCAGTTGAAATGATCGCCTCGTGCCCATCGCCTAAGTCCAGCATGCGTCCGCGCAGCCGGTGCCCAAAGAACAGCATACGGACCTCGTAGCCGGTCAGTTTGTTCCTACCGCTGAAGTCGCTGCTCAGCAGAGTCTCGGGGACCCCGGCAAGGCGCAGTCCCTGATAGAGCCGATCGCTGTCCTCCGGTCTCGCGAGGTCCAGAGGCGGGCAGGTCGAGATAGTGGCAACAGTTCCACCACGCCCGACCCGCAGCGCGTTGAAGCGGGCGATCGCGGCCTCGGCTTGCTGTCGGCGACCGAGCTGTCCGGAGGCCGAGGCAAGCAGAAGGAAGGACCCATCATCCTCGGGATTGAGCCTAGTGCTGCTCTCGGCTGCCGCCGCTGCCGCCTCGAAATTATCCAGACTGAACTCCGTCAATCCAAGGACATACATGAAGAACGAGGGGGAGTGCGGGTCGAGCCGGATCGCGGTACGGATATGCGGCATGGCTTCCACCGGCCGCCCGGCGGAGGTGAGGACAAACGCCATCAGCGCGTAGCTCCAGGAGTCGCCGGGTTCGAGCGTGATGGCTTCCTTGAGTTCGGCGAGCGCCGCGGCGTGCTGCCAGTCGGCTTCGGACAGGAGTCCGGCGACCTGATGCGCCAGCGCCGTCTTGTGCTTCTGCGCGGTCCGGAGGTACCGCGTCGCCTTGGTTCTGGCTTCGAACCTGGAGATGCCCAGACGGTAATGCCAACGCCATACGTAAATGCGTGCGTAGACCATGGCCGCCGCGGCATAGGCGCGTCCGTACTCCGGATCGAGCGCGATCGCCTGCTCGAAATAGGGTACCGCCTTGGCGAAATCTTCGGGCGTCGTGCGTCGGTGATGCTCCCAGCCGCGCAAGAATGCATCGAACGCAGCTGGGACCGTCGTTTCCTTGCGGCCAAAGCCCGTCTGCTCGTCCGGCGTCAACCGAAGTGCCAGGGCATCGGCAATACCGCGCGCCACTTCGTCTTGCAGGGCAAAGGCATCGGCGAGCGTGCCGTCGAACTTTCCGGCCCAGACAT
This sequence comes from Sinorhizobium fredii USDA 205, assembly GCF_001461695.1. Taxonomy (GTDB): domain Bacteria; phylum Pseudomonadota; class Alphaproteobacteria; order Rhizobiales; family Rhizobiaceae; genus Sinorhizobium; species Sinorhizobium fredii. The sequence goes on along the minus strand of NZ_AUTC01000181.1, from coordinate 6,279 downwards.
GTCCTCCGCTGAGCGAGTCGATGAGCTGGGCATTGATGCGGACTTCCTCTCCGGCGCGTTGCACGCTGCCTTCGAGGACATATCTGACACCGAGCTCCTCGGAGACCTGCCTGGGCGCAACCGCCTTGCCCTTGTAGGTGAACGTCGAGTTGCGCGCGATGACGAACAAATCGGATATCTGGGCCAGTTCGGTGACAAGGCCGTCGGTCATGCCGTCGGCGAAATATTCCTGCTTGGGATCGTCGCTCACGTTGGCGAACGGAAGCACTGCGATCGACGGTTTATCCGGCGGGGTCAAGTCCGGGCGCTGGATCGAGGCTGATTCCACGGCCCGCTCCCACGGCCGCCACCAAGTCACACCGGCAGCGACGCCGAGCACGACAGCAGATGCCGCGAGCGCTGTCCATCGTCTTGTGCGACGTCCCACGACGGTTGCGCTCTTGGTGTGAGCTTCACCCAGTAAGAGACGGTAGGTCCGCACCGGCTTTTCGATATGCTTCAGGCGTTGTTCGCCGAGAAAGTCAAAGCCGACGTCGAGGTGATGTCCCACATGATCGTAAGCCGTACCCGAGATCACTATCCCACCGGGTTCGGCCAGGCTCTGGAGGCGCTCGGCGATGATAACCCCATCGCCCTGGATGTCGTCGCCCTCGACGATCACGTCGCCGAGATTGATGCCGATCCGGAACTCCAGCCGGTGTCCATCGATACCGCGGTTCTCGGACTTCGCGCGCTGCACCTCCACCGCACAGCGGACCGCCTCGACGACACTGTGGAACTCGACCAGAAGCCCGTCGCCCATGGTCTTGACCAAACGACCACCGTGCGCGCCAATCCTTTGTTCGAACAGCTCGTGCAGATCGGCCTGAAAGCGCGTACGCGTGCCTTCCTCGTCGGCTTGGCTGAGCAGGCCATAGCCGGCAACGTCGGCAATCATGACGGCGGCAAGCCTGCGCTCCATTTGCCCTTCCGAATGGACGAGGACATTCGGTCAGTACTCTACCGCAATACCAGTCATTTCTAAAACAAGGTCTCGTTCGCGGCAGGCGTGACCCGTGCGCAAGCGATCACCCTTCGAATGCGTGACTTTTCGCCAAGTACATTCAGGACGTGCGGTGGCGTGTATGGGTTGCGGTGCCTGCGGCCCCTCGACGTGGTAGGATACACGGCGGCGGTCGCTAACATCGAGAGAGTGAGCAAAGACATGGAGAGGCGGCTCACCGCGATACTCTCTGCCGATGTGGTCGGCTATAGCCGCCTCATGGGAGAGGATGAGGTTGGCACTCTGGAGCGGCTGAAGGCCTGCCGCCGGAAGTTGATCGATCCCGCCATAGATGCATTCCATGGCCGTATCATCAAGCTCATGGGCGATGGTGCGCTCGTTGAGTTCGCGAGCGTTGTGGACGCGGTCCAGTGTGCCGCCGTGATCCAGCGGAAAATGGCCAGCCAGGGCCAAGGCGTCACCGCGGCACAGCGAATTCAGTTCCGTATCGGCATCAATCTCGGCGACATCATTGTCGAAGGCGATGACATCTACGGCGACGGCGTCAACATAGCCGCGCGCCTGCAGGGTATTGCCCAGCCCGGCGGCATTTGCATATCCGGCACCGCATTCGATCAAGTCGTGCATAAGGCCGATGTCGGCTTCTCGGCTCTCGGTGAGCAGCACCTGAAGAACATAGCCGACCCGGTTCGCGTCTATCGCGTTCTGCTCGACGACTCCAAAGCGGGGAAGGTCGTCACGGCCGCCCGCACGCAGAGCCGTCGGGCTATCATCATCGTGGCGAGCCTCGCAGCGCTGCTGATCGCGATCACCGCGATTGTCTTTGCATGGCAACGGCCGCTTGCGCCGCAGCGTCCCTCGATCGCGGTGCTCCCGTTCGCCAATTTGAGCGGCGACCCGGCCCAGGACTATTTCAGCGACGGTATTACCGACAACCTGATCACCGATCTCGCCCGGCTTTCGGACCTCGAGGTTATCGCCCGAAACTCGGTGTTCACCTACAAGGGCAAGCCCCTCGTCTTGGCCGACATCGAACGCGATCTCGGTGTGGGCTTTGTCGTCGAAGGCAGCGTGCAGCGGACCGGCGATCACATCCGCGTCAATGCGCAACTGATCGATGCCACAAGCGGCGACCATCTGTGGGCCAACCGATTTGACCGCGGCGCTGCGGATGTGTTTGCCATTCAAGACGAGATGAGCCGGCAGATCGCCGACGCGCTCGGCGTCGAGCTTACCCAGTCCGAGACCGTGCGGATTTCGCGTCCGCCGACCGCGAACCTCGAAGCATACGATTACTATCTGCGGGCCGAGCAAGCGGCGCGGACCGGCCGGCCTTCCCGCATGCTGGAGGCACTGGCGCTCTTTGAAAAGGCGGAGACGCTCGACCCCCGTTTCGCAGAGGCGTTCGCGGCCGACGCCCGCGCCACCACCTACGTTTGGCGAAGCACCTTCGACAACGTTCTCCCGAGCGCGCTGGCGCGCAAAAGGGCATACGACAAGGCGAGCCGCGCCCTGGCGCTCGATCCCGATCTGTCATCGCCGTATGCGGTTCTTGCGGTCATTCAGGTCGTGGAGCGCCGCTACGAGGAGGCCATCGCCTCGGCGCGGCAGGCGGCGTCGCTTCGACCCGCCGATGCCGAAGGGCAAATGACGGCCGCATACGTTCAATTGTTCTCTGGCAATCATGCCGAGGCCGCCGCGGCCGTCGAGATGGCGCTCAAGTATGATCCGAACCCATCGGCCATCGACCGGTTCACCGCTGGCCTGATTTCCTTTCTGCAGCGCGACTACGCGACGGCCATCGAGAATTTCGAGCGCGCCCGCGATGGTTCGCCGGGGAACGGATATTTCGTCACCCCTCTCGCCATGGCGTACGTCCGTGTCGGCCGCCTTGACGACGCCCGCACGGCAGTCGCCGAAGGAGTGCGCCTGCTTGGCGGACGTGAATCCCTGGCGGGCTGGCGGCTGAGCTTCTCTCATTTTCGCAACGAACAGGACTTGACGTCTATCCTCGCTGCCTTGCGCGACGCCGGCATGCCGGAATGGCCGTTCGGCTTCCGAGGCGACGAGCATGATCGGCTGAATGGTGGCGACATCGCAAGCACGGTTATGGGCAAACTGCTCAAGGGCAAGACGAAACCCTCCGGAAGCCCGGCGCTCATGCAGATCGGTCGCGATGGCAAGGCGGTGTACCGATCGGCGACGCAGATGACGATCGAAACGGTTTTCATCAGGGGAGATACGCTCTGCGAGCAGAGTGAGGAAATTTTCTTTGGTCGGGCCGATTGCGGCCCGGTGTACAAACGCAAAAGTTCGCCCGGTGAAGCCGCCTTTGCTTACGTGAACTCGAGGAAGGTCTTCTATTTCTCTCCCGTCAAATAGAAGCGGGTGGCAATCGGTTCAGTGAGACTGATCCCGTTGGAGGTCGGCTGCGACCTTTGGCCAGTTGCCATCGGCTTTAGGGACCGTTTCGGCGGCATTGGCGGCGAACCATTCCGCCGATCCCTTGTCGTAGATCAGGTAAAGCTTGCCATCGATGATTTTGAAGGCTTCCGGATCGATGTTGACCGTGGCCGACCCGTTCGTCACCTCGCCAGCACAGTAGCCGCCATACTGAGGCGCATATTTGAGCGGATCGCTGATGAACATTTCGCGGTGTTTGGCATTCGCGAAATGCCAGGGCGTCCCCAGCCATTCGTAGGAGAATTTCTCGGAGCCCTTCGTCGCCCTGCCTTCGGTGAAGTAGGCGACCGTGTCGTATCCCATGATTGCCACGCCGCCGAAATAGCCAGTGTTCACGGAGTCGTCGGCGAGAGCCCATGTTCCACCAACGTTGGCCGCGATCGCCAGGACGAACATCGCCACAGAGCCGCGAAGACCCCGCGTGGAAGCGTTTTTGCTCACTGCATCCATCTTTTCCTCCCGCTCAGTCGTGGATTCCCATACACCTCACGTAATCCTCGTCGCCCAGGATGCTAGCCGAAGGACAGGTCGCGCCATGCCGCTTAAACAGCCGAACGATGTCGGCGTTGTCCTTCCAGAAAGCCCGCGTGATCGGCGTGTAGCCGTGAACTTCCGCATGACCGGCATCGGCTCCCTTGGCGAGCAGAAACGCGGCGAGGGCGACGTGATTTTCTTCACCGGCCACCATCAGCGGTGTCACGCCTGCCTTATTGGCCGCATCGTCGAGCTTCGCGCCGTGGTCGAGCAGCAGCTTGGAAACGGGCAAGCTGCCGGAATAGGCCGCGGCATGAAGCGGGGTAAAACCGCCTGAGTTGCGCGCCATGATGTCGGCTCCCTTGCCGATCAGCAATTCGGCCATGGTCAGCTGGTCTGCGAGGGCGGCATTCATGAGAGGAGTTGCCCCGTCGCGTGCCCGGCTGTCGACAACGTCACCCGAGGCCAGAGCCTGCTCGGCGGCGGCTGCGTCTCCAGCTGCTACGGCATCGAACAAGGGGTTCCCCGCGGCGGCCACAGTCGCCGTGAAAATCAGCGCTACCGATGCAAACAACCCGCGCAAGGTTGGCCCTTCGAGGTTGCTAAAAGTAGCATGGGTACCGGATTTTGTGTAGGCGGCAACAGCAGCCACGCCGATCGGCGCGCTGACAATGTTTCCAACGGAAATAAGCTGGCGGCGCGGCTTGAATACCGCTTGGAGCTTCTTGGTGGGCAGGTTGTACTGCTCTACTTGTTCATTTGTCGCCTGAGCCGCCCGACTACTACCAGCGAAGGTAGATAATCACGAAGTGGAAATCAATCCTTGGCGGATGCAAGCAGAACAGCTTCCACGTCAAGATTGATCAGATGTAAACCGGATCGACGTCTTCCACCATGCGCGTAATCACGGAACTCGTCTGCAGGAATTCTACGGAGCCGTCGGGTTTGATGTGGATCGCCACGGCGATCTTCGCGATGCTCAGCGATCGGTTTGCGGCGCGCTCCAAGGGAAAGGTCCTCCTCTGGTGTCTGATGCGGCCCGATTTGTTCGCGCCGGCCTTGTCGCGGGCCGGGCTCCATCCGGATCGCGTCGTCTATTGCGAAGGAGGGACGAGGATGTTTTGGCTTCGATGCCTCCCGAATTGTCCTTGCGCGCGCGGATCAGCCGTTCGAAAGCGCCGCGCGCATCGTCAAATCGCTATTTTGATTATATGTCGGTATCGGTGGTTGCGCGCCCCCGCAACCAACAAACTTGTAACTCTCTTCATTCAAGTCGCTTCTCCGCGAGTTCCTCAGCGCAACGCCGCAGGAACTCGTCGCGTTTGTGCTGCGTGTCGAACAGGCCTCGGTGGGCGAAGTCGGGGTATTCGTATTCCCCCAGCGTCCGATGCTCCGCCTCCATCGCCTCCATCGCCTTCACCGCGTCCATCGTCGCGAGGATGCCGACGATCCGGCCATGGACCGTCAGTTCCGCACCCTTGCCGTCGGGGGAGGGGCCGATCGCGACACACTGGATCAGGCTGCGGAGGATCTCGATGAACGGCTGTTTCGTTGCCGCGTCGGCGTGCTCGCGCAAGTAATAGAGCTTGGCGGTGGTGACCCGCTCGACGATCGCCGGCATCACCTCCTCGTCAATTTCTCTCGGCTCGACGCTCCTGGCGGTCTCGAGCTCGTCGACCACTCATCGAGCGTTGAAAGAGCGGGTTTGCCGACGACCATGCGCTCGGTGATCTGCGTCAATACCGCCTTCTGCTGCTGCCGGCGCGCTTCGATCTGCGTCTTGATCTTCGGCACCGTGACGACCGACTGTGCCTGCCGGGCGCGTAACCGCTGCTTGACGTCGTCGACGACCCGCTCGATATTGGCGATGTTCCAGAGGACGTTCGGCACACAGGTGAGAACCCGGTCCTTGCGCCGGTTGATCGTCTTGCGGTTCGCGCAAGGCTCGCCGTCGAGCTCGTCGATCGGCGACTTGCTCTGCCCCCAGCATGTTCAGCTTGTTTGTCGGCGACATGCGCGGCCTAAGGGCGAGACGTCCGCAGAAGCAGGCGCTCGTCTGTGCGGCAGCGCTGGTATCAGGACCGCTGCGCGTGCGTGAAATCAAATCCAGCATACCGGATGCCGGGAAGATTTTGCTTTCGAATGTCTATGGCTGGTTCGAACGGCTTGACAGAGGCGTCTACGGCTTGACAGCCGCTGGGCGGCAGGCACTGCAGCGGTGGCCGCAGCAAGACACGCAGGCAACGATAGCCGCTCCAGCCTGATTTGTATCCCACGAGAAAGGTTTTGCGTCCGATCGATGGCATGGCCTGGAGTTCGACTCCGCTCAAGCCGAGGGA
>NZ_AUTC01000180.1 GCF_001461695.1 Sinorhizobium fredii USDA 205 | reverse complement strand
TGTTCGGCGAGATAGCCGGAGAGCGCCGCGACGATGCCGCGGGTGGACGGGCACGAGACGGTGAGGATGAACTTGTCCATGTCTGCTCTTCATCTTTCGATCGGCGACCCGGCAATTGACGGGCGGCCAACTGACGCTCTCAAATATCGAGCGTCGTCTCATGCTCCCATTTGGTGAACTGAGAGCAGTAGCTGTTCCATTCGCCGTGCTTCAGCTTGAGATAGGCGGCCGAGAACTCTGTCCCGAGTGCCTGTTGCAGCGCCTCATCTTTCTCGTATTCACGCAGAGCGTCCAGGAGGTTGAGCGGCAATTTCGGCGCGTCCGTGACCGTGTGGCCGTCTCTGTACATGTCGATGTCGTAGTGCGGGCCGGGATCGGCCTTGGAACGGAGGCCCGAGAGGCCGGCGGCAATGATGATCGCCTGCAGGAGGTAGGGGTTGACGGCGCCGTCGGGGAGGCGCAGCTCGAAGCGGCCCGGGCCAGGGACGCGCACCATGTGAGTGCGGTTGTTGCCGGTCCAGGTCACCGTGTTCGGCGCCCAGGTCGCGCCGGAGATCGTGCGCGGCGCGTTGATGCGCTTGTAGGAGTTCACCGTCGGATTGGTGATCGCCGCAAGAGCGCTGGCATGCTTCATGATGCCGCCCAAAAAGGTGCGGCCCTGCTTCGAAAGTCCGAATTCGGCCGCCTTGTCGGCAAAGGCGTTGACCTCGCCTTCCGAATCCCAGACCGAGATGTGGCAATGGCAGCCGTTGCCGGTCAGCCCCTTGAAGGGCTTCGGCATGAAAGTAGCGCGCAGCCCGTGCTTCTCGGCGACCGATTTCACCATGAATTTGAAGAAGGAGTGCTTGTCGGCGGTCTTGAGCGCGTCGTCATATTCCCAGTTCATCTCGAACTGGCCGTTGGCGTCCTCGTGGTCGTTCTGATACGGCTTCCAGCCGAGTTCGAGCATGTAGTTGCAGATCTCGGCGATCACGTCGTAGCGGCGCATCACTGCCTGCTGGTCGTAGCAGGGCTTTTCCGCCGTATCGAGCTCATCCGATATCTTCGAGCCGTCCGCCGCGATCAGGAAGAATTCTGCCTCGACGCCGGTCTTGACCCTCAAGCCCTCACTATGGGCCTCGGCGATCAGCCGTTTCAGGACGACGCGCGGCGCCTGCTCCACCGGCTGTTCTTCCATGAAGCAGTCGGCAGCGACCCAGGCGACGTCCTTCTTCCAGGGAAGCTGGATGACCGAGGAAGCATCGGGGATCGCGAAGAGGTCGGGATGGGCGGGCGTCAGATCGAGCCAGGTCGCAAAACCGGCAAATCCGGCGCCATCCCTCTGCATGTCTGCGATCGCTTCGGCCGGGACGAGCTTGGCGCGCTGTCCGCCGAAGAGATCGGTATAGCTGATCATGAAATACTTGACGCCGCGCTCCTTGGCGTAGCTTGAGAGATCGAGTGTCATGCAGTTCCCCTTTGGATTTTTCAGACACTTTGCCTTTTATGCGTGAGGCGCCCAGCATCCTCCCAAACGACGGGCGCCACGGTAGGTCACAAGCCCCCCTTGCCGGGAATCCAGCTCGTGCCGGCGAGCGGCACCTGCGCCATCGCCGACGCCTCGATCGTCAGCGCGCAGAGGTCCTCCGGCTCCAGATTGTGCAGGTGGTTCTTGCCGCAGGCGCGCGCGATCGTCTGGGCTTCCAGGGTCATCACTTTCAGGTAGTTGGCGAGCCTGCGGCCGGCTGCGATCGGATCGAGGCGCTTCATCAGTTCCGGGTCCTGCGTGGTGATGCCGGCCGGGTCCTTGCCTTCATGCCAGTCATCATAGGCTCCGGCGGTCGAGCCGAGCTTGCGGTATTCCTCTTCGAAGCGCGGATCGTTGTCGCCGATTGCCACCAGTGCGGCCGTGCCGATCGACACCGCATCGGCACCGAGCGCCAAGGCCTTGGCGACGTCAGAGCCGGAGCGGATGCCGCCGGAGACGATGAGCTGGACCTTGCGATGCATGCCGAGATCCTGCAGCGCCTGGACGGCGGGCCGGATGCAGGCGAGCGTCGGCATGCCGACATTCTCGATGAACACGTCCTGCGTTGCCGCCGTTCCGCCCTGCATGCCGTCGAGCACGACGACATCGGCGCCGGCCTTGACCGCAAGTGCCGTATCGTAATATGGCCGCGCACCCCCGACCTTGACGTAGATCGGCTTTTCCCCGTCGGTGATCTCGCGCAGCTCGAGGATCTTGATCTCGAGATCGTCTGGCCCGGTCCAGTCGGGATGGCGGCAGGCCGAGCGCTGGTCGATGCCCTTCGGCAGGGTGCGCATCTCGGCAACGCGATCGGAAATCTTCTGGCCGAGCAGCATGCCGCCGCCACCGGGCTTAGCTCCCTGCCCGACGACGACCTCGATCGCGTCGGCGCGGCGGAGATCCTTTGGATTCATCCCGTAGCGAGACGGCAGATATTGATAGACCAGCGTCTCGCTATGGCCGCGCTCCTCGTCCGTCATGCCGCCGTCGCCGGTGGTCGTCGAGGTACCGGAAATCGTCGCGCCGCGGCCGAGCGCTTCCTTGGCGGGGCCGGACAGCGCCCCGAAGCTCATGCCGGCGATGGTAATCGGGATTTTCAGATGGATCGGCTTGCTGGCGAAGCGCGTGCCGAGCACCACTGACGTATCGCATTTCTCGCGATAGCCTTCGAGCGGGTAGCGGGAGATCGACGCTCCGAGGAAGAGCAGATCGTCGAAATGCGGCACCTTGCGCTTCGTTCCGCCACCGCGAATGTCATAGATGCCGGTTGCGGCGGCGCGGCGTATTTCAGCAAGCGTATAATCGTCGAAGGTGGCCGACTTGCGCGGCGGCGTATAGGGATTGCGGTAGGACATGGTCTTAAACCCTTTTCGCCGCTTTTCAGTAAGCGTCGGCGTTGTCGATGTTGAAGTTGTAGAGCCTGCGGGCCGAGCCGTAGCGCTTGAATTCCTCCGGCTTGACCTGGGTGACGCCGGCCTTTTCGAGAAGCCCGGCAAGCAGCGTCAGGTGCTCCTGGCGCATCTCCTTCTCGATGCAGTCGGCGCCGAGGCTCTTGACGCTGCCCCGCACGAAAAGCCTCGCCTCGTAGAGCGAGTCCCCAAGCGCGTCGCCCGCGTCCCCTAGGACCACGAGGTGGCCGGATTGCCCCATGAAGGCCGACATGTGGCCGATGCTGCCGTGCACGACGATGTCGATGCCTTTCATCGAGATGCCGCAGCGCGACGCCGCATTGCCCTTGATGACAAGGAGGCCGCCGCGTCCGGTGGCGCCGGCATATTGGCTGGCGTCACCTTCGATGACGACCGTACCCGACATCATGTTCTCGGCGACGCCGGGGCCCGCAGAGCCGTGGACGGTCACCGTGCCGCCGTCGTTCATGCCGGCGCAATAGTAGCCGACGGAGCCTTTCACATCGACCGTCACGGGCGCATCAATGCCGACCGCGACGGCATGGCTGCCGCGCGGATTGAGGACTTCGTAGTTGATGTCGTTTGCCCCCGGTGGGATCGCATGCAGGGCGCTGTTGAGGTCACGCAGCGGCGTGACGGCGAGATCGATGACAGGCATAGTGATGATCCTTGCAATGGGCCGACGGCTCAGGCGGCCTTCTCGTGATCCCAGAAATAGACCGTCGCCGGTTCCGGCTCCCAGACGCGGGCGTCCTCGATGCCCGGCAGGTTGGCGAGGGCGCGGTATTCCGAGCCGAAGGCCACGTAGCGATCGGTCTCGGCCATCACCGCGGGCTTGCAGGCGATCGGGTCGCGCACGACGCCGAAGCCGGACTTGGTCCCGACTACGAAGGTGAAGAAGCCGTCGAGGTCGTCGAGCGCGCTTGTCAGTGCCTGGCCGAGGTCCTTGCCCTTGGCCATCTCAGCGGTGAGGTAGGCGGCAGCCACCTCCGAGTCGTTCTGCGTTTCGAAGGTCATGCCTTCGCGCACCAGTTCGCGGCGCAGGTTGTTGTGGTTCGACAGGGACCCGTTGTGGACGAGGCACTGGTCGGCCCCGGTCGAGAACGGATGCGCGCCAAGCGTCGTAACGGCCGATTCCGTCGCCATGCGCGTATGACCGATGCCATGGGTACCGCCCATCGAGCGGACGTCGAAGCGCGCCACCACATCCTTCGGCAGGCCGGTTTCCTTGTAGATCTCTACGCAGTCACCGGATCCCATGACGCGGATGCCAGGGCGCAACCTTGCCAGCGCGGCACGCGTCTCGTCCACCTTGCCCGCTTCGACCTCGATGACGGCATGGGTGCTCTTCACCGAAACGGATGCGCGCAGACCGGCTTCTGCAAGCGCCCCCTCGAGGCGGGCGAAGTCGGAGGCAGCGGCAGCGGACTGGACGGTGATCTTCGCCCTGCCCGAGGTGGGCGCACCGTAAATCGCGATACCGGCGGAGTCCGGGCCGCGGTCGGTCATGGTGATCAACATGTCCGAGAGCAGCGCGCCGAGTTTCGGCTCGAGGCTCCGATCCTTCAAGAACAATCCAACAATGCCGCACATAGCCCATCTCCTTTCGTCGATGTTGCAAGTGCTAACAGAGCGGATCGATGAAATCAATCCTCAGGAATATATTTTTCTTCTAAGGCAACTTTCGGCTTAGTCCCCGCCACCGCCGTGCTGTGGATAGGAAATGATGGACAGGTAAAGCGCCGGCAGCTTGACGAGTTCTTCCGGGCCGTGCGGCGCGTCGGCGTCGAAGAAAAGACTGTCGCCGGGCTCCATCCTGTAGAGCTGGTCGGCGTGGCGATAGACGACCTCGCCTTCGAGCATGTAGAGGAACTCCATGCCCTCGTGCTGGAAGGTCGGAAAGACGTCGGAGTCCGTCGTCAGCCTGATGAGGTAGGGCTCGACCGTGACGCCGCTGGTGTTGTTGTCGATATGGCCGAGCAGGCTATACTGGTGGCCGGCGCGGGTGCCGCGTCGCTCGATATTCATCCCCTCGCCTGCCTTGACGAAGGTCGCCCGCCGCGGTTCCTCGAAACGGCGGAAGAAGGCGGTGATCGGCACGCCGAGGGCGCGCGACAGCGCCTGCAGGGTCGTCAGCGACGGCGAAATATTGCCGTTCTCGATCTTCGACAGCATGCCGACCGACATCCCCGTGGCCGCGGAAAGATCGGTGACGGTCAGCCCGAGCTTTTTGCGATAGAGGCGCACCTCATGACCGATCGCCATTTCGAGATTGTTTTCCCTCGGCTCCCTCACGGCATGGGGATCCTGCGACAATATCTGGCTCGGGCTCGACGCCGACTTGCGGTTTTCGGTCATGACTGTCTCGCTGATGGAAAGGCCGGACGATGATTATACTCCAGGGAAAACTTCCTCAACCCGGAAGAAAGTTCCGCCGCGATCACCGGGCCGGCTGGCGAGCATCGTTTGGCTTCAAGGCGCGCTCAGCCTGTCGCGGCATGCGCGCGGTGTCAGTCCGAAGAATTCCTTGAAGGCGCGTGAAAAATGCCCGGAGCTCGAGAAACCGGTGGCAAAGGCAATCTCGGAAATCGACAGGGGACTCTGTTCGAGCAAGCGGCGGGCGTGCCTGAGGCGTGTCTGGCGATAGGTGTCGCGAAATGCCGAACCGAGCTCGTCGGCAAACAGCCGGTCGAGGTGCCGCTGGCTGATGCCGGCAAAGCGTGCCATGGCGGCGCGATCGAGCGGCCGTTCGATCGTCGCCTCCATCTTTTCCAGTATGGCGAGCAGCGCCGGGCGGCGCGTGCCGAAACGTTCAGCGGCTGACGCCCGCTGCGGGTCTGCGGGTTCGGCAACGGCGGTGTGGAGATACCAGTCGCTGACCCGGCGGGCGAAATGGGTGCCCATCCGTTCCGCGATCAGCGCATGCATCATGTCGAGCGGCGCCACGCCGCCGCCGCAGGTGATGCGATCGGCATCGATGACATAGCGGGCCTGGCGCAGATTGAGATGCGGAAAGGCCTCGCGCAGCACCGGCGCATGCTCCCAGTGGATGGTGAAATCGCGATTTTCGAGTAGACCGGCGGCCGCCAGGAGGAAAGCGCCGCTGGAGATGCCGCCGATCCGCACGCCTTCGCGCCCCAGCCGTCGCAGCACAGGATAGAGAGCAGCCGAATCTTTCCAGTCGGCAGGCCCGCCGCCGGCGCAGACGAACACCGTATGGAAGTGCTCCGCCTTCGCGGTCACGTCGTCGCATTCCACGGAGACGCCGGAAGAACTCGCGATCGGCTTGCCGCCAACGGATAGCGACGTAACGGCAAAGAGTATCCGGCCGGCAAGCAGATTGGCGGCCCGCAACGGCTCGGTGGCCGACGCATAGGACATCAGCGCAAAGTTCGGAATGAGCACGAAGCCAATCCGCTGGACGTTTCTTACCTCATCCATTGTGATGTCTCATTCATGCAATAAAATGGCTCATAGGTGCAGTTCAAACGAATCTGGCCGCGTTATCAAGGGGTGGAGATTTTCAGGGAAGCCCAGGATGCGCTACTCCGCCCTCTCCATTCTCATGAACGGTCTTGTCGGCAATCGCGCCTGGCGCCCCGCCTGGCGCGATCCGCAGCCGAAACTCCATTACGACGTGGTGATCGTCGGCGGTGGCGGGCACGGTCTTGCGACGGCCTATTATCTCGCCAAGGAATTCGACATCACCAATGTCGCGGTTCTGGAAAAGGGGTATGTCGGCTCGGGCAATGTCGGCCGCAACACGACGATCATCCGCTCCAACTATCTGCTTCCCGGCAACAACCCGTTTTACGAGTTTTCGATGAAGCTCTGGGAAGGGCTGGAGCGGGATTTCAACTTCAACGCCATGGTGTCGCAACGCGGCGTCGTCAATCTCTACCATTCCGACGCGCAGCGTGACGCCTATACGCGGCGCGGCAATGCGATGCGGCTGCATGGGGTGGACGCCGAACTGCTCGATCGGGCGGCCGTGCGCAAGATGCTGCCCTTTCTCGATTTCGACAATGCCCGCTTCCCGATCCAGGGCGGCCTCATACAGCGGCGCGGCGGCACGGTGCGCCACGATGCGGTGGCCTGGGGCTATGCCCGCGGCGCCGACAGCCGCGGCGTCGATATCATCCAGAACTGCGAAGTGACCGGGATACGACGGGAGAACGGTCGCGTCACCGGCGTCGAGACGAGCCGCGGCTTCATCGGCTGCGGAAAGCTGGCGCTTGCCGCAGCCGGCAATTCCTCGCGCGTCGCTGCGATGGCTGACCTTCGCCTGCCGATCGAAAGCCACGTGCTGCAGGCCTTCGTCTCGGAGGGGCTGAAGCCCTTCATCGATTGCGTCGTCACTTTCGGCGCGGGCCATTTCTACGTCTCGCAGTCGGACAAGGGCGGCCTCGTCTTCGGCGGCGACATCGACGGCTACAATTCCTATGCCCAGCGCGGCAACCTCGCGACGGTCGAGCACGTGGCGGAGGCCGGCAAGTCGATGATCCCGGCGCTGTCGCGTGTCCGCGTGCTGCGCGCCTGGGGTGGCATCATGGACATGAGCATGGACGGTTCGCCGATCATCGACCGCACCCATATCGACAATCTCTATCTGAATGCCGGCTGGTGCTATGGCGGCTTCAAGGCGACGCCCGCCTCCGGTTACTGCTTCGCGCATTTGATCGCCCGCGAGGCGCCTCAGGAGACGGCGCGAGCGTTCCGCCTCGATCGTTTCGAACGGGGCCATCTCATCGACGAAAAGGGCATGGGCGCCCAGCCCAATCTTCACTGAACAACCTCAGCAAGGGATTTGAACCGTGGCCAGCCTTATTTCCTGCCCTCATTGCGGCGCGCGTCCCAAGGAGGAATTCACCATCAAGGGCGCGGTGCTGCCGCGGCCAGACGCCGGGGCCGGAAGCGAAGCGTGGATGGACTATGTCTATCGGCGCGACAACCCGCGCGGCGCCTACCGCGAATACTGGCATCACACCTCCGGCTGCCGCCGCTGGCTGGTGGTAACCCGCGACACGGCGAGCCATGAGGTCGCGGCATGCCAGGACGCAGCGCTTGCGAAGCGAGCAGAGGCGCAACCATGACATCCTATCGCTTGGATAAAGGCGGCCTCGTCAACCGCACGATGCCGCTCTCCTTCACATTCGACGGGAGGCCGATGCAGGGTTTCGAAGGCGATACGCTCGCTTCCGCACTGCTTGCCAACGGGCGGATGCTGGTCGGCCGCAGCTTCAAATATCACCGGCCGCGTGGCATCCTGACGGCGGGGTCCGCCGAGCCGAATGCGCTTGTCACCATCGGCCGGGGCGGCCGCACCGAGCCGAATACGCGCGCCACCGTGCAGGAGCTCTACGAGGGGTTGGAGGCGCGGAGCCAGAACCGCTGGCCCTCGCTCGATTTCGACCTCGGCACGCTGAACGGCCTGCTGTCACCCTTCCTCGGCGCCGGCTTCTACTACAAGACCTTCATGTGGCCGGCAGCCTTCTGGGAGAAGTTCTATGAGCCGCTGATCCGCAAGGCGGCCGGCCTCGGCAAGGCAAGCTACGAAGCGGACCCCGACGCCTATGAGAAGAGCTGGGCACATTGCGATCTGCTCGTCATCGGCGCCGGCCCTGCGGGGCTTGCCGCCGCGCTGACCGCCGGACGCGCCGGTGCAAGGGTCATGCTCGTCGACGAAGGCGCGCTGCCCGGCGGCTCGCTGCTGTTCGATAGTGCGACGATCGACGGCAGGGCGGCCACCGATTTCGTGCGCGACACGAGCGCTGAACTGCAGTCGATGCCCAATGTCCGGCTGATGACGCGGACGACCGTCTTCGGCTGGTACGACGGCAATGTCTTCGGTGCGGTCGAGCGGGTGCAGAAGCATGTGCGCGACCCCCAGAGCCATCTTCCGGTCGAGCGCCTGTGGCGCATCGTCGCCCGGCAGGCGCTGCTTGCGACCGGCGCGGAAGAGCGCCCGCTCGTCTTCGGCGGCAACGACCGTCCCGGCGTGATGATGGCGAGCGCCATGCGTACCTATCTCAACCGCTACGGCGTCGCGCCCGGCAAGGCGGCCGCTATCTTCACCAGCGACGATAGCGGCTATGGTCTGGCCCGCGATCTCGAAGCAGCCGGCGTCGACGTCGTTGCCATCGTCGACAGCCGCCCGTCGGCCGGTATGGACTACCGCGGCAAGGCGCGCCTGATCCGCGAGGCAGTCGTTTGTGGCACGAAAGGCCACCGGGCGATCTCGGCGATCGAAGTCCGGCGCGACGGCCGCGTTGAGACCATCGCGGTCGACGCGCTCGCCATGGCCGGCGGTTTCAGTCCGATCATCCATCTCGCCTGCCACCGTGGCGCCAGGCCGCTATGGTCTACGGAAGAGGCGGCCTTTCTCGCGCCCGAGGGGCTGAGGGGCCTCGAGGTTGCCGGCGCTGCCGCGGCGACGGCGGGCCTTGCTGCCTGCCTCGCGGCCGGTGCGGCGAAGGCAAAGGCGATCCTCGACGATCTCGGTATATCCTGCAGTCCGGCCGTCTTTGCCGCTGTCGACGGAGACGAAGGCACGCCTCCCGCAAGGCCGCTCTGGTCGATCCCCGGTATCAAGGACAAGGCCTTTGTCGATTTCCAGAACGACGTGCATCTCAAGGATCTCGGCCTGGCGGTGCGCGAAGGCTACGGTCATGTCGAGCTTGCCAAGCGCTACACCACCAGTGGCATGGCGACCGACCAGGGCAAGCTCTCGAACATGAATGCGATCGGGCTGATCGCCAAGGCGCGCGGCGTCTCGCCCGCCGAGGTCGGGACGACCACCTTCCGGCCCTTCTATACGCCGGTATCCTTCGGCGCGCTGACCGGCGCTCATGCGGGGCGGCACTTCCAGCCGGTCCGCAAGTCGCCGCTGCATGACTGGGCCAGGAAGCATGGCGCCATCTTTGTCGAGTCCGGTCTCTGGTTCCGCTCCGCCTGGTTTGCCCGCGAGGGCGAGCAGAGCTGGCGCGAAAGCGTCGACCGCGAGGTCGTCAACGTCCGGCAGAATGTCGGCCTCTGCGATGTCTCGACGCTCGGCAAGATCGAGATCTTCGGCAGGGATGCCGCCGAATTCCTCAACCGCGTCTATTGCAACGGCTTCCTGTCGCTGCCGGTCGGCAAGGCGCGCTACGGCATCATGCTGCGCGAAGATGGCTTCATCTATGACGATGGCACGACGAGCCGGCTTGGTGACGAGCATTTCTTCATGACGACCACGACAGCCTATGCGGCGGGAGTCATGAACCATCTGGAGTTCTGCGCCCAGGCGCTCTGGCCCGAACTCGATGTGCGGCTGGCCTCCGTCACCGACCAATGGGCTCAGATGGCGATCGCCGGCCCCAAGGCGCGGCTGGTTCTCTCGAAGATCGTCGACGACGACATTTCCCGTGCCGCGTTTGCGTATCTCGGCGCGAAAGAGGTGTCGCTCTGCGGCGGCAGGCTTCACGGGCGGCTTTTCCGCATCTCGTTTTCGGGCGAACTCGCCTATGAGCTCGCCGTGCCGGCCGGTTATGCGGAGAGCATCGCCGACATCTTGATGGATGCCGGCGCCGAACATGGCCTCCAGCCCTATGGCAGCGAGGCGCTCGGCGTGCTGCGCATCGAGAAGGGGCACGTCACGCATAACGAGATCAATGGCACCGTTGTGCCGAGCGACCTCGGCTTCGGGCGCATGGTCTCGGCCAGCAAACCCGACTTCATCGGCAAAGCCATGCTTGCCCGCGAAGGGCTGACGGCCGCCGACCGGCCGCGCCTCGTCGGTGTTCGGCCGATCGATCCTGCGACGAGCTTCACGACCGGCTCGCATATCCTCGCAAAGGACGCCGAGGCGACGCTCGACAATGACCAGGGCTACGTCACCTCGAGCGCCTTTTCACCCCATGTCGGCTCGACGATCGGCCTTGCGCTCGTCAAGCACGGGCCGGAGCGGCATGGCGAGAAAATCGTGGTTTGGAACGGCCTGAAAGACGAATACACACCCGCCATCCTCTGCGATCCGAGTTTCGTCGACCCTGGAAATGAGAAGCTCCATGTCTGAATTCGCCATCGTCCACCGAAGCGCCCTCGCGCCGGCGCCTCGCGTCGCTTCGCACCGGATCGCCATCATCGCCCTGCCGGAGGGGCACGTCGTCCAGGTGTTCGAGCGAGCGCCGGGTGCTGATCTCTTGGCCGTGTTGGCGGATGCCGCAGGAACGGCACCGCATGCGGTGCGTACTGCCGGTCCCGGGCAATGGTTCATCGTCGGCGACGAGCCGCTGCCCCGCGACACGTTCCTGGATCTGGCGAACGCGCTTGGCCCCCATGCGGCCACCGTCGACCAGAGCCACGGCCGCGTCCGAATCCGCGTCGAGGGCACCGTGGTCGAGCGGATGCTCGCCAAAGGCACAGCCATCGACCTCGACATCGGGGCATTTCCGGTCGGCCACTCAGCGGCGACTTTGCTCGGTCACGTCTCCGTGCATCTCACCCGCCTCGATGCGACCGCTTTCGAAATCATGGTGTTGCGAGGCTTCGCCAGCAGCCTTTGGGAGGGCCTGGAAAGAATGAGCGCGGAGTTCGGTTGACGCGCTCCGTCCAGGTTTTTCTCGGGCCTCGAGCTCGGAGGGCGTGGGCCAGGAACCATCGCCTGTCGTGGTCGTTGTCCTTGGAAAGGAGAACACCATGCCGAAGAGAGACCCTATTCCCGCCCCGACTGAGACCCCGAGAGAACCACAGGGCATCCCAGGCAGGCCGGACCGCAGCCTGGAGAAGCCCGCCGAGCCGCCGATCAAGAAGCCGGAGGATACCAAGAACCCGACGGATCCGGCCCTCTTGCCAATCGGTGACCCGGCCGGAATGGCTTAGTCGAGACGCCAGCGCGAAACATAGCCGCTGTCCTTCTCCGACCGGGAGTGGGCGGGGCTGATTCGTTTGCAAGATCGATATCGCTACCTCCTCAAGAGGGAGAGATGCCATGCTGATCCAACAGCTGCCTGACAAGCCGGTGCCGGGCGCAATCATTGTCAAGCTCTACCGCTACGGCGATGAAGTCCGGGGATATGTACGACAGGTCATCGACCCGGCTGAGGCCGACATGATCTTCCCCGGCGAAGAAATGGAGCCGGAAGCCGCTTTCCGGCTGGCAAGGGCACACAGTGGGGGTGACATGCCGATTTATGTGGAGCTTGTCGAAGACGTTCAATGGAATCCGAGCTGGGGCACTTTGATAGGCTAGCCTGATCGCCGCGACGGGCGCAAGAAGCGCATCAAGTTCGCCTCCCACGCCCGATATGCTTGGCTCGAACATGCATGCCGGCTGTCCGTTTCCGCTAAGCATGGCCGAGCGGCAAGGCGACGAACCGCGTCGTGCCGCCCGACTGGATGCGGAGCAGCGCAGCCATCCTGCCTTCCTTGCGAAGCGACACCAGATCCCGGCGGAAGTCCTTGGCGTTCGCAATCGCCTTGCCGCCGACGTCGAGAACGATGTCGCCCGCTTCAAGCCCGTGTTGCGCCGCCGCCCCTTTCGGGTCGACGGCGACAACGACCATGCCTTTTTCGCCGGCACCGGCCACCTTGCTGGCCGGCGCCAGCAGGAGCCCGAAATCCTGCTCGCTGGCGGGAGCGGCGTTGCTACCGGTTGCCGACTCGCCTGCCGCCGGCCGTTCCTCCGGCATGGTTGCAAGTTTCAAGGCCAGGTCCTGCGGCTCGCCGTTGCGAAGGATGCCCACCGTGACGGAGGTACCCGGCGCCATCGCGCCGACTTTCTGGGCCAGCTCGCGCGGGTCATTGATCGTTGCCCCGTCGACCGCCGTGATGAGATCGCCAGACCGGATGCCAGCCTTGCCTGCCGGGCCGGCTGGATCTGCCTCGTCGACAAGCGCGCCCTTCGCCTCCTTCAGGCCGAGGCCCTCGGCGATATCGGCAGTGACCTGCTGTTCCTTGATGCCAAGCCAGCCGCGCGTCACATGACCCTTTTCCTTCAACTCGGCGATTACGGCCTTCGCCGTGTCGGCCGGGATGTCGAAGCCGATGCCGACCGAGCCCCCGGAGGGCGAGAAGATCGCCGTGTTGACGCCGATGACATCGCCGTTGACGTCGAAGGCCGGCCCGCCGGAATTGCCGCGATTGATCGGCGCATCGATCTGAATGAAGTCGTCATAGGGTCCGGCGCCGATGTCGCGGCCTTCGGCCGAAACGATGCCGGCGGTAACGGTACCGCCCAGCCCATACGGGTTGCCGATCGCAATCACCCAGTTGCCGACGCGCGGCCGCTGATCGGCAAAGCGCACATGCGGGAAATCCCGACCATCGACCTTGATCAATGCGAGATCGGTTTTCGGGTCCGTGCCGACGACTTTCGCCTCGTAGCTCCGGCCGTCATTCGTCATGACCTCGAGGGATTTGGCATGGTCGACGACGTGATTGTTGGTCACCGCATAGCCGTCCGCCGAGATGAAGAAGCCCGAGCCCTCGCCCATCAGCGGACCCTGGCCGTCATCCGGGTCGGGAGCGCTGTCCTCGTCCTGCGCCGCAAGCTGTTGCTGCGCTCCGTCGATCTCGACACGCACCGAAATAACCGCCGGTTTCACCCGGGCGACGATGTCGGCAAAGTCGCCCGGTTCCGCCGCCGATGGCGGTTCTGTGTTTGTCGCCGCCCGCACCGTCGAACCGGGACCAGTCGTTGTGTGCATGGCGACCGGTTCCGCGACGAGAGCGGCAAGGCTGAGTGCGGACACGGAGGACAGAGCTGCCAGGGCGGCCGTCAAGCGGCGCGCCCGCGAGCTCTTCTGTTGTGGAGAATTGGCCATGGCGTGTCTCCTTCTCGAATATGGAGGTTTGATACACGCGACCACGGTGGAGTTACATTCTGGGCTAGAATAAATACTGGCGGTTCGGCGATTCCACCGCGTCGTCACCACCAGATAACGCCACGACAAAAGTCAAAATGTGAAATTCGCCGCATTTACCGGATTAAATTTCGTTCATGAATTAATGTTAATCTTCGTGTCACCGGTATATACGAAACCGTAGGTCGCACGACCAGTTTTCCTTGCGGAACATTCTTGCGATCCGCGGGCTTGGTCTGTCCGGGCCCGGGGCTGCGGCGCTCGGTCCCGAGCCGCAAGCCTGCAGGTCAGGCCGGCGAAGCGGCAGCGGTATCGACGACCTCGAAATCGTGGGTAATCGTCGCCGTCTTGGCGAGCATTGCTGACGCGGAGCAGTATTTCTCGATCGACAGAGCAATGGCGCGTTCGACCTTGCTGGCGGCGAGCCCGCGCCCCTTGACCACGAAGTGCATGGGGATGCGGGTAAACACTTTCGGCTCCTGATCCGCCCGCTCTGCGCTGAGCTCGACGATGCAATCCTCGACCGCCTGGCGACCCTTTTCGAGGATGTGAACGACATCGAAGGCCGAGCAGCCGCCGGTGCCGATCAGCACCAACTCCATGGGGCTCGGTCCGGGCGTGCTTCCTTCCGGCCCGTAAGCCGTGCCGAGCACGACATTGTGCCCGCTGCCCGACTGGCCGACAAAGGTTCGCCCTTCGACCCACTTGATCCGCGCCTTCATGATGACCTCCCCAAATGCTTATCGTCGTCCCGACGTTGATAGCGTGAATCGTCAGCAAAAAACATGTCGCGCATGAGAGCGCGACATGTTCCCGTTGAGTTCAGCGATCCCGTGCGACGTCGGCGGTCGCTTCGCTATTCGGCGGGCTGGGCAAGTGGGCCCGCCCGGCATTCGATTGTGGTTCCGGCAAGGCTCCGCTGACCGAGAGCGATGGTCACCACGGTCGCCGCGCCGGCGATCACCGACACCCAGAAGCCGCTCACAGCACCGAAATTGTCGACGACCCAGCCGGCGACAAAGGCACCGAGAGCCATGCCGATTCCGATGCCGGTCGTCACCCATGTCACGCCCTCGGTCAGCATCGAGGCGGGCACACGGCGCTCGATCAGGCCGAAGGCGGTGATGAAGGTCGGAGAGATGGCGATACCGCTGACAAACACGGCGAGTGCCAGCAGCGGCACCGTATCAGCCACCAGGAGCGGCCAGGCAGTGATGGCAAGGACGTTGACCGCGATCAGGAGCTGCCGGTGCAAAGGCACGGTCGGGTTGAGGGCGCCGAGGACCAGGCCAAGTATGAAGGAACCGATTGCGTAGACGCCGATGACGAGGGTTGCCGCATTCGGCTGCCCGAGTTCCCTGGTGATCGCAACGGCACTCACTTCCGCGGTCGCGAACGTGGAACCGACGAAGACGAGTGCGAGCGTGATGATCTGCACGGCACGCAGGCGGATCGCCGAGCCCTGCCGGACGTCGACGTCCTCATGGCGCAGCCTCGGTTCGGTCCCGCGCTGCAGGATGAATGCCAGTGTTCCAAGCGCCAGGAAGATCGTGCTGGCGAGCATGCCGGCCTCGGGGAAGAGCGCGACCCCCAAGCCCACCGAGAATGAAGCGCCAGCGATATAGACCAACTCGTCCGCGGCAGATTCAAAGGCAAAAGCGGTGTTCAGTTCCGGCCGGTTGCGGAAGATCTCGGTCCAGCGGGCGCGCACGAGCGCCGGCATGCTGGGCATGGCTGCCGCCAGGAAGGCGGAAACGAAGAGCGTCCAAACGGGCCAATCCTGATTGGTCGCCGCAATGAGGGCGAGGAAGGCAAAGACCGAAATCGTCGTGGTGGGGATCACGACCGCCGTCTGGCCGTAGCGATCGACCAGCCGCGATATGTGGGGAGAAACGAGCGCATTCGTCAGCGCGAAGGTCGCCGACACCGCGCCTGCCAACCAGTATTCCCCGTGCGTCTGGGAGAGCATCGCAACGATGCCGATCGGGGCCATGGCGATCGGCAGGCGGGCGAGAAAGCCGGCTGCCGAAAAGCCTTTTGCGCCCGGGGCACTGAATATCTCTGCATAAGGATTGGACATGGAACGTTCCTTGTAAGGACCCGATCTCACCACTTACATACGTGGCGTATGTCCTGATTTAGTTGCATACGCGGCGTATGTCAAATAAAATACGCAGCGTATGTGAATAGGAGAATGCATGCGCAGACAACGCCACGACATGATTGCCGAAACACGGGCAAAGCTGATTGCCGCCGCCCGACAGGCCTTCGGGGCGGCTGGATATGCCGAGGCTTCGATGGACGATTTCACCGCGGGGGCGGGGTTGACCAGAGGCGCTCTCTATCACCACTTCGGCGACAAGAAGGGTCTTTTGCAGGCGGTCATCCACCAGATCGATGCCGAGATGACGGCCCGACTCAATCGCGTCTCGGCAGCCGCGCCGAACCGCTGGGAAGGTTTCGTCGAAGAGTGCGTTGCCTATATCCAGATGGCGCTCGAGCCGGAAATCCAGCGCATCATGTTCCGCGATGGGCCGGCTGTGCTCGGAGACATATCGCAGTGGCCGAGCACCAACGGCTGCATCGCTGCCCTTAGCGATAGCCTGCGACAGCTAAAGGCCGAGGGCGCAATCATCAATATCGACATAGAAGTGGCGGCGCGCCTGATCAACGGCGCCAGCAGTCATGCCGCCTTTTGGATCGCTAATTCCGATACGCCCGAGGAAACTTCACGAAGAGCGGTGGACGGCTTCCGGGCGCTACTTGAGGGACTGAGGGTCGACAAGAAGTAAGGGCCGGACTGGCGTCAATCCGTCCCGGTCTCGAACAGGCGATCGAAAAGCGAACCGAGCCGGGCCGCTTCAACCTCGCCGAGTCCCACCAAGGGTGCGCGAACATTGAGCCAGGCGCGCTCGCCGCTGCGGTGAGCGACGAGAGATTTCACGGCTGGGACCACCGGATATTTGAGCACCTCGTCCACCAGGCCGTTGATCCGTGCGTCCCCTCGCCCGTCCTGCGCCAGACCAAGCAGGGGCTGCGGGCAGACATTGGCGAGACCCGAGATCGCCCCTTCTGCTCCGAGGCGCACGCCTTCTGCCAGATAGCGCTCGTCGCCGATCAGGATGGCGAGGTCGGCCGCAAGCAGCTTTTGCGTATAGGCCCAGTCGCCGGAGGAATCCTTCACGCCGGTCACGACGCCGGGAAGGGCTTGCTTCAACCGGGCGATCAGTTCGACTGAAAGAGTGACCTGAGTGACCGACGGTATGTTGTAGAGGATGACGCCGCCCGCTGCCGTTCCGAGCTTTTCGAGCACTTCGCAGAACCAGACAAACAGGCCCTCATCGCTCACACCCTTGAAGTAGAAAGGCGGCGGCAGAAGAAGATTTCGACTGTCGAAATCCGCAGCCATGCGCGCCTGCGCGAGCGCCTCACCCGCCGAGGCGGCGGCGACGCAGACGACAACGTCCCTTCCTTCAATCCCCGCGCCGGCCAGCGCGCCCAGCGCCCGCTCGCGGTCGCAGATGTCGATGGAGGCGCCTTCCCCAGTCGTACCGAAGGCGGTCACGCTGGCGCAGCCATTGTCCAGGCATGCTCGGGCATGCCGGGCGAAGCGGGGAAAGTCGATGCTGCCGTCCTGGCGAAATGGCGTCACCATTGCTGCTGACAGGCCGAACCGGCTGGCTCTCTCTGGCATCGCGATATTCCCCTCGTTCTGGCTTGCCCCCGTGTTGGGGCGAAGTCCGGTCCTGTGCTGCGTTAGCGGAGCTTGACATATCATCCGCCGTTGCTAAGGTACAGTACCTTACATACAAGAAAGAAGCCAGCGAATGGATGCGGTGGAACGAAATCGTCCGAAAGGGGACCCGCTCGAGGAATTGAGGGTGGAGCTCGGGGCTCAGGCGGTCCTGACCGGCAATGACATTCCTCTGCGCAACCGGAACGACTGGAGCAGCAAGCCTCCTGGCGAACCCCTGGCGGTATTGCGCCCTGGCAATGCCCAGGAAGCATCGCGGGCCGTGGCCGCCTGCCGGGCCGCCCGGCTGCCCTTCGTGCCGCAGGGCGGCCTGACCGGCCTGTGCGGCGGGGCAACGCCGGAGCCCGGCTGGGTCGCCATTTCGCTGGAGCGGATGGTCGGCATCGAGGAAATCGATCCCGTCAGCGCGACGATGACCGTCAAGGCCGGTACGCCGCTCGAGGTCGTGCAGAAGGCAGCCGACGAGGCGGGATTTCTGTTTCCGCTCGATCTCGGCTCGCGCGGATCCTGCGCGATCGGCGGCAATCTCTCGACCAATGCGGGCGGAAATCGCGTCATCCGCTATGGAATGACCCGCGACCTCGTTCTTGGCCTCGAGGTGGTTCTGCCGGATGGAACGGTGCTGACGAACCTCAACAAGCTCTTGAAGAACAATGCCGGTTACGATCTCAAGCACCTCTTCATCGGATCGGAAGGCACCCTTGGCATCATCACCCGGGTGGTGCTGCGGCTGTTCCCCAAGCCGCGCTCCACCGCGGCGGCGCTCTGCGCACTTTCGAGCTACACGGACGTGGCGGCGCTCCTGGCCGGCGCCCGCAGCGGCCTCGGACCCATCCTCTCGGCGTTCGAGGTGATGTGGCCCGATTATTGGCAGGTCGTCACCGAACGGTTGAAGGTTCGTTCGCCGGTCGCCTCCGGCCATGGTTTCTATGTGCTGGTCGAAACACACGGGTCGGACGAGGCGTCCGATGCGGCGCGGTTCCAGTCCTGGCTCGAGGAGATGGCGGAAAGCGGCATTCTCGCCGATGCGGCGGTCGCCCAGTCCCATGCCCAGGTGAAGGACTTCTGGGCGGTGCGCGACGCCTGCGCCGAATTCGGAACCGGGCTCGGGCCGCACATCTCCTATGATATCGGCCTCCAGGTCGACCGCATGGACCGCTTCGCGCGCCGGTGCAAGGCGGCCCTCGAAGCGAACATTCCCGGCTGCGAAAGCGTCTATTACGGTCATATCGGCGACGGGAACCTGCATCTGGTCGCCTGGGTCGCCGGACTGCCGATGGAGCAGCAACCGAAGGAGGCGATGGACGCGATCATCTACGGTCTCGTGCGCGAGATGGGCGGCAGCATTTCGGCGGAGCACGGCATCGGCACGACGAAGAAGAAGTGGCTCGGCCATGCGCGCAGCGACGCCGAGATCGCGCTGATGCGTGTGCTGAAGCAGGCGCTCGACCCCGAAAACCTGCTCAACCCCGGCAAGGTCATTTCGCTATGAACCGTTTGTTCCAGGCCATCGAGGCGCTGCTCGCCCTTCTCCTGGCCGCGATGGTCGTGATGGTCTTCGGCAACGTCGTACTGCGCTACGCCTTCAATTCCGGCATCGTGGTCTCCGAGGAGCTCTCCCGCGTCTTCTTCGTCTGGGTCACCTTCATCGGGGCGGTCGTGGCAATGCGCGATGGCTCCCATCTTGGAATGGACACTTTGGTGCGCGCCCTTTCGCGGCGCGGCAGGATCGTCTGTTGCGTGCTCAGCCAAAGCTTGATCCTGATCTGCTGCGCAATGCTGTTACGGGGCACATGGCTCCAGCACGAGGTCAATGCCAGCACCCTGGCGCCCGTGACGGAAATTCCGATGATCTGGGTCTATGGCGTCGTCTATTTATCGGCGACGGGCATCGGCTTGCACGCGCTGGTCAAACTCTGGCGCGCGGTGACGGGGCGGATTCTCGACAGCGAACTTCTCGAAACCAGCGAGAGCGAGGAGCTCCCCCAGGTTCACATCGCTGAGAGGGCCGACCGATGACCATCGCGGTTTTCACCGGGTCGCTGATCGGCGCTATTGCCCTCGGCCTGCCGATCGCCTTCGCCCTGTTGATCTGCGCCGTCGCGCTGATGGTGCTACAAGGCAATATCGACACGACGATCCTGTCGCAGAAGATCATCGAGGGTGCCGACAGCTTTCCCCTGCTCGCCATTCCGTTCTTCATGCTGGCCGGCGAACTCATGAATGCCGGGGGCATTTCGAAACGGATTGTCACTTTCGCGCTGACCTTCGTCGGTCATCTTCGCGGCGGCCTCGGCTTCGTTGCGATTTTCGCTTCCGTGTTGATGGCCGCGATCTCCGGGAGTGCCGCGGCCGACGCGGCGGCGATTGGCGCGCTGCTCATTCCGATGATGCGCCGGGCCGGCTACGACGTGCCGCGTTCCGCGGGATTGATCGCCGCCGGCGGCGTGATCGCGCCGGTGATCCCGCCTTCGATCGGCCTCATCGTCTTCGGCGTCATCGCCAATGTCTCGATCGGCAAGTTGTTCCTGGCCGGGATCATTCCGGGCCTGATGATGGGGGTTTCTCTTCTCTTCGCCTGGCTTTGGGTCGCGCGGCGCGACAAGGTCAAGGTCCTGCCGCGCCAGGACTGGAGTGCTCGCTTGCGCGCCGGCATCGACGGCATCTGGGCGCTCGTCATGCCGGCCGGCATCATCGGCGGGCTCAAATTCGGCGTCTTCACCCCGACCGAGGCCGGTGTTGTTGCCTGCGTCTACGCCTTCCTGGTCGGCGCCTTCGTCTACAGGGAGCTGCCGCTGCGCCAGCTCCACCCGATCCTCGTTGCCGCGGCAAAGAGCACCGCCGTCATCGTCTTCCTGATCGCCACGGCGCTGATCTCGGCCTGGCTCATCACCCTGTCGGAACTGCCCTCGCAGGTCGAGGCGATGCTCAGCCCCTTCATGGACAACAAGATCCTGCTGATGGCCGTCATCATGGTCATAGTGGTGATCGTCGGCACCGCGTTGGACTTCGCACCGACCCTGATGATCCTGACCCCCGTACTGATGCCGGTGATCAAGCAGGCGGGCATCGATCCGGTCTATTTTGGCGTCCTCTTCATCATGAACAACGCGATCGGGCTGATAACCCCGCCGGTCGGCATCGTGCTGAACGTCATGTGCCGGGTCGCCAACATTTCCATGGGCGATCTGATGAAGGGCCTGTGGCCCTTCCTCTGGGCCGAGCTCATCGT
>NZ_AUTC01000179.1 GCF_001461695.1 Sinorhizobium fredii USDA 205 | reverse complement strand
TTCTCTTCCTGCTCGTCCTTTTCCCCGATCTCGTCATGGTTCCACTCGACTGGCTCACGCATCGATAAGAAATCCAAGGGAGGATTGAAAATGCGCATGCTCATCACACGAACCGGCATGGCGGCGGCCATCGCCGCCACCGTACTCTTCGCCGCGGGATCGGCCAAGGCCGAGTTCCAGGAACGGACGATCCGCGTCTCGAACGGCGTCAGCAAGGAACACCCGATGGGCAACGGCCTTGCCGCCATGGGCGCTTGCACGCTTGAGAAAACCGGCGGCAAGATGACGATCCAGTCCTATTGGGACGGCGCTCTCGGCAATGACCTGACTGCAACCCAAAGCGTTCGCACCGGCTCGCTCGAGATGGTGCTGACCTCGACGGCGCCGCTGACCTCCATCATCCCGGCCTTCGGCGTCTTCGATCTGCCCTTCCTGTTCAACGACGAAAGCGAGGCCGACCAGGTGCTCGACGGCAAGGTCGGCCAATGGTTCTCGGACCAGCTTCCGGCGGTCGGCGCGGTCAACCTCGCCTGGTGGGAGAACGGCTTCCGCCATACCACCAATTCACGCCACCCGATCACCAAGGTCGAGGATTTCGAGGGCGTAAAGATGCGCGTCATGCAGAACAACATCTTCATCGATACGTTCAAGGAGCTCGGCACCAATGCCGTGCCGCTCGCCTTTTCGGAGATCTATTCCGCGCTCGAAACCGGCACAGTCGACGGCCAGGAGAATCCGTTCAACAACATCGAGAACATGAAGTTCTACGAGGTTCAGAAATACCTGACGCTCACCAAGCATGCCTATAGCCCGACCCTGGTGCTGTTCTCCAAGAAGGTGTGGGACGGCCTCTCGCCGGAAGAGCAGACCATTCTCAAGGACTGCGCGCTCGTCGGCCAGAAGGAACAGCGCAAGGTCAACCGGGAGAAGTCCGAGGTCAGTCTGGCCAACCTCAAGAGCCAGGGCATGGAGATCAACGAGATTACGCCCGAGGAGATGGAGCGGCTCCGCGACAAGCTCAAGGTGATCTCAGAGCGTCATGCTGCAGCGATCGGGCCCGAAACGCTCGACCTCGTCTTCGGCGAGCTCAAGCGCATCCGGGCCGATTGACACCTCGAAGGAGCAAACTCGCTCGGCGCCGGTCCGGCTTGTCGCCATCCGGCGCCCGTGTATATATCTCTGGCAACCGCCGTAAACGGGCCTTTCCTCAACGCCGGCAGTCGCCTGCAAATGGATCCTGCCATGCCGTCATTGAAGCTCGAGCCGTCACAATCTCTGGCCCAGAAGGTGGCGTCGCGTCTGCGGCAGGCGATCATCGAGGGCGAGTTTCCGCCGGGCGCCGTCATCGCCGAGGAGATGCTGGCGCAATCCTTCGGAATCAGCCGGACCCCCGTTCGGGAAGCCCTGAACCAGCTCCAGTTGCAGGGACTGGTGGTGATCCGCCCCCAGGTCGGCAGCTTCGTCTTCAGCCCGGATGCCGGGGACATTGCGATGCTCTGCGAGTTCCGCGCCATTCTGGAACCGCAGGCAGCGAGACTAGCCTATCGCAACGACCGGTCCGGCACGCTCGCCGAGCTCGAAACGGTGATCGGCGAAATGGAGAAAGCCGTGGCGGCAAAGGACAAGGTCGCCTACGGCCGGGCCGATACGGCCTTTCATGAGGCCTTCGTCAACCACTGCGGCAATCGCTACGTTGAGGACTCCTACCGTCTGGTCGCCGGGCGGGTTGCGGCGCTCAGGACCAATTACAGCGCCCCGATCGACGTGCAGACACCCCGTTCCTTCAAGGAACATCGCGCCTTCGTCGAGCTCTTCGAAAAGGGCGACTTCGAAGAATTCGACCGGCTGATGCGGATCCATGTGACGGACACCGCCAAGACTTACACGGCGGCGCTGCGCCTCTGATCCTCGCACGCCTCCGCGCTCGTGCCGGCCCCGCTGCTTAGCCGGGCGAAGCTGACCTGATCAGCCCTGGAAGAACTTGTAGTACGAGGCGATCTGCGCCGCGGTATTGGATGAGAGCTTGAGCTTGATACCGATGCGATCCCCTCTGTTCCACCGAACAATACCGGTCAGAAGGCCGAGTTCCGCGCTGCGGATCGTGACCTCCTGTCCAGTGCGGGCGCCGATGTCGAAAAAAAGCTGAAAGCAGATACCCTCTTCGGAAAGATCCTTGACGATCCCGTTGCTCGATCCTGTCTTGCAACTGACGTTCCCGGTGATCTGGGTCTGCGTCCTCGTAGAAACACGCTGAACACTGTCCTTGTACGGCATATCGTCCTCGCGGATTTATTTGACGATTTAGGAGTACCTGAAATAGGTAAATCAATTCATAACATTAGCCTGTGTAGTCTACACATCTCCCCAGTATTAATAAAGCTATCCAAAAATTAGACTCAAATTGTATTTTTGTATCATTCACCATAAATACTGCATCCGCAGATCGCACAGACATATATATAGCCGCATTTTATACAGGAGGCGCGACATCTTCTTTGTGTGCGCGAAACTACTTTTGAACCCGACGGAATGAAAGACGCACGGCGCACTCAAGCCACCGATCGGTCGATCGATGGCACCATCAGGCAGAAACCTTGCCGGGCTCGATCAAGATGGCTCCCACATATCGCCGCGCCGCCTCCTGATCGAGCGGCTTCGACATGTGAAATCCCTGCACCAGCCTGCATCCCAGCTGACGCAGCGTACGCAATTCCTCCTCCGTTTCCACGCCTTCGACAATGCAATCGATGCCCATGTCCCTTGCCAGCGAAAGCATCGACTTGACGATCTTGTAGCCCGTCGTTTGTTCCTGGAGGTCGGCAACAAAGCAACGATCGATCTTGAGCTTCGTGATCGGCAGCGTTTGAAGCTGGGCAAGACTTGAATATCCGGTGCCGAAATCGTCCAGCGATATGCCGCATCCAAGCGCCTTGAGGGCCTCGACGGCCTGCCTGGCGTGCGGAAAGTCGTGCATCATCGCGGTCTCGGTGATTTCGAAGTCGATCCGCCTCGGGTCAAAGCCACTCTTCAGGACGATATTGGCGATCCGTAATGCACCCCCGGCCGAGCATATGTCCTTCGGCGAGAGATTGAACGAGAGCCGCAACGGTTCCGGCCATTGTTGCGCGGCGCAAAGCGACTGCTCGAGAAGAACGCGCGTCAGTTCGCTGACCAGGCCGGCCTTCTCGGCAATCGGGATGAATTGCGCCGGCGAAACATCGCCGAGTTCGCGACTTTCCCAGCGCGACAGTGCTTCGAAAGAGGCGACTCGACCCGTTTCCAGGTCGATGATCGGCTGGAAGGCGACGGCGATCTCGGCGCGCAGGTCCGCATCGCGCAGCGCCTGTTCTATCCGCGCGTTTCTGAGGAGCGCAAAGCTGTGCTCCTTGCAGAACAACACGGTCCGCCCGGTCTTGTTCTGCTTCGCCTCGTAGAGCGCATAGTCGGCATACTCAAAAATCAGGTCGGGCTCGGCCGCGTGATCCGGATAGACGGCGAAACCGACGGAGACCGAAATCAGCACGCTGATGCCGTCGAGCACATAGGGTGCGGCGATTTCCTCACAGATCCGTTCGCCAAGTCTCAGCAGGTCGGCCTCGTGAGCATTGGCGACGATCATGGCGTATTCGTCCCCACCCAGCCTGGCGAGAAAGGCGTCATCCGGACAAGCCTTTTCCAAGCGGCGGCCGACCTCGACCAGCAGGCTGTCTCCTGTGGCGTGGCCGTACAGATCGTTGACGGCCTTGAACCCATCGAGGTCGAGCATGGCGACGGCCAGGCGCGATTGCTTCGCCGACGCGGCGGCGCATTCTGCCGACAACCGCGCAAAGAAGCTTCGCCGGTTCGGCAGGTGCGTGAGGCTGTCGATATTCGCCAGGTGCTGGTTCTCACGGCCGAGCGCCTCGGTTCTCAGTTGCGCTTCGACCTGTGAACTAAACTCCCTGTAGTTGCCCGCGAGAACCAGCAGAAAGGCTCCGGATACGAAGACGACATTAAGCGACATTGTCAGGAAAACGGTATTTCCACTCGGCACCAGGAAGGCGAGGAAGACCGCGTTGGCGACGAGGCCGACGACAATGGCGGCCGGCAGCAGATGGGTGAGACAGGAAACGCTGCCAATGATCGTTATCGCCATGAAGAAGACGACGTGC
This sequence comes from Sinorhizobium fredii USDA 205, assembly GCF_001461695.1. Classification (GTDB taxonomy): domain Bacteria; phylum Pseudomonadota; class Alphaproteobacteria; order Rhizobiales; family Rhizobiaceae; genus Sinorhizobium; species Sinorhizobium fredii. The sequence continues at coordinate 2,595 of NZ_AUTC01000179.1, read as the reverse complement.
GACTGGCCGTACGCATCTCCATGCGGAAAAACGGCCAGGGCCCAGGCGCAGAGTGCAAGCGTGATCAGGCCGGAGAACCGGCCGGTGCGAACCAGTGCGAGCTCGGCGTCTTCAACCGCTGGAACGCCCGCACCAAGCTTCAGCCACCATAGGGCCTGGCTTGCGCAGAGCATTGTCAGGATCAAGGGACAATACAGGCTCAAAGCGAGCGGCGCGTCGCTGAACGTCGTAAAGGAGAGCGCGCAGATATTCACGATGCACAGGAGATGCATCAGAGGCACCTGCCTCGATATCACCTTGCACTGCGCTCGAAGCAACGCGCCCTTATATTCAGCCGATCTGGATAGAATTAAGTCCTGAATTGATTGCTTGCGCACACAGGTTCGCCCCCACTCGCCCATTCGCCAAAACCGATTGCAATTTCAAATTGCTTTTACAGTAATGTATAAATTCCAGGGGATGCCCTATCTTGCCGGTCAGCCGCGATAGAGCATCCAATCCTTGCGGGCACCGCCGCCCCCGCCCGCAGAAAAGAACACAACCCTGTCGCTTGTCGTGTCCGTGGCGGTCTGCAGGGCCTTCTCCGCATGCCCCACCAGTTCCGAGGCCGTGCTGGCGTCATAGGTCGTGCTGCAACCGAACCGAGCGACGACGGCAGGCATCTTCGCCTGACGGCTATCGAATGCCGCAAGGCAGCTCTTTCGAAGATGATCCGCCATCTTCTGGATTTCCGCCTCTGCGGTCATCCAGACAAGGATGCCGATCTGGGGCCGCTCGAGCCAGGCGGCAAAGTCGGTGGCCTGAACGGCGCGCGTCACGGCGAAACCGAGGCGCTCCAGGATGGCTTCCTTGACCTTGATGAGTTCCTTGCCCTCGAAGGGCTCGAGGACCAGAAGATTGCAGAGGAGAAGCGACACCCCGTCGGGATAGTGTTCGCCACCATAGAGTTCGGCGAGCTTCTTGTTGAAGCCACGCCGGTTGGCGAGATTGGTGACGAGATGTGTGAACTTTGTCCGCTCGAACGCGTCCACATCGCTCGTGATCGCCGCGACGGCCGACATCTGGCTCGAGACGCGCTCGAGGATCTGCGTGTTCGCCGAGCGCTGCACTTCCGTCATCTGGTGAATCGCCTGCAGCTCAGACTGGATCGTATTCATGTCGCGCGGATCGACAGAGGAGATCTTGCCCGTCGCCTGGCCAAGCATGTTCGTGTAGTTGGACAGCGAGTTCTGACCCGATAGCAGAGACTCCTTCAGGGTCGACAATTCGCTCTGCAGGCGATCTGCGGACTGGTCATGGATCGACTTGCCGAAGTGATGCGGCAGGTAGGTCCGCGCCAGGGTCTCGAGATCGTCTTCGGAGATCGGCTTGCTGAGGCGCGCGAATTTCTCGCGAAGGTCCGGATTGTTGCCGCTGACGATCTCGTACATGAGCTCGTAATTGACCGGAGATGCGTCGATCTCGAGCCGGTTCAAGGTCGCAAAGACCGTGTAGAAAAGCTCCCTGCGGTTCTGCAGTGCAAGCTGTTTGGAAGTTGCATTCACAAGTGCCATCGTGCTGCGCCTTTTAAGGAAGCGTCGCAGGCAATCACGCCCGTGACGACGTCGAACAGGTAGGCGTGAGGTCAGGACCTCGCATAGGATTTTGCGGCGGCAGGAATTGTCGTGTCCGACCCGCGTTCATGCGGTTGTATTGGCGCTAGATGCATCCGATCAGACAACTCAGAGTAAAACCGGCCGCTTAAGAATTGGTGAAGTCCACCGGCTGTCAGCCCGCCAGATCGACGGCCAAAGCCGCCGTCTCCTGGCGTCTCCTGTCAAGCGTGTTGTGGGCGGCCTGCATGATGTCCAGGTCATATAGGTAGCCAATGGCCGCCAGTTCGCCCATCAGCTCGCCGACGACCAGGTCGACGCGCCGTGGGATTTCCGATTCATCACGCATGACGACCGCCTCGAGTTGCTCGAACGATCCGCCTATCGCACGGTAGAGCTCGAGCGCCGAAAGCAAAAGCTTCCTCTGGCGCTCCGCGAGATCACTGAGGGAACCCTCTTCAAAGGTCGCCATCAGTCGAACAGCTTTGTTTTGAAATACGCTCATCGATAACAACTCATGAAAAATCAGCAATACGGCACCAATACCTCTAAAAGTTGAACACGTATTTAATTTCAAGCGGCCCGGTTTGATCCCACGTCTCCGCACGCAACACGAGCCGGCTTGCTGTCAAACATTGTCAGGGGGCGCAAAGAAGCAGTTGACGTTGTCTTCGTTTGGATGAAGGCAGATGTGGTAGTTGCCGTCTCCGGACGGAATCTCGTCTCCATAGGGGATGAAGAACCAGTGGTTTCTCGTGGCGAGGTGATGGTCCCCAGGATGAAGGGTCACGGAGAAACCGTGAGCGCCTTTTCTGACGTCCGAGCTCGGGATCGGGGCGCAGTCTCCTCCGACATCCTTCTCCTTGCAGCACGCTGGAGGATAGGTCCAGCCACTGCCGGCCTTATGGGCGCCGCTCGGCACGACAAGAACCATCGATATGACAGCAATGGTGACCTTGTCGGGTGGTTTGATCGGTTGCTTTCATATGTCCGGCCTGTTTGT
>NZ_AUTC01000178.1 GCF_001461695.1 Sinorhizobium fredii USDA 205 | reverse complement strand
GCATCCGTCAAACGCTTCTGTCAGAAGGTCGACAACAGCTTATGACAAGAATTTCGGATTCAGATGACTAGTCTCGGTGCGCTGCGAGAATGGAGCCGAAGTCAAGGGCGGCAGCTCGGTTTTGAGCAATAACGACGCTTTAGGGTGCCTGCTTTCTCTACGTGCTCACGTGGCACTTGATGGGGTAAGCTGGTCGTGTAGCGGCTTGGTTGAAATTCCCAGTCGGCCGGCGCGATACCGTGTGCTAAAGCATCGGCGCCGCCATCCACGCCCTCCCTTGGGCGTCGCTCCGCTCGGGAGCTCGTTTCGGTTTCCTGTCTCGTTCGTCGATGCTCCGTTATGCGAGCCGGAATACGGCGCCGTGCCTGATCATCCCATGCACAATGATAGCCAGCCGCCTGGCGAGTGCGACCCGCGCCTTGCGCGTTGTGGAGCGTTTGGTAATCGCCAAAGCCCAATCCTTCAGTTTCAATGCGCCTCGATAGCATGTCAGCATGACATTCGCCGCCTCATAGAGGAGGTACGCATTCGCCGGTCGCCGAATTGGAGATGCTGCCCGTGTAGTCGACCTCGCCCGACTGGAGCGGCGTGGCACGAGGCCGAGTTAGGCACCCAGATCGCGGGAGCGCCTGAAGCGACCGGGGTCATCGACGACGGCGGTGAAGGCGAGCCCGGTGAGATGGCCGGCGCCGGGGATCGTCATCAGCCGCGGCATACCGTGGAGGCGTTGGGCATCTTCTTGATGTCGGCATCGATTGCCGCGACAGCCTGGTCTTTTGGGTCGCCAGCGACTTCAGGGCCTGATACGCCTGCCGGCTTTCGATGCAGACGACCGGCAGACCGAAGGCCGCCAGCCCATGATAGAGCATCGGCGCCATGCGGCCGGTCTCGAATACGATGCGCCGACAGGGGGCGCCTTTGCCAGCGAGGCGGCGATCGCCTCAGGCGTCGATGCCGTCTCCCGCTCGTAAACGACTGATCCCTCGCGATCGACGACGCAGACATACGTCTCTTCCATCGAGATGTACCAGGCCGGCAAAATATTCCATGGTCGGCCTCCTCTTTCAGTGACGGAGCCGATCTTAGCCGGACTCCGCAGAAGAGCCGCCGTCCATTACCCTATGTTGAAAAAGGCGAGGTTGAAGCCGGTCGTTCAGCTCGCTTCGCGATTGACCCTCTTGGCCCCAATAAGTGGCCAGGGCCGCTGTCGGAGCAGCAAACCTTAGCCAAGTTCCTTCTGGGCGATTTCGGCGAGGGGAGATTTATCGCGGACACCAGAAGGGATGCGCAATCGCAGCCTGTCGAGCTTCAGTACGCGTTTGGAGTGCTCAAACGGCATCTCCACCTTCTTCCACTGAAAGCGTGAGGTTTGGTGAGCATCGGTCTTGGGGATGCCGCCGGTCATGTCGCGTGCGCCTTTGTAGATCTAGCGCGTCGCCTTGTGTGCCGGCGTCTTCGGACAGCAGCGGGGCCTCATGGCGCAGGCTTCGCAGTCCTTGTCGTCGTTGGTGTCCGGCGCAACGAATCGTTTGATTGAGCCGAATGCGGAAGCCGTTTCCGCTATACCCCACAAGGGCGGGCAGCGAGTTCCGATTGCGCTTGTCGTGCCTAAGCAGCAGCGCCACTACGCGTCGTGCCTAGTGACCGAGCCAGCGCGGGCAGGTTTCGAGAGTCGCCGATTCTGAGGTCGGCGGCCCGTGTGATCTCCGCCATCACCTGGTTTCGACCGGCCGATTTCGCGGCATAAAGGGCGCAATCGGCACGGTCGATGGCGCAATCTAGCGTCGCCTCGCCGTCTCGCACCGCCGACACGCCGCAGCTCGTCGTGACCTTCCGGTTTAGGCCCTCGTGATGCCAGTCCCTGTTGGCAAAGGAAACACGAAGTAATTCTGCGAGCGCAACGGCCTCTTGGAGCGACGCGTTCGGCAAGAAGGCCATGAACTCTTCGCCACCGTACCGCGCAGCGCTGCCACGCCCGGCCACTAGACCCCTAATCTCCTCGGCCAGGCCTGCGATGACCTTGTCGCCCGCAGCATGCCCAAAGGTGTCGTTTATCCGTTTGAAGTAATCGATGTCGCACACGATCAGTGAGCCGCGGGGACAGCCTGAACTAAAGTCTCTTTCCAACGCTCGTTTGAAGCCGCGGCGATTGAGGAGCCCCGTCAGCTCATCCGTTTCGGCGGCAGCTTGATGCCGCTCGATTGCAGCAGAAGCACTCGCACCCAGAGCGGTGAACGGGAAGAACATGCAGATGGTCATGGTGCTGACACTGACCTCGAGATTATAGAGCGAGGTGGCGAAGTCACCGAAGTCATCGCTTGAGGTCGTGAAAAAGGTGAAAAAGATCGCCCGTATGAGACAATCCAAGACGACGATCGAACTGGTTACGACGAGTGCGATATCGATCGGACGGGATGCTCTCCGTGCCACGATCCATACAGCTACTCCGAGCAAGAGCGCGAATCCGACGTCGGTCAGGAACAATTGCTGGACCAGACTCTGCTCAGCGAACACTAGGTACGCGAGTACAATTGAATAAGTGGCTGCGAACAACAGTCGCGGTATCCGAAGCCTTGGTGCATTGAAATGCGCCAGCAGTCCACTGCCGTAGCAGTAGGCCGCTCCGATGAAAATTAGGCCGGATACGAAAGCGGCGGAATACGGCTCTGGTAAGAACGTTGAGATGACGAAACCGGCCGCGGTCTGCGCAAATCCCGCGCTCCATTGCCAAGCCGGCGTGATCTTCATATGCCAGAGCACGAGAAAAGTCAGTGCTACACTGCTGAACAAGATCGGTGGGACGTAAAAGATAAGGTCGATCTCGCCCATGTCGGTCGAAAATCCTGAGGCAATAGGTGAATCTATATGGATCGATGTTAGTTGGGTCCGCTTAACGGATGTTGAATCGTTAGCCAGTACGGGTTGATTTATCCCCGTCTTTGTCAGCGCGAAGTACCTCCTTCCGCTTGCGCAAGACGCGCATCAGCTTCCACTACTCCTCGAACCGGACGGGTGCGAGGGCCCCGACGAGTCCTCCCGGCCCCCGGGGTCTGTCTCGATGGCACCGCGTCACCGTCCTGCTTCCTAGACCCCTGTCCCTCCCTTACAAGTCCCTTCGACACAGAGGAGTTCCGGCATGAGCGAAGACGCCTCCAACATGTCGATCCGTGAGTTCCTGAAGGAAGTCGGCATCACCTCTCAGCGCAAGATCGAGGAGACGGAGCGCGAACGGCAAATCGGCGGCAAAACGCAAGGTCCGGACATGCGATCCGAGTTCGCCAGCACGCTCGCGACGACTGTCGAGAGAGGGATCGGCCGCCTCGTCGACGCCAACATGAACGACGAAACGACAAGGCTCAAGGCATTGCAGACGCAGGAGCGAGTTGCACTCCAGACGCTTCAGATTGCCATTCCGAACCTTAGAACATAAAGCAGTTGTTCCGCTAGTCGTCCGCTGTTTCCGCCATGGCGGAGCCGTTGCCGGGGGACGGGCGATCGAGGTGTGTGGCGATTAACATGGAGACCAAGTGGACCACGTTTCGCGCTCCGTAGCGCTGCTTCATCCTTTCGAGGCGATGTTCGACCGTCCGATGCGAAATCCCAAGGGTTGCCGCGGTCTCTTTTGCCGTAGCTCCTTCAACCAGCAGCTGGATGATCGCCTCGTCAGCCACATCGAGAGTTTCCCGCCTTTGTGGAGGGCTAAGCATAAACTGGGCGCAAGACGAGGAAATGATCCATTTGGGCCTTCCGGCATTCTTTTGTGGCAGGAGAATGCGATCGTATCCGAGATTGACCCCCATCAGCCTGGTTTTTACGAGCTCTGTCACAGGCTGTTGACTAACCAGAACTTCCTGAAGCCGAGGAATAACGGCCCCCCGCATGAAGCTCTGATCCTTGAAGTCCCCCAGACGACAGTCGGCGAATATTTTGTTGATGTTGAGGACTCTCGAAGCAAAACGCGAGTGACGAATCGCTTTCATATGCCACCGCAGCGGATCGTCGCCTTCGACCGTGATCAGCGTCAGCCTCATCTTTATTGAAAGGAGATCGAGCACGCCACGATACACGTCCTCGGCAGCAGCGGGTTGCGCGGGAGTCGTTTGAATCCATGCGTCAAGCAAACGCCTTGTTACAACGGCAAAGGGTGTCTCTCGCGCCATTCTTGTGTTCTGTCGATGATGAATGGAAAAGCGTGGGCAAATCAACCGAAAGTCGCTCAGAATGCAATAGGGTAAAAATACTCTACAGTTGTGTTCACGCCTCCGCAGTCACATCGACGAGTGCATCGCGAGGCTCGGGAGCCTGGTCGCCGAAATGGAGGTCGTTGAAGCCGATCGCAGTTGCCTCGAAGTAGCCCAGACGATACTCCGGGCGTGGAAAGGTTTGGCGGACGAAGCGGCCAAGCGGGAACAATCGTTCGAGATCGCTTCCCTTGAAGTTCAAGATGGATCCACCGATAGTAGAGGCGGGTCCCAGGGCGCAAAGGCAGAGTATCATGCTTGAATCACGCCTGCGACTTGCCGCGCTGCATGTGGCGCGGTCTTGACATTGGCCGATGTCTGATCCCGTCGCGGCCTACAATTTAGTTTTCTCCACGCGCCGCAGGCAGCGTTGATTTGGCCGGTAACAAGCACAACATCGGTCAATAAAGGCTTCGCGGCCCGCCTCCGGTTGCGCGCACGCGTAGCGCATGAAGGCCCCTCCGCAGCAGAAAGGGCCTTCCTCAGGCGATGCGGGTTAAACGACAAAGAAATCCGCTGCGGTGATGCCGAGGTTTGTGCTGACCGTCGCGAAATGTACTGAGCCGCCTGCGGCATTTCCATTGCTGTCGTAGAACAGTTTGCCGGTATCACTCTCATAGATGATCCGGTCGCTGGCATCGGCAGCCAGGCCAGTGGTGTTCTTGACGAACTGCGCTGCGGTCAATGCTCCCGTGCCTACAATCGCTGTGAAGACAGAGTTTTCCAGCCGGATCGTGTCATTGGCGACATTGAAGTCGGTGACGCTGTCCACGTTGGTCGTAGCGCTCAGCGTCGAATTGAAGAAGAAGGTGTCGTTTCCAAGCCCACCCGTCAGCTTATCGTTTCCCGCCCCCCCGTTCAGAATGTTGTTCCCACTGTTGCCGATAAGCGTGTTTGCGAGGCCGTTACCGGTCGCGCTTGTATTCGCTGTTCCAAGCAAGGTTAGGTTTTCGACCGCACCTACGACTTTTGCGCTGGCGACGAGGCTGAGGGAAATCGACGACCTGACGGTGTCAATGCCGCTACCTCCATGGGCGACTTCATCGATCACGTCACCGGTCTCATTGACGATATAGGTATCGTTGCCGCTGCCGCCCTCCATCGTATCGGCTCCGAGACCGCCATCGATGAAGTCATTGCCAGCCTCGGCACGGAAGTAGTTGTCGCCGCTATTTCCGGTGAGTTTGTCGGCGAACTTTGTGGAATGGATTGCTTCAAAGTTCACAATGGTGTCGGTTTTCCCGAAACCGTCGACAGCTACGCCGGTGGCAAGATTGACCGTGACACCGAGCAACCCACCGTGATCCGCGTCGCGGTGGAAGCGGATCGCATCAAACCCTCCCCGGCCATCGATATAGTCTCGCCCGCCAAAGCCAACGAATTGCTCATCGGCGCTCGAACGGCGGATTGTAATCGAAACCATCGATAGGCGGCGTGTAATCCATCGGATATTTTCCACCTGGAAAGAAATACGTCAGTTTGGCCATGGCCCCCTCGATTACATGCGGACGGAGTAAAATGCAGATCAGCTACCGTGCGTGGGAATGATTAGGTTGTGGGTTGTAGGACTATGAAAATGCGCGGGGAGTAACAACTCCCAAATGGGGGGCGGGGAGGGACCCCTCTGCAGGAACATGGACATCATGACCTGTCGTCCCGGCGGCTTCTTGATCGACGTTGGTAAGACTACAGCGCCGCGCGTCTTATCAGACGCGCAAAGGTCGCTGTAGCGCTTTGAATTACTACATGTTTTTATCCTTAAATCGGCTGATCTAAGGAAGCATGCAGTAGGCTTCGCACCGCTGCGAAGACGTTCCGACTACTGCAGTCGTGAGAGAAGCAGCATCAGCTGCCCTTGCCTCGAAGTCCCTGTCTTCTGGAGGATGGACTTCAATCTGGTTCTCGCAGTCTCCACTGTGATACCGAGCTGCTCCGCGGCATCGGCGACCGACTCGCCACCAAGCAGCCGTCGGCAAAACATAATCTCCGAAGGGGTCAACGTGAATATTGCGCTGAGCGCTGAGAGATCGGCTGTGTCCGGGATCGCAGGGTTGAGCTCGGTAACTAGCACCAGGACGAGTTGGCGAGGCGGAAGTACCGATAGTTTGGTCCTCGACGGATCAGCCGTAGGAAGCGCGGCCATTGTTACCTGCCACGCTCCAGCTGAGGTCCGGAAGGATATGCGCGCTCCGTCTGTGGGAATTCCTTGCGATAGATTGTCCAGAATCAAGCTGAAGCGGGCGTCCGCGACCGTGTTCGCCATGAAACAGCGGTCGCTTCGAACAATCACCGCCTGCCCCGACGAGAAGATTTGCAGTGCCATCTGGTTTGCTTCGCGCACCAGGCGGTTGCGCTCGACAACGAATGCCGCATATCGGTTGCGCTCTACAAGTGCGGCTGCGGCCACAGCCTGCTCGAAGCTCGTCCGCATGAGACGAGCGAGGCTGATGGAACGTTCCAGGTTCCCACGGACCCTTGTCAGGACTTCCACCGCGGCTTTGCCGTAGGTTTCGGACAGCGACAGCGGGAAGTTCATGAGGAACTGGATGGTCTCTCCACGGTCGCCGACGATCTTCATGCCCGCCCCGGCCTCGACGTCTTTCTGCGGGCGCAGCCAGTCGTTGTAGAATTCGGTGTCGGCAAAGCTTCGCGCCGGAAAGACCTCCTCGGAAAGGGCAGTCATCCCGCTTCTGGCCCCAGACCAATAGGGTATCCAGGGGTTGATATATGCAAAGTGGTCGCTGAAGGATTTGGCGAAAGCGGGATCGATGTTCTGCACCGACAGAAAATTGAGCCGGCTCTCGGCGAAATTCATGTTCCAAAGGCCGCCAAAGGACCCCGGAAATGCCTTGCTGAGCACGCCAGGCACTTCGTCCCATGACCCGCCTCCAAACGCGGCCGCGTCGATCGCGGCAGCAACGTCGGCGCTGATAGCCGCCACATGCTTTTCGGTGTAGACGCCGACACGCCTTCGCCCCATGCCCCACAGCCTTACGGCCGCCCCCTACGAACGGGATCTCTTGCCCCCAAGTAGACCCTCACAGGAAGTCATAGCGTGTACTACTGATCTAGGAAACAGCCTTTGGTTAATTAGTAAGGCCGCATGTCCACCTTCTTGACTGAGGGGCGTGCCGTCTGCTGGGGAAGGCGGCGGCGACGAAGGCCGACACGACGCGGAGACCACTCTCGTCGGCATGCGCGTTCGCGAAATTGCCGACTGACGACCTAAGGTTGCTTTCGACAGCCTGCCCTTCTGTGGCTCTTACCGGCCACCCCTTGGCAAATCGCGATGCCGTCTGGCAGGGCGGCAACCACCCCAGCTTTAATGATTCCGGGGCCATCCCTGACGCGGGAGAAGTCGGATGGCCGAGGGAGTCGGATGGGGAAGGGAGCGCGAGGGGCTCAGGGGCTGGTCTCGCCCCTCCGGCGGCCGCCTGCGGGCGCGGGAGGTCACGCGGGAGATCGGATCCAGGAAGTTGCGGGGGCAGGCTTCAGACTCAGGCAGCCCTTCATGTTAGGGTGCCACTTGATCCGGGGATTTCACTTTGATCCCGAAAGGACGAAAGTGTTTCAGGTTGGCCGTGATGACCGTCAACCGGTGAAAGCTGGCGGTTCCCGCAATCATGGCGTCGGACGCGCCGGGATTGTGACCGGCTGCAATGGCCTTGGCTTCCAGCTTGCCGCCTTCGCGTGCAACGTCCGCGTCTACAGGCAGAATCCTGTCACCGTAACCGGCGATCAGACCTTGCAAGAATAGTTCAATTCCTGCCGCCTTGACCTTCGCTCCCCTGGATTCCAGAAGCCGGACGCCCTTTTCAATTTCGTGGACGGTAACGGCTGACAGATAAACCGCGCTAAGCTGCTCCTGCTCTTCCAGCCAATCCGAAAATCCAGGCGTGGCCGTGGCCTTGGAGGCCGAGGTGATGGAAATTGCGTTCGTATCGAGAAGGTAGCCGCTCACAGATCGACCTCACGCGAGGGAGCCGGATTTCGGGCGAAAACATCATCGTCAAGATCAATGTCGGCCGGGAATGATTTCAGGTATTGGACTAGGCTAGGACGTTCTTTATGAAGCGCCTTCTTTGCCGCTTCTGCGGCTACGACAGAGACAAGGACTGCAGCCGCGCGGCCGTGGCGAGTGATCGTGACAAACTCACCAGCGGCAGCTTGATCCACAATATTCGAGAAAGCAGCTTTGGCGTCCTTCAAGCTGACGGTTGACATTATGGCCTCCTGAAAGTGGTCATATATGACCTTTTTAGACCTTGCGGCCGATTAAATCAAGGTAAACTGGTGGGGATCAATCCAACGGCTCCAGGTCCCGAAGCCAAACAGCGTCCGCGTCTCTGGGGGTGGCAATCTGCCCTTTTTATCAGATGCGAAAGCATTGCTTCACCGCTTCAAACCAAAAGACGTGTCTTGCCCGGCTGGGGGTGATCAGGCGGCCTTCTTTCGCCCGGCTTCGCCTCCTTGAGCGGAACGGCGGCTACGCGAAAATCTACCCATGGATCGGCGCTCAACGATTAGGCGTTACTCAGGGAGGCAACAAAGACTGTCGTGGGCGCGAACAGAAAGCCATTGGCGCGAGATCATCTGGTCAAGCGATCAATGTAGTCTTTGCACCGGTGCATCTACGAAACTTCGTAGACCAACGCGCTGAACCGTGGCGAGGAATTCTTGGACGCATCTCGATCAATGTCGAAGGTGTTTTCCCAGACGGTCGTGTTCCCTTCCTCGTCGAATACCTCAAGCACCCAATCGAGGTTGGTGTCGGCAGGACGGTAAATGCGCAAAATGACGGTTACATCGTCATCGATGAATTCGCCGGAGAATTCTGAGAACTCGTACCGTTGTTCGCTTTCGACCATCGGCCTTTATTGCATGAGCGGACGGCTTCGCCCTGCACTTTCGCCGCCTGCGGGGGCGGGGACTCGAACCAGAATTTGTAATGCGGTTTGGAGGAGGTAGCCGCGTGATCTTCGCTTGCTTCTAGATCGGCTACAATTAAGGAAATAGGCATTAATCGAGGCGGTCGGGGGCGGCAGCCAGTTCACGCCCGTTGATTGCGTTGACGACCTTCACCCGCACGCCGTCGCGAAGGGACCATTGCTCGCGCTCAGGGCTTCTCAGGCGGAGGAAGCGGCTTGCCATTAGCCGGGCTTTCGGTTTTCCGTTAGGGCGCAAGAGAGGAGGCGGCGAGCTAGGCTCGGCAAGATGAATGATCAAGGGTGTCTTCCGGCGTGCAATTTTGGACGCCGATTGACAGCTAAAGCGCCGGCGCCTGATCCGCTCTTTTTTGGTCGGCACTTAAAAAGCCGATAGGGGCGACGAAGCCCGCCCAGTACGACGTGCGATCAGTGGCTCATCTCTCAGCGCTTTTCCTTGCATTTTCCGACTTTTTCTTCTTACGACTACCGCAATTCCGAAAAAGGGCAGCCTGCGTCGGCAGAGAGAGAGCCGATACTGCGGTTTGGATTTGCTGGCCGTGGCCGATCGGCCCAATGGGTGAAGCACAGATGATAAATCGCTCCGGTGCGCCAACAACCTTTATGGTGCACTCCGCATCGGTCGGATGAGGTCCGGGTTCAAGGTACTGAAGATATGCAGCCAGAACGTGAACTCGCCCTCGCGCTTATCCACCCAAGCTTCGATCGCGCGATGCGCCGCGGCGGTTTTCGCGTCGCAGCCATAGACCTCCATTGCAAGTTTCACAGCCGCCGCCACCGCGACGTCATCATTCGCGCCCGTCTCGTTCGACGGGCGAGGGGAACGCTTTAATAGTTTCGACATGACGACTCTCCTTCAAGAGTCCGGCGCTAAGACGATGTGGCCGGACGCTTTCACAGCGATAATCTTGATCGCATCGTCCGGAAGCACAGGCTCCGCTCATGTCGGCTGAGTTGAACGCTAATTGATTTCCCGCAGAAGGGGAAGGTCGGTTTTTCGACGCGAGATTGCGTAGCGGGCTCGAGCGCCTCACCTGGAGACTGGGCTGGCGATCTGTCTTGCGACTACCAGACGGATCAGGCCCCACCCGGGCGATCAGAATGAAGTGGCTCAAAACAGTCAGTCAGAGATTTTGACACTACCCTGGCAATGAAGTCCGTTGCGGCCGCACGCGGCACAGCGCCTTCCTGGGCGAAATCGCCGAGTACCCTCTCCGGAACAGTCAGGATGGCATCAACGATCCCATCGACGACTTGCTCGAGACCTACCTCTTCGGAGTTCCCCCGAAACAGGATCTGGGGCCGCATACGCAGCAAAAGGTGCATCGCAATCGCCCTTGTTGTCCTCTCCCGGTCGACAAGAAGCATGCCTCGCAGCTCGTCGTCGACCTCCATCAGCGGAGCGTGAAACACAGCGGGGCTAAGATCATTGCCCAATATTCTACTCCAACGTCTTTTCGCTTGGCCCCAGTGGTCCGATCAACGCACTGATCCGCATCAAGTCCTGCCGGGGCAAGACTCAAGCCGCTCCTCGTGGGCACGGCCTCCTGATGCACTGCGGGCAGCGAAGGCGCCCGGTTCTGTTCGGCAAGCTTAACATCTCTGCGCCGTCGACGTCTTGCGACCGCGCGGCCATCGCCGCGACTGCTTTGATTGTGATGTCGATGGCTATGTGACGGTCACCTCGAGCGGTCAGGCCGGCCGCCTAAGCCATTCAGGCGCCTGCGCATAGCTGCGACGGCTTATAGCGGAATCGTTCCTTTGATAGTAAAATCGGAACTCAGCAGGGAGTGGCCCGAAGGCTCCGGGAAAACGAGCCGGATGAGGCGCAAATGCAACGCTCTGATCGAGAGAAGGACCATTACGATTACGATATGTTCGTAATCTGGGCATTGACCGTTTCCGCGCTGCTGATCGTCGGCGCAACATTGTTGATGCTTTTGATTTAGTATTCACTAAAAGAGGGTTTATGTCCTTTTCTAGTGGAAAAGCATTCCGTCTGACCGTCAGGTGGCGGCCGCTGCTCAGAAACCGCTCGCGAGCGAGCTCCGCGGGCTGGGATCGCAGTCGAGGAGTTTCTTCCTCTCAGCAACTTCATCTTCCATCGAATGCCACCGACCCGTCAGTCATCCCGTTCGGTCGGGACCTCGCTAACGGACAGGCCTTTTCGCCGAACCCGTTCCGGGCAGCACGCAAGTACAGCGGATCCATTCTGCGAAAGTTCGGCCTGACGAGCCTTTCGATGACTTTGCACTAACCGATTGATTTTCCGCGTATTCGGCGGACCCACCGGTCCTCTGAAATCCTGGATCGCTAGTCAATTAAGTCTCTTAAAAGATAGACTTTGATCCGTCTAGGGCTGGCTCGGATCGCTGTTGGAGTCTTGCTGAAAGCTTCGAATTTTCTCCAGAATCGTCGGCGCAATCTCAAACTGGCGAGCCTTGCCGCGACCCATCGAGTTCTTCACGAACTTCTCCGTCAACACTCCACGCCGAACCAAAGGGTCGATCGTTTCGGCCACTCCGGTACGCGTCAGGCCGGTGATTTCAACGATACTGGAAAGAGTTAGCTGCTGGTGAGCCTGATGCATGATGTAGAGCACACTCATCATGCCGATCTGCTTCAGTCGCGACTGGGGCGTCTCGTCCTGGAGCGGATTGTCGAAGATTTCGTGAAAGATGAAGGCCGAGAAGGCGAGGCTGTGCCACTGCAGATTGAGAGCTCTTGTCATTTTTTTAACTGCGTTATATAAGTCTGTATATCGGTTGCGGTAATCGAATGCGCTGGGCCTTGCTGCAGCGCTAGCGGGGTCTCACTCCATGAAGAACCTACTGATCAGCGTATTCCTTTCGACGATTGGCGCTTCGTCAGCATACCTCGTTTCAGATAGTATTGCGCGGGCAGATGATTGGGGATGCGAGGTTATCCTGTGCCTTTCAAACCCGGGCGGCGCGACGCAGTATGCGCCATGCCGGCCCCCGATCCATAGACTCTGGCGCGAGCTTGCCAGGGGGCACGCGTTTCCGACCTGCAGTGGCGTCGGCTTCAGGGCTTCCCGGCCGCGATATGAACCCTACTACTGCGATGACGGCTTCAGGCTGACGACGCGAACCAATGATCGCGGCAACGAGGCAAGTTGCATCTCGATGACACCCCAAACTGTCTCAAAGAGTGAATGCTACTACGGTGAAGCCGGCGGCGTCCTTTCCTCCCGCTGGTATCGGACGAGCGGCCAAGGACAATGCCGGCGTTACGTGACCAGACGGCCCAATGTCCGCTCGAAGCAACACTTTGTAGACGTGACGATCGACGGGATCGGTCGCCAGAGAGTGTGGTACTGAGCATGCCCGTCGCCTTCGTCGATCTCGCGCAGACCTGTGCACCTAGAGTCGCGGCCGAAACTCTTGCCGGCGTCGTCAGCCTCGAAAGTCGTTTCGAACCCTTCGCGATCCGGATCAACAGCGGACCGCAGCTCTCTGAGCAGCCCACGACCAAGGCTGAGGCGATCGAAGTCGCCACGTCACTGGCGGCCGAACGTCAGGACATCCAGCTCGGCCTCGGCGGCATTGGCATGGAAGAGCTTCGAAAGATGAGTTTCTCAATTTCTGATGCTTTCGATCCATGCCTTAACCTCCAGGCCACCGCCACATTGCTCGACGGCTACTACCGGCTTGCATTCAAGGTTGGCGCCGACCCGAAGCGAGCCGGGCAGGTGATGTTGCAATCATACTACGGCCGGAACGACCCCTCTGTCGGCGCCATGGTCAAATACGACGAGCAGGTCCGCAAGGAGGCGAAGCGGCTGGGCAAAACCCTCGCAACGCTGACGATCGACGATGGCGAGGAGGGCGGGGAGCCAGTCGAGGCTACGGCTCGCGATGTCGCGATCGAAGACCCGGCGCACCATCCGCCTGCCGACGAGACGCCATCCGTGCCGACCTGGGATGTCTTCAATGCGCGGCGGCGGTCCTCCGTCCTCGTGTTTCAGAACAACAAAATGGAGCAGAGTGAATGACCTTCAGTTCCCGTATCCGGCCGATCGCTGCCTCCACCCTGATGGCCGTCGCCATCGCAGCCACCATGGTCGAGCCGGCTTTCGCGCAGGCCGCCGGCATCGAGACCGTCCTGCAGGATATCGTCGACATGCTGACCGGCAATATCGCCAAGCTGCTCGCCGTCATCGCGGTGATCGTGATCTGCATCGCCTGGATGTTCGGCTACATGGATCTGAGGCGCGCAGGTTTCTGGATCATCGGCATCGGCGGCATCTTCGGCGCCACCGAACTCGTAAACACCATCGTCGGAAGCTGACGCAATGGCGAGTTCGCGGCAGACGCTCGAGGAAGACACGCTGTTCATCGCCTGCACCCGGCCGGCGATGATCGCCGGCGTGACGATGGAAGCCATGGGCATGAACATCATGCTCACCACCATTCTCTACATCGTCGCCGGCTCGATCGCCTACTTGGCTGTCGGCGTCGTCTTTCATCTGGTTTTCCGCACGCTGGTCAAGCAGGACCACAATATGTTCCGCATCTTGCTTGCCTGGGTGGAGACGCGCGGCCGATCCCGCAACAGCATCTATTGGGGCGGGGCGACGCTTGCACCACTGAGGCTCGCCCGCAGATACGACGAAAGGGATCTCGGATTTGCCTAGCCCCGCCACACTCAAGTCTCGCGAGCTCGGCCCGGAGACCTTCATCCCCTATGTCCGCCATGTCGACGCGTCGACGATCGCGCTCGAATCCCGCGCACTGATGGTGATGGTCGCGCTTGAGGGCGTCTCTTTCGAGACCGCGGATGTTTTAGACCTGAATGCCCTTCATCGCGACCTCAACACGCTTTACCGGAACATCGCCGACGAGCGGCTTGCCTTGTGGACGCATCTCATCCGCCGTCGTGACAACAGCTATCCGGAAGGAAGGTTCACCACGCCATTCTCGGCAGCGCTCAACGATAAGTATCGCGCGCGAATGGTGGGCGAGGACCTGTTTTGCAACGACCTCTATCTGACGATCCTCTGGTCCCCGGCTCGCAATCCCGGCGACAGGGCGGCAACACTGTTGTCGCGCCTGCGACGATCCCGTCGGGCAGGTGTCGAACTGGACGAGGAAGCTCTTAAGCACCTTCGGGACAAGGTCGTCGACGTCACTGCCGCGTTAAAACGCTTCGAGCCGCGTGTGCTGTCCCTCTACGAACATGACGGCCTGCTGTTCTCGGAACCGAGCGAGGTG
>NZ_AUTC01000177.1 GCF_001461695.1 Sinorhizobium fredii USDA 205 | reverse complement strand
CAGATGGCTTTCGTCTATGGCTGAACTTTCCCCGGACAGCCCTGCGCACGCGGGGAGAGGGGACACGTCCAGCAAGTCCGACTGCCTTTCCATCCATTTCGACTTCAATGAGAGGGGATACGCCGCCGCGAGTCCCCTTCGCCCCGCCTGCGGGGAGAAGGTGCCGGCAGGCGGATGAGGGGCAAACGCCTCCCGCTTACAACCCCGTAGGCTTCGGCCCACCATAAGCCCAGTCGAGCAGCTCGACAGTGTGCAGGATCGGAATATTCGTCCCGCTGGCGATCTGGGTGATGCAGCCGATATTGCCTGTGGCGATGACGTTCGGCTTGGTTGCCTCGATGTTCCTCACCTTGCGGGCCTTGAGTTTCGCCGATATCTCCGGCTGCAGGATGTTGTAGGTGCCGGCCGAGCCGCAACAGAGATGGCCCTCCGCCGGCTCTCGAACCGCAAAGCCCGCCCGCTTCAGAAGCTGCTTCGGCGCCAGGGTGATCTTCTGGCCGTGCTGCATCGAGCAGGCCGAGTGATAGGCGACGGTCATGCCGCGCGGGCCCTGCTCGGGCA
Source organism: Sinorhizobium fredii USDA 205 (assembly GCF_001461695.1). Lineage (GTDB taxonomy): Bacteria > Pseudomonadota > Alphaproteobacteria > Rhizobiales > Rhizobiaceae > Sinorhizobium > Sinorhizobium fredii. Next base: position 19,857 of record NZ_AUTC01000177.1, on the reverse strand, counting down.
GGTCCAGTCCCGCCAGATATTCGGTTATGTCCTTTGCCAGTGCGGAAACCTTCGCCGCCTTCTCGGCATAGGCCGGGTCGAGACGCAGCATGTGCCCATAGTCCTTGATCGTCGTGCCGCAGCCGGATGCGGTGATGACGATCGCGTCGAGCCCATCCTCCTCGGCAGCCTTCAGCCAAACATCGACGTTGCGCCGGGCGGCGTTCAGCGCTTGTTCCTCGCGCCCCATGTGGTGGACAAGCGCGCCGCAACAGCCCTCGCCCGCCGAAACGACGACCTCAACGCTCTGTCCGGTGAGCAGCCGAATGGTTGCCTCGTTGATCTCCGGCCTCAATACCGGTTGGGCGCAGCCGGTGAGCAGCGCGACACGGCCGCGCGGCGTGCCCTTGGCGGCGTAAACGGCTGCCCTCGCCCCGTCCGACGCCGCGGGCACCGCGGGGGGTGCGAGGTCGAGCATGATTCCGAAGGTCCTGAGCCAGGGAACCCGCTTCAGCAGGCCCGCCAAGGGTCGGGCAAGCCTCGCCGTGCGGAGCGCCAGCCGGAAGCGCGAAGGATAGGGCAAGGTCGCGGCAATAACGGAGCGGGCGAAACGGTCCTTGAGCGGTCGCCTGTAGGTCTTCTCGATGTGGACACGGGCATGATCGACCAGATGCATGTAATCGACGCCCGACGGGCAGGTGGTCATGCAGGAAAGGCAGGAGAGACATCGGTCGATATGCGTGACGGTTTCGGTATCGGCCGCACGCCCGTTTTCCAGCATGTCCTTGATGAGGTAGATCCGCCCGCGCGGACTGTCGAGCTCGTCGCCGAGCAGGACATAGGTTGGACAGGTGGCGGTGCAGAAGCCGCAATGGACGCATTTGCGCAGGATCTTTTCCGATTCGGCGACATGCGGGTCGGCAAGTTGCTCTGGGGAGAAATTTGTCTGCAACCGGATACTCCACTCTCAATTCGCATCGCGGCGCTTGCCGCGGAACCGCAAGGCGCTAGACCAGCCAGCTTTCGGGATCGGTGATCGGCTCCTCGCGGGCCGCCTTCTGAAGCCCGATGACACAGCGCACGACGATCCAGACTGCGGTCGCGATGAAACCGAGCACGCCGATGAGCAATACCGACAGAAGCGCCGAGATGACGGCAAACAGCAGGGCGATCCAGAAAGTGCGGATCGCCCATGTGTAGTGCGTTCTCGCCCATGGCTCTGCCTTGTCGCGGTTGAGATAGGCGAGAACGATGCCGACCAGTACCGTGACGCCGATCGCGAAGCCGACCAGATAGAGCAGGTAGATGATCTGGATGTTGACCTTTCCCGGCTCCAGCCAGCGATCTGTGTCACGGGAAAGCGGCGTCTGCGGACCAGGGTCGCTCATCGAATATTCCTTTCTCGTGCAGCGCCGCGCGTCTTATCACACGCGCGAAGGTCGCTGCAGCATTTTGACTTGCTGCATGTTTTTGTCCTTAAATCGGCTACGATTTGAGGAAACATGCAGGCTGCACGAGTTGCGCCGGCGCTCGCTCCGATCAGTCGACGGCCGCCAGCCGCCCCGGGTTGAAGATCCGCGCCGGATCGAACGAGGCGCGAACCCGTTCACTCAATTGCGCCACCGCCGGAGGCTGCGGCTCGAAGGCCGGTGTCCCGGCACGCGCTTCGCCGCCGGCGCGCACAAGCGTCGCATGACCTCCACCCAAGGCACGGACGTAGCGGCGTACGAGTTCAGCTTCGGATTCTGCCTCCATGCGAAGCCAGACAAGGCCGCCCTGCCAATCGTAGAATGCATCCACGCCCGTTTGAAGACGCAGCGCTGCAACGATCTGGTGACCCGCGGACGGGGCGACCGAGACACGCCACAACGGCCTTGCCGTGCCGTCGGCATAAGGCCTCACGTTGCGGATCTCGGCCCAGAGCGTCTTCGTCTGCCCGGCGTCCAGTTGCGAGCGCTGGCCGAAGCGCGACAGCGCCGCGACGAGCTTTTCGACACGCATCTCTACCGACGCCGCGAAGCCCTCGACCCTCAGCACGGTCGCCGCCCCGTCCGGCAGCGCGCCGTCGATGAAGCGGCCCCGCACGCTTTCGGGCAGATGCGCCGCACCCGACACCTCCACTGGCTGGGCCATCGCCTCGGCCATGACGGCCGCTGCCTCCGCATCGTTGAGAGCCGAGACGACGACGGTCGCGGCCGTCGGCGGAACCGGCAGCACCTTGAAGGTGACCTCCGTCAGGATGCCGAGCGTCCCGTAGGAGCCCGCCATAAGCTTGACGAGATCGAGCCCCGTGACGTTCTTCATGACGCGACCGCCGGCCTTGACCAGCTCGCCGCGGCCGTTAACGAACCGTACGCCGAGCAGGTTGTCGCGGGCGGCCCCGGCAACAGTGCGGCGAGGCCCGGAGACATTCGCCGCGAAAACCCCGCCGATCGTCGGCTCGCCCGTTGTCCCGAAGATCGGGCGGTGATCCATGGGTTCGAACGACAACATCTGGCCGTTGGCGGCGAGCGCCGCTTCCACCTCGGCAAGCGGCGTCCCGGCAAGCGCGCTCATGGTCATCTCCGCCGGGTTGTAGGTGACGATCCCGGAGAGGCGCCGGCTCGACAGCGTTCGGTCCGCCCGCACCGGGTTTCCGAGCCCAGAGCGCGTCCCCCCACCGACGATAGCAAGCGTGACGCGCTCGGCCGCCGCGGAGCGCACCACGGAGGCAATCCCCTCCTCGCTTGCCGGTTCGAAATGGACGATCATGCCGCAGGCCGTCCTTCGAGCGGAAATACCTTCGAGGGGTTCAGAAGCCATTGCGGATCGAAGGCCGCGCGTGCCGCCATCTGCTGGTCGAGGTCGGCCTTGTTAAACTGATGCCGCATCAGGTCGCGCTTCTCGATACCGACCCCGTGCTCGCCCGTCAGGCAGCCGCCCGCATCGACGCAGAGCTTCAGGATGTCGTTGCCGGCCGCCTCGGCGCGGGCCGCATCCTCCGGATCGTTGATGTTGTAGAGGATCAGCGGATGCATGTTGCCGTCGCCGGCATGGAAGACATTGGCGACGCGCAGCCCGTAGCCGGCGACGATCTCGCCGGTCCGGCGCAGCACATAGGAGAGCTGGCTGAGCGGCACCGTGCCGTCCATGCAGATATAGTCGGCGACCCGGCCCGTAGCGCCGAAGGCTGATTTCCGGCCTTTCCAGATCAGCGCTGCCTCGAGCGCCGACTGCGATTCCTTGATCGTCATGACGCCGTGACGCCGGGCGATCTCGATAATGCTCTGGAGAGTCGCGTCCATCTCCGCCTCGGCCCCCTCGACCTCGACGATCAGCAAAGCTTCGACATCAAGCGGATAGCCGGCATGCGCAAAGGCCTCGCAGATCTCGATCGCCGGCCTGTCCATGAATTCGATCGCCACCGGGATGATGCCCGACCCGATGATATCGGCGACGCAGGTACCGGCCGCCTCCGAAGAGGCGAAGCCGAACAACACGGGGCGCGCCCCCTCGGGCTTGGCGATCAGCCGCACCGTCGCCTCGGTGACGATGCCGAGCTGGCCTTCCGAGCCGCAGACGAGGCCGAGCAGATCGTAGCCGGCGGCATCGAGCGCCTTGCCGCCGAGCTCGATCACCGTGCCGTCGAAAAGCACCAGCTTGACGCCCAGGAGGTTGTTGGTCGTCACCCCGTATTTCAGGCAATGGGCGCCACCGGAATTCATGCCGATATTGCCGCCGATCGTGCAGGCGAGCTGCGAACTCGGATCGGGCGCATAGAAAAAGCCGTCGGCGCTCACCGCCTCGGAAATATTGAGATTGGTGACACCCGCCTGCACCGTCGCCGTGCGGTTGAAGAAGTCGACATCGAGAATACGCGACATCTTCGAGAGACCGATGACGATGGCGTCTTCCTGCGGGATGGCGCCTCCGGAAAGCGAGGTGCCGGCCCCGCGCGGCACGACCGGGATGCCGTAGCGACTGCAATATTTGAGAACGGCGGAAACCTGCTCGGTCGTCTCCGGCAGCACAACGGCAAGCGGCAGGCGGCGATAGGCGAGAAATGCATCCGTCTCAAACGGCTTCAGCCCCCGTTCGTCGCTGATCAGGCAGCCCTCCGGCAAGAGGTCGGCGAGGTCGGCAACGATCTCCGGCCGGCGGTCGAGGACGGCCTGCCTGGGTTTCAGGAATCCGATCGTCTCCGGCATGAACTCCTCCAACAAAACACGAGGACCAGGGCAGGCTGTTCCGCCCGCATCCTTCGCCGCAATCTCTCAGAATCATCCGCTTTGTGATTTGAATCTAGAGCATTTCATCCGCTTTGTGAAAGCAGGATACACTGGTAGGGGCATTCGACAGCTGCTAATTATCTTTTCCTTCTCGGAAACAATGGTCAGGATTGATGACGAATCTTGGGGATCTCGAAGTGTTCGCGCGCGTGGTTTCCACCGGCAGCATGTCGGCGGCGGGCCGCGCCCTCGGCCTTTCCGCGGCGGTAATCTCCAAGCGCGTCAAGCGGCTCGAGGAGAGGCTCGGCACACGCCTTTTGCAGCGCACGACCCGGCAGGTCTCCCTGACGGAGGCCGGACAGGGCTTCTACGACCGCGTCCTGGGCGTCCTCGCCGGCATCGAGGAGGCGGAGGCCTATGCGTCGGGGCGGTCGTCGCAGGCTCAGGGGACGCTGCGCATCACGGCACCCACCTCCTTCGGTCGCATGCATATCGCGCCGCATCTGACCGGCTTCATGAAGGATCACCCCGACCTGAAGCTCCATATCGTCCTCAGCGACGAGTTCAGCGACATTGTCGCCGACGGCTTCGACCTGGCCGTCCGGATCGGCGAGCTCACCGATTCGAGCCTCGTCGCCCGCAAGCTCGCGCCAGTTCGTCGGCTGCTCTGCGCGGCGCCGGGCTATATCGCCCGCCAGGGTGCACCCAAGGAGATCGGCGACCTCGCTCAGCACATCTGCCTGCCGGCCCATAACAACGAAAGCTGGAAGCTGGAAGGTCCGGGCGGGTCCCTGGCCTACCGGCCGGACGGACCGCTCGTCACCAATTCGTCGGAGATCATCCGCGCCGCGGTGATCGCCGGAGCGGGCATCGCGCTCCGCTCGACCTGGGACGTCAGCGCGGAACTGCGCGACGGACGCCTCGTGCAGGTCCTACCGGAATGGGAAGGATCGCACCGGCTGACGCTCTCGGCCGTTTATCCGAGCCGGCGGTTCCTTCCCGCCAAGGTGCGGCACTTCGTCGATTATCTCGCAGGCCTCTATGGCCCGGTTCCCTATTGGGAGCAGTGATTGCCGGCAGGGATCCGCCATCTCTATTTGTGCGCACCTTCCTCGTGGTGGCGGCGAATGCGGCGAACGACCAGCCAGACGCCGATGACCGCAAAGGGCACGGCAAGGCCGGTCAGCACGCCGGGATCGACCGGAAGCTCGTGGCTCACCGCTTTGGCGAGATAGCCGAACAGACCGACGACGTAATAGGAGATCGCCGCGACGGAGAGGCCCTCGACGGTCTGCTGCAGGCGCAACTGCAATTTTGCCCTTCGGTCCATCGAATTGAGCAGCGCGCTGTTCTGCCGTTCGAGTTCGACATCGATCCAACTTCTGAGCAGCGCCGTTGCACGGGCGAGCTTACGCGAAAGATTGGCCTGCCGCTCCTCGACCGACTGGCAGGTGCGCAGCGCCGGTGCCAGCCTGCGTTCGAGAAAGGTGCCGATCGTTTCGTACCCGGGCACGGGTGTTTCGGAGAGCGTTCGGATGCGTTCCTGGACGATGCCGTAATAGGCGCGGCTCGCGCCGAAGCGATAGAGGCTGAGCGCGGCACCGGCTTCGAGCTCGGCGGCAAGCCGGGTGATCTCCGCCAGCATTTCGTCCGCTTTCTCGCGGACATTCTCCTTCATCCGTTGGGTGACGGCAGTCAGGCCATCCTCGGTCCGACGAATTTCCGGCGACAGCGATTGCGCCAGCGGCAGACCGAGCATGGCGAGCGTGCGATAGGTCTCGATGTCGAGCAGACGCTGGACCAGCGCACCCGTGCCGGCCTCCGTCATGCCGCGGTCGAGGACGAGGATCTGGGTGAGCCCGTCGCCGTTCTGCCGGAAGTCGGTCAACAGCACGGCCTGGCCGTTCTTGGTCTCGCTGTAACAGAGGCTTGTCGGATCGAAGGCCTTGATCGCCTCGCGGGCTTCCGGCGTATCAGGGCGGATTTCAAGGCGGATGCCGGAAATCAACAAGCCCGGAGGAGAGAAACCGTCGCCGAAAGGATGGATCGGCACCTCGCCGCCGAACCGTTCCGGCGCCGGCGCGTCCCAGAAATAGGTGGAAAATTCAGTGTGCCGCTCCCAGCGCAAAGTCCCCTGCCCCCAGGGCATGGCGTGGTGGTTGGCATCGCGACCGGGCGGCGCGATGCCCCGCGCGCGGGACAGTTCCGAGAGCACGGCATGGTCGACGATCGAGCCGCCTTCGGTGATGAAGGCGAGCTGAAAGATGACGCGTGGCGTCGTCACCAGCGCATAGGGCCGAGAATGAACCTCGCCGAGCGCCTGAGCGCGCAAGGCGGCCGCTGGAAATCCAAAACTTGCCTTCGCCATGAAGCGCTTCATCCCCCTCGCGTTCATCACCTTTTACTTATCAATCAGGGGAGCAAAATGAACAGGACGCATTGACGCAGTTTGACTTTTATCAGCCGCACCTTGGCAAGTGGACAATCACTTTGACCACTTCATGGGTCCTGCTAGGGTCAGGGACCTGGATTGCAGCCGATGACGGAAACAGAAAGCGCCAGGCGCCATTCCGTCCGTGGGAGATGTGTAGTGACCGAAGACCAAAGCGATCTCTATGCGCGCATCAGCCACAGCCGCACGGCGGACGAGGTCGTCCAGCAGATCGAGCTCCTGATTCTGGAGGGCGTGCTGCGCGACGGGGACCGGCTGCCGGGCGAGCGGGACCTGTCGAAAAGGCTCGACGTGTCGCGACCGATCCTGCGCGAGGCGCTGAAGGAACTGGAAGGGCGCGGCCTGCTCGAGAGCCGCCACGGAGGCGGCACCTTCGTCGCCGACGTGGTCGGCCAGATCTTCTCGAAACCGTTGATCGAGCTCATCAGCCGTCACCACAAGGCGACCCAGGATTACCTCGAATACCGGCGCGAGCTCGAAGGGCTGACGGCGGAACTCGCCGCGACACGCGCCACGGACTTCGACCGCGACCTCCTCACCCGCGTCATCGAGCGGATGCGCGATGCACACCGGAGCGGCAATTTCGACGACGAACTCGAAGCGGACGTCGAGCTGCACAATGCGATCGGCGAAAGCGCCCACAACATCATTCTGCTGCACACGCTGAGGGCCTGCTACCGGCTCCTGACCCAGGGCATCTTCTTTCATCGCAGCTCGGTCTTCGGCGCGCCGGGCGCGCGCGACCGGCTGCTTTCCCAGCACGAGGCGATCTACGCGGCCATCATGGCGCGCGATCCCGCGGCCGCCAAGGCGGCCGCACAAAGCCATATCGATTTCGTCGCCGCCGCGGCGCGCGATGCGGAACGCAGCGGCGAGTGGGCCCGTATCGCGCGGCTGCGCCTCAAACAGCGCGACCGCATCGGTTCCTAGACCCGGCATTCCGGGCGCCACGCGCGCTCGAAGTTCCTGAACCGCCATCAAGAACAAAATACGACCGACGATGTCGTTTTCTGGCAAGTGGCGCAAGGAAGCATTACATGTATTCACAACGGCGTTCCGCTCACGGAACCGCAACGCTTCTTATCAGTTATTGATCGGCTGACGTCATTTACACGCAAGTCAGACGCGCCATAATTCAGAATGGCTGATTGGAGCCTGATTCGTACAGGAGTATCGATTCCTTGAACTTCTTGCACCGGCTAGCTTCTGACGTGCATCTGATGCTGCGTCGACCGGCGCGCATGCAATATGCCGCGCTGTGCTACCGCGTCCGCAAGAAGGCGATGTCTCCGGAAATTCTCCTGCTCACCAGCCGCGACACGGGCCGTTGGGTCATTCCCAAGGGATGGCCGATGCAGGGAAAGTGGGCACATGAGGTCGCCGAACGCGAGGCCTATGAAGAGGCCGGCGTGAAAGGCAAGGCGCAGAAGGCTGCGATCGGCTCCTATGTCTATCAGAAGCGCATGGACCACGGGTTGACGATTCCCTGCAAAGTTCAGGTCCACGCCCTCGAAGTCGACAATCTCTGCAAGAATTTCCCCGAAAAGGGCGAGCGAAAGCTCGAGTGGGTCGACTACGCGGAGGCCGCCAGTCGCGTCGCCGAACCTTCGCTGAAGGAACTCATCCTCAGCTTCGGCAAGCGAATGGCCGCCGCCCAGCCGCCGGAGCCTGCGGCCTCCAAGGGCTGACGGTCATAGTTGGTGGCTTAGATCCACCATGCCCGCCCGGCGCCCATCTTCCAACACCGCTTGAATACGCCGTCGCGGACCGCTACTGGCAAATATGACAATGGAGTAATATTTGTGTCCAAGCCGCGCATGCGCCTCGAAAAGCTGACGATCGACAAGGATCTCGACAAGGTCAGCCGTGCCGAGGAGGCATCGCAATATGTGATGCGCGGGCTTGCCGCCCCCGGCCTCGGCCTGCTCTTTCTGATCCTCAGCATGGCATTCGCAGCCAGCTATTTCACCGGCGCGTCCGGCATGGGCATTGTCGTGGCGGGGGCCGCGATCGCCGCCTACATGGCGATGAACATCGGCGCAAACGACGTCACCAACAATGTCGGAGCCGCGGTCGGCGCCAAGGCCATGACGATGGCGACGGCGCTTGGCATTGCCGCCGTCTTCGAGATTGCCGGAGCCGTCATCGCCGGGCGAAAGGTGACGCTTACCATCGAGGCCGGCATCGTCGACGGCGTGCAACTGGTCAGCCTCGACGTGCTGGTCTGGGTGATGATGGCGGCGCTCTTGTCTTCGGCCGTCTGGATCAACATCGCCACCTACGCGCGTGCCCCGGTCTCGACCACCCACTCTATCGTCGGCGGGATCATCGGCGCCGGCCTGGCGGCCGAGGGTCTCGCCAGCGTCAAATGGTGGGCGATCGCCGGGATCACCGCGAGCTGGTCGGTCTCTCCCCTGCTCGGCGGGGCGATCGCCGCCCTCTTCCTGGCGTTCCTCAAGGAATTCGTCATCTATCGTGACGACAAGATCGCGGCGGCGCGGTACTGGATGCCGATCGTGCTCGGCATCACGGCAGGCTCTTTCACCGCCTATGTGGCGATCTTCGCGCTCGTCCATCTGCAGGTGATTTCGCTCTGGACGGGCCTCCTCATCGGCGCCCTTGCCGGCATCGCCTGTTACGGCCTGTGCAAGCCGTGGATTCATCGCCAATCGGTGGGACTCGAGAACCGCAACCAGTCGCTTCGCAAGCTGTTCCGCCTGCCGCTGATCTTCTCCGCCGCGCTGCTCTCCTTCGCGCACGGCGCCAATGACGTGTCGAACGCCATCGGACCGCTCTCGGCGATCGTCTCGGCCGTGAACGGCACGATTTCGACGGCGCGGTCGGTGGCACCCTTCTGGGTGCTCCTCATCGGCGCTTTCGGCATCTCGATGGGCCTGCTTCTCTACGGGCCGATCCTGATCCGCGTCGTCGGCGAGGAAATCACCCGTCTCAATCCGATGCGCGCCTTCTGCGTAGCGCTGGCGACTGCGGTCACCGTGCTCCTGGCATCGGCGCTGGGGCTGCCGATCAGTTCCACGCACACGGCGGTCGGTGCCGTCTTCGGCGTCGGTTTTTTCCGCGAATGGTACATTCGCCATTCGCGGCGGCGGCTGGAGTATATCCGGCGGCGGACCGGCCAATCCGATTTCATGGGCGAGGCCATCGAAACGAATTTCGCCGAGATACGCCGCCGCCGGCTGGTGCGCCGCTCCTATTTCTTGACGATCGTCGCCGCCTGGGTGATCACCCTTCCTGCCTCCGCGCTACTCTCGGCGCTCGTCTATCGGCTGCTCGCCGGCCTGTTTCTGTGAGAGTGACCGAATGCGCGCCAATTTCCGCATGCAGCGATTGTTCGTCGAAAGCCCGCTTCACACCGGGGCAAGGCACGAGGCCACGAAGGAACAGTTCAACTATCTGGTCAACGTGCTGCGCTTCGGCGAGGGCTCCTCGATCCTGGTCTTCAATGGACGAGACGGCGAGTGGCGTGCGGAATTGTCCCTCCCTTCCCGAAAGCAGCTGGTGCTCATGGCAGGCGAGCAGACCCGTCCTCAGCCGGCTCCCTGCGACCTCATCTATCTGTTTGCCCCGCTCAAGATCGGGCGGCTCGACTACCTTGTTCAGAAGGCCGTCGAGATGGGCGCCGGCGTGCTGCAGCCGGTGATGACCCAGCACGTGCAAGGCAAGCTCGGCAATCCCGACCGCCTGCGCGCCAATGTCATCGAGGCCGCGGAGCAATGCGGGGTTCTCGGCATTCCCTCGGTAGAGGCACCCCGAAAACTCGAAGAACTCCTGGCGAACTGGCCGCGCGAGCGGCGCATCATTTTCTGCGACGAGGGCAATGAAAGCCAGAATCCGCTGCCGATCCTCAGCGGGATCAGCGAGCGCCGTCTTGCCCTGCTGATCGGCCCGGAAGGAGGCTTCTCGGAAGCCGAAAGGGTGCTCTTGCGCAGCCTCGATTTCGTCACCGCAGTCCCGCTCGGGCCGCGCATCCTGCGCGCCGATACGGCCGCGGTGGCCGCGCTGGCGCTCATTCAGGCAACGCTCGGCGACTGGCGGTGAGCCGTCGGTCGGCGGCAGCGCAATGCTTGGAACCGTTCGATCCAAGGATGAAAACATGCAGCAAATCCAGGACCGTAAGGCGGCCCTGGCGCGTCTGACAGGAGGCGTGGCGCAGGAGGGGCTTTGCGCGGAGTTTTTTTGACGGCATCTTGAAAGAAATTGACTTGCACCGCACTTGATTACGGTTCAAGCACCCTCCATCCATCCTGCTGCCGGCGGGATCCCGCACATGTGAAGAAGACGAATATGGCCAGAGACACCACCGACCAGACGCCGGTCACCTCCGTTGCCGAACTGACCGCCTACCTCGCGTCCGGATCGAAGCCGAAGGAGAGGTTCCGGATTGGTACGGAGCACGAGAAATTCGCCTTCTTCAAGGCGGACAACGGCCCCGTGCCCTATTTCGGCGAGGCCAGCATCCAAGCGCTCTTGAAAGGCATGGCCGAGCGGAATGGCTGGGAGCCGATCGTCGACGAGGGCAATATCATCGGCCTTGCCGAACGGGACGGGAACGGCGCGATCTCGCTGGAGCCCGGCGGCCAATTCGAGCTTTCCGGCGCGCCGCTCGAGAACCTGCATCAGACCTGCAAGGAATCGAACCAACACCTTGCGGTGCTTCGCGAGATTGCCGAACCGCTCGGCATCCGCTTCCTCGGCATCGGCGGCAGTCCGAAATGGACCTTCGAAGAAACGCCGCGCATGCCGAAATCGCGCTACGCGATCATGTCGCGCTACATGCCGCAGGTCGGGACCCACGGCCTCGACATGATGTACCGCACCTGCACGATCCAGGTGAATCTCGACTTCTCCTCCGAGGAGGACATGCGGCGCAAGATGCAGGTATCGATGAAGCTGCAATCGCTCGCCACCGCCCTCTTCGCCAGTTCGCCGTTTACCGACGGCAAACCGAACGGCCTGCTTTCGTGGCGGGGAGAGATCTGGCGCGACACCGACAATAGGCGTGCCGGTCTCCTGCCGGCTTCCTTCAGGCCGGATTTCGGCTTCGCCGACTATGTCGAATGGGCGCTCGACGTGCCGATGTATTTCGTCGTACGCGACGGCCATTATCATGACTGCACCCATGTCACCTTCCGCCAGTTCATGAACGGGACGCTGAAGGGAGAGATCGCCGAATGGCAGCCCAACATGGGCGACTGGACCAATCATCTTTCGACTCTTTTCCCCGACGTCCGGCTGAAGCGTTTCCTCGAGATGCGCGGTGCCGACGGCGGACCGTGGCGGCGGATCTGCGCGCTGCCCGCCTTTTGGGTCGGCCTGCTCTATGACGACCAGGCGTTGGCGGACGCCGAGACGCTGACCCGCGACTGGAGCTACGACGAGGTCCAAGCACTCAGGGACGCAGTTCCCGCCGAGGGGCTGGCCGCGAAATTCAGAGCGGCGTCGCTGTTCGACATCGCCCGCGAGGTGCTGGCGATTTCGCGGGCCGGGTTGAAACGGCGCAACCGTCTGAACAGCGATGGTATCGACGAGAGCCAGTTCCTGGAACCGCTCGGCGAAGTTCTGGCGAAAAAAGCGACGCTCGCCGAGGATCTGCTGGCCCTCTACAACGGCCGCTGGAACCGTTCCGTCGATCCGGTGTTTACGGAATACCAATACTGAGGCGCGGAACGCGTTCGGGTCCGAGCAAAAAGCGGTTTCCAGCCTCTCGATTCCCGTTATAGTGCAATGACATGCGTCACTCGCCCGGGAAGGAATTGCCATGGCACCGCTTTTTGACATGTTCGCACAAGCGCAGAACGGCCAGGCGATCGAGCTGATGGCGAAGCAGTTCGGCCTGGCCCAGGAGCAGATGGCGAAGGCGACAGCGGCGCTGATGCCGGCCTTTTCCACTGGCTTCAAGCGCAACACCGCCAATCCCTATGATTTCGGAGCGCTGCTGACGGCACTCTCGACCGGCAATTACGTGAAGTATTTCGAGGATATGAAGCAGGCCTTCACGCCTGAGGGCGTGGCGGACGGCAACGATATCCTCGGTCAGCTGTTCGGCTCGAAGGAGATGTCGCGGGCGGTCGCGGCACAGGCGGCACAGATGACCGGCATCGGCCAGGAAGTCTACAAGCAGATGCTGCCGGTGATGGCGAGCACGCTCATGGGCGGCCTTTTCAAGGAGACCACCAACCAGGTGAACGAAGCGCTCGCCAACAATCCGATGATGACGCTGATGCGGCAATGGATGGAGGCGACCGGCCTCGCCAAGAAGCCCGAGCCTGCGCCGAACCCGTTCGACAATCCCTTCACCCAGGCGATGCAGGGATTCTTCGGTGCCGGCAAGGCCCAGGAGCAACCGAAAACGCCTGATTTTTTCGCCGACAATCCCTTCTTCAAGGCCTACCAGGACATGATGCGCAACAGCAGTGCTGCGGCCGAGAAGCCGCCTCAGGAAAACCCCGCCTTCGCGCAGTTCTCCCAGATGATGAACAACATGTTCGACACCGGCCTCGGGATGCAGAAGGAATATCAGAAGAACATCGACGCCCTGTTCGAGAGCTATAAGAGTAGTTCCGACGGCAAAGCATGATCGGGAGATTTGCCCCTCACCCTAGCCTTCTCCCCGCTCGCGGGGAGAAGGTGGCCGGCAGGCCGGATGAGGGGCAAATTCTCCGTCTCGCTGCTACGCGGTAGTCTCCCACAAAAAAAGCCCGGTACATGTCTTGGCATGTACCGGGCAAGCAGCAGGGTCTATTGGCTCATACCCTGCGGGGAACGGATCGGTGATAAGCGTCACCGTAACTGGAAATTCGCGGCATGATCCGCGCGATGGCGGCAAGCTTTCGCCGGATCATGCCGCAAATGACGCATCCAGGCGGGGGACGCGCCACGGGGATCATCAATCGTGGCGGACACCCCTGTAGAAGTGGTTCGCCCGGTTTCGCGACGCGCGCGTCAGGAAGCTGCCCGGGTTCTCGAAGAAGGACGAGGTCATCGCCTCGTGCAGGTCTTCGCGTTTCAACCCCATGTCGAGCAGTTGCCGATCGTCGAGATCGTGGAGACGCGCAATCTGGCAGCGGCTTCGGTACAGGCGCCAGACAGCCGTCAGCACGCCGATGACGCCTGCCGTACGGGACGCAAGCGACGGCTTGCCTGCAGCGAGGTCGAGATCGAGGGCGTGTTGGGTCGTGCGCATGGCGGAACTCCTTTTTCAGGCACGAAGAGGCCCGCCCCCTGCGGGGAGGTCTACGCAGGGGCAAGCGGGAATGATTTGGTTGAGCGGCGGTGACGTCGCCGGGAGGATTGACGTGATTTGCACGCTATGAATCGCAAATCCTTATTGATCAGTCCAACGAATGTTTCTAATGATATCCATCAAACAATTTTATGGGTATTCGGCCATGTCCGCACCGCTCGATATCGATCAGTTGCAAACCTTCGTCGCCATCGCCGACACGGGCAGCTTCACCAAGGCCGCCGATCGCGTCTTCAAGACTCAGTCGGCAGTGTCGATGCAGATGCGCCGGCTGGAGGAGCGCATCGGCAAGCCGCTGTTCATCAAGGACGGGCGCGGCAACCGGCTGACGGTCGAGGGCGACAGGCTGTTGAATTTCGCCCGCAGGATGCTCCGCCTCAACAACGAGGCGATCGCCTCTTTCGACGACAACAGGCTCGAAGGCACGCTCCGGATCGGTACGCCCGACGACTATGCCGACCGCTACATGCCGGAGATCATCGTCCGCTTCGCGAAGACGCATCCGAATGTCGAGCTCTATATCGTCTGCGAGCCTTCCGCCGATCTCGCCGAGAAAATGGCGAAGGGCGATCTCGACATCGCCCTCGTCACCCACAATCCGCGGGTGCGGGCCTCCGACGTGGTCAGGACCGAACCGCTCTGCTGGGTGAGCTCGATCAACCATCCGCTTCCGGAAAATGCGCCGATCCCGCTCGCCGTCGGACGCCGCGACTGTCTGTGGCGGCAGGCGGCCTGTGCCGCGCTCGATGCGACCGGCCGCGAGTATCAGATCCTGTTCACAAGCTGGTCGTCGACCGTCGTCGCCGCCGCGGTGCTCGCCGGAATGGCCGTCTCGGTGCTGCCGGAATCAGCTCTTCGTCCCGGCATGAAGGTGCTGACGCTTGCGGACGGATTCCCGGCGCTCGCACCCGTGCAGATCGGCATCATGAAGCGCCCCGGCCTTTCGCCGTCGCTGTCGAACGCCATCACCAACCACATCACCGCCTGCCTCGATAATATCACGCCGATCGCGGTCAACGACGACCTCGACAACGATATCAAGGGCTATCCGCGCTATCCGCGCCTCAGGCAGAGCCATATGTTGCCGGGCTGGTAAGCCCCGCTTTACAGGCAAGACGACGAAGGCCGCGCCTCGTGCAAGAGCACGGCCTTCGTCCTTTTCCGGAACCGATCCCTGCCACAGTTTGCTACCTCGTGGCCGGCGGAGTCGCTCCCCCTGCGATAGTCTCCGCTTGTACTCCGAACTCATTTCCGATAAATTTTTCCTATCATGCTGACGCTTCGACAGATGCGCTATTTCGATGCCCTCGCGACTGCCCGCCATTTCGGCCGCGCGGCCGAGCTCGCCCATGTCAGCCAGCCGGCCCTTTCGGCTCAGATCATGGAGATGGAGGAGCATCTTGGGGTCAAGCTTGTCGAGAGAAGCCGCGGAGGCGTATTCCTGACCGGCAAGGGCGAGGACGTGCTGACGCGGGTCCGCGCCATCCTGGCCGATGTCGACAGGCTGGAGGAAAGCGCCCGGGCAAATTCCGGAACGCTCGACGGACGCGTCCGCCTGGGCGTCATCCCGACGCTGGCACCCTATCTGGTGCCGCAACTCATTCCCTATCTGCGGGCGCGATATGCGGCGATCGAAATCGAGCTCAAGGAATCGCTGACCGACAGGCTGATTGCCGATCTCGGTGACGGCCGGCTCGACGCTGTCGTCGCCGCGCTGCCGATCGATGCCGACGGCATCGCCGCGCGCCCGCTGTTTTCGGACCGGTTCTTCATGGCAGTCGCAGACAACGACCGGAACGTGCTGATGTCGCCGCTGACCGAGGAACAGGTCGATATCTCGCAACTGCTCCTGCTCGAGGAGGGCCATTGCCTGCGCGATCAGGCGCTGGCCGTCTGCAACAGCGCCGGCAAGCGGCAGCTGATGAGCTTCGGCGCCACGTCCATGGCGACTCTTCTGCAGATGGTGGCGAACGGCATGGGCATGACGCTCATTCCGGAGATCGCCATCCCGAGCGAGGCGGCGCGCAATGCCATCCGCATCGTGCCCTTCGCCGCCCCCGGACCGGCGCGCGAGATCGGACTCATCTGGCGCCGCAGCAATCCGCGCCGGCGCGATATGGACGCGCTGGCCGAAGCGATCGTCGATTGTGCCCGCTCGATACTAAAGGGGGCCGAGCGGTAGGATCGCGCACAGTGGTGCCCCTGCCCGTTACCACTGTAGTCGCCCGTCAGGCAAGCTTCGTCTTCAGGAACTCGATGGTCCGTCCCCAGGCGAGTTCGGCTGCCGCCTTGTCGTAGCGAACCGCCGAGGTATCGTTGTTGAAGGCATGGTTGACGCCGTCATAGACATAGATCGTGGCGTCCTTGCCATTCTCCGTCAGTGCCTTGCGGTAAGCATCGATGCCGGCATTGATGCGCTCGTCGAGCCCCGCATAGTGGAGCAGCATGGCGGCCTTGATCTTCGGCACGTCCTCGGCCTTCGGCTGGGAGCCGTAATAGGCGACGCCGGCCTTGAGATCCGGAGAATTGACCGCAAGACGGTTGACCATGCCGCCACCCCAGCAGAAGCCGATCGCGCCGACATTGCCGGTGCTTTGCGCGTGCCCGTGGAGGAAGGTGACGGTCGCCACCGCATTGGCACTGGTTACACCCGCGTCGAGCGCGCTGATCATCTCGCGGGCCTTGTCCTCGTCGCTCGGCGTTCCGCCGTCAGGCGACAGGAAATCGGGAGCGAGGGCGACGAATCCGTCGAGGGCGACGCGACGCGCGACGTCCTTGATATGCGGATTGAGACCGCGGTTCTCGTGGATGACGATCACCGCCGGAAGCTCGCCGGATGCATTGGCGGGCTTGACCAGATAGCCCTTCATCTCGCCGTCGGCACCCGGATAGGTGATATCCTCCCCCTTGATCCGTTCGTCCGTCGCGGCGACCATTTCGGCCTTGGCGCTGTTGGCGGCGAGCAAAGGGGCGATTGCCGCGGCGGCAGCCGCGTACCGGCAAGCGCCGTCAGCCTCTCCATGAAGCGGCGGCGATCCAGGGTCAGATGCGTGTATTCGTCATAGGCATCGATCATTGCCTGAGTGATCACAGGCTTGTTCATGACGCTCTCCTTCGGCGTTTTCCGAAGGCGGCGCAGCGATGGCCGCACCGCCCGCCGACAGGATAGGTCAGCGGGCGGCAGGCACACGTCAAAACTGCGTTACTTGTCGTGATCCAAAGCTTAGGACCAACGCTCAGTTGTTCAAATCGAGAACGATGCGGCCGTCGATCTTGCCTTCTTCCATGCGCTCGAAGATGGCGTTGATGTTTTCGATCTTGTCCCAGGAGAAGTGGGCGCCGACCTTGCC
This sequence comes from Sinorhizobium fredii USDA 205, assembly GCF_001461695.1. Lineage (GTDB taxonomy): Bacteria > Pseudomonadota > Alphaproteobacteria > Rhizobiales > Rhizobiaceae > Sinorhizobium > Sinorhizobium fredii. Next base: position 2,604 of record NZ_AUTC01000177.1, on the reverse strand, counting down.
CTCGCCGGCAAATTCCAACGCCTCCTCCAGATCCTGGCGGGTGCCGACGATCGAGCCGCGCACCGTGATCCGCTTCAGCACCGTGTCGAAGACGGGCAGGCAGATCTGGCTCGGCGGCAAACCGACAAGGGCCATGGTGCCCTTCGAACGCAGCATGCGGTAGGCCTGCTCCATCGCCTTTGGCGAGACCGCCGTGACCAGCGCCCCGTGGACACCGCCGGTCCGCTTCTGCACCTCCTCGATAGCGTCAGCCGCCTTTGCGTCGATAACGAGGTCGGCTCCGAGCTTCTCGGCGAGCGCCAGCTTGTCGGGGAAGATGTCGGCCGCGGCGACGTGCATGCCCATGGCCTTGGCATATTGCACGGCCATGTGGCCGAGGCCGCCGATGCCGGAGACGAGCACCCATTCTCCGGGCTTCACCTCCGTCTCCTTCAGGCCCTTGTAGACGGTGACACCGGCGCAGAGCACCGGCGCGGCCGGGCCGAACTCCAGCTTGGCCGGCAGCCGCCCGACGAAATCCGGATCGGCCAGGCCGTACTGGGCAAAGGTGCCGTCGACCGAATAGCCGGTATTCTGCTGGCTGCCGCACAGCGTTTCCCATCCGGTGCGGCATGGCGTGCAGCAGCCGCAGGCCGTGTGCAGCCATGGCACCCCGACCCGATCACCCTCCTTCAGCCGGGTGACGCCGGCGCCGATCCCGGCGACGTAGCCGACCCCTTCGTGGCCGGGAATGAAGGGCGGATTGGGTCTCACCGGCCAGTCGCCCTTGGCGGCGTGCAGGTCGGTGTGGCACACGCCCGTGGCCTCGTATTTGACGAGGACCTGACCCGGTCCCGGCTGCGGTATGGGCAATTCCTCGATCACAAGCGGCTTGCCGAATTCGCGTACCACGGCGGCTTTCATTGTTCCGGCCATATCGATCTCCTCCTCCGATACTCGACGACGGAAGTTTAGCCGCGGGGCCGGACGCGGTCCCTTGACGCACGTCAAGGCGCGGCGGTTCGATGAAGAGATCGTCTCAGAACTGAGACATTGATACCGGCAAACGGCAGTCAATCGTCAGTTCATCGCCATCCAGAGGGACAGCCACGCCCACATCGCCGCGAGCGTCACAAAGCCGGCCAGGAAGAGAGGGCCGCGATAGCGGAGCCGGTTGCTGGTCACATGCACGAAGGAGTGGGCATAGCGGAGTGCGACGAAAAGCCAGGCAAGACCGAGCGACATGATGTTGTCGGCCTCGGTGATGTGGAGCATTACGCAGCACGCATAGAAGAGTACCGGCAGCTCGAACTGGTTCGCGATGCTGTTGCGCACGACGAGGCTCTCGCTTGGCTCTCCGCGGTTTTCACGAAACTGCGACGCCTCCGCCTTGCCGGCGCGGACGACCGCAGACCGACGTATCGAGAGAAGCGCATAAAGCATGAACACCAGCGCGACATGGGCAACCACGGGCCAGAAGATCTCGAACCCCGACATCGGTGCTCCGCTTCAAATCTCGGATGGGAAGGCAAGGACGCGGGACGCCGGTCGGCGTCCCGCGTAAGATATCAGGCGCCGCCCGGATAGTTCGGGCTCTCGCGGGTGATCGTCACGTCATGCGCGTGGCTTTCGCGAAGGCCGGCGCCGGAGATGCGGACGAAGGTGGCGCGCTCCTGATAGTCCTTGATCGTCGCGCCGCCGACATAGCCCATCGACGCCTTGAGGCCGCCGGCAAGCTGATGCAGGACGCCGCCAACGGCACCCTTATAGGGAACCTGGCCTTCGATGCCTTCCGGCACGAGCTTCAGCGTGTCGCGGACTTCCGCCTGGAAATAGCGGTCGGCCGAGCCGCGCGCCATGGCGCCGACCGAACCCATGCCGCGGTAGGCCTTGAAGGAGCGGCCCTGATAGAGGAACACCTCGCCCGGGCTCTCCTCGGTGCCGGCGAGCAGCGAGCCGACCATGACGGCGGAGGCACCGGCGGCAATCGCCTTGGCGAGGTCGCCGGAATATTTGATGCCGCCATCGGCGATGATCGGGATATCCAACGCCTGCGCTGCCTCGACCGCCGCCATGATGGCGGCAAGCTGTGGCACGCCGACGCCGGCGACGATGCGCGTCGTGCAGATCGAGCCGGGACCGATGCCGACCTTGACGGCATCGGCGCCAGCATCGATCAGCGCTCTGGTGCCATCCGCCGTCGCGACGTTGCCGGCCATGACGCGGACCGAGTTCGACAGTTTCTTCACCCGGCCGACCGCGTCGAGCACGCGCTGCGAATGGCCGTGTGCAGTGTCGACGACGATCAGGTCGACGCCGGCATCGATCAGCCGCTCGGCGCGCTCGAAGCCGTCGTCGCCGACACTGACAGCCGCGGCGGCGCGAAGCCGCCCTTGCGCGTCCTTGGAGGCGTTCGGGTTCAGCTGCGACTTCTCGATGTCCTTGACCGTGATGAGCCCGACGCAGCGGCCATCCGGATCGACCACCAGCAGCTTCTCGATCCGGTGCTTGTGGAGGAGACGCTTCGCCTCCTGCTGGTCGACGCTCTCCTTGACGGTGACCAGGTTCTCCCGGGTCATCAGCTCGTAGATCTTCTGGGAGGGGTCGGATGCGAAGCGGACGTCG
>NZ_AUTC01000176.1 GCF_001461695.1 Sinorhizobium fredii USDA 205 | reverse complement strand
CGGCCCTGTGTCTGGCCGCCGCTGCCGCCGTTTTCCACGACCGGGATGCCGGAAATACCGTGCGCCTTCATCAGGCTCAATGCGTCGGCGAGCGTCGCATCCGGCCCGATCGTCACCGGGTTGACGACCATGCCGCTTTCGAACTTCTTGACCTGGCGGACCTCTTCGGCCTGTTCGGCCGGCGTCAGGTTGCGGTGGATGACGCCGATGCCGCCGGCCTGGGCCATGGCGATCGCCAGGCGCGCCTCGGTGACCGTGTCCATGGCCGCCGAAAGGATCGGCAGGTTGAGATCGATGTCCTGGGCGATGCGGGTCGCGATGTTCGTCTGGCCCGGCATCACTTCGGAATGTCCCGGCTGGAGCAAGACGTCGTCGAAGGTCAAAGCCTCCAGACCGGTTGCCGTTTCGATGATGCGCGCCATGGCCAATTCCTCTTCGAATATACGAAAATCCCCGGGGACGATCAGGATTTGTCCACCGGGTGACTTCAAAGCTTGTCTTGGAAGTTGGCGAGGGCTCGTAACACGGATATGTCAGAATGAAAATAGTTAAGGCCCGGAATTCTCCCGGGCCCCGCAAATTTGTTGCTGCAGTGCAACAAGATCCTGAAATCAGATGTCGAACTGGTAGGTCACCGGCACGAAGCGGTAGCCCTGGTCCTGCCGCTCGACGAAGCCGACGGCCGGGAACGGCATGTGATAGCCGATGAAGGGCAGCCGATCGGTTGCGATCATGTCGAAGACCTTTCGCCGTGTCGCGCCGGCGGCAGCCTTGTCCATGTCGAAGCGGACCTCCCAATCCGGCCGCTGCAGCGACAGGACGTAGTGGTTGGCGGTATCCGCGGTCAGCATCAGCGCCTTGCCCTCGGATTCGAGTCGGTAGATCATATGCCCCGGGGAATGGCCGAAAGCGGCGATGGCGTTGATCCCCGGCACCACCTCGGCACCGTCGGCGATGAAAGTGGTCTTTTCCGCCAGCGGCACGACCTTCTGCAGCACCGCCTTGTGGCCGTTCTCGGCCGGCGTGCCGACGCGGGCCGCATCCTTCCAGAAGTCGAACTCCACCTGTCCGGTCACATAGCGGGCGTTCGGGAAGGCCGGCGTGCCGCCCTCCATGAGGCCGCCGATATGATCGCCGTGCATATGGGTGATGACGACGACCGAAACCTGCTCGGGCGCATAGCCGGCGGCGCGAATACCGTCAGCAAGTTTTCCGGTCCCCGCCTCCCGGCCGCCTTCGCCGAGCCCGGTGTCGAACAACACGATCTCCGATCCGGTATCGACCAGGACCGGCGAAAAGCCGTTGATGAAACCGGTGGTCGGCAGGAAATTCTGTTCGAGCAGCGCAGAGACGGCTTCCACAGGCTGATTGGTGCCATAGGTCTCGTGCGGATTGTCCGAGGCGCGCGTCCCATCGCTGATCACCGTCACCTTGAAGGTACCGAGCTTGAGGGACTTGAAAGCCGCATCCTTCGTCATGGCGTCCTTTTCTGCGCTTTCCTGAGCATTCGCAATTCCGGTCAAGAGGCCCGGCGCCGCCAAGGCAGCCACCCCTGCCCCGAACAAGGTTCGGCGCTTCAGACTCTGTGTGATCATTGATCGCTCCTGTTGACTGGCGCCGCCCCTACTGTCGTGCGCCGACAGGCAAGAAGTAGCGGCCTTGACAGAAAAGGTCAGCCAGATCACAGGCTTTTGATCTGCAATCGCCGGTTTTGCCCCGACAAAGCCACCGGAACCGTCTACCGGACGCCGACCCCGCATCCAGAGCCTCTCATGAATCGCATCGTCCCGATGATCCTCGCCGTCGCTCTCTTCATGGAGCAGATGGATTCCACCGTCATCTCGACGTCGCTGCCGGCAATCGCCCGTGACATCGGCGTCGGGCCGATCACGCTGAAACTGGCGCTCACCGCCTACATGGTGGCGCTCGCCATCTTCATTCCGCTGAGCGGCTGGATGGCGGACCGCTTCGGTGCCAAGCGCATCTTCCGGGCGGCGATCCTTGTCTTCATCGCCGGGTCGGTCTTCTGCGCCGTCGCAGACAGCCTCGTCGCCTTCGTGCTGTCGCGCTTCCTGCAGGGCATGGGCGGCGCGATGATGACGCCGGTGGCGCGCCTCGTCCTGGTGCGCGGCACGCCGCGCAGCGAACTCGTCTCGGCCATGGCGCTGCTCACCATCCCTGCCCTTGTCGGCCCGCTGGCGGGCCCGCCGCTCGGCGGCTTCATCACCACCTATTTCTCCTGGCACTGGATCTTCCTGATCAATGTGCCAGTCGGCATTGCCGGCTATGTGCTTTCGGGCATCTACCTGCCGGAGATGGAGCGACGTAACCCGCCGCCGGTCGATATCCTCGGCTTTCTGCTCGGCGGCATCGCCGCGTCGGGGATCGTCTTCGGCCTTTCCGTCATCAGCCTGCCGGCCCTGCCGCCGGCGGTCGGCATCGCCTCCATCTCGGCCGGCGTCGCTGCGACCTTCCTTTACATCTTCCACGCCCGTCGCCATCCGGCACCGGTGCTCGACCTCCGGCTGTTTCGCGACAGCGCCTTCCGCGACGCCTCGATCGGCGGCACGATCTTCCGCATTTCCGTCGGCGCCGTGCCGTTCCTGATGCCGCTGATGCTGCAGATCGGTTTCGGCCTCAATCCGTTCCAGTCAGGGCTGATCACCTTCATCGGCGCCGTCGGCGCCATCACCACCAAGTTCCTTGCCCGCCGCGTGCTCGCCTTTGCCGGCTTCCGCACGACGCTGATCGTTGCCGCTGTCATCGCCGCCGCCACCACCTTCACCAACGGCTTCTTCACACCGGCGACGCCTTACCTCGTCATGATCTCGATCCTGCTTGTCGCCGGCTTCGCCCGCTCCTTCTTCTTCACCAGCGTCAACGCGCTTTCCTTCGCCGATATCGACGACGCGGACGCCAGCAAGGCGACTTCGATGAGCGCCGTCCTGCAGCAGATCAGTCTTGCCTTGGGTGTGGCAGTGGCGGGCGCGATCCTCGAAATCCAAACGTCGATCAGCGACGGGCCGCTGGCGCTCAAGGATTTCCACATCGCCTTCATGATCATCGCGGTCGCCAACCTCCTGGCGGCGATCCCCTTCCTGACCATGGCGAAGAATGCCGGCGCTTCCGTATCCGGCCATCGAAAGGCGCTCAGGGAAGCCGAGGCGGCGGCCGGCAAGTAGGACTGTTGACGCAGAGCTATTCCGGGCGCTCGCAGACGGCGGCGATCTTGTTGCCATCGAGATCGCGGACCCAGGCGCCATAAAAATTCGCGTGGAACGGCCGCAGCCCCGGCGCGCCCTCGTCGGTGCCGCCGGCAGCCAGCGCCGCCGCATGGAAGGCATCGACGGCGCCCCGCGTCTCGGCCACGAGCGCGATGCTCACGCCGTTGCCATAGGTGGCAGGCGCGCGGTTGAACGGGGTGACCACCCAGAAGCGGACGCGCACATCGCCATCGGCGCCGTAGCCGATCTCGGTTTCGTCCTGCCGCTGGCGGCGATAGCCAAGGGCCGGAAGCACGGCATCATAAAAGGCGCCGGCGCGCTTCAGGTCGTTGGTGCCGACCGTCACGTAAAGCAACATGCCTATTCCGCCGCCTCTTCTTCGGTTTCCGTCTCCGTGCCGGCCTTCTGGCGCCCCTTGAACCCCTTGGCGAGCAGGAACATCTCGACCGATTCGGCGCGCGACGAGGCCGGCTTCACGTGGATGACCTGCCGGAAATTTTGCTTCAGCATGTTGAGAAGGTCGCGCTCCGTGCCGCCCTGGAAGGTCTTGGCGAGGAAGTGCCCGCCCTCGGCCAGCACGTCGACGGCGAAATGCGCCGCCACCTCGCAGAGATGCATGGTGCGCAGATGATCGGTCTGCCGGTGGCCGGTGGTCGGCGCCGCCATGTCGGACAGGACGAGGTCCGGGGTGCCGCCGATCGCTTCCTTCAGCTTTTCCGGCGCCTGCGGATCGAGGAAATCCATCTGCAGGAAGCGGACGCCCGGGATCGGGTCCATTTCGAGAAAGTCGATCGCCGCGACGCGCGGGTCAGCATCGGTCGAATTCGTCACCTTGGCGGCGATCTGCGACCAGCTGCCGGGTGCCGCACCGAGATCGATGATGCGCCGGGCGCCGGACAGGATCTTGTGCTTCTCGTCGATCTCCAGAAGCTTGAAGGCCGCCCGGGCGCGATAGCCTTCGAGCTGGGCGCGCTGCACATAAGGGTCGTTGATGTGCCGCTCCAGCCAGCGGCGTGACGATGCCTTGAGCTTGCCCTTCTTGATCTTCTGGCCAAGCTTGCGGCCGCTGCGGTTGCCGCCGATCGGGGATTTCGTCATGCCTTATTCCCTTCGTGGGACCGCTGCCGCTCGTCGCCGGCCTGGGCGGGGCCGCGCTGGTGACGGCGCGGCCGTCCCCGCCGCCAGGCTCCGTCGTCGGCCATCATGTCGGTGAGCAGGCCCTCGCGAAGCCCGCGGTCGGCGACGCGCATCCGCGTCGACGGCCAGCGGCGGCGGATCGCCTCGAGGATCGCGCAGCCGGCGAGCACTAGATCGGCGCGGTCCGGGCCGATGCAGGGATTGGCGGCGCGCGCGGCGAAATCCCAGGAGAGCAGGCGCGCCTGCATGGCCGAGACCTCGTCGTCGGAGAGCCAGAGACCGTCCACCCGGCGCCGGTCGTAGCGCGGCAGGTCGAGATGGACGCCGGCAAGCGTCGTCACGGTGCCCGACGTGCCGATCAGATGGAAGCCGCTGCCGGAAGCGCTTTCCAACGCTTCGACCGATGGACCGTCGAAGCGGTCCAGCATGCCTTCGACCTCGCGCACCATCGTCTCGAAGCTCTGCGGCGTGACGTGCTCGCCGCCATGGCGTTCGGAAAGCGTGACGACACCGACCGGCAGCGAGGTCCAATGGGTGATGTGGTTGGCGAGCCGGCTCGAGCGGTTGTCGCCGATGCGGATCACGGCGATTTCCGACGAGCCGCCGCCGATGTCGAAGAGCACCACCGACTTGGTCTCGCGGTCGACGAGCGACGAGCAGCCGGAAACGGCAAGCCGCGCCTCGGTCTCGCGGTCGATGATTTCGAGATCGAGCCCGGTCTCCTCGGCGACGCGCTTCATGAAGATTGCGCCATTTTCGGCGGCGCGCGCCGCCTCGGTGGCGATCAGCCGGCGGCGGCGGATCGAGCGGGTGTTGAGCTTGCCGGCGCAGATCTTCAGCGCCTCGACGGAGCGCTCCATCGCATCGTCGGAAAGCCTGCCGCTGGCGCCGAGGCCCTCGCCAAGCCGGACAATCCGCGAGAAGGCGTCGACGACGCGGAACTGCCCCGGCCGGGTCGGCTGGGCGACCAGCAGCCGGCAATTGTTGGTGCCGAGGTCGAGCGCCGCATAGAGTGGCGCGGGCGGTTCGCTTGGCGCCACATGGGGCGCCCGCATATCGTCCTTGCGCGACGGCTGCGGCGCGGCGGACACCCCGCGCGGGCGCTGGCCGTCGGCGGGCCGTTCAACCGTAAGTGGCTTGTCGCCGGACGTCAGCGGTCGCCCTTGAAGCCCGCGCCGATGGCGCGCCTTCTTGCTGCGCTTCTGGCCCTTCTTGTCGGTGATCGATGTCTCATGGGCCGCGGCCGCGCCGGAAACGGCAGTGGGAGCCTGGCTCTGCGGCCTTGCGGCCTTCGAACGGCGGCGCCGCTTGCGCTTGCGCGCCGGCTCCGCCTCTTCCAGTGCTGCGGGACGCCCTGCTTCTCCGGGAAGCCCGGATCGGCTGGCAATTGCAGACGACGAACCGGACGGCCTGCGCCGCCTCCGCTTCCCCTTGCCGCCGCGCGGCACAAGCTTATGCGCCTCGCCACGACCTGCTGCCGACGCCCCGGATTCAGACGGCTTTGCGCCGTGTTCGGGGTCTTTCACTTGTCTCAACCATCGCGCCGCACGAAGCCTTGCGGCCGCTCAAGGCGCTCTCTCGATTTTGCGTTGGCGCGACTGTACCAGCGCCGCCCTTTTTCGCCAAACCTTTTTTAAGGCGCGGATTCGGCCCGCATTGCACGGCCCCCGCGGTCAGAAAATCAGCGCTCCGCATCCGCCTTGGCGAAACACATCGCACCGTCACCACAGCCCGGCCGCATTTTTTTGCCAAAGGGTATTTGCATCGGCGGTTCTTTTGTTTATAAGCCCGCCACACCGACGCGGGCGACCACACCGCCAGCGGGCCTTGGGGAATAGGTTAACGGTAGACCAGCGGACTCTGACTCCGTTAGTCCTGGTTCGAATCCAGGTTCCCCAGCCAATGTCTTCCTTCGGAAACTCAACCTCTAGCAACTGCCCTTCTCGTGTTCGTCGCGATCTGATGCCGCCTCGACATGCGGCAGACACCGCCTGCTATATCAATGCGTGCATCTCGTGACGACGTCTGCGAGCGGCACAAACACGACGTGACGGCAGACCAGCCCTCACGAGCGCATCAACACGGCCACACAAAAAGAGGTTTGTGCGACAAGCGCTGGGAGCCGACCAAATCCAGAGCCGAATAGACAGCGGAGCAAGACGCCGATAAAGTTGATGAGTGGGTGCTAGGAAGGCGCCATTGCACATGGCCAACGAATCCATCAGACGCCGGCTTGCCGCCATCTTGGCGGCTGACGTGGTCGGTTATAGCCGGCTTATGGAGCGGGACGAGAAAAGCACCCACACGCTGCTCATGGGGCGGTGGAAAGAGGTGCTGGAGCCGCTCGTCGCACTCCACCAGGGCCGTGTCTTCAAGAGGACTGGCGACGGCGTGCTTGTCGAGTTCGGCAGCGCCGTCAACGCTGTCGAATGCGCAGCGGCCCTTCAGCAGGCCATGGCGGCCGCGAACAGAGACATACCGGAAGACCAGGCCATCGTCCTCCGCGTCGGTGTCAACCTGGGCGACGTCATGGTCGAAGATAGCGATCTCTACGGCGATGGGGTCAATGTAGCTGCTCGAATCGAGGCGCTTGCCGAGCCTGGCGGCGTGGCGCTTTCCGATGGAATTCATGAATATATGCATGGTCGCACTGGCCTGGATTTCATCGACAGCGGTTACCACGAGGTGAAGAACATTGAACGTCCGGTGCATATCTGGACCTGGTCGCCGAACAACCGCACGAGCGTTCCCATCAAGACTGCCGCAGAATCCCCGCCGCAGCTTCCAAAGAAGCCGTCGATAGCCGTTCTGCCGTTTGACAACATGTCCGGTGACCCGGAGCAGGGCTACTTCGCCGATGGCATAACCGAGGACATCATCACCGATCTCTCAAAGGTTTCCGGCCTCTTCGTGATCGCACGGAATTCCTCTTTCGCCTACAAGGGCAAGACGCCGGACATCCGCAAGGTGAGCCGGGAACTCGGCGTCCGCTACGTCCTGGAAGGTAGCGTGCGCAGGGCAGCCGACCGAATCCGCATCAACGCCCAGATGATCGACGGCACCACCGGCGGACATTTATGGGCGGAGCGCTATGATCGCGGCCTTGAAGATATCTTCGCGGTTCAGGATGAAGTGACCCGCACCATCGTCAACGCGCTTAGAGTGAAGCTGACGACCGGAGAAGAGGAACGCCGCGAGGGCCGCGGCAAGGTGGATCCGGAAGCCTATGACCTGCTCGTCCGCGCCCGTCAGGCCATCCTACAGTTCAACTCCCAATCGTCCATGGAGGCACGCAGCATGCTGCAGCGGGCCATTGCGATCGATCCGGGGCTGGCAGCTGCCTATGCTTCGCTTTCGATCATCGCTTTGACCGATTTCATCAATCGGTGGAACGGCGCGACGCCTGAAGATCTCACACAGGCGTTCGATCTGGCCCAAAAGGCAATTGATACGGATGACACCGAGCCGCTAGGCCCTCACGCCCTCTCCCTTGCCCTTTCCTGGATGCGGCGTCTCGACGAGGCGGAGGTCGCCGCGCAGCGGGCGATCGAACTCGACCCCAATTTGGCCAGCGGCTATACCGCACTTGGCACGATCCGGGATTTCCAGGGGAGGCACGAGGACGCCCTGCCGCTGTACGCACAAGCCCACCGACTTGATCCGCAATTCGACCTGTCGCTGCATTTCCAAGGCAGGGCTCTATTGAGCCTCGGACGCTATGACGAGGCGGAGAGCGTCCTCAAGCGCCGGCTGACGCTTTCCCCACGATCGGACATGACGCGCTTTTATCTCGCCTGCCTTTACGGTCGCATCGGACGCCACGAAGAAGCGCGGCGCTACTGGCGGGAGGTATTGGAGGTCAATCCGGACTTTTCTGTCGATCACCTGCGACGGGCTTTACCTTACCGGAACCCCAATATGCTCGATCGGCTGGTGGACGGCCTCCGCGAGGCCGGAGTCTCCATCTAGAGCCTTTCCTGGTTAAATTGAAGCATTCTGCCGGAGCAGGTTT
>NZ_AUTC01000175.1 GCF_001461695.1 Sinorhizobium fredii USDA 205 | reverse complement strand
GCCCCGTGGGAATCCCTGAGAGTCGGAAACGGCGCTCGTTGGTATGATTGGTCTTGGCGGCCAGCGAAACGACGCGCAGCAGATCGGCGTGTTCGGCCTCGCTCATCCCCTTTGCCTTGGCGGCGGCCGTGTGCGAATGGATGCAATAGCCGCAGCCGTTGGTGACGGATACCGCGATATAAAGCATCTCCTTCACCAGCGGATCGAGCGCCGAGGGCGTCGCCATCACCGCCTTGACCTCCGCCCAGGTGCGCTCCAGGAGGTCTGGATCGAAGGCGAGCCAGAACCACATATTGTTGACGAACTCCGATTTCCGCGTGGCGCGGATGTCGTCGAATACCGCCTTGACGCGCGGGTTCGATTCCGGATTGGGCGGCGGCGCGATCGTGCTCATGCTTCTTCCTTCAAAAGGGTCTAAACGAGGGCGAAGACGCGCGCCGGACCGCCGGTGCCGCCGCGGTGCTTCGGCGCGCCGAGAACGAGCGTCGCGCCCTTGGCCGGCAGCTTGTCGAGGTTGGCGGCGGCCTCCAGGCCCCAGCGGCCCTCCGGCAGCCAGGCGCGGTGGGTGGCGAAGTCGGGCGAAATGCCGTGATCGAGCGACAGTGTGTCGACGGCGATCCCGGCAGCCTTCGTTTCTTCGAGCAGGTATTTGGCGGCTTCGACATGGAAGCCGGGAAAGTGCAGCTTGCCCGCGCTATCGGCATTGCGGAACTTGTCCGTGCCGACATGGGCAGCCCAGCCGGAGAGCATCGCGACACAGGAGTTTTCCGGGATGTCCCCGTTGGCGGCGATCCATGCCTTGATGTCGTCGGGCGTCACCTGCGTGTCCGGGTCGGTGGCAGCCCTCTCGCGGATGTCGACAACGCAGAGCGGCACGACGAGTTTCTCAACCGGTAGTTCGGCGACCGAGAGACCGTCGGCGGAGAAATGCAGCGGCGCGTCGACATGGGTACCCGTGTGTTCGTTCACCCGCAGTTCGAACAGGTTGAAGGTATGTTCGGCAAAGTTGAACTTCTGCTCGCGGAAAAACTGCTGCTGGCCGAAGAAGGTTGGAAATTCCTCGTGGAGTTCGTGGGTAAGGTCGGTGACGCTGGCATGCCCGGCAGCGAGCGCCGGCGGCGCGATCCCCATGCCGGCGGCAGCAACCCCCGCCGTCCCGACCGCGGCGGCGCGGAAGAAGCTGCGCCGCGACAACATCTGCTGCTTTACCGATTCGATTACGCATGCATCGCACATGTGCTCATCTCCGCTCTTCAACGTCCGGTTTCAGTGACGGCAGAATAGCCGAGCCCTGGCGGCTGTAAACAGCGATCGTCCAGCGTCCGAGCGCGATAGCGCCATGATGCGGACAACAAATTCTGCTTTCATTACAAATGCGTAATGATGGTGTTCCGAGATTGCCCGAAGGCGCGCAAATAACGATACTCACGACAACTCGGGACGTTCCGCCGGTACGCGCCGCGCTGGAGTGCGTATCTTATTCGGAGACATGAATGCGCTTTTTGAAGCAACTGGCGGTCAGCCTCGTCGTTCTCGTCGTCGGGGGCGCCGCCTGGGTGCGCTTTGCCCCTGGAGCGGGAGAAACGCTCGGGGCGATCGGCGTTTCGCATCCGCTGATCGACGCGCTGTCGGGATCGCAGAACGGCGAAGGAGCCAGTGGACAGCGCAACGGCGGGCGCGGCGAGGGTGGGCGCGGCGGTTTCTCGGACGCGGCGCTCGTGGTCGTAAGGCCGGCTGAAAGCGCGATCGTCAACGACAGGCTGAATGCCATCGGCAACGGCGAGGCGATCCGTTCGGTGACCGTAACGCCGGCTTCCACGGGCAATCTCACGGAAATTCAGGTAAAATCCGGTGATCGGATCGAGGAAGGCCAGGTGATTGCGCGGCTTGACAGCGACGAGCAGATGATTGCTGCCGAGCACGCCCGCCTGACGCGCGATAGCGCCCGGGAAAAGGTCGAGCGCTACCGCAATCTCGGAACGGCCCGAGCGGTGACTGCAGTAGAGGTTCGCGACGCAGAGATCGCCATGCAGGCGGCCGAATTGGCGCTCAGAACGGCAGAACTCGATCTCAGGCGGCGCGACATCGTTGCGCCCTCGAAGGGCGTGGTCGGCATCATCACCATGAATGTCGGGGATTATGTTACCACGTCGACGCCGATCGCGGTTGTCGACGACCGGTCGCAGATCCTCGTCGATTTCTGGGTGCCGGAGCGCTTTGCCAGCAAGATTTCCGTCGGACAGCCCGTGACGGCAAATGCGGTGGCGCAACCCGGCCGGCAGCTGGACGGTGCCATCCATGCCATCGACAACCGCCTCGACCAGGCGAGCCGGACGCTCCGGGTGCGGGCGCGGCTCGAAAATCCGGACGACATGCTGCGCGCCGGCATGTCCTTTTCCGTCATGATGGCCTTCGACGGGGATCGCTATCCAACCGTGGATCCGCTGGCGGTCCAGTGGAGTTCTGAAGGGTCCTATATCTGGCGCGTTAACGGCGACAAGAGCGAGCGGGTGCCAATCAAGATCATTCAGCGCAACCCCGACAAGGTGCTGGTCGAGGCGCAGATCGCCGAAGGCGACCGTATCGTCACCGAGGGTGTGCAGCGGTTGCGCGATGGCGGCGCAGTCCGCATCGCCGGCGAAGCGAGGTCCGAACCGGAGCAGAAGGTGGCGGGGGACGCGCAATGAACATCGGCATAGGCGGTCACCATGGCAGTTCGCCCGGCGGGCAGGGCGGCAAGACCGGCTTCACCGCGCTCTTCATCCGCCGGCCGATCTTCGCGCTCGTCGTCAACATGTTGATCGTGGTCGCGGGCCTTGCCGCCTGGAACGGCATCGAAATCCGCGAACTGCCGCAGGTCGACCAGCCGGTCATCTCTGTGACGACGGAGTTCGAGGGCGCCTCGCCCGAGACGATCGACCGCGAAGTGACGTCGATCATCGAAGGCGCGGTGTCGCGCGTCCAGGGCATCAAGGGCATCTCCTCTTCGTCGTCCTTCGGCCGCAGCCGCGTCACGCTCGAATTTTCCGACACGACCGACATCGGCCAGGCGGCGAACGACATTCGCGATGCGCTCGGCCGGGTCAGCGGCCGGCTGCCGGACGATGCGGAGGAGCCGCGCATCGTCAAGGCCGATTCCGACAGCCAGCCGATCATGCGTCTGGCACTGACTTCCGATACCATGTCGATGGAAGACATGACGCTGCTGGTCGAAAACGAGATCAGCGACCGTTTGGCGGCGGTCGAGGGCGTCGCTGATGTCACCGTCTATGGCGACCAGGAGAAGATCTTCCGCATCGACCTCAACCAGGCCAAGCTCGCCGGGCGCGGCGTTACCGTCGCCAATCTGCGCGAGGCGCTTGCCAATGCGTCCTATGACGTGCCGGCCGGGTCGCTGACGAGCGCCAGCCAGGATATTTCGGTGCGGGCGACGGCGGACCTGCAGACGCCCGAGCAGTTCGAGAACCTCATCCTCGGCAACAATGTCAGGCTGCGCGACGTGGCGACGGTGACCCTTGGTCCGGACACGGGCAGCTCGGCACTGCGCTCCAACGGCCGCCAGGGCATAGGCCTCGGCATCATCCGCCAGGCGCAGTCGAACACCGTCGATATCTCCGAGGGCGTGCGCAAGGTGGTGGATACGATTTCCTCGGATATCCTGCCGCCGGGCACCGAGCTCAAGATCACCAGCGACGATGCGGTGTTCATCAACGGTGCGATCCATGAGGTGGAGATTGCGCTCGGCGTCGCCGTCTTCATCGTCACTTTGGTGATCTATCTCTTCCTGCTCGACTGGCGCGCGACGCTGATCCCGACGATCAGCATGCCGATCGCGCTTATCGGAACAGTGGCGGCGATCTATTTCGCCGGCTTTTCGATCAACATCCTGACGCTGCTTGCGATCGTGCTCGCGACCGGCCTGGTCGTCGACGACGCGATCGTCGTGCTGGAGAACATCGTGCGCCGCCGGGCGGAGGGGCTCGGTCCCCGCGCCGCCGCCGTGCACGGCACGCTCGAGGTCTTCTTTGCCGTTCTGGCGACCACGGCGACGCTGGCGGCGGTCTTCGTGCCGCTCTCATTCCTGCCCGGGCAGACCGGTGGGCTGTTCCGCGAATTCGGCTTCGTGCTCGCCTTCTCGATCCTGCTGTCCTCCTTCGTGTCGCTGACGCTCTGCCCGATGCTCGCGTCGCGCATGCTGACCAGTGAGGCACATGCGCAGCAGGGCCCGATGGCGCGTTTCGGCCAGCGCGCGGCGGCCTTCTATCGTGTGACGCTCCGGGCCTGCCTCAATGCGCCCCTCATCGTCTTCACCGTTGCCGCCTTCTTCACGGTGGCCGGGGCGGCCGGGTTCATGACGCTGAAGTCGGAGCTGACGCCGAACGAGGACCGCTCGCAGGTGATGCTGAGGATCAACGCGCCGCAAGGCGTCTCGCTCGAATATACGCAGGCGCAGATGCGCCGGATCGAAGATGGCCTGCAGCCGCTGGTCAAATCCGGCGAGATCACCAACGTGTTCTCGATTTCCGGCCAGGGCGGCTCGGCCAATAGCGGCTTCATGGTGCTGACTCTCGCCGCCTGGGAACAGCGTGACCGAACCCAGCAACAGATAGTCGCCGATATCAACAAGGTGACCGGCAAAGTGGCTTCGGTGCGCGCCTCGACCATCCAGGCCAACAGCCTCGGCATTCGCGGTGCGGGCAGTGGCCTGCAGGTGGCGCTGGTCGGCAACGACTACACGAAGCTCGGCGATGCGGCGGCAAAGCTCGTGCGGGCGATGGAAGATACCGGCCGCTTCGAAAACGTGCGGCTGAACTACGAGGCTAACCAGGCGCAGCTGTCCGTGACAATCGATCGAGAGCGCGCCTCCGATCTCGGCGTCGACATCAGTGCTCTTTCGTGGGCGATGCAGGCAATGCTCGACGGCAGCAGCGTCGTCGATATCTTCGTCGAGGGCGAGGCCTATCCGGTCAAGCTGCTCTCCTCCACCACGCCGCTCAACGACCCGACCGACCTCCAGAACATCTTCGTCAAGGCCGGCGACGGCCGGATCGTGCCGATGTCGTCGATCGCAACGGTCGAGGAGAAGGCCGTGGCGCCGCAGCTTGCGCGCGAATCCCAGCTTCGCGCCGTCTCGCTGTCGGCCGGCTTGAAATCCGACCTGGCACTGGGCGAGGCCCTGTCGATGGTGGAAGAGATGGCCGAGCCTCTGCTGCCGCCGGGGTCGCGGATCATGCCGCTTGCGGAAGCCGCGACGCTCGACGAGAACGCCAGCGGCCTGTTCATCACCTTCGGCTTTGCGATCATCATCATCTTCCTGGTGCTGGCGGCGCAGTTCGAAAGCTTCGTCAGTGGCCTCATCATCATGTCGACGGTGCCGCTCGGCCTTGCCTGCGCCGTCTTCGCGATGATCATGACCGGCAATACCTTGAACATCTATAGCCAGATCGGCCTCGTCATGCTGGTCGGCATCATGGCGAAGAACGGCATCCTCATCGTCGAATTCGCCAACCAGCTGCGCGACCGCGGCCAGGATGTGCGCAGCGCCATCGAGAACGCCGCCAATATCCGCCTCAGGCCGGTGATGATGACGATGATCGCAACAATCGTCGGCGCCCTGCCCCTGGTGCTGGCGAGCGGGGCAGGGGCGGAAGCGCGCATCGCGCTCGGCTGGGTGCTCGTCGGCGGCCTTGGACTTGCGGTGATCGTGACGCTCTATCTGACCCCGGTCGCCTATCTCGTCATCGCCCGCTTCACCAGCCCGCATGCGGACGAGGAGCGCAAGCTGCACGAGGAAATGGATGCGGCCGTGGTGCTCGAAGGATCGCCAAAAGCCGGGTGAGGGCGTCGCGGCCTCCCTGCGCGAAGAGCGTCAGCTCGACATTCCGGCGGCAGCGGCGATGAGATAGATTGCCGCGGCGATCGCGCCGAGGGCGCTGCGTCCGGCATGGAGCTTGCCCCAGCGCGTGATGAGCTCGCGGGTCTCCTCGCTTGCCTGGTCCGGCGGCGTCGTTTCCAGCCGATTGTTGATCGGCATGATCAGCATGAGGGTATAGGGCCAGTTCAGGATGATGACGGCAGCGCCGAGGCCCCAGAGCGCATTGCCGCTTTGCCACCAGGCGGCGGCACCGAGGAGGCCGGATATGATCGCCAGAGAGGCCTGCATCTCGAAGCCGCGGCGATAGGACGGGCCCCACTCCGCCAGTGCGGCACGGTGGTCGAGGCGCAGCCTCGCTGGTTGTTCTGCCAGATTGATATAGATGGCGGCGCCAAAGAAAACGGATGCTGTAAGCAGAGCGAGCAGGCCGAACATGAGACGTTCTCCCGTTTTCAGACATGATACTCGAAGGGCTCGCAAACAAAAGCTGCATTATAGGCTGATGGCCCGTCCTCCTTTGCCAGCTTGACGCGAGAATTGCCGCGGTCTGTGACAAGCCGGTATCAGCGCCTGCGATTTGATGTGCGCGAACCGGATGGGATGACGTAACTTCTGGACAAACCGATTCCGATTTGCACAGTAGCGCCTTGAAATGAAAGCGCTTCGCGGTTGGCGGCGGGCGTTGACCCGCGCGTGCCGTCACGGACGGCGGGATTGGTCGCCGAACGGTCCGTGACCGTCGCGACAGCTGCCCGCATGCAGGGTGAGGCGGTCGAAGGCTTTCCGCATTCGGCGACCACATAATTCCTTAATTCGGCATCGAATTGAGGATAGATTGTGCGGGCGTTCAAAACGTTGCGACGGCCTGCGTTGTCAGGGTGAACGTCGCATGGGAAGGGAAATGTCGTGGCGTTGAAGGCGATCAAGGCGGGTTCGAGGAACGAGAACGGCATCGCCGCAGCCAAGACGCTTCTCGGCGGACGGTTCGGTGATCGGTTTCAGACGGGAGAGGCAATCCGGGCCCAGCACGCCAATACGACGACTTACATCCCGGCACAGCTTCCGGACGCGGTCGTCTTTCCCGAGAATGCCGCCGAAGTCCGGGAGATCGTCGAGATCGCCTCGGCGCATCGCGTGCCGCTCATAGCTTTCGGCACCGGCTCTTCGCTCGAAGGCCATGTGAATGCGCCCCAGGGCGGCATATCGGTCGACATGATGCGGATGAACCGCATCCTTTCCGTCAATGCCGAAGACCTCGACTGCACGGTCGAGCCGGGCGTGACGCGTGAGGGATTGAACACCTATCTGCGCGACACAGGCCTCTTTTTCCCGATCGATCCCGGTGCGAACGCCTCGATAGGCGGCATGGCCTCGACGCGCGCCTCGGGAACCAATGCGGTTCGCTACGGCACGATGAAGGAGAACGTGCTTGCGGTCACCGCCGTTGTTGCCGGCGGGCGGGAGATCAGAACCGCGCATCGGGCCCGCAAGTCCTCCGCCGGCTACGACCTGACGCGCCTTTTCGTCGGGGCTGAAGGGACGCTCGGCATCATCACCTCGATCACGCTCCGCCTGCAGGGCATTCCGGAGGTGATATCCGGCGGCGTCTGCCCGTTCCCGACGATCGCGGACGCCTGCAACGCGGTTATCGTGACGATCCAGTCCGGCATACCGGTTGCCCGCATCGAACTCCTCGACGCCGTGCAAATGCAAGCCTGCAATGCCTATTCCGGCCTGAACTATGCCGAAACGCCGACGCTTTTCGTCGAGTTTCACGGCAGCGCCGAGAGCGTCGAGCTGCAATCGCGCCAGTTCGCCGAAATAGCGTCGGAATTCGGGTCTACAGGGTTTGTCTGGACCACCAATCCGGAAGAGCGGGCGCGCCTCTGGAAGGCGCGGCACAACGCCTATTGGGCGCAGAAGAGCCTCAGGCCCGGCGCCGCCATCCTGGCGACTGATGTCTGCGTGCCGATTTCGCGTCTCGCCGACTGCGTCACGGCGACGCACGAGGATATCGCCGCGCATGGGCTGATCGCGCCGATCGTCGGTCACGCCGGCGACGGCAATTTCCACGTTGGTGTGCTGTTCGACGACAAGGACCCCGCCGACGTGGCGCAGGTCGAGGCCTTCGTCGAACGGCTGAATAGCCGCGCGCTGTCGATGGATGGTACTTGTACGGGAGAGCACGGCATCGGACAGGGCAAGATGCCGTTCCTGGAAGCAGAGCTCGGCGGGGCGCTCGATCTGATGCGGCAGATCAAGCGTTCGCTCGATCCGGACAACATCTTCAATCCGGGCAAGATCTTTACGTGATGCAGGCGGATGGGCTGAAACGCGCAAGAGGGGCGCGAACGGAACAGATGGGAATGTGACACGGTGCTGGCGCGAATCTTCGTAATCATCGGCGGCCTGTTGGTCATCGCGCTCTTCGTGGCGTTGATCGCACCCTTGTTCATAAACTGGACCGATTTCCGCACCGATTTCGAGCGCGAGGCGAGCCGGATCATGGGCAAGCCCGTGGTCGTGCACGGCAGCGTCGATGCGCGGCTCATTCCCTTCCCGACCGTGACGCTCAACGACGTGCGGGTCGGAGACGAAGGCGACGGGGAGCCGTTGATTCAGGTCGCCCAGTTCTCGATGAGCGCCGAGCTCGCGCCTTTCTTGAGCGGCGAGGCGCTGATCTTCGACATGCGCCTCGACCGGCCCCGGGCGAAACTCCGGCTGCAGCCGGACGGTACGCTCGATTGGGCGCGCGGGCCGCGCGCGGCAATCCCCGCCAACACCGTGGTGCTTGAAAATGTCGAGATCGCCGATGGCGAGATCGAATTCGTCGACGAGCAGGCCGGGCGCACGCGCCGGGTCAGTGACCTGTCCGCCGCTGTCTCGGCGCGTTCACTCGCAGGTCCCTGGAAGGTCGAGGGCCGTGCCGCGCTCGATGGTGAGGCGGGTAGCTTCTCCTTCATGAGCAACGCGGTAGACGACGAAGGAGCACTCAGCCTTCGGGCGCGGCTGATCCCGGATGAGCGACCCTTCGGCGTCGAGCTCGACGGCGAACTAAAGGTCGTCGATTTCAGGCCGGTCTACGCGGGCCGGTTCACGCTGACGGAAAATCGGCCGGCCGAAGAGGTCAGGTCGGGCGGCGCGTTGCGCATCAATGGCCAATTCCAACTGACCAATGAAAGCATTCGCGTACCTGAGTATCATTTCGAGGCGGGTCCGCCGGACGATCCCTACATCATCACCGGCGAGGCGACGCTCGATACCGGCAAGGATCAGAAGTTCCTGTTGATCGCCGATGGGCAGCAGATCGATGTCAGCCGCATCGGCAATTCCGGCCGAGGGGGCAAGACCGGCCGCAACCCGGCAGTTTCCCTGCGACAGCGGCTGGAAACGATGATGGCGATTGCGGCCGATATTCCCATTCCGCAGGTGCCTGGCCGAGCGAGCTTGAAGCTTCCGGCGATCGTCATCGGCGACACCACCGTGCGCGACATCCGTCTCGATGTCAGACCTGACGGTGCGGGCTGGATCGTCGACGATGCGGTGGCGCTCTTGCCCGGTCGCACGCAACTCGAAGCCAAGGGGCGGCTGAACCTCAAGGGACAGCGGGCCTTTCGCGGCGACATCGTCGTCGCCTCGAACCAACCGTCGGGGCTCGCCAACTGGCTGGCCGGTTCGGTCGACCCCGCCATCCGCAAGTTGAAAACGGCGGGCTTTGCCGCGACCGTCAACCTCACCGATACGCTGCAGCAATTCGAAAAGCTCGAAGTGGCGGCCGGTCCCGCGACGCTCAAGGGAAGGCTGGAGCGGCAGTCCTTTGCCGATCAGCAGCCGGCGCTGTCGCTGCAACTCAAGGGCAACCGTATCGACCTGGAGGCGCTGCAGGCGCTGGGTGGTCTGGTCGCCGGGGATGCTTCCTCGGCAACCTTGCTCAATCATGCCATTGCTGCCGAACTTTCCGCCGAGACGCTCTCCGCTTTCGGCGAGGAGGCGCATGATGTGCAGGCGGTCTTGACGCTTAAGAATGGCCAGTTGCAGGCCGAGCGGGTGGCAATCGGTGATCTTTCGGGCGCTCAGCTCGCTTTTTCCGGTCGCATGAGTGGCGGCTTCGAAAAGCCGGTGATTTCGGCGAAGATGAAACTTGCCGCCGAAGAGTTGACGCCATTCCTGGAATTGGTCGGACGGCACACGATCGCCCACCCGGCCTTGGCAAGGCTGATCAGGGGCGGGCCGTACTATTCCGACGCAGCCCTCGACATGACGTTGACGGCGGGCAGCAAGGAGGGGAGCGCACCCTTCACTTTCGGCGTGATCGGCACCGCCAACGGCGGCAAGATCGCCGCCAGCTACCAGGCGCCGGATGTTGCCCAGGCCCTTGCCGGCAAGGGCATGCTGCTGGAGGCGACGCTTGAGAACCCGCAGACCGCCGTTCTTCTCGGACAGGCCGGGCTCGACCCGCTGCCGTTCGATGCAGACGCCAACGGCATTCTCGCCGTCAGGCTGCAGAGCACGGACGGCTCCCAGGCGAATGGCTCGTTGACCTTCACGACCGAGAAGACGCAGATCGCCGCCAAGGGTACCGTCGATCTTTCGCGGGATCACTATCTCGAGGGGCAGGGCAAGCTGACGCTGCAGACGGAGGATTTCGAACCCTACCTGTTGCAGCAAGGTATTGCATTGCCGCAGATGGGCAGCGGGCTGCCGGTGAAGCTGGCCGCCGACTTTGCTGCCGATCCGGAAAAGATCGCGTTCTCGGCCATTGAGGGCAAGGCGGACCAGAACGGGTTCACCGGGGCGCTGACGATCGACCGCAAGGCTCAGGGCACGGCTCGCGGCGAACTGGCGCTCGATACGATCGATCTCGCCTGGCTGGGTGAAGGGATCCTCGGACAGGTCCACGACACCTCGGGCGGCGGCTTGTCGCTGGCGCCGGTGACGCAGCCGGCTTGGACTGGCCTTGATGTCGCCCTTGAACTCACGGCGAAGCGCTTTTGGCCGGGCTTCTACGGAGACGTTACCGGTTTCAGCGGAAAGCTCGAATGGGAGGGCGATGAACTCGCCTTGACCGAAGCGGCCGGAGACTGGTTGGGGGGCAAGCTCGAGGGGCGGCTTCAGGTGGGCAACGCAAACGGCTCGGGTTTCTTGCGCTCACGGTTCGACCTGAAGGGCGGAGATCTGGCTGCTGCCGGATGGGCGCGGCAGAACGGTCCCGTGGCGACCGGTCGTTTCGACCTTTCCGTCGCGTTGGAAGCATCCGGTGCGACGCCGAAGGCGATGGCCAGTTCGATAAGCGGTTCGGGAACGGCCACGTTCAATGGCGTGACGCTGAATGGCATCAACACTGCGGCGTTGCCGCAATTGATGGCAGCGGCCGATGCGATGAAAACCGAGATATCTCCGGACGCCGTGCGCAAAGCAGCTGAAGAAGTGCTTTTCAGCGGGCAATCCGTCGTCGGCGCGGTCAAGGTGCCCTTCAATATCGCTGGTGGAACGGTCAGGGCGCAGAACGTGACGGCGGCGGACGGCAATGCGGCTTTCTCCGGCGAAGTCTCCTTCGACCTTCCGGGGGAACGTATGAGCGGCGCGGTCGATCTTACCTTCCGGCCGGGCGAAGAGGCGCTGGCCGGTGCCGAGCCGCGTGTGCGTTTCGGCTATGCAGGGCTCCTCGTGGCGCCCGGTGTCAGCGTGGATGTTACCGACCTTGCCAACTTCCTGTCGCTTCGTGCTTACGAAAGGGAGCGCCGGCGGGTGGAGACGCTGCAGGCGAACGTGCTTGAAAAGCAGCGCCTGCGCCGCGAGGTCGCGCTTTACAAGGCACGCGCGACCGAGCGCGAACTCCAACGGCGACGGACGATAATCGAAGAACGTCGCCGCCAGGCCGCCGCGGTCGAAGCGGCGCGCATGAAAGCCGAGGCCATGGCGCGGGCAGCCGCGCGTCGGACCGCCGAAGAGGAACGCCAGCGCTCGCGCCAACTACCACCGCAGACAACGCAGCCTCAAGAAGCGCCGGTTCAGGACGTTCAGCGGAATGCGCCGCCGCCTGCCGGGCAGAACGCAGGTCCGCCAGCGGGGCAGGGCCTGAACTTCGACATGCTGCCGGACATTACGGTGCGGTAGGCTCAACCGGCCTTGCCTGGGCCTTGATCCACGCAAGCACGTAAAGCCGTATCGCCGAAGAAAGGTTTCCCTCCGAGCCGCGCCCGTCGTCGATTTCCGCGATCAGTCGCGCGAGCGGCATGCCGCGGCTCTTGGCGATCGACTTCAATTCCTGCCAAAAGGGGTCCTCAAGCGTGAAACTGGTCCGGTGTCCGTGCAGTGTCGCCGAATGCTTGGCGATCATCCCTGGCCTCACAAGTCGATTCAGCGCGTTGGCAATCCGATTCCGGAACCGTTTCCAAGTCCTTGTGGCGTAATCACTTTTTCACGCCGTGCGTCTTATCAGACGCGCCACAGTCGCTGCCGCACATTGAACTCCTGCATGTTTTCGACCTCAGATCGGCTCCGATTTCAGAAAACATGCAGTCGAGGGTTCAGGCTTCTTCTCCGTCCGGGCCTGGCCGGGCCGGCGCATCGGACCGAGCCCCTTCCAATCGACCCTGGTCAAGCGCCTTCGATGCCTTTTCGTTCAAGGCAGTTGTGAGGGACTTTTCCGTTTTCGCTCGGCCGAAGGAAAGCCGATTCTGTTCGGCCTGCTTCTCCCGCTCGGCTCGGGCCTGACGCTTGCGAAACTGACGCAGGTTGACGACGTCGCCGGCCATCACCACGCTCCGTGGTCAGTTCTTCTTGCGGAATGAATCGAGCGATACGACCGAGCCGCCGCCGCCCTTCGGGGCACCGTCTGGCCCAGGGTTGTTCTGCGAAGCTTCATCGGCTTCGCCTATCGGGTAAGCGGTGATCTCCGCCGATTCTTCTTCTTCTCCGGAGGCGACATCGAACTCGAGCTCGAAATTCACCGATGGATCGTAGAAACCGCGCACGGCATTGAAGGGGATCACCAGCTTCTCCGGCGTATCGGAGAAGGAGAGGCCGATTTCAAAACCGGTCTCGGAAACCTTCAGCTCCCAGAACTGATGCTGGACGACGATCGTCATCTGTTCAGGATATTTCGCCTTGAGATGCTGGGAGATGCGTACGCCGGGAGCCCCGGTCAGGAAGGTGATGAAGAAATGGTGGTCGCCAGGCAAATGGCCGGTAGCGGCAACTTCGGCCAGCACCTTGCGGATGACGCCGCGAAGCGCGTCCTGCGCCAGAATGTCGTAGCGGATGTGGTCCTGGCCCATGTGATCCTGATCCCCGTATTTCTTCAAACTCACTTTACCGCATGATGGCTCGGATCGAAATCGCGTTTCATACAGCAATTCAATGCCCTATTCGGGCCGTTGGCGTCGGGGCGTACGCCCCTCGCCGTGTCTCGTCTCATTGCCTGTCCAATTCGGACGAGTCAATTATCGAGGCATCTATAGACCATTTCAGCACGGGGGAGAAGGTGAAGGCTTCTGTTGCCAGGTGCCTTCGGACCCCGCCTTACGGTGCTACCCGGAAGGACTTGATTTGAAGTGCCGCACCGCCGTTAGGCAGCGAGACGTGCTTCAGCATAGTTGTCGTTTGCAACTATAAGTTTAGCCCGATAACGGTGGTACAATGCCGAGCAAAAAGTCGATCTTTACGCCCTTGTCGATCCTATTTCGCCCCCATCAAAAGCCGGTCTGCCGACCGGTTTTTGGTGGAGGCGCCGGGTACCGCCCCCGGGTCCAATGGGTTTATTGCATCGCCCGTTTATTGCCATAGCCGCCCGAAGACGGCTCCTGTCATATAGGTGTTTCCGCCGCTCAAGAAAAGGGGTTGGTGGAAGGAAATGCGGCGAATAGGGCGCCGTCGCTGGTGCGTCTCCAAACGCCCTCACAGTGCGAAAAAGCCGTGCCGATGCCCGCGTCGCTGCTGTCGTGCGCACGGGTGGCCGAAATCGCGGGAAAATGTCGCCGAGCCATTGGTTCCCCCCTGGCTTCGTCCTATTTTCAGGAAACGAACGAATCGGCGGTGCGAAGGACCATGCGGCAGTATCTTGAGCTTCTCGACCATGTGATGACCAAGGGGACCGATCGCGGCGACCGGACGGGTACCGGCACGCGTTCCGTCTTCGGCTATCAGATGCGCTTCGATCTCTCCGAAGGCTTTCCGGTGCTGACGACCAAGAAGCTGCATCTGCGGTCGATCATCTACGAGCTCCTGTGGTTCCTGAAGGGCGAGACGAATATCGCCTATCTCAAGGAGAACGGCGTCAGCATCTGGGACGACTGGGCGGATGAACGGGGCGAGCTCGGGCCTGTCTATGGCTATCAATGGCGGTTCTGGCCGACGCCGGCCGGCGGCCACATCGACCAGATCACCGGGCTGATCGAGGGCCTGAAAACCAATCCGAATTCGCGCCGTCACATCGTCTCGGCCTGGAACCCGGCGCTCGTCGACGAGATGGCCTTGCCGCCCTGCCATTGCCTGTTCCAGTTCTACGTGGCGGACGGCAAGCTCTCCTGCCAGCTCTACCAGCGTTCCGGCGATATCTTCCTCGGGGTACCCTTCAACATCGCATCCTATGCGCTGTTGACGCTGATGGTGGCGCAGGTGACGGGGCTGAAGCCCGGTGATTTCGTGCACACGCTCGGCGACGCGCATATCTACCACAACCACTTCGACCAGGCCCGGCTGCAGCTGACGAGGACGCCGAAGGCGCTGCCGAAGATGGAGATCAATCCGGCGGTGAAGGACGTATTTTCCTTCACGTTCGAAGACTTTACGCTCGTTGGCTACGAAGCCGATTCACATATAAAGGCGCCCGTCGCGGTCTGATCTCCGAGGGCGGCTTCAAGAAGCCGGGAGCGACCGGCGTGACGGGAGGTTTTGATGCTGACGCTGATCCATGCACCCTTGTCGCGCTCGTCGCGGATCATCTGGCTGCTCGAGGAACTCGGTGCGGAATACGAAATTCGCTACGTCAATATCCGCCGCTGGGATGGCTCCGGCGGTCCGGACGAGAACAATCCGCATCCGCACAAGCAGGTGCCGGCACTCCTGCACGATGGGACGCTGGTCTGGGAATCGGCCGCCGTCGTGCAGTATCTGACCGATCTCTACCCCGACTGCAGCCTCGGGCGGCCGCCCGGTCACCGCGACCGCGGCGCTTACCTCTCCTGGCTCGCCTATTATGCCGGCGTGATCGAGCCGACGGCGCTTGCCCATATTTCCGGCGTTACCGTCAGCAATCCGCTGCTGGCGCGGCTCTATACCGAGATGTGCGCACATGTGGTCGACGTGTTGACGCGCCAGCCCTATCTCATCGGCGACAGGATGAGCGCGGCCGACCTGCTGCTCGCAAGCGCCCTGCAGTGGATGCGCAAGATCCTGCCGGAAAGCGGCATCATCGATCGTTATATCCACGTCGTGACCGATCGCCCGGCGCTTCTGCGCGCCCGCGAAATCGACAGCAAACCGAGTGGCTTCCATGACTGATGCAAGACCGGAACCGAAGATCGTCATCGTCGTTGCGGTCGCCACCAATGGCGTGATCGGGCGTGAGGGCGACCTGCCGTGGCGGCTTTCGACGGATCTCAAGCGGTTCAAGGCACTGACGATCGGCAAGCCGGTTGTCATGGGACGGAAGACCTGGGCATCGCTCGGCCGACCGCTGCCAGGCCGGCCGAACATCGTCATCAGCCGCGACCCAAATCTTAGGGTCGCGGGAGCCGAGATTGCCGCGTCGCTGCAGCAGGCGGTGGAAATGGCGCGGACACATGCCGTCGAACTCGGCGTCGACGAGATCTGCATCATCGGCGGGGGCGAAATTTACCGGCAGTCGATCGACCTCGCCGACGTGCTGCACGTGACCGAGGTGCGGGCGGAGGTGGACGGCGACACACGCTTTCCGCCGATCGATCCGGCGGTCTTCGAGAAGGTCTTCGAAGAAGATCTGCCGCGCGGTGAGAAGGACAGCCATGCGATGCATTTTGTCACGTGGCGCCGACGCGAAAAGCCGGCAATTTAGCCGAAACGGCAACGGTGATACGAACGCACCTCTCTCCCTGTCCGGTCGGGCTGAGAACCCGTCAACTATTTTTAGCACTTTACGGTGAACTCGCCCGTATCGCGTTGAAAGCAATGCACATGATACCTATAACGGGATCACGTCGTGATCGGCCGCAGTCTGCGGGGCGTTCAGCGAGAGAATTTTCTTTGAAGAGAGGTTTTGATGCCCTGGAGCAATCAGAATGGCGGCGGCGGCCCTTGGGGCGGCGGCGGCAATCAAGGGCCATGGGGTCAGGGAAACAAGCCGCGCGGCGGCCGGGGTGGGCCGCCGGATCTGGAAGAGATCATCCGCCGCGGCCAGGATCAGCTGAAGAACGTGGTTCCGGGCGGCTTCAACGGCGGCGTCTTCGTCATTGTCGGCCTGCTGATCGTCGGCTTCCTGTTGCTCAATTCGATCTACACCGTCCAGCCGGATGAACGCGGCGTCGAAATGCGCTTCGGCAAGCCGAAGGAGGAAATCTCCATGCCCGGCCTGCACTATCACTTCTGGCCGCTCGAGACCGTCGAGATCGTCAAGGTGACGGAGCAGCAGCTCAATATCGGCAGCCGCGTCGGCTCCCAGTCGAGCGCGGGCCTGATGCTGAGCGGCGATCAGAATATCGTCAATGTGCAGTTCTCCGTACTGTTCTCGGTCACCGATCCGAAGTCCTATCTCTTCAACGTCGAGAACCCGGCCGACACGCTGCAGCAGGTGTCCGAAAGCGCCATGCGCGAGGTCGTCGGCCGCCGCCCGGCGCAGGATATCTTCCGCGACAACCGTCAGGCAATCGCTGCCGACGTCAAGAACACGATCCAGGCGACCATGGACACCTATGGCGCCGGCATCTCGGTGAACACGGTTGCGATCGAGGATGCGGCGCCGCCACGCGAAGTCGCCGACGCATTCGACGAGGTGCAGCGCGCCGAGCAGGACGAGGATCGTTTCCTCGAAGAGGCCAACCAGTATGCGAACCAGATACTCGGCAAGGCGCGAGGTCAGGGAGCGCAGATCCGTGAAGAGGCGGCCGCCTACAAGGACCGTGTCGTCAAGGAAGCTCAGGGTGAGGCGCAGCGGTTCATCTCGGTTTATGACGCCTATTCCAAGGCGCCGGAAGTCACCCGCAGACGGCTGTATCTCGAAACCATGCAGGATGTTCTCGGCAAGTCGAAGAAGGTCATTCTCGATGAGAAGAACGGCCAGGGCGTGCTGCCCTATCTGCCGCTCAACGAAATCGTCAGACCCTCGCAGTCGGGAGGTACCCAATGATAAACAATCGTAGTTCAATCATCCTCATCGTTCTCGCAGCGGTGCTGGTCGTCGTCTACTCGTCGGTGTTCGTGGTCAATGAGCGCCAGCAGGCGATCGTCGTTCGCTTCGGCGAAATCCGCGATGTGAAGACCGAGCCGGGCCTGTATTTCAAGCTTCCCTTCGCCTTCATGGATGCCGACCGCGTGCAATATGTCGAGGACCAGGCGCTCCGCTTCGACCTCGACAATATCCGCGTGCAGGTTTCGGGCGGCAAGTTCTACGAGGTGGACGCCTTCGTGGTGTACAGGATCGCCGATCCCCGCCGTTTCCGCGAAACGGTTTCCGGCGACCGGGAATCTGCCGAAGCGCGCCTTCGCACGCGTCTCGATGCGTCGCTGCGCCGCGTCTATGGCCTGAGGGGCTTCGAGGCGGCGCTATCGGACGAGCGCGCATCGATGATGCGCGAGGTTCGCACCGATCTTCGGGCAGACGCCGAATCGCTGGGTCTCAATATCGAGGACGTTCGCATCCGCCGCACCGACCTGACTCAGGAGGTCTCGCAACAGACCTTCGAGCGGATGAAGGCGGAGCGCCTGGCTGAAGCCGAACTGATCCGCGCACGCGGCAATGAAGCGGGCCAGCGACGCCGCGCAATTGCCGACCGCCAGGTGGTCGAGATCGTCGCGGAAGCCCAGCGTGATTCGGAAATCCTTCGAGGCGAGGGCGAAGCGGAGCGGACGGGGATATTTGCCGACGCCTTCACGCGCGATCCCGGCTTCTTCGAATTCTACCGCTCGATGGCGGCCTATACACAGGCGATCGGGAATCCGGACACAACCGTGGTGCTGTCGCCGCACTCGGAATTCTTCCGTTATTTCAACAGCGCAGACGGGGCGGCGGCGCCGCTCACGCCAGCCGTGCCGGCGGCACCTGCGACCGGAGATTGAACGGACAATGTCCGATCTTCTGACCGGATTCGCATTTTTTCTGATCATCGAGGGGCTGGTGTACGCACTGGCCCCTTTGGTTCTTGTGGAATTGGCGAAGCGTTTGCCGTATGTCCCGGAGCATCAGCTGCGCCTCGCCGGACTCACATCGGTGGCCGTTGGCGTCGGACTTGTCTGGTTGCTTCGAGGATAATGCGAAATGCCACATAAACTGCTGATCCGGTTGGTCGATGCCGAATATGCGATTACCCGCCTGACGATCGGGTCCGTTATTCCGGAGTGGCTGCCCGGACCGGGGTTCTGGACCGTATCGAGTTCGCGTGAGGAGATGACCCTTGTCTGCCGCGCTGCCCGCGTTCCCTCCAGCGTCCAGAGCTCGCTCGGCTGGCGCTGTCTCCGCATAGAGCAGCATTTCAGCTTCTCCGTGCCGGGTGTTCTGTCTTCGGTGCTTCGGCCGCTCTCGGCAGCCGGTGTCGGCGTCTTCGCCAATTCGACCTTCAGCACGGATTACGTCTTCGTTGCCGGTTCCGATCTCGACAAAGCGGTGTCGGCGCTGAAGGAGCATGGCCACGAAATTACCACCTGATCTGCGAGAGCCTTTCCTGGTTAAATTGAACCATTCTGACGGAAAGATGCCCGGCCCTTCGGGTTGGCTGAAGCGGGCGGCCTGTTTGTTCGGCTGGCTTGGCCTTATGCTTTGGCTACGCCGCGCGCCAGCCGAGCAAACATTCCACTCCGCTTGAGCCAACAGAATGGTTCAATTTAACCAGGAAAGGCTCTGGAGATCAGGAAATCGTGTCTGGACGCTCCGGAAATCCGCCGTATCTTCAAAGGAGGATCGTTTGCTGCGCGAAGCAGCCGCCGCAACGCTTTGCGGCAGTGGTATAATTCGCCGAAACGGATGGAACGGACCACGCAATGATCGCGGACCGCCAGAGCCTGCGATCGGCGTGACGCAAGGAATGATAGGAGCACAGCGACTTGTCGAAACGACCTGAATTCTTCCGCGGCCTGGTGCTGACGGCTGCGACGGCACTGCTCTTTTCCAACACGGCTCTTGCCGAAACGGCGCTGTCGCGGCCGGCGGCCGGGCCACCCTCCGTCGCTGATCTCGCCGAAAGCCTGCTCGACGCCGTGGTCAACATTTCCATCTCACAGAACGTCAAGGGCGAGGATGACAACGCGCCGATGCCGCAGGTGCCGGAAGGGTCGCCGCATCAGGAGTTCTTCGACGAATTCTTCAAGGGGCAAGGCGGCGAGGGCGGACGCCCGCGCACGGTCAACTCGCTTGGCTCCGGCTTCGTCATCGACCCGTCCGGCTACATCGTCACCAACAACCATGTGATCCAGGACGCGGACGATATCGAGATCAACCTCTCCAACGGTACAAGGTTGAAGGCGAAGCTGGTCGGTACCGATACCAAGACCGATCTGGCGGTCCTTAAGGTCGAGCCGAAGACGCCGCTCAAGGCGGTTTCCTTCGGCGATTCACGAAAGATCCGAATCGGCGACTGGGTGATGGTCGTCGGCAACCCGTTCGGGCTCGGCGTCTCCGTCTCCGTCGGCGTGGTTTCGGCGCGTGGCCGCAACATCAATGCCGGCCCCTATGACAGCTTCATCCAGACCGATGCGGCCATCAACCGCGGCAATTCCGGCGGACCGCTGTTCAATATGCAGGGTGAGGTGATCGGCATCAACACGGCCATCCTTTCGCAGACCGGCATGTCGGTCGGCATCGGCTTTGCAGTGCCCACCGAACTGGCGATGAACGTCGTCAACCAGCTCAAGGACTTCGGCGAGACCCGGCGCGGCTGGCTTGGCGTGCGCATTCAGCCGGTTACCGACGATATCGCCGAAAGCCTGAAGATGGACGTGCCGCGCGGGGCGCTGGTTTCCGGCATTATCGAGGGCGGCCCGATTTCGCATGGCGAGATCAAGGCGGGCGACATCATCATCCGGTTCGACGGAATTGAGGTCGGCGAGATGCGCGATCTGATGCGCGCGGTCGGCGAAAGCCCGGTCGGCAAGGCCGTCGATGTCGTGATCATCCGGGACGGCAAGGAGCAGACGGTGCGCGTCACGCTTGGCCGGCTCGAGGATGGCGAACATATGGCCAGCGCGGGAAGTGGCGGGGAACTGAAGAAAGAGAGCCCCAAGCCAAGCGAACCGCCGGCTGCGACATTGCCGGCAAGTGACGTCGTGCTCGGCATGAAACTCGCCGTGCTCGACGTCGATCGCCGCAAGAGCTTCGGCATTGCCGAAAGCGTCAAGGGCGTCGTCGTGACGGAGGTACAGGCGAATTCGCCCGCCGCCGAACGCCGCGTCGAGGCGGGAGACGTCATCGTTGAAGTCGGCCAGGAGGCGATGGACTCGCCGGAAGACGTCACCTCCCGCGTCGGCGAACTGAAGGCCGACGGTCGCCGCAACGCATTGCTGATGATTGCCAACAAGACCGGCGAGCTGCGTTTCGTCACGGTACGGATGGAGTAGTCCAAGGGTTTTGACCGTGAGACGATCGGATGGGAAAGACGGGGTCAGCGAACGCGCGTGACGTCGGCGACGAGAAAATAGCTCAGTTCGACGACTTCGCTGTGCGCCACTGCTTCTTTGTAACTGCCCAAAGCACGTGACGCTTCAGATGAGAACGGGTGTCAGGCACACCCGGATGATCGAAGTCGCGAAGAGGGTCGGGTCGCATGCCGATGGGCCGCATGACTGCCGTGGAGCGGGCATTTGTCGCCACCGCAAAGGAGACGATCTCGCTTAGCTTTCTTTCGCCGAAACCGTGGTCGAGAAGTGCCAGCGCTGCCTCGGTCACGTAGCCCTCGCCCCAATGGGAAAGGGCAAGGCGCCAGCCGATTTCAATCGTGCCTGCGGATAGATGTGGCTCAAGATCCGTGCGTGCCAGCCCGCAGAAGCCGATCGGCAAGTCATTGTTATGCAGTGCAAGGGCGAAGAAACCGAAACCGGTTTCGCGAATGGTCCGCGCATTGCGATCGAACAGCGCGTCGGACTCGGCTCTGCTACGGCGGAACGGAAAGAACTCCATCACCTTCGGATCGCTGTTGATCTCGGCGAAGAGACCGCGGTCACCCTCGCGCCAGTTGCGGATTCTCAGACGCGGGGTCTCGCAAATGATCACGCCACGAAATCCGTCTTGCGGTAGCCCTGGAGATAGAGCAGGGCGGAGAGATCACCATGATCGATGCGGATCTTCGCCTGTTCGGCAACGACCGGCTTGGCGTGCAGCGCCACCCCGCTGCCGGCAAGCTGCAGCATGCCGAGATCGTTGGCGCCGTCGCCGACGGCGATCACGTCCGCCGTCGAGATGCCGAGGCGTTCCGTAATGTCGATCAGCGCGTCGACCTTGGCCTGCTTGCCGAGGATCGGTCGGGCGACCTCGCCGGTCAGTGCCCCATTCTCTTCGAGGAGTTCATTGGCGCGATTTTCGTGAAAGCCGAGTCTTTCGGCGATCGGACCGGTGAAGACGGTGAAGCCGCCCGAAACGAGTGCGGTGTAGTAGCCCTTCGCCTTCATGGTCGCAATCAATTCCCGACCACCGGGCGTCAGAGTGATGCGCTTGGCGATGACCTCGGCGATGACTGTCGTCGGCAATCCTTTCAGCAGCGCGACGCGCTCGATCAGCGCCGGCTCGAAGGCGATCTCGCCGTTCATGGCGCGGGCGGTGATCGCAGCTACCTTCTCCTTGAGGCCGACTTCCGCGGCGAGTTCGTCGATGCATTCCTGGCCGATCATGGTCGAGTCCATGTCTGCGATCAGAAACTTCTTGCGGCGCGTTTCGGCCTCCTGCACGGCGACGTCGACAGCTGCTCCGTCTACGACCGCCCGCAGCCGCGCTTCGGCCTGATTTGGATCGGTTCCGTCCTTCAGCGCCAGGTCGCAGGCAACGCCATCGGCCAGCCAGTAAAGGCCAGACGCCTGGACGGCTTCGGCCGCCGCCTCCGCCAGTGCGGGCGTCAGGACAGGATTTGACGGATTGGCGATAAGCGTGGCAACGAGAGCCATGATGAGAAACCTTGAACGAGCTATGGACGCGATCCTGATAACCGGGCCGACCGCCAGCGGCAAGTCCGCGCTTGCGGTGGCGCTGGCTGAAAGGCACGGCGGGGTGGTGGTCAATGCCGACAGCATGCAGGTCTACGACACCCTAAAGGTGCTGACGGCGCGTCCGGACGAGGCCGATATGGGCGGCATCGAGCATTTTCTCTACGGCCATGTGACGGCGGGGCGGCTTTATTCGACCGGCGTCTGGCTGCGGGACGCCGAGGCATTGGTGGTAAAGCTGCGCGGCGAGGGCCGATTGCCCGTCTTCGTCGGCGGCACCGGTCTCTACTTCAAGGCCCTGACCGGCGGTCTGTCGGAAATGCCCGCGATTCCGGCGAAAATCCGCGAGGCACTGCGCGAGCGGCTGAAGGCAGAGGGGGCCGCGGCGCTTTACACCGAGCTCGAGCGGCGCGATCCGCAGACGGCAGAACAGTTGCAGCCCGGGGACGGTCAGCGGATCGTACGGGCGCTTGAGGTGATCGAGACGACCGGCAGGCCCATTCGCCTTTATCAGCATATGCGCGGCCCAATGGTCGTTGATCCAGCCCGGGCGAAGAAGATCGTCGTGCTGCCGGAACGCTCGCTTCTCCACAGCCGGATCGACCGGCGCTTCGAAACGATGCTTGCAAGCGGCGCTGTCGAGGAGGTGCAGGCGCTCCTGGCGCTGAAGCTTTCGCCGGACATGCCGGTGATGAAGGCGATCGGCGTGCAGCAGATTGCCGCGATGTTGAGTGGCGAGATGAACGCGGCGGAGGTGATAGCCACGGGGGCGGCCGCGACGCGGCAATATGCCAAGCGCCAGATGACCTGGTTCCGCAACCAGCTCGATGACGGATGGCAGCGGATAGCGCGGCCCGACGACCTGTTATAGGGGCGGTTTTGCTCAACCGATACCGTGCTCGCGCAGCACCGCCTCCTCGTCGCCGCTCACCCAGCCAAAGATCCTCGGCTCTCCATTGTGTAGCTGGACCAGATAGTGGACTTCGAAATCGATGACGATGTCGGGTCTCTCATCCACAACGTAGACCGACCGCCAATCGACCCGGACGAGGAAATGCAGCGCGTCGATCGGCGTGATCTTGAGGTCGCGGATCTTGAGTTCCCTGGTGCCGATCGCCCGGTAACGGGCATAGCCCTTTTCCATCGAGGTCTTCAGGCTCTCGTCGTTTTTTCCGGTCATCACGCCGGCCGGCGAAGCCGCGATGAAATCCGACGCAAAGGCGAAGGTCGTCTCGGCGACGTCCATGTCGCTGGCGAGCACCCGATTTGCCATCTCTTCATAACGTGCGAAAAAGCCCCGAAAGATTTCATCCATCGTGCCCATCTGTTGCGATGGCGGTGCCGAGTGACCGATCGGCGTCTGCTGATGCTGAAGGAGCCGCCAGTCCTCGCCGGTTCGTGCGTAGGTCGAGGTGCAATAGGCCGCATAGGAGACATCAGGGTCGCGCCGGGCGTCAGCCCGGTAGGCCAACACGAGGACGCTGTCATTGGGCCGCGCGCTCCTCTGCTCCGTCATCTCCACGTCCAGCCATCGCGGCATGCCGTCGAGAGCCCGGATAATTTCCACCCCGGCGAGGATGCCCACGGGCGCGAAGGCCATCAGGCACTCACTGTCAAGCAGTTGCTGGTACAAGCCGGCCCCTTCGAGCCACAATCTTCGTTCCCGTTCCCAAGCCTCTCGCTCGTCCATCAGATCCTCCGTCGTGTCGCCGCGCCGCGCGCTTAAGGCAACAACGTTGGAGGTCGGAATCCGATCCCTGCTATTTGCGGATGATGCTGCCGAGTGGGCGCTTCAGCAGGCTTTCACGCAGTGATCCCGGACGATGCGGTTCGGTTGCGGCGCCCGTGAAGCCGCGTTCCGGCGATGCCGGCGGTTGCAGCGTGCGCGCAGCGTCTCTCTCCGCCTGCCCGGAAAGAATCTGCTCGCGGATCTGGTTGAAGCGATCGAGCTGCGGATTGACCGGTTCGGTGGTGCGGGGCAGCATATCCGGCCGATAGGATTCGAGCGCGGGTTTTGGGAAGCCGCCGGGGTCCGAGAAGGCAGCATCGACCGCCTCATCCTCGATCTCCCCGTCGTTGGCTACCGGGGCGCTTTGCGCCGCGAGATAGCTTTGCTGGAAGCCTGAAATATCAGGCCCGTTCATGGCGCGCATGCGGCTGACGATCGAGCGGAGGTCGACGACCGGGGGCGCATCCTCGTCGACCTTGTCGGTGATGCCGTGGGCGCGAGGCAGCCTTGCCTCTTCGACCCTGCTGAAGCGCATGCGCATCGGCACCGCCACGGCCTCGCCGAAGGCGATCGCCTCGCCGTTGCCGATCGAGGAAATGAAGCTGGTGGTCGAAATCGACGAATTGGAAATCGCCGAACGGATGATTTCCTGGTCGCGGTCATTGGCGAGCCGCATGGCGAAGACGGTCGAGCATTGCGACAGGATGGTCGGATCGAGTTCGCCGGGGCGCTGCGTGATGATGCCGAGCGACACGCCGTATTTGCGGCCTTCCTTGGCGATCCGGGCGATCGCCTGGCGCGTCGGCAGGAAACCGAGGGAGGGGTCGGCAGGCACATAGCGGTGAGCCTCTTCGCAGACGACCAGCATATGGATGCCGCCATTGCTCCAGAGGCCGATTTCGAACGCCATACGGCAGAGCACCGAAGCGACGGAATTGACGACTTCGGAGGGGATCCCCGCCAGTTCGAATGTAGCGATCGGCTTACCTTCGCCGGGGATCCGAAAGATCTTGGCGATCGTATCCTGGATCGTGTCGGTGATCGTGTTCGACGAGAACATGAAGTGATAGCGCGGATCGTTGATCGCCGAGACGATCTTGACCTTCAGCGAGCGCAAATGCGGCTTGTCGGTGCGGCCCTCGAGCCGGCCGATGCGCTCGTCGATCATCGCCAGGAGATCAGCGATGCGGTAGGGGACCGGCGTGTCCGCGGTGATCGAGCTTTTCTCGGTCTGCCGGCGCATCAGGCCGGATTCGCCGCCCTTGAAGGCCTTCTTCGCATCCGGGATGACGTCACGCAGGATGTCGAGCTCTTCCGCCACGGGTGGGCGGCCGCGAAAGACCACTTCGGCGAACTCCTCCAGC
This sequence comes from Sinorhizobium fredii USDA 205, assembly GCF_001461695.1. Lineage (GTDB taxonomy): Bacteria > Pseudomonadota > Alphaproteobacteria > Rhizobiales > Rhizobiaceae > Sinorhizobium > Sinorhizobium fredii. The sequence goes on along the minus strand of NZ_AUTC01000175.1, from coordinate 3,537 downwards.
CGGAAGAGCCAGAAGGGCAGGTCGAGCGTATCGGTCTCGATCACCACCGCACTCTCCGGAAAGGCGGCGGCGAACTCGTTGTGCGGATCGAGGATCAGGACGCGCAGCTTCGGATCGGCGGCGATTGCCTTGTTGAGCAGCAGGGTGACCGCCGTCGACTTGCCGACCCCGGTCGTGCCGACGATGGCGAAATGCTTGGCGAGCATCGAAGGCACATGGATGGTGGCATCGAGGCTTTCGTCCTGCGTCAGCTTGCCGATGACGCAACTGTCCGCCTGCTTGGAATCATAGATGCGGGAGAGGTCGGAGGCGCGGATGCGGTGTGCGATGGCGCCGAGATAGGGATAGCGGCTGATGCCGGCCGAGAAGTCTTCGCGTCCGTCGGGGCCAATAAAGACTTCGCCCATCAGTTCGACTTCGATGCGGACGGTGTTGTTGGTCTCCTCGCTCCATTCTTCGGCGGCGGTCTGCATGGAGCAGACAAGAGCGACGACGCGATTTGTGCCGACGGAGATCGAGATCAGGCGGCCGACCGACCAGAGTTCGGTGAGCGAGGTCTCGCCCTTTTCGGCGACCGCCGCGATCGTCGCGCGTGAACCGCTGCAGGCGACGACCCGGCCGAGGAAACGGTTTCCCGGCTTCGTGCCGTCGCGGCGCTCCTGTTCTCCGGCGCTGGTCGGGGCTTGAGCTTCACTGTAGGGCAACACACACCTCGGCTAATAGCGTTCCAGAATAGCGGAACGACTTTAACAAGTGGTTGCGGCGCCCCGGCCGCATCCAGCCCCTGTTTCAAGGTGGCGCACGACGATCCTTCGGTGGAGAAACCCGGCAAATCGGCGTTGACGGGTCACGGTTTTCTGTTTATCAAATCGCCCATGAAAAATTTCGCGGTTATTCTTGTGGTGGGACGGCGCATGGGCAGGATGGTGTAACCATCCGGCGGTAGCCACCCATGCGCTGAACGAGGCTCCTGATGGGGCCTTTTTTTATGTCTTCAAACAAGCTAATCACCCCAAACCTTACAAAAAGGGACGGAAGCAGGCCAATGAGCGGAACTGAAAACCAGATGACAGGGGCGGAGATCGTTCTCCAGGCTCTGAAGGACAATGGCGTCGAACACATCTTCGGCTATCCGGGCGGCGCCGTGCTTCCGATCTATGACGAGATTTTCCAGCAGGAAGAGATCCAGCACATTCTCGTTCGCCACGAACAGGGCGCCGGCCACATGGCCGAGGGCTATGCCCGTTCTACCGGCAAGGTCGGCGTCATGCTGGTCACTTCCGGTCCCGGTGCCACCAATGCCGTCACGCCGCTCCAGGACGCGCTGATGGATTCGATCCCGCTCGTCTGTATCTCCGGCCAGGTTCCGACCCCGCTGATCGGCTCGGATGCCTTCCAGGAGTGCGACACGGTCGGCATCACACGGCCCTGCACCAAGCACAACTGGCTGGTCAAGGACGTCAATGATCTCGCCCGCATCATCCATGAGGCCTTCCGCGTCGCCCAGTCGGGGCGCCCAGGCCCGGTTGTCGTCGACATCCCCAAGGACATCCAGTTCGCGACCGGCACCTACACGCCGCCTTCCGCGGTTCCGACGCAGAAGAGCTACCAGCCGAAGACGCAGGGCGACCTGAAGAAGATCGAGGAAGCGATCGCGCTGATGAAGACGGCGCGCCAGCCGATCATCTATTCCGGCGGCGGCGTCATCAATTCCGGGCCCGAGGCCGCGCATTTCCTGCGCGAGCTGGTCGACCTCACCGGCTTTCCGATCACTTCGACGCTGATGGGCCTCGGCGCCTATCCGGCCTCCGGCAAGAACTGGCTCGGCATGCTCGGCATGCACGGCACTTACGAGGCCAACATGGCGATGCATGACTGCGACGTCATGATCTGCATCGGCGCACGCTTCGACGACCGGATCACCGGCCGGCTCAATGCCTTCTCGCCGAACTCGAAGAAGATCCATATCGATATCGACCCGTCCTCGATCAACAAGAACGTCCGGGTCGACGTCCCGATCGTTGGCGATGTCGGCACGGTTCTCGAAGACATGATCCGGTTGTGGCGCGCGGCGGCGAAGACTGTCGACAAGACACGCCTCGATGACTGGTGGGGTTCGATCGCCAAGTGGCGGGCGCGCAATTCGCTGGCCTACACGCCGAACGACGACGTGATCATGCCGCAATATGCGATCCAGCGGCTCTATGAACTCAGCAAGGGCCGCGACACCTACATCACCACCGAGGTCGGCCAGCACCAGATGTGGGCGGCGCAGTTCTTCGGCTTCGAGCAGCCGAACCGCTGGATGACATCGGGCGGCCTCGGCACGATGGGCTACGGCTTCCCGGCCGCGATCGGCGTCCAGGTCGCGCATCCCGAGAGCCTCGTCATCGACATCGCCGGCGACGCCTCGATCCAGATGTGCATCCAGGAGATGTCCTGCGCGGTCCAGTACGGCCTGCCGGTCAAGATCTTCATTCTCAACAACCAGTACATGGGTATGGTCCGGCAATGGCAGCAGCTTCTGCACGGCAACCGCCTGTCGCATTCCTATACGGAAGCGATGCCGGACTTCGTCAAGTTGGCCGAAGCCTATGGCGGCGTCGGCATCCGCTGCGAGAAGCCAGGCGATCTCGACGATGCGATCCGGCGGATGATCGACACGCCGGCACCGGTGATCTTCGACTGCCGCGTCGCCAACCTCGCCAACTGCTTCCCGATGATCCCGTCGGGCAAGGCGCACAACGAAATGCTGCTTCCCGACGAGGCGACCGATGAAGCCGTTGCGAACGCGATCGACGCCAAGGGCCGCCAGCTCGTCTGAGGATAAGGGTTAGGAAACAAGAGAATGAGCGCACATCTTCAACCGACGGGCTCCGCCTATTTCATCGCCAAGGAGACGGAGCTTGCGGAGACGCACACGCTCTCCGTCCTCGTCGACAACGAGCCGGGCGTGCTCGCCCGTGTCATCGGTCTGTTTTCCGGTCGCGGCTATAACATCGAGAGCCTGACGGTCTCCGAGACCGAGCACGAGGCGCATCTGTCGCGCATCACGATCGTCACGCGCGGTACGCCGCATGTGCTGGAGCAGATCAAGAACCAGCTCGAGCGGCTGGTGCCGGTGCATCGCGTCGTCGACCTCACGGTGCGCGCCGCCGGCCTCGGCCACGACCGTCCGGTCGAGCGGGAACTGGCGCTCGTCAAGGTGCATGGGTCGGGCGAGCACCGGGTGGAGGCGCTCAGGCTTGCCGATGCCTTCCGCGCTTCGGTCATCGACGCCAATATCGATCACTTCGTCTTCGAGATCACCGGCAAGCCTTCGAAGATCGAGCAATTCATCGCCATCATGAAGCCGCTCGGGCTCATCGAGGTCTGCCGCACGGGTATTGCCGCGATGAATCGCGGGCCGCAGGGGATGTAAGGGGCGTCAGCCCTGAAAAATGTCGATCTGGACTTGGGACTTGCCCCTCACCCTAGCCCTCTCCCCGCGCGCGGCAGGGCTGTCCGGGGAACGGCCTGGGTGAATCGAAATGTCGC
>NZ_AUTC01000174.1 GCF_001461695.1 Sinorhizobium fredii USDA 205 | reverse complement strand
ATCACGTTTCGGCGCAGATTCATAGCTCTGATTGAGTACAGACCTTAAGGCATGATTCCCTGGATCGGAATCGATCCAAGGACAGAATCGTGCAGCCTTTCAAAGTGCTACAGCGACCTTAGCGCGTCCGATTGGGCGCGCGGCGCTGTACGGTCAACCCGCCCTGATCCGGGCTTCGGGGCGGGTCAGCCCGACTGTGCGCTCGGCTCGAGGACAGCGGGACTATGGTTTCTCCGCCTCGGCCCTTGTGGTGTGCAGCAGGTTGTCGCGCAGTCTCGTCACGTTTTTCTGCACTGCGTCGAAGTCGTCTCCGAGACCGGTCGCGTCGGCCAGCGACGCGGCGGGATCGGATTCGAGCAGTGCGCGCCCGGCGGACGTCAGGCTCACCCGAACCTGCCGCTCGTCCGCGGGATCGCGGCGACGATTGATGAAGCCGATCTGCTCGAGTTTCTTGAGGATCGGCGTAAGCGTATTGGATTCGAGGAACATCTTTTCGCCGAGCTCCCCGACGGTCTGGTCGTCCAGCTCAGACAAGGCGACAAGGGCTATGTACTGGGTGTAAGTCAGGCCAATCTCGTCGAGGATCGGCTTATACGCTCGTCCAAAGGCGAGGTTTGCCGAGTAGATCGCGAAGCATAGAAAATTCGAAAGCTTCCTCCCTCCCCCGCCTGCCTGCGGAGAAGCGGACGAGTCACTTGAGCGCTTTGCGGTCGGGGGCGTGGTCATGGGCAAATCCAATCCAGTTCTAGCTGCTGCATTATATAAAGCGGATGCGATTAAATCGCAAGCCTATTGACACGGACCCGAAAGAAGCCTATTAACATCGCATTCGATTAAAGCGGATCCGATAATTACTCAATCGAAAGGATGTCCCTATGGCTGAGAAGCTTCTTTTCACAGGCAAGACCCACAATACCGGCGGCCGCAACGGCGGCACGCGCAGCAGCGACGGGCAGCTCGACCTGCGGCTGACGCAGCCGCACCCGGCCGCCGAGAACCTCTTTGGCGCCGCCTGGTCGGCGTGCTTCATCGGCGCGATCGAACTCGCCGCTGTCCAGAGAAAGATCAGGCTTGCAGCCGGCCCCGAGGTCGATGCCGAAATCGATCTCAACGTCGGTGACGGCTCCTACTTCTTACGGGCACGCTTGAACGTCAGTCTGCCGGATGTCGACCGCGAGCTCGCACAGGAGTTGATCGAAGCGGCGCACGACATTTGTCCGTATTCCAAGGCGACCCGCGGCAACATCGACGTTGCGGTCAACCTCGTCTGAGCGGATGAGGCGCCTTCTCACGCAATTCCAGACGCAAACAGTTCCCCACTTTTCCTGGAATAGCGCTTGTCGGACGCCGTCCGGCAAGCCTGTCGACAAGGGATACAGACCATGTCTAACCCATTTAACGTGCAGTTCGATCTGACACCGCCCACGCGGGACGAGATGCGGGAACTGGCGGCAGACCTGAGCCGGGAAGAGCGGCACCTGCTGCTCGAGCATGGCGAAGAGACGCCGTTCTGCGGTGTCTTCCTCCATGAGAAACGGCAGGGGATCTATACCTGCCGCCTGTGCGGACTGCCGTTGTTCTAGGCCGGCGCGAAATTTGAAAGCGGCAGCGGCTGGCCGAGCTTCACTGCACCCTTCGCCGAAGCTCATCTTCGCAGCGTCCGTGACACCCGCTATGGCATGGTCAGGACCGAGATCGTCTGCGCCCGTTGCGGCGCTCACCAGGGCCACGTTTTCCCGGATGGCCCGCCACCCACCGGAGAGCGCTTCTGCATAAATTCAGGCTCGCTCGAGTTCACGCCCGATGGCGAGCCGCTTCCCGACAAGCTCCACAGAGGCGCTCCCGAAGGGAGCGCGCGTCAGAGCTGATGAGGCAGCCTCAGCCTGCAGCCGCCGATCCTTGAGGCTGGTAAAATCCTGTCTCGAGCTTCGTGACGGCCCATCCATGCCGATCTCTATCGGCGACCCGGCCAGTGCCCGCATCGTGGCTTCACGCGTTTTAGGGGCGAACTGGCGGCCTATGAGACCACCAGTCACGGGACGTGCACGGATCAGCAAGGCCGGAGAAATTTGGCTTACTGCGCGGTCGCCTCGAGGTCGACCTTGTCGAGAAGAAGCACGGGGTTCTCAGAAGCCGCAATGAGATCAAACGCGCCGATGCCGGTTTCGGCCTTGGATCTGACCGCGAGGGTGAAGGTCCCGGGCTTGGCGATGAAGCGCGAGAGTGCGTCGACCGGACCCTGCAGCTTCGGCTGGTCGGCGGCAAACTGCTGCAACACCGCCGCGGCCATCATCGTCAACATGCCGCGTGCCTGATCCTCCGTCATGCCGTTTTGGTCGGCATAGAATTTGATGCCCTTGGCCATGCCCCCTTTGTCCTCGATCTTGAGATTCATTTCCCGCGCGGTGAGACCGAGAAGTGCTACCTGGGCCATGGCCGTGTCGCCCGAGAAGAAGTCTTTGGTGAACCCCCCCATCAAGCCTGAGAGGGAGAGGCCGCCGACATCCTTGCCGCTCACCGAAATATCCTTGATCGCCAGAGTCTGATTGGGCTCGTCCCAGGCCGCTTGAATGTTCGAGGAGACCACCAACTCTTCGAAACCCAATTTGCGAAGCTGCACTGAGGTTTCGTCCTGCGCGTCCGCCGGAACGGGCACACTCAGGTCCTCATAGCTGAAGCGGATATCCGTCGGTATGCCGTGAAAGGGCTTGGTGAGCGCAAGCTCATAATTCTTGAGCGTGAAGCGGATACGTTCGGGCACAGCGGTGGCGGCAGACTTCTCCGCCGAAGTCACAGCCTGCTGATCCGTCTCGTCCGTTTGCTCGGCATCGGGCATGAGCCCCTCGGCGGCAAGCGCATCCGTCTCGTCGGTTTCGTCGGCGTAGCCTCCTGCGTCGGCGCTGTCTGCGCCTGTCTCCGGATTGGGGAGATCGACATCGATGCCCGCGACGCGGAACGTACCGAATTCCGGCAACAACGTCGTGAAGGGGAACGTTTCAAGCTGTTGCTCGTCGAGCCCGGCCATCGTCTTCATCGCTTCCAGGGTGGAATTCCACGAAAAGCCGGTGATGCTCGCTTCAGAGAACTTGACGTAGTCCCCGCCCGCCCCCATCGACAGGCCATTCAGGGCCGCGTCGAGCGTCCGTCCGTCGAGTTGAAACGCCATGCGATCGACGGCAAGCTTGATCTTGTCGCCCTCGGCTTCGCCGTTTTTGGCCGGCGCGTCGATCTTGAGGCCAAGCATCTCCATGTCGCCCTTGCCGATCATGTCGGCAAGCGACAGGAGCCGGGCAAAGAAGGCGCGGCGTTCCTCGGGCCCAAGTTCTTCGGGATTCGCGACCGACGTCAACTTCTCCAATGTTTCGAGAAGCGGCTCGGACGGCATGCGCATGCTGAATCCGCTGCTGCGCATTTCGTCATAGGCGAAACGCGCCTCGCCGTTCGAAAACGCGATCGCCTTGGCGGAAAGAGGACCGTATAGCGGCCTTGCCTCCTTATCGTCCGGACCGGCCTTTTCCGTGTAAAGTCGGGCCATATAGGCGGCGTCGAAGTCCTGTCCCGTCATCGCACCGATCGAACCGGTCATGCGCTCCTGCTTCGTCCCACCCGCTCCATCGGGGATATCCATGGCGAATTCGAAGCTGGCGCCGTCGGCGGAATAGCGTGCCACGCGGCCATTGGCGATCTCGGTGAGGTTGATGTTCTTGTAGACGGTCTTCTGCTCGCTGCCGGCAACAGCCTGGATAAGGGCAACCTCGGGCGCGGACACGCGCTTTGCCGCGAAGCGGTCGATGCGTTTCGAGAGCGGGGCAGCGCTTTTGCTGCTCAGCAACTCGGTCAGTGTCGCGGGGTCGAGATTGGCGTCCTCGACGCTTGCATGCGGTACCGAGATCTTGGCCGTTGGCACCTCGATGTCGAGACCGGTCACCTCGAACGTCCCGTTCAGAAAGAGGATTTTGGGTCGCCCATCGATCGCCGCGATGCGAGCACTGGAGCCGTCCGCGAGCGGCAGCGTCACGTCACGCAGGTGAATTCGTCCCAGGTGGTCCACTTCGACGGAGCCCGCCTTGCCCCCACGCCCGGCTATCAATTCGTTGACTTTGCTTTCGAGGACGATCTTGCCGCCGACGATACCCGCGGCAACGATCGCGGTCACCGCGCCTGCCACCCAAAGCGCCCTGCGCCGGCCCTTGCCGGTTTCCTTCCCTGACTGCTCCACGGTCTTCGTCCTTTCGCGACGTGCATGGTTGAAACTGCTGCGCGTTGACTAGACATGCCGATGCCGGTTCGCAAGTTTTGCGGTAGTCTTTTCACCATTTTCTTCTATGGGCTGCAAATTGAGCGCCAAAAGAAATCGATTTACGCATGCAACCTCTCTGCTATGCAGGACCCGGGATGATGCGTCCTATGCGCGAGACGTCCACAGCGGATCTTGCAGTGAAATCAGAAGAGGCAACATGAGAACCTTCGCCCCCATCCCCTCGGTGATCTTTGGGCTTGTCGCTCTTGGCGCATCGAGCGTCATCTTCGGCTCCTGGTACACGATCGATCAGGGTGAACGCGGCGTTGTCTTGCGCTATGGGGCAATTGTCGGAACCGCAGAGCCGGGGCTCGGTCTCAAGCTTCCGCTGATCGACTCCATTGTGCGTATTTCCGTTCAGTCGAAGGCCGCCGTCTACGAGAACATGGAAGCCTATAGCCGCGACCAGCAGCCCGCCACCATCAAGCTGTCGGTCAATTACCGCATCCCGATCGATCGGGTCGCGACCGTCTATGAACTCTATGGCTCGGAAGACGGCTTGCTGAGCCGTCTGGTGGAGCGCAAGGTGTTCGAGGAAACCAAGACGGTTTTCGGTCGCTTCAATGCGGTCACCGCCATTCAGGAACGCGCCAGGCTCAATCAGGAAGTCGCGGCAGCCATTCAGAAAAGTGTCAGCGGCCCGGTCATCATCGACAGCGTGCAGATCGAGAACATAGATTTCTCCGACGCCTATGAAGCCAGTATCGAACAGCGCATGCTCGCCGAGGTCGAGGTCCAGAAGCTGCGTCAGAATGCCGAGCGCGAGAAGGTGCAGGCCGAAATCACCGTTACCCAGGCGAACGCGCTTGCCGACGCGCGTCGCGCCGAAGCGCAGGCGCAGGCCGATGCGGTCCGCCTCCAGGCGCAAGCCGATGCCGAGGCCATCAGGCTCAAGGGTGAGGCCGAAGCAACGGCGATCAAGGGCGCGCGGCGACGCGCTCAAGGACAATCCCGGCCTCGTTTCTCTGACCCAGGCGGAGCGATGGGACGGACGGCTTCCCAGCACCATGTTGCCGAATGGTGCGCTACCGATGATCGACCTGAAGGCTCGGTCGATGGCGGATGGCGAATCCGGCTTCACGCAGTGAGAAGGCCGTCGACGACCGTCCTCATTCCGGCGGCTCTCGTCGGTTCGAGCGTGTCGCACCCTATAACGTTCCAACGGGAGAAAGGCGCGTGAAAAACCCAATCCTCAATTTCCTGCTCGCGCCGGTCCTGGCCTGCGGCATCGCTTGCCCTGTCGTGCCTGGCGCCGCGCATGCCGAAACCGGCGCCACGGCTCTCGTCCAGACCTATCTGGCCAATGGTCGAATCGGCGAAGCCGAAGAGCAACTGCTGGCCATGACCGCAGCGGCCACCGGCAATACCGATGCACAGTTCGGCCTCGGGCTGGTTCGATCGGCGCGTGCGTTCGAGAAGCTGTCGCAGGCGCTCTATCGCGTCGGCTTCGCGTCAAAGGCTCAGGGGTACCAAGCGCTCTTCGGCTTGCGCGCTCCGATTCCCGTCAATCCGAATCCGCAGCCGGTCACCTATGACGAGTTTCGCGCCATATTGGCGGCCTTCGTTGCCGACCTCGAATCGGCTGACCGGGCACTGCAGGCGGTCGGCGACAAGCCCGCCAAGCTGAGCGTGGACCTTTCCATCGCGCGTTTCGATTGGAACGGTGACGGGATGCTTGGTGTCGAGGACCAGTTTGGCACCGCCATTTCCGATATCAACGATGATGGTAGCACAAAGCCCTTTCTCGTGAGTTTCGACACGGCAGACGCCAAATGGCTGCGCGGCTATTCTAATATTCTGATGGCGGTGACGAAGACCTGGTTGTCCCATGATTTTTCCGAGACCTGGGACTACAGCTTCCGCCTGCTTTTTCCACGGGCCGTGTCGACGATGGCCGCCGCCGAGGGAGGTGATATCCACGACAACACCCTGTTCGGGGTAGAGAAGCAGCAGGCCGACGACCTCGCCGATCTCGTCACGTTCTTGCATACCATCCGATGGCCGGTTCAGGACAAGGCGCTTTGGGCCGAAGTGCGGGATCACCTCAGGGCCGTGATTGCCCTCAATCGCGAAACTTGGGCCTTGATCGGCAAAGAAGCCGATGATGATCATGAATGGCTGCCCGGCCCCCGGCAGACGTCGGGCGTATTGCCCTCGTTCAATGTTACTGAAGAGCGTGTCCAGGCCTGGCTCGGTTTGCTCTCGCGTTTCGAAGCGGCTCTCGATGGCACGCTCCTGATCCCGCATTGGCGTTTCTCGAAAGGCATCGACGCTGCCAAGCTCTTCGATGAGCCGCAGTCGTTCGATCTCATCTTGTGGGTGACCGGGCCGGCGGCGCTACCCTACCTCTCCGAAGGACCGGTGATGACCGGCAATGAATGGAACCAGATTTTAGCGATTTTCGAGGGGAATTTTGCCGCCTATGCCTTCTACTTCAACTGAGCGGGTGACGAGGAAGCTCCGCACTGGACAAATACATATGATGACTTGACGCCCGGTTTGTCCGTCTATCTCGGCCGGAGTCATGCTTCAGCGCCCTTTCGGCATCGCGACAGAGGGCGGATCGATAGTTGACACCCATGAATCATCATCATATGACTGTCCATGACATATTATCAATTTCGGGAGGACTTCCTTTGTCGCCAGATGAGATCAAGGCTCGTATCGCTTCGGGGCTATTGTCGTTTCCCGTCACCCACTTCCACGAAGACTTCAGCCTCAATCTCGAAAGCTATCGCGGCCACGTAGAATGGCTTTCCGGCTTCGGCGCGGCGGCCCTGTTCGCTGCCGGCGGCACGGGCGAGTTCTTTTCGCTGTCGCCCGAAGAGGTCGGCGACGTGACCCGCGCCGCAAAGGAAGCTTCGGGGAACGTGCCTATCATCGCGGGCTGCGGCTATGGCACCGCGCTCGCCAAGGAGACGGCCCGCCGGGCAGAAGCGGCCGGCGCCGACGGCCTACTGCTGCTGCCCCACTATCTCATGGAAGCGCCGCAGGAGGGCATCTATCGGCATGTCAAGGCCGTATGCGAATCCACCGGCCTCGGGGTGATCATCTACAACCGGGCGAATTCGGTCGCCAATGCCGACACGGTGGCTCGCCTCGCCGAGGCATGCCCCAATCTCATCGGTTTCAAGGACGGCACCGGCAAGGTCGATCTCGTCCGGCACGTGACGGCAAAGCTCGGCAGCCGGCTCTGCTATATCGGTGGGATGCCGACCCATGAACTTTTTGCCGAGGGCTTCAAGGGCGTCGGCGTGACGACTTACTCATCGGCCGTCTTCAACTTCGTGCCCGAATTGGCGCAGCGCTTCTACAAGGCCATGCGGGCAGGCGACCGCACGACGATGGAGGAGATCCTGCATCGCTTCTTCTTCCCCTTCGCAGCGCTGCGCGATCGCGAGCAGGGCTATCCGGTATCGATCATCAAGGCGGGTGTCGAACTGATCGGGCGGACACCGGGGCCGGTGCGTCCGCCGCTCACCGACCTGAAGCCCAAGGAAAAGGAACTCCTCTGGGGCTTGATCGAAAAGGCTGCCGGATAGGGTCCCCGCACCATGCCGTGACCGGCATGGTGATGATGGGAACGGATCTAAGCTTTATCGGCGATCGCCGTCGGCGCGCTTGACCTTGCCGGTTGAATTCAGAACTTCGTTGAGGATGAAGGGCAGAATTCCGCCGGCCTTGAGGGTCCGGATTTCGACATAGGTTTCGATCGCCGCGCTGGCATCGAAGGAGAAGCTGCTGCCGTCCTTCCTGCGGATCGTCACCGGCACCGGGCAGCGGGGGTAGATTTCCTCGGGACTTGCCGAGATAGTGACAATGTCTCCCGGCTCCAGGTTCAGCCTCTCTGGACCGAACTCCGCCCGCAAACGCAGCGGCAGAACGCCCATGCCGATCAGGTTGGAGCGGTGAATACGCTCGAAGCTCAGAGCCAGCACGGCGCGGGCGCCGAGCAGCGAGACGCCTTTGGCCGCCCAGTCGCGCGACGAGCCCATGCCGTAGCGTTCGCCGGCGACGACCACGACCGACCGGCCGCCGGCGCGGTAGCGTCGCGCCGCGTCCAAAAGCGGCAGAACCTCGCCGGACGGCGCGTGAATGGTGGAGCCCGGCGGGATGTCGCCGAGCATGTTGCGCACCGTCTTGTTGGTGAACAGCCCGCGCACCATCACCTCCCAAATGCCGCGCCGGGACGCGAAGACGTTGAGGTCCGCCGGGTTCTCGCCGCGCTCGACAAGGTACCGGCCGGCCGTGCCGCGCGCTGGGATAACGCCGGCCGGCGAGATGTGGTCGGTGGTGATGTCGTCTCCAAAAACAAGCAGCGGATGCGCCTCGTAGCTGCCGAGCAGGGTACCGTCGCCGAAACCGGCGAACGGCGGCCTGCGGATATAGGTCGATCGCTGATCCCACGGAAAAAGCGTCGTGGTCGGCGCGTCGAGTTCGCCCCAGGCGCGGCTGGCTTCCGCCGCATCATAGGCCGGCTCGAAGTCGCCCGCGCTCGATGCAAGGGCAAGGGCCTCGTCGACCTCGGCGCCCGTCGGCCACAGCATCGAAAGGGTGATGCTCCTGCCGTCGGCGGTGGTGCCGATCGGATCGGCCAGAATGTCGAGGTTCATTGTACCGGCCAGCGCGAAGGCGACAACCAGCGGCGGTGACGCCAGAAAGCCGGCTTCGAGTTGCGGGTGGACGCGCCCCGGGAAGTTTCCGGTTACCCGAAAGCACCGCGACCGGCACGATGCCGCGCTCTTCCATGGCAGCGGCAATCGGCGCGGTGAGGGGTCCCGAATTTCCGATGCAGGTGGTGCAGCCATAGCCGACGATACCAAAACCGACCGCCTCCAAGTCATCGAGTAGCCCGGCGCGGCGGAGGTAGCGCTCCGCCGTCGGCGAGCCGGGTGCGAGCGACGTCTTCACCCAATAGGACGGCTTCAGCCCGAAGGCCCTTGCCTTGCGGGCTAGCAGTCCCGCGGCGACGACGAGCCGCGGATCGGAAGTATTGGTACAGCTGGTGATCGCGGCGATCGCCACCGCGCCGTCTTCCGGCCTGCCCGTCTGTTCGCTCCGGTCGCGCGCCTCGATCATCGGCTTTATCGCTTGGAGGGTGGCCCCGCAGGAATCCGGTCCTGCGGCCGCGTCGGTCCGGCAAGGCTGACCTCGACGCTCGAGAGATCGAGTTCCACGACTGTCGTGTAGCGCGGATCCGTATGCGGATCGAACCACAATCCCGCGCGTTTGGCATAGGCCTCGACAAACTCGACCTGATCACGCGACCGCCCCGTCACGTCGAGATGTTTGAGCGTCCATCGATCGGGAAGTAACCGCTGTTTCCACCGAACTCCGGGGTCATATTGGCGACGACGGCTCGATCGCCGGCGGTCAGCGCCGAAACACCGGGCCCGAAGAATTCGACATAGCGGTCTTGCAGGTCTGTCTTGCGAAGCTTTTCGGTCACGGTGAGCGCCAGGTCGGTCGCAAGCACGCCGCTCTGCAGCGCGCCGGTGAGCTTCACACCGACGACGTCCGGAACCCTGAGCGTCACCGGCATGCCGAAGAAGACGCTTTCGGCCTCGAGACCGCCGACGCCCCAGGCGAGCACCCCGATGCCGTTGATCATCGGCGTGTGGCTGTCCGTGCCGATCAGAGTGTCCGGCATTGCCCAGAGGACACCGTCGACGAGCTTGCCGGTCGCGACCGTGGCGAGCCTCTCGAGATTGAGCGTGTGCATGATGCCGGTTCCGGGCGGATGCACAGTGAAGCCCCGAAGCGTGTTGGTCGCCCATTTCATGAAGCGATAGCGTTCGGCGTTGCGATCGAACTCGCGCGCCATGTTCTTTTCGAGCGAGCCCGCCTGCCCGAAGAAATCGACGCCAACTGAATGATCCGTCGAGACGTCGACAGGGACGACTGGGTTGAGCAAGGCGGGATCACCGCCGGCTTCCGCGAGCGCCGAGCGCATGCCGGCAATGTCGACGAGCGCTGGGCCGCAGGTGGTGTCGTGCATGAGGACGCGATTGGGCAGAAACGGGATCTCGCACTCGCTCGTGCCGGTTTCGAGCCAAGCCAGAATCGCCTCTTTCGCCCTCGCGGCATCATCACCGGCGGCAGCACGTTCTCCAGCAGCACGCGGTGAATATAGGGAAGCCGCGTCAACGCTCCGCCCGCCTCGGCGGGGAGATCGACAATCCTATAATCCACACCTTTGAGGCCGAGATGTGCCAGCGTTGTGTCGGGCATTGATATCCTCACGTCCCGAAAATGAGCAGCCTCCTGAGCCTTCTAGGAAATTACATATTATCATCATAAACTGCAATCTGGATTGTGGGGCGAAAGCTACGCAGCATCCTCCTTTCATGGCGCGACCCACATGTCGGTACCCGACTTGGAACATACACGCGAAGAAGCCCGTTCATTGCTCATGGAAGGAGTGAGCGATGAATCAGATAATTTACCTGGTCGGACTGGTTGTGGTCGTGATCGTTATCTTGTCGTTTTTTGGTTTGGGCTAATCAGCAAGGCCACATGCGATCAATAGCCGATGTTGAATGCTGAGCGTTCTGGGTACGTCAGAAAATATAGGCAGCGGAGGACCGACTCAAGCGATCCCCCAGTTCACTTTTGGGCGTTTTGCCCGTGAAGGCGGGCCGCTATTGGGACCCGAAGCTGCCCCCCATCCCGTCGATCTGGAAGGATCGCAATGGGTGGCGAGCCGTTCATTCCCATCGGTGGCTGGAACGAGCGAGGTGCACCATTTCGGACCTTTTCGGCGGGGTCGGAAAGGTCACGCGTCCGACTCGTTGCAGACCTTCCCGCGGGAAGAGCGGATGCCGGTCCCGCGACCAACCGGACAAATCGACTGGCGTGCCGCCCTATGTAGATGGGCTTCCCGATCCAGCTTCTCGTTGTCGGCCTGACAGACTTTCGAAATGGGCGTAAATACAATTAGTGCACCGCGTTTCGTGAAAGCACTCACGCGAAATGGCCGAAGAACGCTCCCAACGCCGTCTTGCCGCGATCATGGCCGCCGATGTGGTCGGCTATAGCCGACTTATTGAACAGAACGAGGCGAGCACACTCGCAGCATTGAAGGAGCGGCGAAGGACGATCCTGGCGCCCCTGGTGGCGCACCATCATGGACGCATCGTCAAGGTGATGGGCGACGGCGTGCTGGTAGAGTTCGGAAGCGCCGTCAACGCGGTCGCGTGCGCGGTCGAACTGCAGCACCGGATGGCGGAGGCCAACGACGGGCTGCCAGAGGATCGCAAGGTCGTTCTACGCATCGGTATAAATTTGGGTGACGTCGTCGTCGATGGCGGCGATCTCTACGGTGACGGCGTTAACGTGGCCAACCGGCTACAGGGCATCGCCGGACCGGGAGACATCTGCGTCGCTGGCAGCGTCTACGACCAGGTCAAGCGCAAGCTTGATTTCGGCTTCGACGAACTTGGTCTGCAAACGGTCAAGAACATTGCCGAGCCGGTACTTGTCTATCGAGTCTGGTCGTCATCATCGACCATGCAGGATTATTACGGGCAGGCGGAGAAGGCAGCGCTGCCGCTGCCAGGCAAGCCTTCGATTGCCGTCTTGCCATTCACAAACATGAGCAACGATACGGAGCAAGAGACATTTGTCGACGGGCTCACCGAAGACCTTATCACGGACCTATCGAGGACCAGCGGGTTGTTTGTCATCGCCAGCAACTCGGTCTTTGCCTACAAGGGCAGGCACGTGGACGTGCGCCGCATCGCTCGCGAGCTTGGTGTGCGCTATCTTCTGGAGGGTAGCGCACGGCGGGCTGCGGGACGGGTTCGTATCAACGCTCAATTGATCGATGCGATCGGAGGGGACCACCTGTGGGCGGAACGGTTCGACCGCAGCCTGGAAGACATCTTCGCAGTGCAGGACGAGGTGACGGGTAAGATCGTTGAGGCCCTGGTCGGGCGTTTGACAACTCCGCCAGCCCGCAGCAGGCCCACGAACCTTGAGGCTTATGAACTCTGTGTGCGTGCGCGCGCTCTGGGCCTTCAAACGGCACTGGTAGCGCGGGAGGCGATTTTTTTGCTGGAACGGGCGATCGCGCTCGATCCGGAATATGCCGAGGCGTATCGCTGGTTGGCGCTTAACTTGTGGTGTGGCTGGGAGTTTTGGGACGAGCCGATGGATCCCAACCGGGCAAGGGCCGAGGCGGAAGCGCAACGGGCCGTGGCGCTCGACCCCAACGACGCCGGGAACCGCTGGGTATTGGGCACCATCCTTGGACATGAACGCCGCTGGGCGGAATCGGACGCCGAGTTCGATGCCACCCTCAGACTGGATCCGAATTGCGCCGACGCATGGGCGATGCGCTCGGATTTGATTACGCTGAACGGTCGACCGGCCGATGCCGTCGAATACGTGCGCAAGGCGCTTAGGCTCAATCCGCATCCTCCAGGCTGGTATTACTGGATGCTGGGGCAGGCCCAATATGCGCTTCGCGATTACGAGTCCGCGGTCCAGACATTGCTCCGGCCCGAAACCTATCGCACGACATCGCGCCGTCTTCTCGCGGCAAGCCTGGCGCAACTCGGGCGTATGGAGGAGGCGCGCCAGGAGGCGGAAATGTTCATGATAAGCAATCCGAATTTCACAATCCGGCATTGGTCCGCATCGCAACCAATCCGCGACGAAGACGTGCGGCAGCATTTTGTGGACGGCTATCGCATGGCGGGGCTGCCAGAGTAATTGGAGTAATTGTCGGAGTCTCCAGCCTGCGGCCCGTAATGGCGTGACTGCCTTGTTTCAAACGAAGGACCGCATTCCACATCCCTTGGCGATGTTCGTGTGGATAGTCGCAAGGACGATATCGGGTCAGGGCGTCGCCTTCAACTCCTCCGAAGGAACGACCGAAAATGGGTCGATTCCTGCCGCTCACCCGAAACTGTAATGCGAATGCTGCTGGCGCAAAAGCGGACTCCAGAGAAGCACATCGCGAGGTGGTGCCCCATGCCGGGGCGCAGCAAAACAGGAGATAAATTGGTTGTGGAGGGCCGACTCAAGCGATCCCCCCAGGTATCTTTCGGGCGCTTCGCTGCTTAGGCGCCGGAAGTTCTCTGTTTCGGAGGGCTTATTCGAATACCAGGAACATCAAAGCCTTGATAATAGTGGGACGTCACCCTTGGCCCAGCGTGAACATGAGGACTTTCATCGGTGCTGGCCTGCCCTTCCCGGCATCCGGATGTTGGATCGCGTTCCAGGTGATCTGCGAATCCCCGATTTCGAAAAAATGCAGTAGACTCTACGAGAGCTATTACACGAACACAACAATGCTGAATCGCCGCTCTCCCACGCGTCGGATTGATGTGGCTGAAGCGCGAAACCGAATTCTCTCACGGCACTGCACACGTGACGTGCGCCGCACCAAGGGATCGGCGGCATGACGGCTGGCCGTTACCCGGTCACGTGGTTCAACGACGCCAGGATATCGCGTGCCGGGAGGATAAGGCGGCGCTCCATGCCCTTCGTTTCTTGGAATTGGAATTTCTTATTGAAAGTCACTGCGTCGTCATCGATAGCATGGACTACCACACCCCGAAAAGCCACTACCTGGGCGGCCGAGACGACGCTCATGATCGCACTTTTGAGCAACGCGCGCCCGAGCCCTCTACCTTGATGATCCGCCGAGACGGCCAAACGAGCGAGTACTGCGACAGGAATCTCCAAAGGTGCCTTTGATCCCTTAACGGATCTCGACACGTCATTACGATGGATCAAGCCCGCGCAAATAGAATGGTAGCCGACGACGTTGTAATTCTCGTCGGCCACCACGAACGTTCTGCTGTATCCCTGTTCCTGGTTGTAGCGAGCCATATCTTTCAGCCAGTCGTCAAGCGATGGCTTCCCGGAGTGGAAGCCGTCTAGGATATGATGGTCAGCTATCGGGCACGGCTTCCTATATGGCAAGACTCAATCCATCCATTCGACTTTGCTTTGGAGCAGCTTCACCAGTTCATCGCGTGCGACACCCGGTGCAGCAAGCTTGTCGCTCACGGCCTCAAAGACCTCGGCGGAGACGCCTATGAAACGCTGATCCAGCAATTCCTCTTGCGCCGTATAAACCGATGCTTCAGTCATGAAGGCAGTTATGCTCTTGCCGCACACTTCCGCAGCTCGCGCAATGAGGTCGTGCGCCTCAGGGTCGATGCGAAGATTTACTGTTCTAGTTTTCCTTGGAGCGGGCATGTCGGTTTCTCCAAACTGCCAGCACCTTATGTCGGGGTGGTGCGGCAACTCTCACCAGCCGTCGAATACGGCCGTGTGTAGTCAATGTAAATACACCAAACTAAGTTTCAATTAAAGGAAATGTTCCACATAGAATCAAGATACTGAAATCATTATGATATTTTTGAGGATCGAGACGCCCCATAGTGAGCTTTCAATATCAGATCGCTAGGCACGGTCGCGACTGGCAAGAAACAACTGATGCGATGAAGCGGAGATTGCAGCGATCTCTCGCCTAGAACGTCGCGGATGTTTTGATTGCGGAGGGCCGACTCAAGCGATCCCCCCAATTCACTTTCGGGCGTTTTGCTGCATGAAGGTAGGGCGGCTATTGGCCCGAAAGCTGCCCCCACATCCCGTCAATCTGGAAGGACTGAAATGGGGGGAAACCGGTCGCTCGATCAACTCCTTTTCCCGAGGCCGGAACGCGCCAAGACTGGACATTGCATATCCACTCAGCGCAAGAATCCACTTTCAGGTCCACCCAGCAACGCTCGCGCCCTCTGTCAGAAGCAAGCTACGCTCACCCACTCGCGTTGCTCATCGTTGGGCGGAGCAAGGCGTAAGAAGGTCGTGTTCGATGCTGCCTTGAGCTATTATTGAGTTGACTTTCCGGGGTATCGGCGATGAATGTTAGCGCCTGCAGAGGACGAGATGTAGGATTGCGGCCGTCTTGGTTGCCGATGTCGTTGGGTACTGTCGATTGATCGAGCTTGACGAGGCGCGCACTCGGGCGAGGTGAACAGGATGCGGCGGCGTGAGGTTCTCGTCCTTCTCGGTAGTAGCGCCGCGTTTTGTCGCGTTGCCCCGGCTGAAGAACAAAACCGTGTGCGAAGGATCGGCTTGTTAATGGCCAGCGCGGAGAGCGATCCAGATGGCCAGGCCCGTGTGAAAGCATTCCGAGATGCTCTCCAAGATTTAGGTTGGGTAGAGGGTCGCAATCTCCAACTTGATCGACGTTGGGCGGCAGGTGGCGTGGACCGTTTCCGGACGTACGCGGCTGAGTTGGTCGCGCTGGCACCGGACCTAGTGCTTGGTGATGCGACGCCATCGGTCGCCGCACTCCTCCGTGAGACAAAGACTATTCCAATCGTGTTTTGCAGGGTTGGTGACCCGGTCGGATCGGGCTTTGTGAAAAGTTTGGCTCGACCCGGTGGGAACATGACCGGCTTCACCGCCTTCGAGGCCTCCATGGGCCCGAAGTGGTTGGAACTCCTGAAGGACGCTTCGCCGGGTCTTGTACACGTTGCCCTCCTCTTCAATCCGAAGACGGCTCCACACGTCGAGTCGTTGTTCTTGCGCTCGATCGAGGCCGCTGCGCCTTCTCTCGGGATAGTCGCTGTGCCCGCACGTGTGCAGAGCAGCGCTGCGATCAAAGATGCGATCCGCGCCATCGGCCAAGCGAACGGTGGACTGGCCGCGATGCCGGACACGTTTTTGGTGGATCATCGTGGGCTCATCACCAAAATGGCCGCACAGCACCATGTGCCTGCGATATACACCAACCGGGTTTTTGCTGCTGAAGGCGGTCTCCTATCCTATGGATTTGATGTTCCGGACATGTATCGACGAGCGGCGTCTTATGCAGACCGGATTCTGCGCGGCGCTCGTCCGAGTGAACTCCCAGTCCAGGCGCCCACTAGGTTTCAACTCGTGATCAATCTCAAGACTGCGAATGCCCTTGGGCTCACAATTCCGCCTACACTCCTTGCTCGTGCCGATGAGGTGATCGAATGAGACAGCAGGCCAGGTCCTAGGCGGCCGAAGGCCGCTTGTCGAAGGATATGCCGAACACGGGCAGTTCCTCATCGTAACCTTTAAGAAGACGCGAACCGAGCGAGATCAAGGGGCGCTTGTCCCCTACGGCCTCCGCTACCTTCGCATCCATCAAGATCTCTCCGTCAGGCGCTGACGCGCACAGCCGGGCAGCCAGATTCACAACATTACCGATAGCCGTGTACTCGAACCGACTCTCATATCCAATCCGTCCAACTGTCGCGGGGCCCATCGCCATGCCCACTCCAAATCCAACCCGGTGGCCGCGCGCTCGCCAGCTGATGATGAGTTCCTGCACGCTCCTCTGCATCTCCACTGCCAAATCCACCGCCCGGAGCGCCGGCTCCTCAACCGGAACGGGCGCGTTGACGAGCACCATCAGGCCATCGCCCGAAAAGCTCGTGAGCGTCGCGGCATAGTTGGTGATGATCCTTCCGAGCGCTTGGTAGTATTCGGCGAGCACGCCGATGACCTCCTCAGGCGTGGCTCTTGCCGAGAAGGAAGTGAAGCCGCGCAAATCGCAGAACAACGCAACCACCTCGGCACGCCGGCCCTCAAGCACATCGTCGTCGCCTGTGCGGTCGACGAGCTCGGCGACCTGCGGCGCAAGAAACCGCTTGAGCTTAGCAATGCGCTCCTGGCGTTCCTGCGAGACGGCAAGTTCGACGGCCATGGTGTTGAAACTGTCGGCGAGCAGCTGGAACTCGTCGCCCGTTCTGATTTCGATGCGGTGATCGAACTGCCTGGCGCCAATGCGCTCGGTGCCTCGCTGGAGCAGTTGGATCGGTTGGGTCATCCGGCGTGCCAAGGCGAAGGCGAGGAGGCCAGCAAAGATGCCGCCGGCCAGGAGAAGGGCTCCGGTGCGCCGCAGGGCGGCATAGATGGGCCCAAAGGCCTCGGAGAGAGGCTGCTCGACGACGACCGTCCAGTCAGGTCCGGCTACCGGTGCGGCTGCGGCGGCGATGGCATTGCCCTTGGCATCTTGAGCCGTTGCGATTTCCGCACCAGCACGTACGACCGCCGATCGGATCGTCTGGAACGGTCTCAGCGTAGCCTCGTCCGCTCCCCGCAGGACAAGGCTGATGTCCGGGTGGGCGATGAGCCGCCCTGGGCCATCCAGTACAAAGGCGTAGCCCGTCTCGCCGACCTTGATGGCCGAAATCACGTCCCAGATCAGCTTCAGGTTCACGTCGGCAACAACGATTCCGACGGACGGACGATTGCCGGCGAGTGCGACCGTCAGGTACGGCTCGGACCCGCGGTAGTAGCTGACCTCGCCATACCAAATCCGGGCAGCACGAGCTTCCTCCACAGGCGCCTCACCGGAGCGATCCGTCCGGCTCTCGGTCCGGTTCAGACCAATTTGCGAGACATACAGTCGCTCCCGTCCTGCATTGTCGACAAGTGTGAGGCTGACAATGGCAGGTACCTGGTGGAGGAGGCGTAGGGCATCGACCCGTCGCTGCGCGTCCGGCTCCTCGCTCCAGGGGAGCTGCACGAGCCAGCCGAGCTGATTGGTGATGCCTTCGAGAAATCCCTGGATTTTGGCGGAGGCCGACCTCGCCTCGATGCCGAGCAATTGGTCGAGTCTGGCGCGCTGGTCGCGATAACTGAACCAAGCCTCACTGGCGCCGTTGGCGGCGAGCGGAAGGACCACGGCGAGGAATAACACTACGAAGTACTTTTGGAACAGACCTCGGAACCGCGGACGCAGACCGCTCATGGTCTGGCG
The DNA here is from genome assembly GCF_001461695.1 of Sinorhizobium fredii USDA 205. Taxonomy (GTDB): domain Bacteria; phylum Pseudomonadota; class Alphaproteobacteria; order Rhizobiales; family Rhizobiaceae; genus Sinorhizobium; species Sinorhizobium fredii. Next base: position 12,114 of record NZ_AUTC01000174.1, on the reverse strand, counting down.
CCCTTTCAATTCCGCAGCTCCGAATGATGCAATGCCTTCTCACACACCAACATCTCGCCACGAAGCGCCCGGTGACGTCCGCACCTAGTACACGTCACATGTCGGCCTGCCATTTTGCTCGAACTACCAGCAATTATTGTGCCGTAGCAAATGAGAGATGTAGAGAACTCGGCACGACTGCGGATCGCAACACAAATTGCAGTCTGGCTGCTTCCGCACTTCGGACAACGGGTATGAAATCATCCCCACCGCTGCTTAGCACGGAAGAAAAATAGCACCATCCAATGTCGAACGCGAGTTGGTCGCATCCGACGACAAATCGAGCAGTGGCATTCCGTCACATCGGCAGGCAGACGGGCACCGATAGCCGAACCGCTCCACAATGACACCGGGAGGCGGCACAAGCACCAGCTTGTGCTTGCCGGCCTCGCGATCGTCCGTGTTAGCGAGTAGGCGATCTCGGTGAAAGACGAGCGGGGCTCACGTAAGATGCTTGGGGTCCGCTTTGGGGTCGATTCCAGCCACCCATCGGAAACTGTCGTGCGACTGCTGTTGTCCCATTCCGGGCATGTGCCGCGGAACCGGTCCACCGCGCAACTCGGAGATAAATTGGTTGTGGAGGGCCGTTTCAATCGATCCCCCCAGATTTCATTCGGCCGCTTCGTCGCCTAAGTTACTGGAAATCTGTGCCCGGGCAGTGTCTCTCACCCGAGGAGTTCAAGCACCTTCGGGAAACGCGGATGACTACGGATCGGATCGAGATCCGAGTCGTATTTTACCCACCTCTTTGTTTCGTGGGTGGCGCGCGGGAGGAGCTCCACTAGCAGGTCGATCGCTCGATCAGCTTCGCCCTCGAGCGAGTAAAAGCAAGCCACGTTGTATTTCGCCAGGCGGTCGTCCGGATCGATGGCCAAAGCGCGTTCCGCCCATTCCTTAGCACGATCAAGCTCGCCGAGCGCCGCGAGACCAACGGCCCCGAGGTAGGCGGCTCTCGAGTTTTCCGGCCGCAGGATGAGCTCACGCTCGGCGCGCGCGACACCTTCGCGCGCCGCCATCTTCATTTCCTGCTCGCGCCCGAGCGATCGAAGAATGTTAACGAGCACAAGCAAGGCCTGGTAATCGTCTGGCTTGATGTCTGCGGCGCGTTGAAAAAGCCGGGCCGCCTCGTCCAAGTTCCCCTGAGTGAAGCATGCGCGGGCATAGAAGTAGGAAGCTTCAAACAGATTGGGATCGAGCGCAAACGCCTGTTCGAATTCTGCCATCGCTTCCGAATGTCGCTCGCGAAGCGACAGGGCGAGGCCGAGTGATGCGTGCGCTTCTGCGAGGCCGCTCTCAAGTTCCAAGGCCTTGGCGCTGGTCGCCAGGATGCCGTCGATCGAGACATCCGCATTATAGTGAAGGAAGAGGAAGGAATCGCAGTCGGCTATCCCGGCGTAGGCCCGCGCATAAAGCGGGTCGAGTTCGACCGCCATCGCAAACATGCGCTTGGCCAGAACGTAATGGGACTTGGTGTGCCAGTGCAGGAATTGCCGTCCTCTAAGGTAGTACGCATAGGCCTCGAAGTTCCCGGTCGGCGCCCGACCGATGACTTTCTTCTCCTCTGGAAGCAGCTTCACCTTCAAGTGGTCCACGATGGTATGAGTGATCTCGTCTTGAAGGGCGAAGATGTCGATGAGATCACGGTCGTAGCGGTCGGCCCAGAGATGACCGCCGCTCCTGCCCTCGACGAGCTGAGCGGTCACGCGCACACGCGAGCCGACCTTGCGGACGCTTCCTTCCAGAATAAAGCTGACCCTGAGATCCTGGCTCACCTGCTGCACCTTCACCGGCTTGCCCTTGTAGGTATACGCCGTATTGCGCGCGACGACGAACAGGCCGGAGATTTTCGATAGGTCGGTAATGATGTCCTCGGTGATCCCATCGCTAAAATATTCTTGCTCGGGGTCACCGCTTATGTTGTTGAAGGGCAGGACCGCGATGGATGGCTTCTCGATCTCCCAAGGCTCCTGTGCGCCTGCATCCGAGCCGATCGTCCTGAGAGACGGAGGAAAGTCAATGCTATATGCGCGCACCGGCCTGTCGATGTTCTTAAGTGTCTGCTCGCCGATATCTTCAAATCGAAGATCGAGCCGGTTGCCGACGTTGTCTCGGACGGCTGCAGAAACCGCGATCCCGCCCGGTGTGGCTATGCTTTCAAGCCGCACCGCCACATTGACGCCGTCCCCGAAGATGTCGTCGCCTTCAACGATCACGTCCCCAAGGTTGATGCCCATGCGAAGCTCTATCCGGCTGCGCTGCGGCACACCCGCATTGCGCTCCAGCATACCCCGCTGGACCGTGGCCGCACACGTCACCGCATTCACGACGCTCGGAAATTCCGCCAGAAATCCGTCGCCCGTGAGCTTCACGATGCGCCCCTCATACTCGGCGATCTTGGCGTCGATCAGTTCCCTGCGGTGCGATTTCCATGCCGCGTGAGTGCCTGCCTCGTCCCGGCCCATGAGCCGGCTATAAGTCACAACGTCTGCGGCGAGGATGGCCGTCAAACGTCTGTGCACCGTCGGATCGTTCATGTGACCACCCAGTCTTCGTGTACTGCCACTCTCGGGGTGCCAGAATTCCAGGCCGATCCGATAATACTCCAGCGGTTAGTGAATGTCTCTTTTTGCTGCGGCCAAGACCGCCGAACTTCCGATTCGGGTCGATTCCAGCCGCTGATCGGAAACTGTCGTGCGACTGCTGTTGCCGCAAAAAAGGACTTCGGAGACGCACATCGGGAACAGATGGGTGGTGCCCTATGCCGGGCAGGTCCACGGAACAGGCCACCGCCAAGCTCGGAAATATATTGGTTGTGGAGGACCGACTCAACCGATCCCCCCAATTCACTTTCGGGCGTTTTGCTGCATGAAGGCGGGCCGCTATTGGCCCGAAAGCGGTCGCTCGACCAACTCCTTTCCGAGGCCGGAATGCGCGCCAGAAGCAGACACTGTGTTTATCGAAGGCGAACTTGCTATTCGCCTCCGCTCGTGTGAAGGGGAAGGCATGATATCGTTCGACACACTTCTGACCTTCGTAGGTGCTGCCACTCTACTCGCTTGGGTGCCGGGACCGGATAACCTCTTCGTGCTGACCCAATCGGCTCTCTCGGGCCGGATGGTAGGCGTGTACGTGACGCTTGGGCTCTGCGTCGGTCTAATTGTTCACACCGTCGCTGTTTCGCTGGGCGTGGCAGCGATCTTCCAAACGTCGCAGATGGCTTTCGATGCTCTCAAGTTCGTTGGCGCGGCCTACTTGCTCTATCTCGCCTACAGGGCCTTCACCGCGAAGCCAGACGAACTGGAAGCCACCAAAGAGCGAGCTCAGTCTATGCGGCAGATGTTTGCTCGCGGCGTTGTAATGAACGTGACCAATCCGAAGGTCGCGATATTTTTCCTCGCCTTCTTACCGCAGTTCACCGCACCAGAGCGTGGTAGTGTTGTCCTCCAGATGCTGATGCTCGGAGGTGTGTTTATCCTGTGCGCATTCGCCTCCTTCGTGCTCATCTCCGTCCTGGCTGGTTCTCTCAGCCGCTGGCTGCGGCAATCGTCGAAAGGTCAACTGTGGCTCAATCGCGTTGCCGGTATTGTGTTTGTGGGATTGGCAGTCAAACTTGCCACTTCCCATCGGTAGTCATTTCCTAATATTTCCGCTCCGGGTCGATTCCGGCAGCCGATCGGAAGCTGTCGTGCAACTGCGGTGGCGCAAAAGCGGACTCCGGAGAAGGAACAGAGGGGGCGCGCCTATGCCGGGGCATGTCCGCGGAACGGGGCGCCGCGAAGCTCGGAAGGTATATTGGTTGTGGAGGACCGCAATCAGGGAACTACGCCCAGAGAAGCTTCAAGGAAAATCAAGCCCCGGGGCAGCTACCGCATCGCGGCGTCCTAGATCTGCGGCGTCTTGATCCGGCTGGCGCCCATGATGTGGGTGTAGAGAAAAGCCGCCGCTTCCGTCCGGCGTCCCGCCTCGAGGAGATCGAGGATATGAAGGTGCTCGCTGGTCTGCAGCGGCAGGCGGCTGCGGTTGATCGTGACATGGTACTCGATCAGCCGGCGTAGCCGATTGATGCGCTTGATGGCATCGAGGAAGAAGTCGTTCTGCGAACAGCCAACGAGCATCTCGTGAAAGTCGTTGTTCGCCTTGAAGATCTCGGCGCGCGACCAGGTTTCGTAGCCGCCCTGCCCCAAGGCAGTCTGCACGGCACGCGCCTTCCTGAATTCTTCCTCGTTCGGCCGAAACGTCGGCAGCAGCATCGCCTGCTGCTCGATGACGGCGCGGAAGACGTAACCCTCCTCGTAGCTCTTGCGCGATGTCAGCGTCTGGCGGAAGGCCCATCCATTGCCCGGCAGACGCTCCATCCACCCCTCTTCGGCGATCCGATGCAGGGTTTTCAGGATCCGGCTTCGGGCGACGTCATAAAGCCGCATCAGCTCGTTTTCGCTGACGCGCTCCTCGAGCTTGCCGGCGAGGCGGTCCTCGGCGATGCGGAAGTAGAGCGGGTCCTCCTCCTCGCGCTGAGGCTCGCCGTCGGATTTCGCAGTCTCGACCTTTGCCGCATCCATAATCAGGAAATAGCCGCGATTGGGCTCGGCGCGGACAATCCCCATTCTCTCGAGCTTCTTCAACGCCGCATTGACCGGCGCGCGGGAAACGCGAAACGCATCGGCGAGCATTTGACAGGGCAGATGCTCGCCGGCGCGCATCTCGTTCGTTTTCACGAATTCGAGGATGCTTGCCGTGATCTGCGGGGATACGCTTTGTCTTGCCATGGTTCGCCGTTTGGTTTCGGCTCGGAAACGAATGAGCTCAACGTCGATTTATGCATTCGGCATCGCGATTGCAAAAGGCGTTTTCTTACCAGGACCTCAATCCTCGTCATGCTGGAAGCGCGACAGCCCCTTGAAGACGAAGGGTGCGATGAGCGCGATGGTGGCGATGGCGATCATGATCGCCGAGCTCGGATGCTGCAGGAAGATCATCGGTTCGCCGAGGCTCATCTGCAGCGAGCGCCTCAGCGCATTGTCGGCCAGAGGACCAAGGATCAGTCCGACCACGGCTGGCGCCACCGGGTAGTCGTAGCGCCGCATCAGGAAGCCGGCCACGCCGAATGCGCTGAGCAGCAAGAGCTCAACGACGGACGGATTGGCGGCGACCGTTCCCATATAGGCGAAGACCAGGATGCCGCCATAGAGCCAGGGCAGCGGAATGCGCAGCAATTTCACCCACAGGCCGACAAGCGGCAGGTTGAGGACGAGCAGCATGACATTGGCGATGAAGAGGCTGGCGACGAGCCCCCAGACGAGATCGGCGTGCTGGGTGAAGAGCAGCGGGCCCGGCTGGATATTGTATTGCTGGAAGCCGACGAGCATGACTGCGGCGGTCGCCGAGGTCGGCAAACCGAGGGTCAGACGCGGAACCAGCGTCCCCGGCGGCCGAGGCGTTGTTTGCCGCTTCCGGGCCGGCGACGCCCTCAATCGCGCCGGAGCCGAATTCCTGCGGCTTGCGGCTCAGCCTTTTCTCCATCGTGTAGCTCAGAAAGGTCGGAATTTCCGCGCCGCCGGCCGGCAATGCGCCGATCGGAAAGCCGACCGCCGTGCCGCGCAGCCAGGCCTTCCAGGAACGCCCCCAGTCTCCCTGGTCATCCAGATCGAGCCTTTGACAGGAATGGGCTTCTCCGGCTTGTGGAGATGCCGCGAGGCGACATGGAGCGCTTCGCCGATCGCAAACAGACCGACCGCGAGCGTCGTCACTCCACGCCGTCGAGGAATTGCGGCACGCCGAAGGTCAGGCGCGCCTGCCCGGTTAGCTGGTCGAGCCCCACCAGGCCGAGCCAAAGGCCGAAGGCGAGGCTGGTCAGGCCGCGCAGCGGCGAGGAGCCGAAGGTCGCCGAAACGGTGACGAAGGCGATCAGCATCAGGCCGAAATAATCCCAGGGGGCGAATTTGACCGCAACCTTCACCAGCGGGGGCGCCAGGAACGCCAAAGCAATAGTGGCCACCAAGGCGGCGACGAAGGATCCGATCGCGGCCGTCGCCAGCGCCGGACCGCCACGCCCGGCGCGGGCCATCTTGTTGCCTTCGAGCGCCGTGACGACGGCGGCGCTTTCGCCCGGCGTGTTCAACAGGATGGCGGTGGTGGAGCCGCCATACATGCCGCCGTAATAGATGCCGTCGAACATGATGATCGAACCGCCCGGATCAAGCTTGAACGTCACCGGCAGCAGGTGAGCGACGGTGAGGGCCGGGCCGATGCCCGGCAGCACGCCGACGGCCGTTCCGATGAACACGCCGATGACCGCGAAAATGAGGTTGGCCGGCTGGATCGCCAGTGAGAAGCCTTCGATGAGCAGATTGATTGCGTCCATTGCCGTGAACCTAGAACAGCCGCTCGAACGGACCTTGCGGCAAAGCGAGGCTCAGGAGCTTGTTGAACAGAAGGAAGATGATCAGGCCCATGACAGCGCCGGTGGCGAGATCGGCGAGCAGCGCCTTGCGGCCGAAGGCGCGTGCCGTGAACGCGAACAGCAAGGTCGAGCCCAGGATGAATCCGGCGCCCAGAAAGATCGATCCGATCAGCCCCGACAGGGCGACCGCTATCCAGCCGATCGCTTTCCAGTCAGCGTCTTCCGCTTCGATTCCCGAGGTCTGGAAGGCGGCGAACAAATGCCCTATGCCCAGCACCGCCAGGAAGAGACAGATGAAATAGGAGGCGGCGTTGGCGCCCATGCCGTAGGTGGCGCGGGCGGTCATCTGGCTCGCATCCCAGTAGGTCACCGCCGCCACGGTAAACAGCACCATGGCAACGGCCGCCGCCGGCCGGTATGCCAGCTTCAAGCTTCTCTCGGTCATGAAATCCTCATCGGGCAGTCGGGGAGGCTATTGCCTCCCCTCTGCGGTCGTCACTGTGCCAGGCCGATCGACGTCAGGATCGTGCGGACGCGGTCGGTTTCGGAGGCGATGAAGCCCTTGAACGCGTCAGACGGGGCATAACCCTTTACTGTTCCTTGAGTGGCCAAATCTCAATCACGCCATGTGCGACGGCACATGGCGACTTCGATGCAAGTTCGATTGCTTCGTTGATGTCCTTGGCTTCCATGATCGAAAAGCCGGCGATAGGCAGGTCCGAAGACAGGTAGGGGCCTGTTTGGATTAGGACCCCGCTACCGTTGGGATTTCGCACTTGAATCGGTGTCTCGGCAATTCCCATCATCACACCACGCTGCTTGAGTGATGCATCGTGATGATGGGCCGCCTCCCTTATGTCCTGCGGCGTCCGATCATATCCAGCTTGGTCGCCATATCCGATCGCAATGTACTTTGGCATTTGGAGTTCCTCCATCGCCAACCATAATCGACGGACAGTCGTGCAGGTTCCGGCAAGCCTTGCCGACATCGAAGGATCCGCTTCTGACTGACCGCAGACCACGGCCCTCCTTTCCGTGCAGGGAACTATGACAGCGTCTACGATAACAATGGCTGGCCGGCGTTGAGTTCCCAATGGTGCTGATACGCTGTTGCGCGCATTGGCGGCGGATTGCTTTCGGCTGCATTGATCATCTCGGATGGCATAAGTCGCAAGAGCGCGCATCCAACCCCGCACTTAGAAATTGAACATTATTTCGAAATTATTGTTTGCCGCTCCACGAGCCTCGCAATGACCTACGTCCTTTTAGCTCGCTTTGTACCACTGTCGGGTGGGCCGCGCGCCTAGCTGTTGGCCCGATCAATTTGATCTTTTCGAAATTATCGCTATTTTATGCGCACATGTGACTCGACCGCCCGTAGCGCCTTCGAAGAGGATCCCGAGATATGACCGACGGCCGGAGATCATCGGGAGAAACCCGTGCCGGCGACGTGCTGCAGCGCATGCGCCTCGACATCATCTCCTGCGTTCTGAAACCCGGAGCGAAGCTGCGCTTCGAATCGTTGAAGGATATGTACGCGGTCAGCTTCTCAACCTTGCGCGAGGCGCTGTCCCGTCTGGTCGCGGAAGGTCTGGTCGTCGCGGAGGGCCAGCGCGGTTTCATCGTTGCGCCCCTCTCGCTTGCCGACCTGCTCGATCTGACCGATGTGCGGGTGCTGATCGAGCGCGAGGCGCTTCGCCTTGCCATCGAAAAGGGCGATGACCGCTGGGAGGCCGAGATCATCGGCACCTATCACCGCATGGACAGGCTGCAGGGCCGGCTCGGCCACGAATATTACCTGTCGGAGGACTGGTCCAAGGTTCACGGCGAATTTCACTATGCGCTCGTTTCGGCCTGCGGATCGCCCAACCTTTTGGAGATTCGCCAGAAACTCTTCGAGCGCGCCCATCGCTACCGGCGCATGTCCTCGCAGTTTCGGCCGAAATGGCGTGAAAAGGATGTCGAGCATCGCACCATCATGGAAGCGGTTCTGGCCCGCGATCCGAAACGGGCGGCCGATCTGATCGAGCGCCACATCCGCGAAACTACCGAGAACGTGGTGGAGCATGCCGGTCATCTTTTCAGCGGCGGGATTCCCAGAAGCGGTGCGGACGTCGCCGCCGAATAGTCTCGGCTCGCGCGCGGCAATGCGCTAAGAGAGGACATCGCGTTGAAAGTACACCAAGCAACGCTAAGCGCGAACAAAGCAGGATTATGCGTATATTCCGGCCGCTCGGCCTCTCTATCAGATCCTTCACGTATCAACTTGATGGAATTATGGGAGACCGAAGCCGACCTGGACCGCGGCCTAGTGGTTTATGCCGCCGACCCTCATAATTACACGCCCCTGACCGGCAATATCCTCGGCAACTCGGTGGATAAGCTCGGCGTCGCTACGCTTAACCACATTGCCTTCGATTACAATGCTGTCGCCCAAAACACGGTAGGATAAATTCGTCACGTCGAATGGCACTTCCGATGCGATCGCGCAACGGACAGATGCAATGAGGGACGCCGAATCGGAGCCTTGGCAGTTCTGCCGGCTTGGATCATGTGGGACCAGGATCATGGCAACCTCCCTACCCCCCCAAATGAGCAAACGCTAAGTAACCTCCGTTGTTCCAGGTGCCGACAATTCATACAAAGATCCGCGTACAGAGATCCGCGTCCTTGTGTCGGTGAGAAAGAGTGAATTCTACGCCAGTCGCAGCCGTTGGCTTCCGCGCCTCGATGACTGACGTGTTGGGTGGTCAGTCATCGAGGCGCGGAAGGCACAATAGGAGTATTCGAATGTCACTTTCCATGAGGATTGCGCCCAGAGCCTTTCAATGCGGATGAGGCGCTCATCAGCTTTATTCCTCGATGACCACGCGGGCGCGTAAGATTCCGTTTATCGGCATGAGTTGGAGTCCGCCAAGCCGCCGTTCTGACATATTACTGCGACGGCTCGAACTAATTCGACCGTTGTGAGTTTGTTGTACAGGCGCAAACCCAGGAGAAAACGGATATGGATTGGAATCGGGTCGAAGGCAATTGGAAGCAATTCAAAGGTAAGATCAAGGAGCAGTGGGGTAAGCTCACTGACGACGATCTCGACCAGATCGCCGGTAAACGCGACCAGCTCGAAGGCAAAATCCAAGAACGCTATGGTCTTGCGAAGGACCGCGCCACGAGGGAGGTTGACGACTGGTACAGCAGACAGGACGACTGGTAAGGGTCCCTCTCTGGCATAATCAAAACCCCGCCGAGGCGGGGTTTGTTATTCGGCTCGGTTTGGGCTGTTCGACTGTTCCATCAGCGCACACTGATGTTGCTCGCCATTAGTGGGTCTTGCCGAACTACTTGGTGTACAGAAAAACCTGCCTAAATGTGGAGCCTCAACAGGTTGTCGTCGGTGAGGCCGACTCTGCTGATCCGCTTGGATTTTAAGCTGCCGTGGGGACGATGCCAATTGTAGCGGTGGAGCCAGATCGGTAGGTCGGCGGCCCGCTGCTCCGATGTTTTGTGCCTTGGCATAGGCCCATTCGCGCAGAGCGGTCTGGACGACACGTTAGGCCTCGCCATTGGTCGTGGTCGTACAGGGCCTGGTGCGATGTGCTTGATGGCGAGCCGCCACAGCGCCTTGGCGCAGCGATGGGAGCGGAAGCTTGTGCCATTGTCGTCATTGCGCGATGGACCTCGACGCCATGGGCTGTGAAGAAGCGCAAGGCATTGAAGAGAAACTGGAGGCAGGAGCCGCGTTTCGTCGGGAAAGATTTCCGAAAGGATTGGGCGGCGGCGCTGGAGGTGTTTCGAGCCTCATTGCCGCGCCGGCGACAAGGACAACCAGCAGGCGGCACGAAGCGCGCATCATCCCCGTCGTTCCGCACAAGGCCAATAAGAAACAAAAGCCGGGCTTCTTCGCCAAGGCCCTTTACAGAGGACGCGCCCGCATCGAACAAGCTCTCGGCGAGCTCAAACGCTTCAAACGCGTCGCCCTACGATGCGAGAAGACGAAGCGAAATTTCGCATCCATTGCGCACTCACAGCAGGCTTCATTTTGGTCAGAATCCGTCCACACCGCCAATTCACTGAGGTCGTTGGAACTTTCGATCACTTCATGGCGTTTCCGGGTTCCTGAACATCCTCCAAGGGGTGGGACCATGCGACGTATTCTGATTGCTCTTGCAGCTACTACGATGATTGTTGGAGCGGCTGCCGCGCAGACGGCGGAAACCACAACCACCGAAACCTTCATCACCGCCAAGCCGACCGACGTGCTGAGCTACAATCTCGTCAATCTCAACGTCACAAACAATGCCGACGAAACGATCGGCGAGATCAAGGATCTGATCCTCTCGGAAGGTCAACTGGCCGGATATATCGTGTCGGTCGGAGGGGTCCTCGGGATGGGCGAGCGCTACGTCATTGTCAGTCCGAAGGCCGTCAAAATCACCTACGTCGAAAACGACAAGAAATGGACGGCTGTGATGGACGCGACCAAGGATCAGCTCAAGGCGGCCCCCGAGTTCAAATACGAAGGACGCTGGAAACGCTAATCCGAACGACGGCCGCGCCTCGTCGTTCCTTCATTCTCCCTAAGGACACGTTGAATGGCTCAGACGCCAAAGCCCGCTGCTCCCGGTGTCGGCCAGGAGGGACTAGAAAAGCAGATCGCGACGCTTCGCAATGAAGTGACGAAGATTAACAAGATGCTTGCGGAACGAACTGTCGGCGTTTTGCATCAAGCGCGCGAGGGGGCATCTGATCTTTACGACGATACGTCGAAAACGGCGGCGGGCGCAGCGAAGCAAGTAGGCACGCAGCTCCAAGCGGTATCAGAGGTCGCGCGGAAGAACCCAGGCACCACAGCGACTGTGCTTGGCGGGGTCGGCATTGTCAGTTTTCTGCTGGGCGTGGCTGTCGGGCTGACTTTGGCGGTTACGCGCCACCGTTGGTATACCTGATTATCGGCGGCCTGGTTCTCGCCATCATAGTCCTCGGCGTCTACCTCTGTGGCGAGAAAACTAAGCCGGCCGGCGTTGAACTCCGGCTCGACCAGAATGGCGTCCGGGAAAACTGAGTGCTGAGCCGATCTGTCAAGCTCGGGATCGACCGGGAGCGGAGGCCGTCCACCACATCAGGTTAGCTTCAGGGACATTTTTTGAGCGCCCCGATTTCGGCCGATGCGATCGAAGATTTCCTTCGTCAATCATCAACGGCAACTCAATAGACGCTCCGCCGCTTTATGTAGAGGCGTCGGCTAAACGACCGTTGAGGAGTTGCGAGATCGCGGTGATCAACTGCGCTATGGCGAACGGCTTCTCAAGCACGATGCTGTTTGGAACGCCCGACGGCCAGTCAACCGCGCCGTGCCCACTGATGTAGACGACAGCTACCTCCGGGTCGATCTCCCGGGCAATGCGAGCCACCTCCCAACCATCGAAGGCCCTATCCGGGAGCCTGATGTCAGTGACCACACCCTTGGCTGCGCCTTCTGCGCTCCTGAGGTACTCCATGGCCTTCGTTCCGCTGGAGAAGGCGACGACATTGAAGCCTGCCTCGGTCAGCGCTTCTTCAAACTCGAATAGTAACAGCCCTTCGTCTTCCACAAGCATACGTGACCGGTTCCATAGCCTTCGCCGTTGCAAGCCCATCGCAATGGCGGGAAACGCAGGCGACGGGCAACTGTAGAG
>NZ_AUTC01000173.1 GCF_001461695.1 Sinorhizobium fredii USDA 205 | reverse complement strand
GCTTCAACAACGATGTGTGAATGCCATAGCCCACAAGGGGGAGGGGCCCTAGCGCGCCTTGATCGGCTGCCATTTCCCGGCGTCGCAGAGACGCAAGGTTGAGATGGAGCGGGAAACGGCGCAGCGACGTAAGCCCCTTCCCCCTGTGGGGAGGGGTTGGGGAGGGGTTGCGCCACCTATGCTTTCGCAGGCGCCCGCAGCAGTCTCAGCGCGTTGATCGTCACCAGGACGGTGGCGCCGGTATCGGCAAGGATCGCCGGCCAGAGGCCGGTGACACCGGCGATCGTCGTCACGAGAAAGACGCCCTTGAGGCCAAGCGCGATCACGATGTTCTGGTAGATATTGCGCATCGTCCGGCGCGACAGCCTCACCATCGCGGCGATATCCGTGACGCGGCCGTGAAGGCTCGCGGCGTCTGCCGTCTCGAGGGCCACGTCGGTGCCGCCGCCGACGGCGATGCCGACATCGGCCGCCGCCAGCGCCGGCGCGTCGTTGATGCCGTCACCGACCTTGGCGACCACGTATCCCTCGCTCTTCAATTCGCCGACGATGCGCTGCTTGTCTTCCGGCAGGAGTTCGGCGCGCGCCTCGATCCCGAGCCGGCCGGCGATGGCCTCCGCGGTGCGTCGGTTGTCGCCGGTGAGCATGATGACGCGAAGGCCGCTGTCGGCCAGCGCCTTTACACCGGTTACGGCATCGGCGCGCGGCTCGTCGCGCATCGCCAGCGCGCCGGCGGCACGACCACCGGCGATCAACACCGAAACGGTCTTCCCTTTATCGTGCAATGCCGCCACCTGCGCCTTCTCATCGGCCGTCAAAGGCGCGCGGCGGCCAGCCTCCTGCGGCGAGCCGAGAAAGAGCTCTGCGCCCGCCACCCTGCCGCTGACGCCCTTGCCGCCGAGGGCCTTGATATCTGAAATGGCCGGCAGGGCAATTCCGTCGGCCTCGGCGCGCGACAGGATCGCCTGGGCCAGCGGATGGCTCGATCCCTGTTCGAGAGCGGCCGCCTGGCCGAGGACCTCCGCTTCGGACAGGTCGAACCCAAGAATATCCGTCACCTTCGGCTTACCTTCGGTCAGCGTGCCGGTCTTGTCGAAGGCGACGGCCGTCACCTTGCCGATGCTCTCGAGCACGACGCCGCCCTTGATCAGCAGGCCGCGGCGGGCACCGGCCGAAAGGCTCGCGGCGATCGCCGCCGGTGTGGAGATGACCAAAGCGCAGGGGCAGCCAATCAACAGAAGCGCGAGCCCCTTGTAGATCCACTCCTGCCAGAGCCCGCCGAAGAAAAGCGGCGGCACCGTCGCAACGAGTGCCGCGACGAGGGCTACGGCCGGCGTATAACGGCGCGAGAACCGGTCGATGAACCGTTCCGTCGGCGCCTTCATCTCCTGCGCCTCTTCGACCAGCCTGATGACGCGGGCGATGGTGTTGTCGGCGGCCGCGGCGGTGACGCGCAGCCGCAAGGCTCCGTCGCCGTTGACCGTGCCGGCGAAGACGCTGTCGCCGGGGCCTTTCGAGACGGGCGCGCTCTCGCCGGTCACCGGCGCCTCGTCAATGCCGCTCTCGCCGGCCAGGATCACGCCGTCGGCGGCGAGCCGGTCGCCGGGACGAACCAGAATGGTGGCACCGACCGGCAGGCTCTCCGCCGGAACCTCGGTCATACGCCCGTCTGCCTCCATCAGCGCCGTTTTCGGCACAAGTGCGGTCAGCGCCTCGATGCTCGCCCGGGCCTTGCCGGCGGCGATCCCCTCCAGGAGTTCACCGATCAGAAAGAGAAACACGACCATCGCCGCCTCCTCGCCGGCGCCGATGAAAACCGCACCGGCCGCCGCGATGGTCATCAGCATCTCGATGGAGAACGGCGTGCCGGCCAGTGCAGCCATGACCGCTCTCCTGGCGATCGGCAGCAGGCCGACAAGCATGGCAAGGGTGAAAATCCAGGCCTCGGTCGCAGGAAAGAGCTTTCCAAGACCATAGGCGCCGGCCAGCGCGACGCCGCAGGCGATCGTCAGCCTGCCCTTTCGCGTTCGCCACCACGGCGCGGAGCGGCGTTCGTGGTTCGCAGCGGCGCCGGGTTTCGAATGGTCGGAAGCGTGGGCGGAGTGGACGTCCTGAGTATGAGTATGAGTATGCCCATGATCCTGAGCGTCACCCGACACCGGATGAGCATGGCCGCAGCAAGCATGCTCGTTTGAGGCCGAAGAACGGGCCGCCGCTTCGCCGGCCAGCGGCGAGAGCCCATAGCCGAGCCCGGCGACCCTCTGCATGATCGCCGGAACGACAGCGTCGTTCTCGGCATGCCGCACGGTCATCGTGGCCGCGGTCACCGACACGCTGACGTCCTCGACACCGACGACCCGCCTGACGGCGGTGTCGATCTTCGCTGCGCAGGACGCGCAATCCATGCCTTCGACGCGATACCTGCTTTCCCGAACCGGACCTGTCATGCGTTGCTCCTTCTAGCTTCAAGAGCAGGCTACAACCTCCAGCGACTAGAGCTACAAGCAAAAAACCACGGCGCGACGGAGCCGTTGGCGGGCCCGCAAGCTTACACAGGATCGACAGTGCATGTATTGGCTCGGCGGCCGCATGGGCCTCGGCCAGCTACCGCCGCGCGGCAGATTGACTGGAGATTCGACGAAAGCGACCACGAACAGATCGAGGCTACCGCGCGACGCTTCCAAATCCCCTAATTTCTAGTTGCAAAACCAATGCAACCATGTATTTTCATTTCTGCTCTGGCACAACCTCTGACGTTGCTGATCTGGTCGACTGTTGGCGTTTGCGGCCGCATTGCCGTGCCACCGCTCTTTTTTCACACCTCGAGATCAAGAATCGCCCTGACCGAGAACGGTCAGGGCATTCCTACTGCATGTCTTTGTCCTTAAATCGACCTCGATTTAAGGACAAAGACATGCAGCAAGTCAAAGTGCTGCAGCGACCTTTGCGCGCCTGATAAGGCGCGCGGCGCTGTAGTGAAGGCATCCTGACTCCGTTGTGCCGATCAGGTAAGAGGGTCGTCGCCCCGGCTGCCGGGGAATTCGCCACGCCCAAAGGCGATTTGCACGGATGAACGCTTTCGAACGAGTGATCGCCCAGGAATTGGCTCCGTACCTCGGTTCGGTCGGATTTCTGAGACACGGCCAGACGTGGAATCGACGCATGGACGGCGTCGTCCAGGTCATCGCCTTACAACGGTCGATGACCAATACCGAGCTCGATTCCCGCTTCACGGTGAATATCGGCGTGACCCCCGATACACGGCCGACAAAGGCCAGCGTTGCCGAGCATGAATGCCAGGCTCGCCAGCGCATCGGCTTCCTGCGCCCGGAGCGGCAGGATCATTGGTACCGCTATCTTCCGAAGGACGCGGCGAGCGTAGTGCTCGCCGTGGCAGAAGCCCGCGCAGACATAGAAGCTCACGTGCTGCCCTACCTTTCTCAAAGGTCAGGCGAATTTCCGTGGCTATTGCTTCAGGCCACCTCGGCAATGCAAGCGCATGCTCCGGTCTGGAGAGCACTCGACCGTCTGTGGCGACGGATCACCGGTCGCTGGCCGTTCAACAAGGGCGCCTGATCGATCGCCGGGGCAACCGGCGCGGCAACGGCGATCCCGCGGCCGAGTAGCGGCGGGATCGCCTTTCGCTCACAGCGATATCACTCGTGAATTGTGTAGGATCCGAGCTTGCAGAGATCCTGCTTGTCTTCCGTCGTCTCGAGATTCGAGTTCTCATCGAACTCGAAACGCATGTCGTACTCGCAGACGTCCCGGCCGTCGGCGATCGTAAGTTCGATTGATTCGCCCGGCTCCAGAACCTGGCTGCCGAACACGTCATCCTCCCATTCCTCGACCCCGACCGGCGACGTGTGGAAACGAACGAGCGTCGCGCTTGTGTCGTTCTTCAACGTGAAGATCAGATCCTCGGCCCGAGCCGCCGATGAGAATGCGATCGCCGCCACGGTGGCGGCAACCAAGACAGAATGCTTCATGAAGTAAGTCCCCTGCCCGAAATTGAGCCTGCGTACACTACGCATGACGACCGAAACGACAACTCCCTTCCGGCTTACCGCTCGCAGCGCACCAAAAATGGATGCTTTTCGCGATCGAGCCTTGCCAGCCTGCGTTCCATAGATGACTCCTTCCAAAGTGCTTCCTGTGCTATGTTTTCGCCCTTCGCTTCCTTGCGGAAGGACAGCAATATGGAAGCTCTCACAATCTTCGCACGAAACTGCATTTTGGCGGTTTTATCGGGTTGCATGCTTCTCGCCTCTCCGGTGGCGGCCGAAGAGGCCGCCGATGTCGCGACCGGAACGCGACTCGCCGAATTGCTCAGGGCCGCCAGGAGCGTCCTTTCGAACTATCAGACGCTCATCAACGATCCGGCCGTCGCAGACAAGCATCTCGATGGCGAACGTTTCACGGCGGAGGCCATCGCCCTCTACGGCAAGCGCACCGGCAGCCAATTGATCTCCAACGATCTGGCGGAGCGCGACCGCAAGCTGCTGCAGGCTCAGGTCGATGCCATGCGCGAGGTGATCGACGAGCATCAGGACGACATAAACCGGCCCGGCATCGCCTTCAAAGGTTTTGTCCCGGCCGTTTTCGCCCGCCTGATGAACGAGAAATTCGCCGCCAAAGTGGGAAACGAGGCGCTGGTCCGCGTCACTGCGCCGGAGGTCCTGGTGCGTAACCGCAAGTCGCTTCCAGACGCCTGGGAGGCGAAGGTCATCGAGGAGGTCTTCCCGGATCCGCAGCGGCCGAAGGACGACAGCTACACGGAAGTGACGGAGGTGAACGGCCGCCCTGCTTTTCGCATGCTGCTGCCGGAATACTACACGGATTCCTGCCTCATCTGTCACGGTGCCCCGAAGGGTGAAATCGACGTGACCGGCTATCCGAAGGAGGGCGGCAAGGCGGGCGACCTCGGCGGTGCGATCAGCATCGTCTTGTTCCAATGAGCGCGCTGGGAGAGCGGTTGCGGCCGGTCGAGGCAATCGCGGCGCCGGCCAGGACGTTCGCCGGCCGGCTTGCCAATCTGCCGATCTCCGCCCGCGTCGCGACGCTGACCGCGGCCGGCCTGATCAGCCTTGTCCTGTCATCGGTCTTTCTCACCCAGGCACTCCACCGCAGCGCCGAGCGCATGGCCGACACCCAGGAATTGTTCGACCGCGCCGCATCGGCGGCGGCGGCGCATGTCGCCTTCGGCGATCTCAGATACTGGCTGACCGATCTCTCCGTCAGCCTGCTGATGAATTCGCAGCGCAATGCCGAACAGGCCCGCGAACGCCTGCAGGTCCAGCTCGAACGCCTTGCGAAGCATTCGCCGGACGCCGTCAGGGAAATCCGCACGGAAATCGATGCCTATGTCGCAACGGCGCTGCAGGCGACCGAAAGCTATACCGCGGACAACCGCATCCTCGGCAACACCTTGCTGGCGGAGGCACGCACCCACAGCGGCCACGTCGATCAGAATCTCAACAGGCTCGTCGAGCAGGTAAAGGCCGATGCCGAGGCGGCCCGCAACGAGGTCGTGGCGCAGACGCAGAAGACGGCCACGACGGCCGCCATCCTGGTCGGCGGCGTCGTCCTGATCGGCTCGCTCCTGACGCTCCTGGTGCTGCGCTCGATCGTCGGCCCGCTCCGGCGCCTCAATCGGGTGATCGGGGACCTGACGGAAGGCCGCTACGATGTGGAGATCCCTCAGGAGGGCGGCGACGAATTCGGAGCGATGGCGAAAACGCTTTCGCTTTTCCAGCAGAACGCAATCGAAAAGAAGAAGCTCGAAGACGAGGCGGAGCGGCAGAGGCGGACGATCGCCGCGGCACTCGAGGCGATCTCCGACGGGTTCGTCCTCTATGATCCGGACGACAGAATCCTGGTCGCCAACAGCAGATATTGCGAAATTTTCCCGAGCCACAAACCGAACGAGCTTCGCGGCAAGAGCTTCCGCGAAATCCTGGAACAGAACCTCGCGAAAGGGAAAGTGGACCTCGAAGGCAAGGCGCCGGACGAATGGATCGAGGAACGTCTACGCCTCCACCGCGATCCGGCCGGCCTCGTCGACGAGAGGCGGTTCGACGACAAGTGGGTGCGCATCACCAAGCGCAAGATCCCGGACGGCGGAACGGTGGCGGTCTATACCGACATCACCGAGCTCAAGCAGCGGCAGGTCGAGCTGGAGCGGGCGAAGAGCAATGCCGAAGCGGCAAGCGAGGCCAAGAGCCGCTTTCTCGCCTCGATGAGCCACGAGTTGCGCACGCCGCTGAATGCGATCATCGGCTACAGCGAGATGCTGATAGAGGAGGCGCGCGATCACGATGAGGACGAGTTGGTCCCGGACCTGGAAAAAATCGCCTCGGCCGGCCGGCATCTCCTGTCGCTCATCAACGACATCCTCGACCTGTCGAAGATCGAGGCGAACAAGATGGAGGTCTTCCTCGAAAGCTTCGGCGTCGCCCAATTGCTCGGCGACGTAAGCGCGACCGTCGCTCCGCTGATGGCGAAGAACCGCAACGCCTTCGTGCAGGAGCTCGACGGCGAGCTTGGAGAGATGCACTCCGACCAGACCAAGCTGCGCCAGAATCTCTTCAACCTGCTCAGCAACGCGGCGAAGTTCACCACCGGCGGCCGCGTCACGCTGTCAGCTCGGCGTGAAGGGCGGGCGGACGGCGATTGGCTTGTCTTCAAGGTATCGGATACCGGCATCGGGATGACACCGGAGCAGCTCGACCGGCTTTTCAACGCCTTCACGCAGGCCGATGCTTCCACCACCCGTAACTATGGCGGAACGGGTTTGGGGTTGAGCATCACCCGCAGCTTCAGCCGCATGATCGGCGGCGTCGTCAATGTCGAAAGCGAAGCCGGAAAGGGCTCGGTCTTCACGATGGAAGTGCCGGCGCAGTGCAGACGGGAGACCGAAGTGCCCCGGGCAGCCGAGCCATCGCCAATCATCCAGCCGGGCCGCACCGCGCTCATCATCGACGACGACCCGGCCGCCCGCAACCTGATTGCCAAGGCGCTCGCGGAAGCGGGCCTTGCCTCGATGCAGGCGGCAAGCGGAGCGGAAGGAATAGCGGTCGCCCGGGAGTATCGGCCCGACGCCATCATCCTCGACATCATCATGCCGCGCCAGGACGGCTGGTCGGTGCTGCGCACGCTGAAGGGCGACCCCGACCTTTGCACCATCCCGGTGATCCTGGCGACGATCCTGGCGGATCGCGAACTTGGGCTCTCGCTCGGAGCGGTCGAATACCTGACCAAGCCGATCGACACCGACAAGCTGATCCGGACGATCGAGGCTTGCGGGGGCGGAAACCGCGACGTGCTGATCGTCGACGACGATCAGGCTTCCCGCGACTTCCTGCGGCGCATTCTGGTGAAGAGGGATTGGAAGGTTCACGAGGCAGGCGACGGCATCCGCGGTCTCGAAGCGATGAAACGGCTTCTGCCGCGCCTGGTCCTGCTCGATCTTCTGATGCCGGAACTGGACGGTTTCCAGACGCTCAGCGAGATGCAGAGGATCCCCGAGCTGCAGAACATCCCGGTCGTGGTGGTCACGTCGAAGGACCTCTCGGCAAACGAGTTGCGGTGGCTGCGCGAACGGGCGGTCGCCGTCGTCAACAAGGGGGCAAACAGCCGGTCGCAACTTGTCGAGGCACTCGAGCGCCAGATCGCATCGCGTGAAACGGCCGGTCAGTCCGTCGACGGCGGCTAAAGCCTACTGCATGTTTCTTTAGATCGTAGCCGATCCAGGGATAACATGCAGCGATCCGAAGAGCCGCAACGTCTTTTGTGCGTCTGAAAGACGCACGGCGCTGTAGGGGCGCCCGAGCAAACCTGCACCAGCCGAAGGAGACCGGAAATGACGAGAATCCTTCTGGTGGAAGACAATGAAATGAACCGCGACATGCTTTCACGGCGGTTGTCTCGTCGCGGCTTCGACGTGCTGATTGCCGAGAACGGCAAGGATGGCGTCGAGATCGCCGCTTCGGAAAGGCCCGACCTGATCCTGATGGATATGAGCCTGCCGGTCATGGACGGCTGGGAAGCCACCAGACAGATCAAGGCCAATCCGGTCACCTGCGGGATCCCGGTCATAGCGCTGACGGCCCACGCCATGGCGAGCGATCGGGACATGGCGCTCGATGCCGGCTGCGACGACTATGACAGCAAGCCGGTCGACCTGCCGCAGCTTGTCCGCAAGATCGAGCAGTTGCTCACCACACCTCATTGAGTGGCGTTTGAAAAATGAGCGTCGGAAACGAATTCCAGCGTCAGGCCCTCGCCACCCATGTGGCACAGCGAATGGCCGGCCCCGCACAGGCGATCCTGGGCTTTCAGGAACTGTTGCTCGAACAGGCGCGAGACCTCGGCTTGAACCATATGCTGGCCGACCTCGAGCGGATCGGCGCTGCAGCAACCCAATTGAACGGTTTCATCGATCGCCTGATCGACGACAAGGCGAACTGTCCCGCAGAAGACGCAGCCGAGGCGGATGCACGGTTGCGGCACGATCTGCGCACGCCGCTCAACGCCATCATCGGCTATTCCGAGATGATCCTCGAAGAGGCCGCAGAGCTGCAGCCGCATACGCTGAAGGAGGATCTCGGTGTGATACTGGCAGCGGCCGCCGAGCTTTTGAAGCAGGTCGAGGCCATCGCCGGTCTTTCGCACGGAGGCGCCATCGAGGCCCTTCAGCCGAGGGACCAGGGCGGGCTCGACGCCGCCGAGCTTGAACGGGTCCTGTTCAGGACGGAGCAAGACGCCTGGCCGGATCAGGGCGGCAGGATTCTCGTCGTCGATGACGTCGCCAGCAATCGCGACCTTCTCTCCCGCCGCCTTCGACGCGAGGGCCATCGTGTCGTCACGGCGGATTCCGGCCTCTCGGCGCTGGCGAGACTGACGGAGCAGGAGTTCGACCTCTTACTGCTCGATATCCTGATGCCGGACATGAACGGCATCGAGGTTCTGTCGCGGCTGAAGGCGGACGACCGATGGCGGCACGTGCCGGTGATCATGATTTCGGGGCTGAACGAAGTGGCCGCGGTGGCCCGCTGCATCGAGGCAGGCGCCGACGAATATCTGACGAAGCCATTCAATCCCATCCTGCTTCGGGCGCGCATCAACTCCACCCTCGAAAAGAAGCGCTGGCTCGACCGCGAGCACCGCTATCTTGAACGGATCGAGACGGAGAAGCGGCGCGCCGATTCCCTCATCCACGCCATCCTGCCGGACCAGATCGTTGCCCGGCTGCAGGGCGGCGAGGAGATCATCGCCGACCGCTTCGACGAGGTGTCCATTCTGTTTGCCGATATCGTCGGCTTCTCACCCATTGCGGCAAGGCTGCCGCCGACCGATCTGGTCAGGCGACTGGACAGGATGTTCAGCACGTTCGATCTGCTCACCGAGCAGCATCGCGTCGAGAAGATCAAGACCATCGGCGATGCCTACATGGCCGCCTGCGGCATCCCGGAGCCTTCGGCGGACCACGCCGACCGGATCGTCGCTCTCGCAAAATCGATGCTGGAATCGTTGCGGGACACGGCCGATGACGGTGAACGCTTCCGGGTTCGGATCGGCATCCATTCGGGGCCGGTCGTCGCCGGGCTGATCGGCCGGCTTCGTTTCGTTTACGACGTGTGGGGAGAGACGGTGAACATTGCGAGCCGGCTCGAATCCCAGGGTGTGCCGGACTGCGTGCAGATCTCGGAGGCGACCAGGCGCGCCTTGCGCGGCCGGTGGGCGCTGGAACCACGCTGCGTCCTCGACCTGAAGGGCATCGGCCGAACCGAGACCTATCTCGTACGATAGGTACGAGACCCCTGTGCAGATGACGCGTCGAAGCCTCAGCGGCCGAGCGCCGTCTGGATGCCGGCGAGGCCGCGCCGCAGGAACGGGTCCGAATGGATGTAGAAGAACTGGACGCCCCTCTTCAGCCAGTGCGGCAGTTCCTCGGCGGTCACCAGCGTGCCGGCGATCTTGCCTGCGCTGCGGATTTTCTTCGCGGCAACAGCCACCTTCTCCATGACTTCGGCCGGACGGGGCTCGCCGAACCGCGGCGCGGGGGGAAAGCCCATGTTCTGCGACAGGTCGCCGGGGCCTATGAAGAAGACGTCGATGCCGTCCACGGCGAGCATCTCGTCGAGATTTTCGATCGCTTCCAACGTTTCGACCATGCTGACGACCAGCCGCTTCTCGTGCTCGGAGGGCAGTGCGTAGCGGACCGCTTCGACGATGGCGCGCGCCTGTTCGGCCGTATCGACCATCGGCACCATCAGACCATCGGCGCCTGCGTTCAGATAGCGGATCAGGACCGATCGCTCGTGGGAATGCGGCCGGACGATCGCGGCGCCTCCAACGGACCTGACGATCTGCGACGTCATCCGGACGTCCTCGAAGCTCCAGGTGCCGTGCTCGCAATCGACGAAGATCGAGTCGGCTCCGAGCTCCACCAGGCGCGCCGCAAGCCCGGACGAGGCGTGGTGCGGCGTGAACATGGTGATCGATTCGCCGGCCTGAAGCCGGGCACGCAGTTTCGCGCCGTTCATGGTGCTCCTCCTATTTGTTCTTCTTCGGCAGATCCGGCGTGTCCGCCGGCGCACCCACCCAGCGGGCGGTCTCGATGTCGGCCGAGGTGTCGCGCATGAAGGTCGGGCAGATGTGCAACTCGGGGATCATGGCGCCCTTCTGCAGGGTCGCGCAGAGGGCGATCGCCCTGGCGACATCATGCGGGTCAAGCATGACGGCACGTTCTTCCGCGAGCGGCGGCCGGGCCCGGTTCTCCATGATCGGGGTGTTGGTCTCGCCGGGCAGGATCGTCGTGGCGCGAATGCCCTGGTTGCGATGGGTGTTGTGCAGGAAGGTCATGAAGTTCTTCACGGCCGCCTTCGCCGCACCATAGGCCGCACCGCCGAGCAGGTTCGGGTTGAGCGCTGCGAGGGAGGACACGGTGATCACTGTCCCCTCGCCCTTGGCAATCATGTCCGGCAGCACGGCCTGGGTGAGATTGAAGACCGCAGTGAGGTTGACATTCACCGTGGAATTCCACTCCTCCTCGCTGAGAAACCGCGCGTTCAGCACCTTGCTGGCGCTGCCGGCATTGTTGACGAGGATGTCGACGGGACCGATTTCGTCCCTCGCCCATTTCACCGCGGCGAAGATCGCCTCGCGGGATTCGATGTCGAGCGAGCGGGCGACGGCCCTGCCGCCTTTCTGCTCGATCTCCGCCGCCACCTCCTGAAGAGGCTCGAGGCGACGCCCGGTCAGGATCACAGACGCCCCTGCTTCGGCGAGGAGCAATGCGGCCTCGCGCCCGATCCCGGTCCCCGCTCCCGTTACGAGCGCGATCTTCCCGTCGATGAGACCCATTTGCCTCTCCTACTCCGCGGCCACGGCCGATCGGCCATTGTAGCCGTAAATCGCTTTGGCGGCCTTCGGAGTGATCAAGCCTTCGGCGAGATCCTGTTCGATGAGCTCGCGCGAGCGTTCGCTTGCACGACCCCAGCCACCGCCACCCGGGGTCTCGACCTCCAGCCGCTCACCGATCTTGAGGACGACCTTGCCCTTCGGAAACTGCGGCTTGCCTTCCCTGCTGACCTTGCCGGCGCTGCCGTTCTGGCCTTCGACGACGCCGAAGCAGGGATGGCGCACGCGCTCGGAAGCCATGTAGATGCTCATCGGGGCCTTGCCGAGATTGCGCAGCACGACCCGCTGGCCAAGGCCACCGCGATGCTTTCCGGCACCGCCGGAGTCGGCAATCAGTTCCTTGCGCTCGGTCAGGGCCGGCACGGCGATCTCGAACATTTCGATCGCCGTGACCTTGCAGTTCGACGGGAAGCTCAATGTGTCCAGACCGTCGAACTCGGCGCGCGCACCCTGGCCGCCATGGAAGTTCTGGACGGAACCATATTGGCTGCCGTCGTCACGCTGGCCGACGCAGTTGGCGGCCCAGATCGGCGCGCCGCCGCTGTCGCCCATCACCTTCTCCGGAACGACGCCTTCCAGCGCCCTGAAGATCAGCGACGGGATGACGTGGCCGATGAGGTTGCGCGAATTGCCCGCCGTCCACGGCTGCGGGTTCAGGATGCTGCCGAGCGGCGCTTCGTCGGTGATCGGCACGATGCAGCCTTCATTGTTCGGCGTTTCCGGATCGAGCAGGCACTTCAACGCATAGACCGAATGCGCATAGCGATAATTCGTGCGGCAGTTGATCGAATGCAGCACCTGATCGGAGGTCCCGGTATAGTCGACATGAATGGAGTCGTCCTTGACAACGACGCTCGCCTTCAGCTTGACGTCCTCGTCGTAGCCGTCGAGAAGGACCTCGGCGCTGTAGGTGCCGTTCGGCCATTCGCGGATCGCCTTGCGGGTCTGCGCCTCCGAGCGTGAATGGATGGCGTCGGCCAGCCCGTCGATCTCGTCGAGACCGTACTCGTCAAGGAATTTCAGCAATTCGCGGCCCATGACGTTGTTGGCGGCGATCATCGATTCCAGGTCGCCTTGCACTTCGGTCGGCAGGCGCACCGAAGCGGCGATGATGTCGAAGACGTCCTGGTTGGGAACGCCGGCCTTCATCAGCTTGACGATCGGAAAGCGGATGCCTTCCTCGAAGATGTCGCTTGCCTCGGAATGCAGCGGTGCGCCGCCGATGTCCGGAAGATGGGCGATCGAGCCAGCATAGGCCACGACCTTGCCGTTCTTGAAGATCGGCGTGATCATCGTGACGTCCGGAAGGTGGCCGGTGCCGATCTCCGGATCGTTGGTGGCGAGAACATCGCCCTCCTGCAACTTCTCGGCCGGGAACTTGGGCAGAAAGTATTTCTGGGCGGCGGCCGGCAGCGAGGTGATGAACACGGGAATCGACCATGTGCATTGGGCGAGTGCCCGGCCGCGACTGTCCAGCAGAACCGTCACATAATCATGGTTCTCGCGGACGATTGGCGAGAAGGCCGTCTTGCCGAGAACGTTGTCTGCCTGGTCGGCGATGAAGATCAGGCGGTTCCACATCACTTGCAGGTTGATCGGATCGTGGAAATCGATAGCGGGCTTCGACATCGTGGTGTCCTTACTGAATGTTGATCACGAGGTTGCCGCTCGCGTCGGCGTGGAAAATGCCGCTTGGGCCGACCACCGCGGTCGATTCCCGTTGTTCGACGATCGCCGGGCCCTTGATCCGTTGCAGGACGGGAAGCTTGTAGTGATCGTAGACCGGCGTCTCCGTGAAGCTGCCGATTTCCTGGAAATAGACCTGGCGGCTCCCCTTCCTCGCATCGGCGACTTCGGCCTCGTGCGGCCGCGTGACCTGATCCTTCTCGCCGCTTGCGCGAAGTCGCCAGGTGATGACCTCGACGGATGCAGCCACGGTTCGGCCGAACAGCTCCCGGTAGAGCTTCGAGAAGTTCTCGAGGAGCTGCTTCAGGAAGTCTTCCTTCGGGAGACTGCGGTCCGGAAGCGCCACGGTGATCTCGTGGCCCTGGCCGACATAGCGCATGTCGACCGTATAGCGGTTGGTGATGGTGTCCTTGGCCACGCCGGCCGCGGCGACGACTTCGGCGCCCTGGGCTGCGAGGTCGGCCAGAAGCCGGTTCATCGCGTCCATGTCCCAGGCGTCGACCGCCATCGGATGGCTGGCGGAGAGATCGACGGCGACCGGGGCGATCAGCAGGCCGATTGCCGAAGTGACGCCGGCGCCGGTCGGGCAGATGATCCGCTTGATGCCGAGCTTGCGGGCGATGCCATAGGCGTGGACCGGACCCGCGCCGCCGAAGGCGACCATC
The DNA here is from genome assembly GCF_001461695.1 of Sinorhizobium fredii USDA 205. Taxonomy (GTDB): domain Bacteria; phylum Pseudomonadota; class Alphaproteobacteria; order Rhizobiales; family Rhizobiaceae; genus Sinorhizobium; species Sinorhizobium fredii. The sequence continues at coordinate 17,733 of NZ_AUTC01000173.1, read as the reverse complement.
GGCAGTGATCGCGGATCGACGCCGAGGTCCGTCGCATGCATCGCAGCCGCCTTGCTCATCGATTCATTGACGAGGTCGTGAATGCCCCAGGCGCAGCGGTCGACGCTGACGTCGAGAGACTGCGCAAGTTTCGTCATCGCTTCGAGGGCAGCATCCCTGGAGACCTTGAACGAGCCGCCGACGAAGGACTCGGTGCCCATGTAGCCGAGCAGGATGTCGGCGTCGGTCACCGTCGGCTCGGTGCCGCCGCGCTGGTAGGCCGCCGGGCCCGGAAGCGCGCCAGCGGAGCGCGGGCCGACGTCGAGGAGCCCGAGCGGATTCTTCGCGGCAATGGAACCGCCGCCCGCACCGATCTCGATCATCTGGATCGACTGGATCTTCAGCGGGAAGCCGGAGCCCTTGCGGAAGCGCTGGTAGTGGGCGACCTCGAGGTCGGTGCCGACGGTCGGCTCGCCGTTCGGGATCAGGCAAAGCTTGGCGGTGGTGCCGCCCATGTCGAAAGACAGCACGCTGCCCTCGCCGGCGATGCGGCCGAATTCAGCGGCGGCGACGGCGCCTGCGGCCGGGCCGGACTCGATCAGCCGGACCGGCAACTCGGCGGCGCGCCGGCTCGGCACGAGGCCACCCGACGAGGTCATCCAGAGGACTTGTCGATCAATGCCCTTCTTGGCGAATTCGCGCTGCAAATGGGCGACGTGGCCGGCCATCTGCGGCCGGGTATAGGCGTTGACGACCGTCGTCGAGGCGCGGTCGAACTCGCGGACTTCCGGGCAGACCTCGGAGGAGAGCGATACGAAGATGTCCGGATCCTCTTCGCGCAGCAGCGCCGCAACGCACTGTTCGTGCTGGGGATACTTGTAGGCATGCAGCAGGCAGACGGCGACGGAACGGATGCCTTTCTCCTTCAGGCGCCCGGCGATCTCGCGCACCGTTTCTTCGTTGAGCTCGGTCATCACCGAGCCGTCGGCAGCGATGCGCTCGGCGGCGCCGAAGCTGTTGGCACGCGTCACCAGCGGATCGGGATATTTGATGTTCAGGTCGTAGAGATCGTAACGGCCCTCGTTGCGGATGCGCAGCATGTCCTGGAAGCCCTCCGTCGTGACGAAACCGGTCTCGACACCCTTGCGTTCGAGGACGGCATTGGTGACGACCGTCGTCGCGCCGAGAACCTGCAGCTTCTCGATGGCGATCGAGCCGGAAAACTCTTCCAGAAGTTCGGAGACACCCTGGACGACCGCCTCGGCCGGGTTCTTCGGCGTGCTGAGAACCTTGTGCAGATGGAGATCGCCGTTGTCGTCCAGGAGAGCGAAGTCCGTGAAGGTACCGCCCGTGTCGAAAGCCAGTTTTGCCATGTTTCCCTCGAAGCGACTGTTCGGCGCGGGAAGCGCCGTTGTGGGCGGATCCGACGCTTCGGACCCGATGTCTGCTCAAAGGTTAGGGGAACGGCCGGCGGGTTGGCCAACACAACTACAGTCTGCCGCTATAGGGTTTGCTTATGGCAGAGGTGAGAACGGGGTTACGGACATGGTGGCCCCCACGGGGAGGTCGATGCCGCGGTTAACGCTCGGCGACAAGGAGGGCCATTGTTCAAGAACCAGAGGCAAACCTGTCGCTTCAAGATCTGCTAAATTGTTTGTCGTCGACAGTGTTTCGGCGTATTCGGCGAGTTGTCATCAACCTCAGCAAGACAATCCATGGCACTTCATCTCGAAACTCCGCTGCTCGAGTCCCGCCCCCTAAGTCTGGCCACCGGACGGTCCGTGTGGCTGAAGATGGATGCGCTCCAACCCCCCGGCTCGTTCAAAATCCGCGGTATTGGAGCGGCTTGCGAACACCACGTCAGAAACGGAAAACGGCGTTTTGTGTCATCCTCGGGGGGCAATGCAGGCATCGCTGTGGCTTATGCCGGACGCCGCCTCTCGGTTCCGGTGTCGGTCTTTGTTCCGGAGACGACGACCGAAAGAGCAAAGTCGCTGATCCGCCAAGAGGGGGCTGAGGTTTTCGTCCACGGGGCGTCATGGCAGGACGCAAACGAGCGCGCTCTTGCGGCTGTCGATGCGGAAACCGCCTTCATACACCCCTTCGACGATCCGATTTTGTGGGCAGGACATGCGACGATAATCGATGAAGTCGTCAAAGCCGGCCTCTCCCTCGATGCAGTCGTTCTTTCGGTCGGCGGCGGCGGGCTCCTGTCCGGCGTTGCGGAGGGGCTGGCGCGCAACGGACTTCAGGACATCCCGATCATCGCCGCCGAGACCGAAGGGACGGCGTCGCTGGCCGCCTCGATCAAGGCTGGAAAGCTGGTGGAACTCCCCTCGGTCAGCGGCATTGCAACGTCGCTCGGTGCCCGAAAGGTCTGCGAACGCGCCTTCGAGATAGCCCGCACCCGACCGGTCGAGAGCGTCGTCGTGGACGACCGATCGGCCCTCGAAGCATGCACGCGCTTCCTCGACGATCACCGCGTGGTGGTCGAGCCGGCTTGCGGCGCAGCATTGGCGGTCGCCTATTCACACTTCGATCGATTGGCGCCACATCAGCGCGTCTTGATCGTCGTTTGCGGTGGGGCGACAACTCCGGTCAGTCAGTTGCAAGCCTGGCAAGCGTCCTGATCGTTGCCTGTCATCCACCGGAAAGGATGTGGTATCACAAGAATCCCATTCGCTCCCGGATGATCCGGGAGGAGAGCGTTCGGCGCGCGCAAGTGCGCGATACAAACCCTTGCCAACACATCGCTGCTCGAGAATGACAAACGCAATGAACCCGTAAGCCTTCTTGCGATTGCAATCGGAGGCAAGCGGGAAGCCGTTCAGGCCGGCCGGATTCCCGGATGTTCGCTGCTCATGAGCTTGCCGACGACATCCAGGAGTACCGAGCGCGCGGCGATTGCCGGTTCCGACAAGGGAAGATGATCGGCCACGCAAAGCGAGACGGTCGCGTCGATGACAGGCTTCGTCAGCGCCCGCACCTGCGCCCCGGAAAAGCTCGCCGTCTCGGTGACCACCGAGGCCGGGAGAATGGTCGAACCGAGCCCCTCGAGGACCGCCGCGCTCAGGGCAGGAACGGATTCGATCTCCGAGACGACCTCCGGCGTCGCCCTTGCCCTCGCCAGCGCATCGTCGATCAGACGTCGGAGCAGATGTGCCTTGCTCGGAAGAAGCAACGGTATCTCCTGGAGCTCCGAGAGTGGAAGCGGCGTGTTGCTCTCGCCAGGCAGGTCGATGCCCGGGGGCGAGACCAGGAACATTTCCTCGCGAAACAGCGGCTGCAGGGTGACGCCCTTGATGGGGTCCGCGGCATAGATCAGCGCCATGTCCATCTTGCCGGTCATGATCAGCTCGCTGAGGATCTGGCCGAAACTGTCATTGATGTGGACGACGATATGGGGATGCCGCGCCTTCATCTCCTTCAGGATCGGCAGCGACAAGGCGCTGGACGAGGAATAGGTCGCGAGCCCGATCGAGACGCGGCCGGCCACCGACTTGGCGGCCTGGTCGATGTCGATCTGCGCCTGCTCGATCTGCTTCAGCATCAGTTGCGCATGGCGATAGAGGATCAGTCCCGCCTCGGTCGGCGCTATGCCGACATTGCTGCGAATGAGGAGCTTGTGCTTGAAGTGCGCCTCCAACGAGGCGATCTGTTGCGACAGCGCCGGCTGCGCGGTCCGCAGGATGCCCGCTGCCCGCGAAACGCTGCCCGTGTCGACGATCTTGACGAAGCTTTTCAGTTTTCTGAAATCGACACTCATGGCCACCGGCTTCTTGTTTCATGGAAACGTAAAGCCTGCGGCCGGAGCGATGCAAGACCCACCGGCCGTACTCGATTAACGCAGGGCGGCCACGGCCCGCTCGATGCGATCACATGCTTCGGTGATTGCCTCCATCGACGTCGCGATCGAGAGGCGGAAGTAAGGAGAGAGGCCATAGGCGGAGCCCTGCAGCGCCGCGACCCCGACGCCGTCCAGCAGGTAGAGGACGAAATCGAGGTCCGTCTCGATCGTCTTGCCTTCGGGCGTCTTCCTGCCGATCACCCCGGCGCAGTTCGGAAACAGGTAGAAGGCCCCGTCCGGCACCAAACAGGAGAGACCCGGCACGGCATTGAGCCGGGCACAGGCGTAGTCGCGACGCTCCTTGTAGACCTTCACGCTTTCGGCGACGAAGGATTGATCCGACGACAGCGCATGCGCGGCGGCGGCCTGGCTTACCGACGACGGGCAGGACGACATCTGCGACTGCAGCTTGTTGATCGCCGCAACCAGCGGCGCCGGGCCGGCTCCGTAGCCGATGCGCCAGCCGGTCATCGCATAGGACTTCGAGACGCCGTTGGTGAGCAGCACGCGACCTTTCAGCTCCGGCACCGCAGCGACGAGCGTCGTCATCGGCTCGTCGCGGAACCAGACCTGGTCGTAGATATCGTCGGAAAGGACGAAGACCTGCGGGTGCCTGAGCAACACTTGACCAAGCGCTTCGAGCTCGGCCCGGCTATAGGCCGCACCCGTCGGATTGGAAGGCGCGTTGAGGACGAGCCAAAGCGTCTTCGGTGTTATGGCGGCCTCAAGCGCCTCGGGGGTCAGCTTGAAGCCCTGTTCCTGCGGGCATTGGACGATGACCGGCTTGCCGTCATTGGCGATGACCATGTCCGGATAGGAGACCCAGTACGGCGCCGGAATGATCACTTCCGCGTCGTTCTCGACGCTCGCCATCAATGCCAGGAAGAGGATCTGCTTGGCGCCGCCGCCGACGCAGATCTCGTTGTCGGCGTAGCTGAGACCGAGGCGGCGTTCGAAATCGCCGATGATGGCCTTGCGCAACGCCGGCGTGCCGTTCACCGGCGTATATTTGGTCTCCCCCCGGTCGATCGCCGCGTGTGCGGCCGCCTTGACGTTGTCGGGCGTGTCGAAGTCCGGCTCGCCGACGGTCATATCGACGATATCGCGGCCGGCCGCCTTCAGTTCGCGGGCGCGGGCGGCGGCCGCCGTGCTTGGCGAAACCTTGATCCTGGACACGCGCGACGCCGGAACGAAAGTGCTCATCGAAGTTTCCTCAATGCTGTGTAGGAATGTACTGGAGCGGACGCTAAAGCGCGTCGCGTTCAAACGTACTCACGCGGCGCGCTTTGGGTCTTTGTTTTTGTGCATGTCGTCATCCCAAAACCGCTGCACACTTTTGGGCGACATGCATTAATGCACCGCGTCGGTCTCGCCGCGCATCTTGCCGGTCAGGAACAGCTCGCCGAGTTCGTCATGGGTGATGTCCTTCGGCAAGCCGTCCCAGATGACCTTGCCGAGGCGCAGGATCACCGCCCGTTCGGCGACCTCCATGGCCTTCTTGGTGTTCTGCTCGACAAGCAGGATGGTCTGGCCCGCCGCGTGAAGTCGCAGCAGTTCATCGAACACGACGTGGATGGCGGCGGGCGAGAGGCCAACCGAAGGTTCGTCGACCAGCAGCACTTTCGGCCGCTGAAGCACCGCCATGGCGACCTCGAGAAGCTGCTGCTCGCCGCCGGACATGTTTCCGGCGAGCGTCGAACGGCGGGTCTTCAGGATCGGGAAGAGATCGTAGACATAGTCCCGGTCCGCCTTCACCTTGCTGTCGCGGATCGTATAGGCCGCCATCTGCAGGTTTTCGTCGACGGTCATGACCGGGAAGTTGCAACGTCCCTGCGGTACGAAGGAGATCCCCTCGCCGAGGATCGCACGCGACTTGCAGCCGGCGATGTTCTTGCCCTGCCAGTCGATGCTGCCGCCCTTGATGGTGGTCATGCCGTAGAGCGTCTTCAGGAGCGTCGACTTGCCGGCCCCGTTCGGCCCCATCAGCGCGACGAACTGCCCCGCCGGCACGTCGAGATCGATGCCGTTGAGAATGTCCAACATGCCGTAGCCGGCGCGCAGGTCCTTGATTGAAAGATCGGAATTAGCCACCAAGATAGGCCTCCCTCACACGCTCGTCCGCGATGATATCATGCGGCAGCCCTTCGACGAGTTTCTTTCCCTGGTCGAGGACGACCACCCTCTGGCAAATGCTGGTCACGACGTCGATATTGTGCTCGATCACCAGGAAGCTGACGCCCAGCGACTTGTTGGCATAGAGGATCGTTTCGATGACCCGCTCGATTATCTTCGGGTTGATCCCGGCCATCGGCTCGTCGAGCAGGATGATCTTCGGTTCCGGCATCAGCATCGAGGCGAACTGGATCAGCTTCTGCTGGCCGCCGGAGAGGTTCCCAGCCGGCTGGTGGCGCACGTCCCACAGTCCCGCCATCTTGATGAGCTCGCGGGCTCGGTCGCGCAGGCCGGATATGCGCTTTTTCGACAGGCGGCCGATGCCGAAAGTCGAGAAGAGCGATGGAAACGTGAACATCTGTCCGGCGATGACGAGGTTCTCCTCGACGTCGAGGGCCTTGAACACCACCGTCTTCTGGAACGACCGGAGCATGCGGCCTTCGCGCGCGATGCGGTTCAGCGACCAGCCGGTGATGTCCTGGCCATCGAGCTTCACCGTGCCGGCGTCCGGTCTCTGGAGACCGGTGCTGCAGTCGAAGAAGGTCGACTTGCCGGATCCGTTCGGGCCGATGAGGCCGGCGATCTCGCCGCGGCCGACATGGAGGCTCACATCGTTGACCGCCTTGACCGCGCCATAGGACTTGCTGATTTTGCTGATCTCAAGGATTGGAAGACCGGTCATTTCGCACCTCCGATCATGTCCCAGAAGCGGTTGAGGACGGGCGCGAAGCCCTTCTTGAACCAGAAGACGAGGACGAGCAGGCAGAGCCCATAGGCGATCATGCGGAGTTCCGGCGTGATCCGGAGCGCTTCGGTCAGTCCGACGAAGAGCAGGCTGCCGAACACGACGCCCGAGATCGTCCCCGCGCCGCCGCCCAGCACGATGATCAGCATCGTCGTCGAATAATACATCTGGAATGTCAGCGGGCTGACGACGGTGAGGTAGTGGGCGTAGAGGCTGCCGCCGACCCCGGCGAAGACTGCGCTGATGATGAAGACGAGCAGCTTGTAGCGCCACGTCGGAACGCCGAGCGATTCCGCCAGCGTCTCGTTTTCGCGGATGGCGATCATGTTGCGGCCGGCAGGCGAGCGGACGATCATCCACACCGCCAGCGTCGCCAGGGCGCCGATGGCAAGCGCCATGTAGTAGAAGCTCGTGGTTCCGGAGACGGTGAACGAGAGCGGGCCGAGCGCGAAGTGCGGTTTCGGGATGGCGGAGAGCCCCATGTCGCCGCGGGTCACGGAAATCCAGTTCTTGGCAATCGCCTGGCCGATGATCACGAATCCCAGCGTACACATGACGAAGGAGGTTGCGCGCAGCCGCAGCGCCGGTATGCCGAGCGGCAGCGCGCAGGCCCCGGCCAGCAGCCCGGCTGCCGTCGCATTCACATAGAAGGGCGTTCCGTAGTGCACCGCAAGGAGGCCGGCGGCATAGGCGCCGATCCCGAAGAATGCGGCCTGTGCCAGCGACAGGAGCCCGGTGTAGCCGACCAGCAGGTTCAGGCCGTGGGCGGGAAGCATGAAGATCAAGGCGATGATCAGCGAATGGGTGACGTAGCGGCTGCCGATGAATGGTGCAGCAAGCGCGACGACCACGAGGATCGCGGCAAGCGGAAGGCGAAGATCGCGTCGGCGTATCTGCTGTGCGGTATCAGCGAGAGACATGTCGAGTCCTCAATTCGAGTAACGTTCGGCATGGGGCGCGCTCAGAAGCGCGCCTGCGTCGAGAAAAGCCCGTAGGGACGCCACATCAGCATCAGGATGAGCGTGGCGAAGCCGACCGTGTCGCGGAACTGAAGCCCGACATATGTCGCCACCAGGCTCTCGGCGATGCCGAGGATCATTGCCGCGAAGAAGGTGCCGCGGACGTTGCCGAGACCACCCATGATGATGATCGGCAGCGTCTTGAAGGTGATGAGCTCACCCATACCGCCATAGACGCTGACATTCACGGGAGCGGTCAGCACGCCGGACAAGGCAGCCAGTGCGGCACCGAGGATGAAGGTGTGCAGCACGACCTTCGGCACGTCGATGCCGACGACTTCGCAGCATTCGACGTTCTGCGACACGGCCCGCATCGATTTACCCATGCGGCTGTAGGTTACCATGAGTTCGAGGCCGATGAAGACGAGCAGACAGACGACGAGGATGAGAATTCGCTGCGCTGCGAGGCTGAAGCCAAGGACCGACAGTGGTTCGATGTAGCCGCCGGAGAAGAACTTGTATCCGCCCCCGAAGACCAGGATGACGGTGTTCTGCAGGACGAGTGCGATGCCGAGCGTGGCGAGCACCCCGGCCTCCGCCGGGGCGCCGACCATGCGCTGCATGACGAGCCTTCCGACCACATAGGCAACGATGATCGTGGACAGAACGCCCACGATGATCGATGCCTCGTAGGAAAGGCCGAGATAGTCCACGGCGAACCATGCCCCGAACGTGCCCAGCATGTAGTATTCGCCGTGGGCGAAATTGATGGCCCGCAGCACGCCGAAGATCATCGTCATTCCGACGGCGACGATGGCGTAGACGGAGCCCGTCACGATGCCGTTGACGATCTGCTCAATCACGGTCGAGAACATGGTCGCGTCCCCTTTCAATCATTACTGCGCGGGATACTGGATTTCCGCGGTATAGGCACCTTTGATGGCGGGCTTGCCGTTTTCGATCTGCAGCAGGATCATCGGCAGGCGAGCCTGGTTGTGGTCATCGAAGGTGACCTCGCCGACCGGGCTCTTGTACTTGATCTTCGACAGCGCCTCGCGGACCTTTTCGCGGTCATTGCCGCCGGCCTCGTGAATCGCCTGTGCGAGCAGGCGGACCGTGTCCCAATGCACGTAGGCATGGTTGTTCGGCGCTTCGTCATAGGTGGTGGTGAATTTCTCCACGAAGGCCTTGCTCTCGGGCGAGTCCCACGCCGGCAGCCATGCAGCCGCCTCGACCGCTCCTTCGAGCGCCGTCGGCGCCGAGTTGATGGTCTTCTCGGTGTTGAACTCGCCATTGCCGACCAATGTCACTTTGCCAGCGAGACCGAGTTCGACCATCTGGCGCGCAACGATCGGCGTGGTGTCCGCCAGGCCGTACATGAGAATTGCCTGCGCGCCGGAGTCGCGGATCTTTGCGAGCACGCTGCGGAAGTCGACCTCGCCCTCCTTGTAGTAGTCCTCGGTGAGGATCTCGCCCTTGAACTCGGGCAGGTATTTCTTGGTGAACTCGATCGCCGACCGGCCATAGTCGCTATCGACGGAGAGGACGGCGAACTTGGTGAAGCCGCGCTGTTCGGCAGCATATTTGGCCACGACGAAGGCGCGGTTCTCGTCGGTCGGATAGTTGCGGTAGGTCCACTTGAAACCGCCGACGCCGGCGGCATAGGTGATCCTCGGATTGGACGACGCGGCATTCAGCAGAAGAACTTCGGCGTCCTCGGCGACCGGCTGCATGGCGAGCGTGACGGAGCTCGAAACGTCGCCGATGACGTAGTCGACTTCGTCCTCGTCGATCAGCCGGCGGGTCGCGGATACGCCTTCGACCGGCGTGCCCTGGCTGTCGGCCGAATAAAGCTCGATCTTCTGCCCATCGACGCCGCCCGCATCGTTGATTTCCTTCACGGCGAGTTCGGCACCGCGCATCGAGAAGGCGCCGTAACGGGCGTTCGGGCCGCTCATCGGCGCGACGATACCGAGCTTGATGGTGCCGTCAGCTGCGAGCGCCAAACCCGACAGTCCGGGGACGGTCACGGCCAGCGAGAGGATGGCGGTAGATATGCAAAGTGCCCTGCGGCTCAACGTGTGTTTCATGTTCCCACTCCATGTTCTTGGATGCGATCGCCTGGGCCTGTGCCTTAGCGTGCTTCTGACCGCTTGCTGCGGTTCTTGTTGCGCCAGCTTATGTGCCGGCCCTGCCACAGTAGGTTCACGAAAGTGCCGCTGGCCAACACAACTCCACTCTGCCGCTATAGCGTTTATTTATAGCGAGGCACTCGACACGGTAATGCCGGCACGGCACGCCAAAGCTGACTTGTGCCTCTTATCCCTCCAAAAATGTCCGTCGCTTGGCCGAGCGTGCCACGCGTTTCAGTTGTTCCTAATGAAACAGCGCACGAGACGACGTCATGGTAGGTAGAACGATGGAGGAGGTACGGTCATGCGCCGCGTTTATCTGCTCATGGCTATCATTGGATTTCTGGTCTGCTTCGCCGTTGCGGCCATCTTCATACGTATGGATTTTTTCGGTCGCCTGCTGGCTGATAAAGTGCTGGCGAACGCAGCGATGCCGACCGAACAGGAGATGCCGCCCACTTCCGGCCAGATCCCCTTTTCCTCTGCGGACATCCAGATCATCGGCGGACGGGGCGAAGGGCTGAGCTGCAGCCTGCCCAAGCTTTTAGCCGACCTCGCCTTTCCCCGGGAAGAAGGGCGCGAGGCCATCGGTCTCCAGATGCGGCAGGCCTGCGCAACGCACGACTATTGTTACAGACATGGCGCGGCCACCTATGGCTATACCCAAGCCGATTGTGACTTCCTGCTGCAGGAGCACGCGTTCCGACTTTGCTACTTCATCGAGCGTCGGGAACCGGGCACCGACATGGAGGCCAAGCAAAGCAAATGCATCCGTGATGCCAGGCTCGTCACCCTCGGCGTCCGCGCCGGCGGCAGCGATTCATTCCGGTCGCTGAACCCAAGTGTCGATGCCCTGTCAGAGGGCCTCGAAAACAAGGCGGGACTCGACGGCAGAGCGTCGACCTATTTCGAGTTCGATCCCTATCCCGTTCGATCCCTTTCCTATGCCGTCTATCGGATCGCGGATGCCCCCGACGCGGAGGGCACGCTCCCGGGATCGAAGGCGCTTTACAAGTTCTCGATGCGACCTTCCGGCATGTTCGTTTCGAAAGCGACTATGGGTAAAGGTGCCAGGCTTGGGGCGCTTAGGCTCCACGTGAAGCTGCCGGGGGACCCTTCCTACATCGTCAATGCTCCCGTCGTCGTCGCCACGACGCACAAGGGCAAGAAGGAAGACTGGTTCGTATGGTGGCAGCGACGCGGCCTCAGCCAAACGCACGGGCGCATCCTGGCAATTGCTGCAAGGCGGGCGACCAACGAGGACTGGAACTGTCTCTACCGCGCCGGCATGACGGAAGAAATGCTTGGTGGCAAAGATCCCTGCGCGACGCGCAATACCATCGCGATCGTCGAAGTGGGCAAGGCGGATCCCGACGATGGCGGTTTCTCCCAGGTCGTTCCGGCCCACGGCACGCAGCCTGCGCCCGATACGCTTCACTTGATGGCGTTGCAGACGAACAGCTGCGACGGAAGTGGGGCCAAAGCTTCCTGTTTTCGCGACATTCTCATCAGCACGGCGCTGCGCCGCAAGCACCAGCCTCAGGAAGCCCTGCGGGTGGCGGACCAGCTTGCGAATGAAAAGCCGGGACAGAAACAGGACGAAGACGGCTTCTATCGCAACTACGTGGCTGCGCCACTGGTCTTCCAGTCACCACTGGAACGCGATCCTCTCATGACCTGGGCGCGGCGAGACAAGGATTATGAAACGAAGGCTTTCCTGCGGCGCATCGGTATAGCGCGCAAGACCGCAAGACCCAAGAACGATACCGGCCGGTCGCGCGGTTCCGTGTGGCTCGCCGACATACAGGAAAACGATGAACCCCTTTTCGCCTTGGGTCGGACAGGCGAGCGCCAGTCGCTGGTGGCGATCCGCAAGTCGGACGACACGGGCGTGGGCCGTGTGGAAATCCGCCAATGGCGCTTGCCGGGACTGCGGAACGACGACACGGGCGAGGCGCCCTTGATCAAGGCGAACACCGATGCGTGCCGACCGAAGCTCGAAGGCACCTGGCTCGCCCGACCGCCAATTGTGGTTTCCGTCGCGTCGGACGACGCCGTCGTCCTCTTGTCGCGAGTCGTTGGGGCGAAGGAGGAAGACGGAGGCTACGGACTGGCCTTGGCTACGCTCAAGATCGGAACGGATGGGCGCTGCTCCGAAAGCCCCTTCACGGGACCGAAGATCCCCGCGGTCGAGCTCATTGCGAACGTGACCGACGACGACAGCGGCAAGTCTTTGCAAAAGCTGAAGCAGATGCGTCTCGAACTGCTTCGGAAGACCCCGATACTTTTCGACGATCTCGATGGAGACAGCACGTTCGAGGTGGTCTTTCCAGGCGCCGGAAACACTCTGAACCCAAATGTGATGGCGCGGGTCAGCAAAGACGGGCTTTTCTCGCCCGAACAGGTCGTGGCGGAAAGCATGGTTCAGCAGTAGAGGCGCCGTTTTCGGAAACTCCGAAGGGAGCGTTTCAGGAATGGGAGGCTGACGTGAAGACAAGTCTACGCGGCATTTGCGCAATGCTTGCCGAAGAGGCGATCGTGCTCGCGGCTTATAATGACGGCACCGGCACCATGACGATCGGCGCCGGCCACACCGCGGCTGCCGGCCCGCCGGCTCCCCGCGCCGGCGCGACGATCTCGCTCACCGAGGCCATCAACATATACCGCAACGACCTCGCCAAGACTGAGAGCCAGGTCCAGGCTGCGGTCAGGGCCGTACTCTCACAACACCAGTTCGATGCGCTCGTCTCCTGGCACTTCAACACGGGAGCGATATCGAGTGCCACCTTGACGCGGAAGCTGAACGCCGGAGACGCGACCGGCGCTGCAGCCGAGTTCGCACGCTGGAACAAGAGCAAGGGCAAGGTCCTCGAGGGCCTTGTCGCGCGCCGCGAGCGCGAGACGGCAATGTTTTCCAAGGGCGACTACGGCAATCCGAAAGTCCGCGTTCTGGAGAGCAAGGGCGGCCCGGAGGAGATTTTCGCTGCCGACCAGATCGAGGCGCTCCTCGGCGGCGCGGTGAGTTCGGAGGACGAGCAGTCCACCGAAGAGCTGCTCGCAAATCCGATCTCGCAGCTTCTGCCGCTCCACCGTCCCAAGCAGACCATCGGCGTCACAAAGGCCGTCTTCCAGAAGTTCCAGGACCTCATTCCCGAGGACGGGCGTGACGATGCGGTGGCGGTCGTGGCCGTGCGTGGCTACTACCTCAACACGATGGGCAAGGAGGGGGCCAACGACCGCGGCGTCTATGACGACGCCATCTTCGTCGTCGAGCCTGACGGCGTCCACAACTTCAACGGCAATACCGATCCCGGCCGGTTCGCCCGCGGCATCGCCAAATTGAAATCGCACCAGGCGATCCGGTATCGCCCCGGCCCACACGGATTTTCACGCAAGAACGGCCCCCATCCCGCCTTTCGTCAGGATAGCAACTGCACCGTCATCCGCGACGAGACCGGTGAGGATACGGATTCGCCCGGCGGCCGCTTCTGGATCAATCTTCACCGCGGCGGCATCACATCGACCTCGAGCCTCGGCTGCCAGACCGTTCCGCCGCACCAATGGAATGAATTCAAGACGCTGGTGGACGGCCTGCTGAAGAAGCATGGCCAGGAGAGCTTCTATTATCTGCTCGTCGATCAGGACGATGTTCCACAGGAGGAAACGACCGTGCCCGCCATATCGCAGCCCACGCCTACGCCGGCCGAGGTCAACTCCGCACAGGTGCTGCAACAGATTCTGACGCTGGCAGCTATGTTGCGCGGACGCACGACGCCGAATCAGGCCGACATGGTCTGGTTGCAGGACATCCTGCGGGTGCTCACCGCCGAGCCGACCATACTCAATGGTGAAATTCTGAATGGGAAGAAACCGGACCCACTCGTCTCGACCAGCGACCCCCAACTGACGCCCGTCAACGGTGCGCTCGGCAAGACGATCGGCCACGCTCTCGACGGTCGAAAGACCGCGATCGGTGTTGTCGGCATGCTCGCCACAACAGTTCTGCCGATATTCTTCCCGCAATTGGCACCGATAACAGCGGCCGCGGGCTCGCTGATCGATGGCGTGGCAAACGCAGGCACCGCGGCGACACAGGCCGGCGGTAGTCTCGGCCGCGAACTTGTAACCGCTGCCTTCCCAATCTTTGCTGCCGTGGCGGGCTGGGGGACGATGGGCAAAGTCGAGAAATGGGTCCAGGCCCTGAGGAGCGGACTTGTCGCTCCGGCTGGTAGCCAATCTCTGATGCATTAGGTTCAATCGACATTCCGCAGTGGGCGCGGATAGCGGCGTTGTTGCCAGGCAAGGCTGGTGACCCTGGCCGGACGGGCGCCGATAACCGGTTGTTCGTCAACGGTTGTTTGTGGGTGCTGCGCTCCGGGGCGCACTGGCGCGATCTGCTGGAACGCTATGGCAAGTGGAAGACGGTGCATCGCCGTTTCAGCCGTTGGTGCCATGCCGGCGTGTGGGAGCGCGTGTTCGCGGTGCTGACCGCCGACCACGACAACCAATACCTGATCGGGCCGAGGATCTCCTCGCATTTCTGGCGCGGGGCGGAAACCTGATCATCTGCGCCGAACCGTGTCAGCCGTGGTTGCCCTTCATGGCGCCGTTCCGCGCCGTTCCGCCGCGTCCCTTCACCAATATCAAGGTTCGCGTGCGCGACGACCGGTTGCAGATCTTCTCCGATCTCGGCGACGGCTTCGACGGATGGCGAGGCGTTTTCGGCCAGTATGCGCGCGGATGGAGCGACCCGCCGCCCGGGGCGATCTGGCTGACCGATGTCGGCCCCGAGGCCGATCCGAAACCGGCAGACTGGATCTGGCAATATCCAACTCTCAATGGATGCGGGGGATATGTTTTCATGCACAACGGGGACAACATGACCCGCTACCCGGATCAAGGCCCTAGAAAGGAAGCGCTCGTCGCCAACATCGCCGTGGCGCTCAGAAAGCTCTCGATAGGAGAATTGTTGCTTTAGCGAGGCGGGCGAAAGCCGGTCGGATGTTTCACATGAGATCCATCCGTCGATACGGCGGACCGGCATTCCACCAGATACTTCATCCTCGACGCTTGTGCGGAGGAGCCTAAAACGCAAAAATCCCCGTTGGTTGGACGGGGATGGGGATCGGTTGTGGTTGTTTGGTTGCGGGGGCCTGATCACACAGAGACTTGCAAGTCAGTCCTTATGAAAGCTGTCGAGCGCAAGTCCGATCGCACACCATCAGCGAATCTGCGCCGGCGCTCTATCCATGCCCGCTTTCGGACCCATGGCGGACCTTCGGCGCCTTCAGCATATTTCACCCCCTGGCTGGGCTTCACCACCCGCGTCGCCTACTCTGCCCGTAAGTTTCTGAGAGGAAACCGCGTAACCTCAAACTCAAATCGCACGAAAAAGCTCTCATAGCGCTCGGACACGAGTGGCTGGCTGGCAACAGACCCGCATCACAGTTGATGGCGCCCCCTGCGGTATGTCCCCCGTGACCGGCCGATGTGTAAGCAGGATAGCGGCTGGCGCTGGTGACGGCGCGCTCCACGCGTCCATCACACCGAAAGCTCCACGCGGCGCATCGCTGCTGCATCTGTCATCGTTCTCCGGTTTGGAACCAATTCCCGTACGGAAACGTTGCTCTTCGTCGGAGTGCAACCACGAGCCACCGTCCAGGCAAGCGATGGAGTGATCAGGTACTCCTGGAGGCCCAGATGGATATCACCACGCTTCTAATCATTCTTCTTGTCATTGTTCTGTTGGGCGGCGGCTGGTACGGCCGAGGACGCTGGTATTAAGTTTCCCTAGAAGGCACTTCTCCAACGGAGCAAAGTCCCAAATTCATTGGCCGGCTGAGGCGTACCAAAATCGCGGTATCGGAGCCGGACCGACGAATCTGTGCTGGCGGGCCTCCGCGTAGGGGGCCCATCTGCGATGGTATAGCTCCGGACGAGGCTCGCCCATGAAGCTTCCGTTATAAAGCAGTTCCTGGATCCTTCCTAAATCTGTAGGAAGGAAGCTTAGACGCCCTGGCCCGGTCCCGAGCGCTCGTCTAGCTCCGATAGAGAGGATGGAGGCTGCCTTCTCTCTTCAAGCTCCGCCGCGATCCACTCACGAAAAAGGCTGTGGGCGACCGCCAGCAGCGTGGGTCCGAGGAAAAGGCCGATGAGGCCGAACGCGAGGACGCCACCAATCAATCCGAAGAGCCCTAGCAGTACGGGTAGATTCGTGTTTTTCCCAAGCAGATACGGTCTGAGGAAATTGTCTATACTGCTAACGAGAAGCAGGCCCCAAACCGCGACGAAAATGCCCGGCCAGACCGATTCCTGCATGAAAAGCCACAGCGCGACAGGTCCCCATACAAAGGGAGGCCCCGCAGGCACGAACGACAGCACGAACGTCAGGCATCCGAGCAATAGCGCCTGAGGCACACCAGCGACCCAGAAACCTACGCCGGCCAAGAGGCCTTGGGCCAAGGCCGTGCCGATTAGGCCATAAACAACGCCTGTCACGGTCACTCCAACTACGCTGAGCAATCTTCGAGCGCGGGCTCCCGCCACCCGTTCTGCGATCTGACGGGTGAGAGCGGTCATACGCCGCCCGTGTAGGAATAAGAAAAAGCCGATGAATATACTTAGCACGACTTCGAGAAGCCCGGCGCCAAACACCGTTCCGCCAACGAGAGCAATATCGGTGAAAGGACCAATCAATTTTTTTAGCTCGACGGTGAAGGCGGGCGCGTCATGTGCCAAGCCCTCCCAATAGGTAGCCAAGCTCTCACCGGCAATGGGTAGCCCCTTCACCCAATCCGGCGGTGCCGGAGGGCCCTGTTCGAGGACATGGGTGATCGCAGCGACCAGACTGCCGACATTATTCGCCAGTGTCGTTACCAGCAATGCAAGCGGTGCGACGATGACAACGACGACCAGCACCGTCATGGCGGCTGCGGCGAGCGCCCGATAGCCGCCGAGGGCACGTTCAAACAATCTGTAGATAGGCCATGTCGAGAAACATATCACAGCCGCCCACAAGATGGCGGACAGGAAGGGCCAAAGCACCAAAGTACAACCAATCGCCAGCAGACCAAGTGCGCCGACGCCAAGAAGCTGCTCGATCAGTCTGCCCTGAGGAAACATCAGCAATTCCTACTGTTGCGCACCCTGATTCTTCGCACACGAACGCGGCAGTGAAGCTGTAGTCTTCCGCCTAGCGCCACACCTTTTCAAGAGACATCGGAACTTAATCGCGTTCACCGTGTTTCCGTGTAGCGACATAAGGTCGCCAACGATATCGCCCCCCGTTCAGTAGCCGGCGATTTACTCAAAGGAAAAGCATGAAACCCGCGATTGTGACCGCAGCTTTGCTGTCGGCACTCTCCACGCACGTTTAGCGCAGAGCTCTACCAATCCCGAAACGCCCGCTGGGTCACCCCTGAGATCAGAACGTCAGCGCCCTGAAGCTCGATGACAGGGCTATGGCGCGGCGCGCCCGTCTCTGCTGGCCTGGATCTTCCAAGGCAGCGGGTGACCACGTAACAAAAAGGAAGTGATGATGAAAACTGTGACCGGACTATTCGATAGCTACGATGCTGCGAGTGCCGCAGTGTCTGCCCTCGAAGGCGCGGGCATTCCCGCTGACGACATCAGTATCGTTTCTAACAGTGGCGATGACCGCGACGATACCTCGAACGCCGCTGAAGGCGCTGGTGCGGGAGCTGGCCTGGGCGCACTCGCTGGTGGCACTGGTGGCCTGCTTGCCGGGCTTGGTATGTTGACCATCCCGGGTGTCGGCCCCGTTGTGGCAGCAGGCTGGCTTGCGGCGACCGCTGCAGGCGCTGTTGCAGGCGCCGTCGCTGGCGGGGCCGCTGGCGGGCTGATCGGTGCGCTCACCGACTCAGGCGTCCCAGAAGCGGA
>NZ_AUTC01000172.1 GCF_001461695.1 Sinorhizobium fredii USDA 205 | reverse complement strand
ACCGGCCGCTGGCGGAGCCGAAACGGCTCTCCGCTGCCGATGCGCTTAGAGTGGCAAGGGAGCACTTTGAGAGGCAGCACGAGAGTGCATTGCGTTTCCTAGGGCTCGCCCGTGTCGCGATCTCCAGCAACTGGGAAAATCACGCCGCGTTCCTGTTGCACCAATCGGTCGAGACTGCCTATTCCTGTGTTCTGCTCACGCTCACCAACTACAGTCCGCCATCGCATAACCTCAAATTTCTACGCGGGCTTGCCGAAGACCAGGACCGCCGGCTCGTCGACGCATGGCCGCGCGACCATCATCGGCTCACGGCATGGTACAACATTCTTAACGAGGCCTATGTGAAGGCGCGCTATTCGAAACACTTCGAGATCACCGACGAAGCGCTGGCTTGGCTGATCGAACAGACCGAGCACCTACACCGCCTCGTTGAGAGGATCTGCAAGGAACGACTGGCAGAGTTGGCGCAGATAGGCGGCGCCACCTAACCTGCTTTCCGAGCTCCGCTGCGCTTCGACCAAGGGGATGGAATTGACTAGGACCGAGGGATGGACTCGCCGGAGACATTAAGGTCCGCCAGATCCGCTCGCGGTGGTACAGGCCTTCAGAACGGTTACCGTCTCGACGTCCACTGTTGGCCGCAGTGCTGGTAGATACCGAAATTCTATCTTTGAGGCCAAATGGTGACCGCGAGCTCATCGCGTGATGCGACAGTATTTTGCAGCGAAAGCCGAGCTGGAGAGCTTGAAGGAACAGTTGGAGGTGGCACGACAGGGCGGCCGGCGAGGCGATCGGCATTGCGATGGTCATCCCGGCAGCCCGTCTTCGTCATAGAGATCATCGTGGGCCGACGCCATATTATGTTCCCGCCTCGGCGGCCTGCCGCAGCGAGCACCCAGACCTCGTCGACCGAAAAGACTTTTCCACCCTCGACCAGTTTGCTGCCGGGGGCGGTCGGCCCTGTGTCAGCAAGAATCTCTGCGATTTCGTCTGAGCGGAAATCATCCTTCGTCCCTGAGAAGGAGGTCAGCAGAGCTACAGGCCATCCGCCCCGGCACACATAGACTTCGTCCTGTCGGAAGGCCAAATCGATCAGCTCTTCCAGCCGTTCTGCCGCCTCCTCGAAATCGATGAATATCTTCATTGGCATGGCTACCAGACTACCAGACCCGTTCATGCAGTACCGCATCGAAGGCGCCGTCGACGGAAACAAACGCGCAATGTTCGAGCCGCGCCTGTGCGGCGAGTATACGTTCCCACGGATCGCGGTGATCCCATTCGAAGGCCGCCGCCAGTTCGGCATGTAGATCGTTGATGGCAAGGGTCTGCAAACCGCTATCCGAGACTGCGGCACGCAACTCCTGCGGTTTGAGATCGAGCTTTTTCAGGCGCATCTTGTTGGCGAGCTCGTAGAAGGACACCGCGCTGACGAGGATGGTATTTGCCTTGTCCTCGATCAGCAAGCGTGCCGTCGCTGAGAGGCGATCACTGCCGATTGTCCACCAATAGACCGCGGGGCTGTCGAGCAGTACCTTCATTTTGAGGTCTTGCGGTCGTTGGGTCCGCCCTGCCAGATGCCGACATCGTCATTCCGGTCGCCGGCATCGATTGCGGCCTGTTCGGCGTCGACCTCGTCGAACAGGTCGTCCGGCAGACCACGCTGGCGCAACAGGCCGAAAGGGCGCTTGCCGCCGTCGGCCGGACCGATGCGGGCATAGACTTCGTTGCCGCGCATTATGATGATTTCCTCGCCGTGGTTGGCGCGGTCGAGCACTTCGGCGAAATGCTTGCGGGCTTCGCTGATCTTGTACGTGGTCTGGGGCATCAAGGCCTCCGTCGTTTGCTTGTCATGGGCACCATAGCCTCGCTCGGAGACGTGTAAAACGACGCTGTACGCATCACTATCGATACTTGATCCGGATTCCGCGTACACCCACGCTCGCCGATCTCACGATGTTGCTCGATGAGATGCAGCTGCTGCACGGTGAGATCCTCAATCTCTTGGAATTTCAGGAAAAATCGGAAATACGAGCGCCAATGATGCTCATGCTGAGCGTCACATACAGAATTCAAATACCGAATCCATCCATGAACTTGAACCTAGCTCTCGAAAGAGCTGGGGGCGAAGGCCGAGCCAGAACCGGAACGCCGGCGCGAACCGCTGAAGGCATTTCCGCTTAGTATGGTGCTGCAGGCCTGCCCGGAGATCGCGATATATGGCCCGGATGGCTCCGTTTCGAGCTGGCGCGATCTGATGGCGGCCGCGGTTGTCGTCCGGTCGATGCTTGGCGTCAGTCCGAGCGCCTATCAAGATGCCTGTGATGTGATGGGGCCGGAAAACGCGGCCGCAGCAATCGCCTGCATCCTCGAGAGGCAAGGGCATATCAACTCGGCCGGCGGTTATCTGCGCGACCTGACGTCCAAGGCCCGTCGAGGCGAGTTCTCATTGGGGCCAGTTCTGATGGCATTGATGCGGGCACGTGGGGTGCAAGTGCGAAGGGTCTCATGATCGACATTTAAGTCGATCGGAGCTCAGCGATACCGATTGTTTCGCAAAACGCTCTAGGATTGCTCTTGCATGAGCATGATCCGCGCGTAAGTCAAGAAAAGAGCCCGCCGCGGCGAAAAGGCTACAGCAGGAAATTTCGGGAGGACAGCGACGGTCTTTCGGCCTTTTCGCCAATGCCAGAACCGTTTATCAGTTCTGCCGCAAAGAGGACTCAGCCGAGCCAGCGGTTCGGCAAGACGAAGATCAAAGGAAGACGTTATGGCGACCGGTACGGTAAAATGGTTCAACGCAACGAAGGGTTTTGGTTTCATCCAGCCGGACGACGGCAGCGCCGATGTCTTCGTCCACATTTCCGCGGTGGAACGGGCCGGCATGCGCGGCCTCAACGACGGCCAGAAGATTACCTACGAGCTGGTGAAGGATCGCAAGTCCGGCAAGATGTCGGCGGATAACTTGCAGCCCGCTTAAGCCTGTTTGCAAAACCGCGTTCCAGGAGGCCGGGTAGAACCCGGCCTTTTTCGTTCACAATACCTTCTCGACACAATGTGCCTCGGGGTTGAATTTGGTGCAGTGCAGCATGACGACCTTATAGCCGACCGAAGCGATTCGTCTCCTCCCGAACCGCTTCGCTCCAACGGACAGCTCTCCTCCTCCCAAGCTGTCGGTCAGTTTCGTAGCCCGGCGCACCTCCTCCCGCGTCGGGCTTTTGTCGTTTTCACTGGAACTCTATGCCGATCTTGCCATTCTTATCGACCAATGCCCGCGTCCAAGAATTCCAAGGAGGGATCGTGGAGATCAGTGCCAGTGACCGCGAGCTCATCGCAGTGGTGCGACAGTATTTTCCAGCAAAAGCCGAGCTTGATAGCTTGAAGAAACAATTGGAGGCGGCACGACAGGCAGCCGGCGCGGCGATGTCCCCGCCAGAACGCCGAGCACGCCGCCGACCTGCAGCGCTCACATCGCTTGAAGGCAGAAATGCTGTCGCTGATGCAGCGTGCTGAAGCCTGCGGCAGCGCAGCATCGGCCGCTGACAGGCGCGATAGATCGGAGGCGGAAACGGAACCGGAAGAATGGCAGTCGTTTGAGACGCGAGTCGATACATTATTCGGCGCGTAGTTCCGCCTAGACGATCAGCCGGGCCGCTCGTCCATTCTTTCGTTCCGCGTTGTTGTGATAGCTCGCCGCCTGTGTCACCGACTTGTGCAGCGACTGCTGCATTGCTTCGGGCAGAGGGATACCGCGGTTTGCCGCCTCGGTCAGATAGCCGGATCTTAAGCCATGTACCGAAAACAGCGCGGGCTCGAGTCCGGCCTGTTTGGCGCGAGCTTTCAGGATGAGGTTGACAGACTGGGGCGTCAGCGCCCGACGGTCGACGTTGCCCCATTGATCGATGCGCCGAAACACCGGCCCGGCTGCAATTCCGGCTTCCGCCAGCCACCGTTTCAGTGCGGTCACCGGCCTGCCGATCAACAGCACATGTTCGTCATCGTCCTCGGTCGTCGTCTTCGTGCGGCCGAGACGGATCGACAGGCAGGGGAGGGAGGGGAGTCCTCGTCGGAGGGGTCGGCGCGCACCGGTTCCTCATCAACGAGATCCTCGACACGCAATCCCGCCACTTCCGACCGGCGACGGCCGCCGGATGTGTGATGACATCGACCGTGACCGCCGCGGCGGTTTCCAAGAATTTCGGAGCCTATCAGGATGCCGCCGTGCGGGAACCGGTGATCACACCAAGAATGGTCGACCGCGCACCGTGCTGCCTATGAGGACTATGTGCGGCTGTCGCAGCTTGACCGGCGCGTCGAGGCGATGCCCGACCTGAGCGATGCCGATCTCGCCGCCGTGGAGAAGTCCGAAATGGAGCCGGGCCTCGACCATCTCAATGCCGAGCTCCTGATGGATAAGCATGCTGCCGACTGAAACCTCGGACATCACGCGGCTTGCGGCGGCTGCCGGTGCAGCGGATGCAAACTCATGCCGCCTCGATGTCCGTGCACGAGAAATCATCGCCTTTGTAGAGCAGAGGTTCGTTGCGCGTCCTGGCCAGCGCATAGGAAAAACAGTCGCCATAGTTCAGACCTGCCGGATGTCGGCCCTTGCCGTAGCTGCGCCAGGCTCGCCTTGCGACGGCGATCTGATCCGCGTCGACGGCGACGATTTCGACGCCCGCCTTGTGAAGCCAGAGATCGAGTTCTGCGGCGCCGGCTTCGCCGAGGCGCGCCTCGATGACGATGGCGAGCTCGAGGACTGTCGCGGCCGACATGAAACGTCGGGGAGCGTCGACGATTTTTCGCTCGTAGTCTTCCGCTTCCGGCTCATTGAACGCGATCGCGACGATGGCGGATGTGTCGATGACCATCAGTTGGGGAGCCCGTTTTCGTCATACCCTAAGATCTCGTCGGCGGAGCGGTTGTCGAGCACCGGCAGCTTCGCCCAGCGTCTGCGGCTGGCGCCAAGCTCCTCGAGAAGAACATCGCGATTTCCCACGTTTGCGAGGCGCCGCAGCCGTTCCTCCAGTGCCCGGCGGGTCGCCATGGTAATGGTTTCACCGGTTTTCTCGGCCAGTGCCTTTGCAAGGCGTTCCGTCTCTATATCTTTGATGCTGAGCGCCATTTCTGGTTCCTTGGTTCCTATTTGTCTATATTCTACCTGGCTCCGCCGCAGGCGCAAGGGACAGGTACGACGCATCCACTTCATCCACGACACGGAGCGTTTTTGCCATGCGGAACAGCTCGCCACAGCGGTTTTGCCCCGACTTTTGCGGCTTTCCGGCTCAAATCGATCACTATCGATACTTGGTCCCTATCGATAGTGATTGCGCGCGGAAAGTGGCGTCCGAATGACGGAAAGATAGGACCTATTAACGTCCGTTGGTGAAATTTTAGATGTTAATTCATATGGTTAATTGTTCATAATAGGTCCGTTCGGTCTGTTGAGGCCGTTTCCGCCATTCGGCATCGCGCGGGCGCGCCTTAACAAGTACATCGCTCACTCGCCGGTCGGCGGGCTTGCTCGACGCATGCAATTCGCCGACGCCTGTGCCTCCCTCTGGCTCGACGGCGAGCTTGTCCATCTCGAAGATCTCGTCCTCCACGACGCCGCGACATCCGCACCCCCACCCACGAACTGACCCCGCGACGTCCTGAAAACCCGCCGGCGGATTGCGGCGCAGCCGCCCGCCTGGGCTTTGTCGGCTGACGCCTCCGCAGCTTGCGCCGCCAAGCGTGGCCTGGACCATCAATCGGTGGCGCCGGCGGCGTCGAGAACGAAGACGCTGTGGTGCGTACCGACGCGGCCGGAGAAGGGGAGGGGGAGGGCCGCGATGACGGCGCCAGCCCGCTCGACGCGGAGTTTGCCGCCATCGACGCGGTGCTGGCCCGATGCAGCGATCGAGGCGGCGAACACGCCCGGCCCTGCGAGGGACCGGGAGAAGGATCATCTCGACTGGGACGAGGACGAGCGCCTGGAGGAGTGGAGAGCGGTGATACGGCAAGCCGAAAATCTGCCGGCGGTGCTGCAGGCCGTCGCCCTTAATGCCTGGAACGAGCTCGCCGTGCGGCAGCACGCGCCCCTGGCTCGGCCGGCTGCTGTCCGCATCGATCCTGCGCCCGGCCGGCGTCACCGCTGCCTGCGTTCAATCTCGGTCTCAAAAGCGTTCTCGCCGATCGGGGCCGGCATCGCGATCGCGCAACCCGGTTGCTCGCCATCGCCCAAGGATTGATCGCGGCCGCCGAGGTCGGCCTGGGAGCTCGCTGGAACTCCGAAGCCGCATATAATTGTTTAAATGCGTTTATAGACGAGCTGGGCTGCGGTAAGGTCGGCGAGTCCAGAGCCTACACTTTTGAAACAAGTGATCTGATTTGCGTTCGCACGTGCGAATTCGTCCTTTCGGCACAGGTCGGTGAGAGTGCCAAGAATGGCTTCCTTGCCAATTACCCCCGCGGCGAGTGGCTCGATAAGCTCTCCCGCCTCCTCGAGCGCTACCGCGGTGTCAACGTAGATCGACGCGCGACGCATCACTTCGTCATCAGCCTCTCGCATCTCCGGGGTAAAGGCCCCAATGAGATCGACGTGAGTGCCCGGTTTCAGCCACTCGCCTCGAACGACAGGTTCGGTTGCAAGCGTTGCGGCGCTGACTATGTCGGCGGATTCGATTGCGGTTTTAATGTCTGTCGTGGATTGCGCGGGAAGGCCCTGGTCACGGAGGGACGAGGCGAGGCGGTCGGCTTGTTCGGGATTGATGTCCCAGACGACGATGTGCCGAAGCGATCGCACTGCGGAGTAAGCGTCCGCGATCAAGCTTCCCACCCGGCCAGCGCCCATAATGACCAGCGATGAGGAGTCCTCTCGAGAAAGGTATTTGGCACCAAGCGCAGAGGCTGCCACGGTGCGCCGGCTCGTCAGTGTGTTTCCATCCATAAGGGCTAACTGCTCGCCCGTGATGGCATCGTAGAGCATGTATGTCGATACGACAGCAGGCAGGCTACGGTTCATGTTGCCCGGCATAATGGTCACCAGCTTGACGCCGAGGAAATGATCCTCGTCATCGGCGTTGGACCAGGCGGGCATCAAGAGCAACGTACCGTCAGGTTCACCTTCGCTGCGTAATGTGTGATGGTGGCGCGCGGGTGTCTGGCATCCCTTAGCAAAGCCCCGTTGAAGAGCCGCTATCAATTCCGGGAAGGGCAGCTTTGCGGCGGTCTGTCTGGCGTCTAGTAGCAGTGGTTCACCCATGTTCGACTCCTGCTCCGTGGCAGCTTAGAGGGTTGGGATACTGTATGTGGGTCAACAGCGGGTTGGCTCGCCGACCTGCTGCTCGGTTCCCGGCATCAAGTCGCGGTATCCGCGGGGCTCCGGCAGGAATTCCCCATTCAGACTACAATTCGGCTCAACTGTCCGGCCCTCGTTACGGCGGTTGGTCATCGGACGAAAAAACATCCGTGCGGGCACCTCTAGACAACGAAGCGTATCGCGCGTTGGATCTCGAAGTAGTCTTGCGCCTCAAAGCGTAGCGTTCGTGGCGCGACATGCTTCATGCCGGGATACCAGCTGTTCCTGTAAGCATCCGTCGGATTGGTATATTCAACGACGAGCTCGAACTGCTCGGTAAGCTTCGGCAGCGAGGGCTTGGCATTTCTCGCCAGGGCTTTCTCCACACCTTCACGGATCGCGGCTACCGCAGCCGCCGGGACCAGAGATTTTGTAGCCGGACCAAATCCCTCACTGGTGGCTAGAGTGGCGATACCAGGAACCGCAGCTTCCGCTTCGGCACACATACCTGCATCACCGGAAAGAAAGGCCGACGGGACACCGTAGCGCGAAGCGCACAGAGAATTGAGCGTAAACTCTGAGGCCACTTCGCCATTAATCAGGAGCCTGGAAACCGCGCCGCTTAACGTGTGAGCCAAAGGATTCGTGTCGGTGCCCGCCTTGTTGTGGTAGCCGATATACAGAGCGGCTGAAAAGCTTCCATCGATGCCGAACATCATCTCATCTGGATGCCCGCTCCAGCCCCTGACAACGCTCACGTACGGCGGCAGCTTTGATAGGATTAGGTTCCGAGCCGACGAGTGCGCGTCTTTCACGACGATTTCGGTTGCGCCGGCGGCACGCGCTCCTTCGCAGGCGGCTACTAATTCGTTCGTCATGTATTCGCGGAATTCCGCGTACTCAGGCTGGCCCTTCTTGGCTTCGTCCCAAGCCGTGATTCCTGCGGTGCCTTCGATATCTGCGCTAATGAAGATTTTCATAATGCCTCCTTGCATACGAAAATGCGGACGAGCAAAAGGGACGCCCCGGAGTAGCTCAGGGCGGCATTTGCCTCGTTGCCGCGGGCTAGTTCAGTGTTGTTTCGAGTCTTCCGGTCTTAGCCGGTATTGCCAGATTGCAATGCGACTGACCCCCAACTTCCGATCATGATTTGGCATCCTGCCGGGTCGACTCACCGACATATCCTATGAAATCGCCGTGCAGGCGGGTGACAGCATTCAGCCGTTGTTCCACGTGCGGGCCAAGCTCCTTGAAAACCGAGTTAATCAGCAGATTGGCTAGGTTCGCCATGTGAGCCGTCGAATCCCAGAACATGTTGAACTCCGTCCGAACGACGAACATCTCATCGGCGAGATCATGACCCCAATCGCAATAGGCATCGGTTATTAGCGTCAGCGGGATTCCGCGCGACTTCGCGTTCTTGGCCAGTAGTTCCGATAAGCGTGAATATCTTCGCGCTTCAAAAATCACGAGCGCGGTGGATTTTTCTTCGTTTAACAACGCCTCGGAGAAGTTCCCGCCAGCGATATCGACAAGATGCACGTTGGGACGCAGATATTGCAACTGATTGGCAAAGTACTGTGCAAGCCCCCGTTCGGTCTGAAATCCGGCCACGAAGATTTGTCGATAGCGCGCCAGTTTTTTCACCGCCCTGGCCCAATGTTCTGTTCGCGCGAGTTCATAGATCCGCACGAGGCTCGCGATTTCTAACTCCAGCCCGCGTCCTTGCTCACCGTCGCCGGATTTGGTTCGGTCGTGAAACTCCTTCAATCGGTCACCAAGGAGCCACGGACCTCCTCCGATGTCGTGCTGCAGGTCTTCCTTCAAAGCCTTGAAGTTCTGATAACCCAGACTACGGCAAAAGCGTCCCACGGTCGGTTCGCTCACACCAATCCGTTTTGATATAGAAGCGGCAGTATCAAAGGGCAGTTCAGCAATGCTTGCCAGCATGAAAGTCGCTATGCGGCGCTCCGCTTTCGACCCCGCCATAACATAGTCATTTAAGCGTTGCTTGACCGTCTTCGTGGACATTTGAAGCCTTGATAGCTCTGTAATTGGTGCGCTCCGGTGAAAGGAAACTTTCAACTGGAAACCGTTCTAACATTTCTTATGCCCCGAATTGGAAGAGTGTCAAATTGAAATTTAAATGACAAAATTGGTATTGACTTTATGAAACTTACAAATAGCCTGTTGGAGGAAGGTTCGATCAACCGACAAAAATTGGGGAACTAAAATGAGGAAAAAGGTCTTTGCGGCCTCCATACTTGCTGCCTCGTTGGCGGCTTCCACGTATTTGACGCCGGCGTTTGCCGGCGAAGGCGAGACATTCCGGATGATCGTCGAGGAGCCTCGCTTCATGGATCCCAATCGGGTGGATGACGGCGCGATTGTCATTCAGAGCCAGCTTTTCGAACCGCTCGCAAAGATTCGAAACGACGGGACACTCGTCTATTTGCAAGCCAGCTCCATAGAACGATCCAAGGACGGTTTGACCTGGACGATAAAGTTGAAGCCGGAAAACAAGTGGTCGAACGGCGATCCCGTGACCGCCAAGGACTGGGAATACTCCCTCAAGCGCATCCTTGACCCGAACACTGCGAGCGGCAATGCGCAGTTTCTGACGGAAATCAAGGGCGCGAAGGCTTACAATGCCGGTGAAACGAAAGATGCCGCAACGGTTCAGATCAAAGCCGTGGATGACCACACGCTTGTTATCGAAACGGAACGCGTGGCGCCCTCGTTTTTGGCGAAGCTCGCGTTACCATACATAACGCCGGTTCCGCAGGCCGTAGTAGAGAAGTGGGGCGAGCGTTGGACGCTTCCCGAACACATCGTTTCCAATGGTCCGTACAAACTCGTATCCCGGGTAAACGATCAATCGATCGAGATGAACGTCAATCCCTTCTATGCGGGAAGGAAGCCGGCAATTGACACGATCAGGATGACGGTCGCGTCGGGCGATATCTGCGAAGCGCAACTTCGAGCCTACGAGGCTGAGGAAATCGACTTCGCCACGTGCATTCCGATACAGGACATTCAGAGGGTTCGGCAGGACGCCACTCTTGCCAAGGAATTGATCACGAATCTTGATTCCGGCACTTGGTGGGTCCAGTACGATAATTCGCATGCTCCGTGGGACAACAAGGACGTAAGGCAGGCGTTGAGCTTGGCCATTGATCGGAACGCGCTGTCGTCAGTCGTCAGCGATGGAACCGCGGCAGTCGCAAAAACAATCGTTCCGCCGGGTATTCCCGGTGCAAACGAGGACGACGCAATCAAGGGAAATGTGGACACTGCGCGCGAGCTTCTGGCCAAGGCAGGCTACCCCAACGGCGCCGGGTTTCCTCCATTCACTCTCACAGTGCGGGATAGCGCTTCGCAGCCGATCGTCGCGCAACTGCTGCAGCAGATGTGGTCCGAAAATCTCGGCATTAACGCTACGATCAACGTCATGGAGTTGAAGGCTTTCGCCGCTTGGGTGAACGCCCGCAAGAGTGCGCCCTACGACATTATAACCGCTCTTTGGGTATCCGATTACGTCGATCCGGAAAATTGGTATGGCGATCTGATTACCGATGATTATCGCAACAGCCATTTCAAAAACGAGGACTTCGCGTCACTGATCAAAAAAGCGAAGGTGGCTACCGACGAAACTCAGAGGATTGAGACCTACCGGCAAGCGAACAAGATCTTGGAGGAGCAACAGCCGATGAGCGCCCTCTATCGGGAAACGTCGCTGTGGCTCGTTAAGCCTTATGTCAAAAACCTTCAGCCGGACACTACTCTGAGGCTCTATCCCATCCGAGATACGGAAATCGTTCGGTAGGCTGGAAAAGAGATGTTCTCATTCATGTTGAGGCGAGTGCTTGCCAGTATCCCAACTCTCTTGGTTGTTTACACGGTAACATTCGCAATAGCCCACCTCACGCCTGGCTCGCCATGGGACAGCGCGAGCGCAAATCGGCCGATGGAGCCAGCCGCGAAGGCTGCCCTGGATGCGAAGTACAATCTGGATGAACCGTTGCAAGTTCAGTACATCGGCTATCTCTGGGGCGCCGTTCAAGGCGACCTCGGGCCGTCCTTCCGGGACCCCTCACAGTCCGTAGCCGATATCGTGAAGAAATTTCTTCCGACGTCGCTTGCCCTCGGCTCGATGGCGATAGCCCTCGCCATCGTCATGGGGCTACTGCTTGGCGTGGTGGCAGCCCTGACGCGTTCGAGAGCTCTGGATACTGCCATACTGTTCTTCTGTACCTTCTGCGTGTCTCTACCGACCTACATCATCACTGCGGTGTTGATCGTGACCATGGGAGTCGGGCTTGGGCTTGTTCCAACGTTTGGGTGGAAGGGGCTCTTTTCCACCTCAGCTATCGTACCCGTTGTTTCCCTCGCTCTCGCTCCCATGGCGGCGATCGCCCGCTACTGTCGAAACTGCGTTCTGGAGGTCATGCACAAGGATTTTGTCCGTTCAGCTCGGGCGAAGGGAGTGAAGCGAAGTCGCATCATCGCGGTTCACATATTGAGAAATGCCTTGGTTCCTGTCGTGACAGTTGCCGGATCGTACGCCTCCTCAGTACTCGTTGGTTCATTCTTCGTGGAATCCATCGCCGGCGTGCCTGGTTTCGGGCGGTACTTCGTGCTGGCAGTGTCGGCAAGAGACTATCCTGTCATCATTGCGACGACCCTCGTGTACGCGGTGATTGTGGTCCTCTGTAATCTGCTCGTCGATATCGCTCATTTCATGATCGACCCCCGAACCCGCGAGGACGTACGATGACGATGGTGCCATCGACCCAGCGGCGTGGTGTTCCACTGCTATCCGCATCCCTTCGCATCAAGC
The DNA here is from genome assembly GCF_001461695.1 of Sinorhizobium fredii USDA 205. Taxonomy (GTDB): domain Bacteria; phylum Pseudomonadota; class Alphaproteobacteria; order Rhizobiales; family Rhizobiaceae; genus Sinorhizobium; species Sinorhizobium fredii. Next base: position 19,938 of record NZ_AUTC01000172.1, on the reverse strand, counting down.
CCGGTCTAGCCGTTGCGATTGCGTTCCTGGTGCTGATCGTCGTTGTTGCTGCATCCGCTTCATTCCTGCCTTACGACGCGTACCGCCAGGATCTGCTTCACAGAAATTCGCCCCCCAGTTGGAACCACATACTCGGGACTGACGAGTTGGGCCGCGACATGCTGGCTCGTCTTGCGATCGGAGCCCGTGTCTCACTGGTCGTTGCCGTGACATCCACCGTGGCGGCGGTTCTGATCGGCATCGCCGTCGGCGCTATCGCGGGATACAAGCGGGGCTGGATTGACAGTGTTTGCATGCGTTTCGTTGACAGCATGTACGCATTCCCCGACACATTGTTTGCAATTCTGATCGCCGGCGTTGTGAAGGGGCAGTTGAACCAGTCTTCCACTGACTTCTTTTCACCGATAACGGCGCTTTATAAAATGTCAGGAGGGCTGTTCGGCGTCTTCCTCACTTTGAGTTTTACCTCTTGGCTGGTTTGCGCACGCATTGTACGCGCAGAGGTGATCATACTTCGATCGGCGGAATATGTTGCGGCCGCTCGATTGGCGGGTGCTTCAGACTTGTTCGTAATGCGGCGCCACATTTTGCCGAACTGCCTGCCGGTGATCATCGTTTCGGCAACATTCGTGGTGCCAAGTGCAATCCTACTTGAAGCTGGGCTGAGCTTTCTGGGCGTTGGTGTCGATCCACCTACACCGAGCTGGGGAGCGATGATCGCGTCGGGCGTGAGGTCGATGCAGTCGTATCCGCATCTGCTGATTACGCCAGCAATAGCGGTGGGACTCACATTGCTGTCCATCAACGTGATCGGCGACGCATTGCGCGAGCATTTCGATCCTTCATTCAGACGCGGCGGAGAGGCCTCATGAGTGAACTCCTGAAAGAGATCGGCGAGACGACAAACAATGCCGGTGCTCGCCTGGGCGAAACGATCCTCGAAGCTCGAGACCTGCATGTCATTTTTGGCACCGGTGTGCGGGCGGTGGATGGAATCAACCTGAAGATCTATCGCGGCGAAACGCTTGGGGTCGTGGGGGAGAGCGGTTGTGGCAAATCCACCCTTGGGCGCACATTGTGTATGCTCGAGGCCCCGACTGGCGGAAGCGTTGCGTTAAATGGCCTGCCCATCAGCGATATGAAGGGGCGCAGTCTGCGTGAGGCCAGGAAGAGCCTGCAAATGGTGTTCCAGGACCCGTACAGCAGCCTTGATCCAAGGCAGCGGGCTGGCGAGATCATTGCGGAGCCACTCCTTCTGGCCGGAGTCGACAAAAAGCAGCGGCAGTCGCGGGTGAATGAACTGCTTGATCTCGTTTCGATCGGAGCGTCCGGATATGCGAGGTTTCCTCGAGAGTTCAGCGGCGGGCAGCGGCAGCGAATTGGGATTGCCCGGTCACTCGCCGCAAATCCCGAAATTATAATCTGCGACGAGCCCGTCAGTGCGCTGGACGTGTCCGTTCAGGCTCAGATCGTCAACTTACTTGTATCGCTGCAGCGCAAGCTAAAGCTGACCTACGTGTTCATATCCCACGACTTGGCGGTCGTTCGGCAGATGGCGGATCGGGTTGCGGTCATGTACCTTGGTCGAATTGTCGAGCTAGCGGATGCTGACACGATATTTGCAGCTCCGCGTCATCCCTACACAGCAGCCTTGTTGTCTGCGGTGCCGACAATGCCGACATCAACTGACAAGCGCAAACCAATCCCACTATCGGGGGATCCTCCTTCTCCGATGCATTTGCCGTCCGGCTGCCGGTTCCAAGCGCGATGCTGGCTCAGACAAAACCTCGGTTCACCGGATGCATGCTCCGCCGTGGACCCGATGTTGTCGGGCACAGGTGATCACCAGGCGGCCTGTCACTTTCAAGAACATGTCGACGCGCAGCGCGGAGCCCGGAATGCTTAATCAGATCAGACATTCTGCCGATCATGACGCGATATTGTCAGTTGAGAATCTGTCGATAGACATTGAAAGCAAGTACGGTGTGCTTCACGTGGTGCGCGGCGTTTCCTTCCACGTTAACGCGGGCGACCGGATTGGTGTTGTAGGGGAGTCGGGATGCGGAAAGTCAACCTTGGCTCTCGCCATCATGAGACTGCTCGCTCCGGGCGCGGCTCCCGTCAGCGGTAGCATTCAGTTTCTTGGAGCTGATCTGCTCGCGCTGTCGGAAACGGAGATGCGCCGGCTGCGCGGCAACGAGATTGGGATGGTGTTTCAGGACCCTGCCGCGAGCCTGAACCCGATGATGACCGCAGGGCGTCAAGTCGGCGAGACAATCGAGGCTCACGAAGGCGTCTCGAGAAAGATCTCAGCCAGTGCGGCGGTCGACATGATGCGCTCCGTCAGGATACCTGATCCAGCCGTGCGTGCCGGCCAGTATCCGCACCAGTTTTCCGGGGGCATGCGTCAGCGCATTGTCATCGCGATGGGAACTGCGAATAGGCCCAAATTGATCATAGCCGACGAACCGACCACGGCTCTCGATGTCACCGTTCAAGCGCAGGTGATCGAGCTCCTCGAAAAGATGAACACAGATACTGGTTCGTCGATTGTCTTCATTTCTCACAATATCGCCCTGGTGTCGGAGTTTTGTTCCCGGGTGATAGTCATGTACGCGGGGCGTATAGTCGAAGAAGGTTCAACATCAGACATCTTTTCGAGGCCGTATCATCCCTACACTTCGGCGCTCATAAAATCGGTTCCTCCGCTTGATGAACGGCTTGCGGCCGGATTGGTCCCGATCGAGGGGCGCCCGCCAAACTTGGCGAGCAAGGAAGTTGGATGCGCCTTCGCCGCTCGGTGCAGTTCTAAAATCGAGAAATGTACACAAAGCAGTCCACCCCTTGTGGCGATGGGACCTCGAAAGGTTGCATGCTGGGCGGCAGCGGTACAATCGTAACTGACTTGCACGGGGTGGGGCCCACACGTCCGAGGCCGCGACCGCGACTGCCTATGAGAATGGTGTTCGGCGCGGCACGCGTCCGTTCTCCCTGTCGTGCGCGCTCGATCTGGCCCGCCGCAGGGTGCACGCATCACTGCAAGCTCGCGAACTTGTTAATCTTTGGAGGGGTATTAAATGATTGAAGTCGAATGGACGCGCATGACTGCCCCGGATTTGCGGGCAATCGCGATGCAAAAAGCCGCGCTTGCAATCCTTCCCATAGGTTCCCTTGAACAGCACGGACCACATCTCCCCGTTGTTACTGATACCGCGAGCGCCTCGGAAGCGGCAATCCGGGCCGCGCGGCGGGTAGCCGCTGAGACTCCTGTCGCAGTACTGCCGGGACTATGGCTCGGAATGAGCGAGCACCACATTCCCTTCGGCGGCACGATCTCGGTCGACTATGAGACAATGAACAAGGTCCTGCGGTGTATCGTGCGTTCGCTGAAGGCACTGGGCTTCGCTCGGCTGATGATCGTAAATGGGCATGGAGGTAACGTTGAGCCGCTCGCCGTCTCAGTGCGAGAGGTGGCGGTCGAATTTGAGATCCCGATTGTTTCTTGTCTGCCCTGGGGATTGGCGCGCGAGGAGGCTTTGAAGATCTTTGAAGTGGATAAGCGCTCTCAGCACGCCTGTGAGGGAGAAGCCTCCATCATGCTGGCGATTACTCCTGAAACGGTTCGTTCAGATCGTTTCGAGCAAGCGTTCGCAGAGCAAACGCATCCATTGAGCCCACAGCTCGGCGGCACGCGGTTCTACTCCTTTGCCGAGTATGCTCCGACCTCAGGAACATGGGGAGATCCTCGCAGCGCGACGGCGGAGAAGGGCGAGCGATTCCTGGATCTGCAGGCATCAGAACTAGTGAAGCTCATCCAGCTTCCAACGCTGTGGACCAGACCTGATCCAGTATGGAGTCCGGGGCGCGGCTTACAATCGACGGAAGGTCGGCTTTCGCTCGACATGTTCTGAGGTCCCGCGACCAGGGCTAGGCCGCGGCCCAGGCGCTGTCCTGAGCCGAGTTCTCCGAAGCGCCTCCGCAAGTTGTTAGCAGACTCGATCTTGGCGCGAACTCTCTCTCATGCGGGACGCCCTATGTTGTTCAACGGGCCTGACAACCGAACTGAGCGCTCCCGGGAACGCCAAAGTGAAAACAGTGTTTACTACGGAGCATGGTGTGATTGTTAAATCTGCCGCACAGCAATCAGACGTTATCGTACTTGGCGCTGGGATCGTCGGGGTTTGCGTCGCACTGCATCTACAAAAGCGTGGCAAGTCAGTCGTCCTGGTCGACCGGAAGGAGCCGGGGGAGGAGACGAGTTACGGGAACGCGGGGTTGATCGAATGCTCGAGCGTGATGCCGTATGGGGCGCCGCGAGAGCTTGGGACCTTGCTCCGCTATGGCTTGAACCGTTCGGCAGACGTGCGTTTCGACTGGTCGTATTTGCCCCAAATCGCACCGTGGCTCTGGCGGTTCTGGCGCGAGTCCGCTCCAAAACGGTTGAAGAAGGCAGCGTCGGACATGTGGCCGCTGATCAGCCGTTCCGTGGCGGAACATGAAGCGTTGGCGTCCGAAGCGGGGGCGACTTCCGAGTTACATCGTTCAGGTTGGATTGAAACCTTCCGGAAGCCGGGGTCACTTGCAAAAGCCAAGGCAGCGGCCGGGGACCTCGCTCCCTTTGGCGTCCGGTATGAAGTGCTCGACGCGGATTCGCTGAGGGAACGCGAGCCACATCTTTCGAACGAGTTCGTCGGAGGTGTCCATTGGCTCGATCCCGCAACGGTGCGTGATCCGGGAGGTCTGGTAAAAAGCTATGCGAAAGCGTTCTTCCAGCGGGGCGGTACGTTCCACAAGGCAGACGCATCAAATCTCGTCAATGACGGGATTCGATGGCGCCTGAATCTGGAGAGCCAGAGTCTGTTCGCGCAAGAGGTGGTCGTTGCGCTGGGTCCTTGGGCGGACGATGTGGCGCGACGGTTGGGATATCGGCTGCCTTTTGTCGTTAAGCGAGGTTACCACGTCCACTACTCGGCAAAGGCCGGCGCGACGCTAAACCATCCAGTATTCGACGCGGATGGAGGGTATGTCCTGTCGCCCATGCGCCAAGGCGTTCGATTGGCCACCGGAATTGAGTTCGCGCCCCGAGACAGTCGCCCGAATTTCTCCCAACTAGATTTTGTCGAACCGCTCGCTCGACGAACCTTTCCGCTCCAAGGCAGGATTGAATCGGAGCCCTGGATGGGGTCCAGACCTTGTCTTCCCGACATGCGTCCGATCATTGGGAATGCGCCACGACATAAGGGCCTATGGTTTGCATTTGGTCATAACCATCACGGTCTCACGTTGGGGCCCGTTACTGGACGGCTGTTGGCTGAAATGATGACGGGGCGGGTCGCCTTCACAGACCCGCGTCCCTACGCGATGGATCGGTTCTCCTAGCTGCCGAACCATGCCTTCCAACATCGATCGCGAATTCCAGACATGTAAAAAGGTGTAGAATGTCCCCTTGGATTGACGGATACCGTCTGAAATCGAGCGTCTCAGACGCGATCGACACGTACGTTTTCGCTGAAATGAGTCGCCAGAGGATTCCAGGGGTCGCACTTGGAATCTATAAGAATGGCTCGATTGTACTGGCGAAAGGGTATGGCAAGGCGAACATCGAACTCAACGTTCCAATGACGGCGGACAGCGTACTGCAGTCTGGGTCCGTTGGCAAATCGTTTACAGCGACCGCGATAATGATGCTGGTTGAGCGGGGCAACGTCAACTTGGACGACAGTATCAGCGACTATTTTCCAGAAGGACCGGATAGCTGGCAAGCAATCAAGATAGCCAATCTTCTTTCCCATACGTCCGGATTGGCAGCGTATGACAATCCGGAGCTTCAGGTCACCGATGGTCCGTTCGATATCACGGTTGGTGCTTCATTCACTGGATGAAGAGCTTGCTTAAATTCAATTGAAGTCTAGTTATGTTTCTTGGAAGTGTTCTAATCGGGTGTAAGGTGCGGGTCCGCTGCCGAATAACAAATCGGTGTCGGATTCTTAATCCGACCTTCAAACCGCACCCACATGTAAATCTTCTTCCAGTTCATAGCGAAGCCATTCCAAGAACACGTTCAACTTTGCCGGGACCGCGCTTCCGGCCGTTTGCACAGTGATCGAAAACTGGGATGATTTGGCATTCGGAAGTCTTTCCAGTTTGCCACTATAAAGGTGCCGATTGACGAGTCTCGCCCGGCCAATCGCCAGGCCGATACCATCCATTGCTGCACGATAAGCAAGTTGAGCAAGATTGAAATGAAGGTCTCTGCGCTTCAGCTCGTTCAGCCAGGGAGCAGGATTTTCCTTCAGCCATATTGCCCATTCCTCATCTGGCTTGGATGCGCCGTCCCATGGGGCGGTATCGTGCAGCAGAGTTACGGTTCCGAACTCACGCGTTGCTTTGGATAGTTGCCGAACAACATCAGGTGAGCCAACAGGAAAGCAGGGTTCATCGACACACAAAAGTACAGGGCCGATACACTGCCTTTTGGGCCATAGCGGATACAGACGTCAATGTTCTGACCTGCCATTTGCCTGTGGTCGAGCGCAGCCACGTCGCCGAAAATCTCGACGTTACAATCTGGGTACAACTTAAGGAATCCGCCCAATCGGGGCGTCAGCCATTCAAGCGCCAGCGAGGGCACACAACTGACTCTAATGTTCTGAGATTTGCTGCCAGATCTTATGGCCTGGACCGTCGGGACGATGGCGTCAAAACCCGTGGTCGTACCTTGGAGAAGAAGCTGTCCATTGGGCGTTAGGCGGGCCTGCCGACCCTTGCGCTCGAAGAGTTTCGTCCCGAGTCGCGCCTCAAGGCGTGCCATGCGTTGTGATACCGCGCTTTGGGTGATGGCGAGACTATGCGACGCTTCTTCAAAAGTTCGCGATTGCGCGACCACGTGAAAGATCCAGAGATCTGAAGCAAGCGATCCATCGATCGCGGGATGTTCGGTGCGCATGATAAACATTAACTGAGCTAATGAGTCGGCACAATAGCTTTAATTGGACGACCTCGACAGTCCTCTATAGCAGTCAATCGATTTCTTTAATTACGAGAGGCTATGTCGTGACAACAGAACAAATTGTGTTTCCAGAAGGTGTACCAGAAAGCCGACCAATATGGTGGCGTAACACAAAGTACAAATCGGATACTGGAATTGAAAATCAAAGCAAGGTAAGTATGGACGATCTCAACGGAGCCGTCAAAAGCTGGATGCGTTTCAATGACGTCCTGGCGGAACTATTTTCAGACATTAGTATCGGCAATGGCGCCCAGTCGGAATTGATCCACCTTAACTGTTCAGAATTCCCGTCAGGCTGCGTGCTTGTGAAGGCCGATCACAAAATAAAGACAACGGGAAGCATCAAAGGCCGCGGCGGGGTATATGAAGTCTTGTCCTATGCGGAAGATATTTTGCAGTCCCACGGGGTCGGCTGTCGGGCGGATCCAATGGCTCTCTTGTCATCGGAGGCACGGAACATTTTCGAGCGCTATAGGATCGTCGTTGGCTCGACGGGAAACCTTGCGTTCAGTGTTGGCATGGTTGGGCGCAAGTTGGGCTTTCGGGTCGAGGTCCATATGTCCCGCGACGCAAAGGCTTGGAAGAAAGTTCGGCTTCGGAGCGCCGGGGTCAATGTAGTGGAACACGACAACGACTACTCACATGCCGTAGCAGCCGCTAGGGCAGTAGCGTCGTCTGATGCCTTCACCTACTTCATCGACGACGAAAACTCGGTGAAGCTCCTCGTCGGCTATTCCGCAGCAGCGCTGGAAATTTCGAACCAGCTCGAGGAAACGGGAATACGGATCAGTCACGACAACCCACTCTTTGTTTACCTTCCGTGTGGTGTGGGCGGAGCGCCAGGGGGGATAACCCTGGGCCTGAAGAATATCTTTGGTTCGAACGTACATTGCATATTCGTTGAACCGGTAGCCTCTCCATCCATGCTGGTCCAATTGGCTTCGGGATCTGTCAGGCCCGTGAATGTCTATGCTTGTGGGCTGTCAAACGAGACTATCGCCGATGGTCTGGCTGTCGCACAGGCATCAATGCTCGTAGCCGAAGTCGTGGGCCATCAGATCGCTGGTGTCGCCACTGTCCTTGATGATGACCTCAGCGAGTGGGTTGAGCGGATGTGGACTTTGGCAGGCCTGCGTCTAGAGCCCTCTGGAGCCGCTGGTTTTGCAGCGTTCGCAAGACATGGCAGCGTGATTAGACATTCGTTCGATAGCAGCAGAGCCAGCACCAACATCATTTGGACAACGGGTGGCTCATTTTTTCCAGATCTGGAATGGGCCTCCGCGCGCGAGCATGGGCAGAGAGTTCTTTCAAGCCGCCCCAACTCGGGAGGCTAACCGTGTCAGGCTCATTATTGCGCCTCCGCCTGTGATGTATGCCCCGCGTGTTTCCGCCGGTTGGCCAAAGCAATTAGGCTCCGCCAGCCCACTGATGGGCTGCGGAGCAGGGGGCTCCATAGAGGTCGGATGCGTGCAAAACGCAGATTTCCACGCGGACTACCGACGCGATGGCCGAAATTTTGCACATCAATGCCGGCGGGACGCGGCAACGTTATCCTAAGGTCCATACGCAGCAGCTAATGCGATAAGGGACGCGATTGATATCGCTATGATTTCAAGTGTCGATTCTCTAGGCCGTCGACTCATAGACTTTGACACCAGATTCTTGTGGCGACGAGCTTTACGGCGGCGAGGTAGTTTTCGGGGCGTTTGTCGTATCGGGTTGCGATGCCTCTGAACCGTTTGATCTTGTTGAAGAATCTCTCAACAAGGTTCCGCTGCCGATAGACCCAGCGCGAGAACACGAAAGAACCCTTGCGGTTTGTCTTGGGCGGGATGTTGGCCCAGGCCTTTCGCGCGGCTGCCTTGGCCCGAATGGCATTGCTGTCATTACCTTTATCGGCCAGTAGGATGTCTCCCTCGCCGAGCTCGTCCGTCAGCGCGTCGGCCTCGGTGCAGTCGGCGATCTGTCCGCCGGTCAGACGGAGGGTGACGGGGCGACCTTCGGCGTAGACGAGCGCATGGATTTTGCTCGTAAGCCCGCCGCGGGAACGTCCCATGCCACCAACGTCTCCATCCCCCTTTTTCCCGTGGCCGCATGCTGGTGAACGCGGACACAGGTCGAGTCGATCATGACGATGTCGCCATCGCAAACCTCCGAAACCGCTTCAAGGAGCCGATCCCAGACCCCGGCTTTTCGCCAGCGGACGAAGCGGTTGTAACAGGTGGTCGACGGACCGTAGCGTTCCGGGATCTCCGCCCAGGCGAGCCCGTCCGGAACCGCCAAAGGATGCCATTCAGCACCCGCCGGTCATCGACCCGGGGAACCCCGCGGGGCTTGTTGGGCAACAGCGGCGACAGGATTGACCATTCGTGATGTGAGTTCGTAGCGGCGACGCGTCATAGAGGCTCCCTTATTCGGAAGCCTGGAATCACGACAGGCGATAAACACCAAGCGATTTTATGAGTTTACGCCCTAAAAGTAGATGGCGTCGCGCTGTGCCAGGTTTGTTTCCGGTTTGTGCGTCTGGGATCGCATAATGTATCACCTGGACTGCACACTCCGGACGCCGGATCAGTAGGTCTGCGGTTCGATTCCGCTCAAGGCGAGAGTCGTGATGCATGTCCAGCCAGGAGACATAGGTAACATCTTGTACCTAAGACATGGGTGACAACCCGCTCGGCACGAGGTATCGAAGAATCCGCGATACGGAGGCCGTCGATACCGCATACCTTGAGTTCATTGTCGACCACCGACATGTTGTCGCGTCCCATCTTGGCTGTGCAGGACTGATGCCAATAGGTGACTGCTGAGCGCCGGATAAAGTCGATCATTCCTGATCTGTCGCGCTGCCCCGGAGCGGCTTCGCCCGTCACCAAAGGTCTAAAGCCATCGCTGTTTCCAAGTTCGCGGCATAATTCCACTGCGGCCAACGCGGCTGCCATGTCTTCCGGCTCACTGAGTGAGTTCGGTTCAATCAGGACGGGGTCGTTGATATCGGGGCCAGAGAGCCTCAATCGGCCGCGGCTTTTCGGCTGTGCGAGACCATTGAACATGGTCCAGCCGTGCTCCGGTGTTTCGAGACCGGCCTCAAGCGGCGACGGGACGGCGAACTCCAACTGGCACTGGAGGACGTCAGGCTGGGACAGACGTGCGTCACTCTTCCAGTAGAGGTTTGCCTCGCAGCCGCTACCGCCCACTGCTTCCGGTTTTCGGTAGGCCCAGGTGCAGCCGAAGGCGAGATGATCCTGATGATTGCGACCAACACCCGGCAGGTGTTGCACGACTGGGATCCCATGCGATTGCAGTTCGTTTTCCGGGCCGATTCCGGACTGCATAAGGACCTTCGGGGTATTGATCGCGCCAAGTGACAGCACCGTTTCGCAATGCGCCATGAACTGGACGTCGCCGACCATCGATCAGAGCTTCCACACCTCTTACCCGCTTACCATCGAAGATGAGATGCGTAACCAACGCCTCGGTGATCACCATCAAATTTGGACGCGACAGCAGCGGATCAACATAGGATTCAAACACGGTTTCCCGCTTGCCCTCCCGGATACGCAGTTCAGCAATCGATGCACCGCCAGATGCCTCCATCATTTCGCCGTTCGTGGTATTATAGAGAGGTATCCCTATGGCAGATGCCGCGTTCAACAGGGCCTCCGCCACTGCCTGCGGAGAAGTAGGCTGCGCCACATATGCAGGCCCACCTACCCCGCGACGAGTAGGGTCCGGAGCGCCTTGCCAGTTTTCGATCCGGCGATAGTAGCCAAGGATCGACTGATAGCCCCAGGCGTCATCCCCGGCCTCTGCGGCAAAGTGATTCCAGTCTTCCTTATGTCCCCTGGCCCATACCATGACGTTGATGCTCGAACCGCCGCCAAGCCCTTTGCCCATGCTGAGAGGAAGTCGTCGGCCATCCAGACCAGGTGTCGGTTGTCCAACGAAGCCCCAGTCCCGGCTGGAGCCAAGATTCAACGGCCATTGCGCAGGGTTCGATACTGTCTCGGATTTATGATCTCCACCTGCTTCGAGCAGGAGAACGCTCGCGTTTCCATTCTCTGCCAGGCGCGCTGCAACAACCGAGCCGCTGGACCCAGCGCCGCAGACGATGAAGTCGAAGACATCGCCGACCGTGTTGTGCGCGAAAGATGTATTTGCAGGTACATTTTCATCATGGGTATACAGTTTCACGTGAGTTCCTCCGTGAATTAATTCTGGTAAATTTGCTGAAGTCGTGGTCGCGAAAGACGAGGAAATGCTCATGGATCTTGGAAGGATCCGACGCCCTACCGGCATCTCGCTCGGGCCTGCGGTCTGTTTAACAGATTTGTTTCAGCGTCATCGGGAGGGTCTCGACCTTCCCGATGACGCGAAGTCGATCATTGCTTTTTCGCCGACACGGTCTTGGCGGCCTGATCAATGGTATCGGCGATGGCCGCAGGCTGCGTCATGAACAAGGCGTGGCTTGCCGACACCTTGGTGATCTTCGCCTTGATGCGCTCAGCCATGTGGATCAGCATGGCCTGATCAAAAGCTTTGTCCTCGGTGGCAATAACAGCCCAGCTAGGCTTGGTGCGCCATGCCGCATTCTCGAGCTTCGTGGCGAACGCCGACATGTTGATTGGCACCTGCGCGTCCCTCATGAACGCAACATCGGCATCGCTGACGTCATGAGCGAACCCAGCCTTGAACTTTGCCGGGCTTACATATCCAAAACCATCCTTTGTGGTCTCGATGACGAATTCCGCTGCCGGAGCAAATCCTTCGTATTGCTGAGCCGTCGTTTCGCCGGCATCGGGTGAGAGAGCGGAGACATAGACGAGACCGGCAACCTTCGGATCGATGCCAGTCTCCGTGATAACAGTACCGCCCCAGGAATGTCCGACGAGAATGACCGGACCATCCTGCCGCTCGAACGCACGTCTGGTGGCAGCAACGTCGTCTTCGAGCGAGGTCAGAGGGTTCTGGACGATTGTGACGCGATAGCCGCGCTTCGTAAGATTGTCGTAAACGCCCTTCCAGCCAGAGCCATCAGCAAATGCGCCATGGACGAGCACAACGTTTTTGACGGCCTGGCTTTCAGGGATGGTGTCGGCGGCGTTTGCGGGCATTGCGGCGGATATGGCGGCGGCTGCGATAGCGGCAACGGTGGTTGTGGTCGTGCGTGTCATGGCTTTTCCTTTCGTTAAGGGCGATAACTGTTATCGCGATATATTTAATTTGTCAGATCTTGAACTGCTCGTCAACATAATTCTTATCGCGATATTGGTTTTCGCTGTAACCTTGATTATATTGGTGCGCAAAGGAGCCCAGAATGACCAAACCCCATAATGATCCACCGCCATTGCACGATCAGTTGTGCTACGCGATTTACACTGCTGGCATCGCCATTCAGCGCGCCTACAAGCCCCTCCTCGACGAATTGGGCCTGACTTACCCGCAGTATCTCGTGCTCAACGTTTTGTGGAGCGAAGACGAGCAAACGGTCGGCGCCATTGCCAACACCCTTGCACTGGAATCCAGCACGCTTACACCACTCTTGAAGCGCCTTGAGACATCCGGCTTGTTGCGCAGGACCCGAAACCTCAGCAACGAGCGGCAAGTGGTGATCGCGTTGACCGAAGAAGGTCGGGCATTGCAGCACAAGGCAGGCTGCCTCAGCGACACGTTGCTTGCAGCTTCGACCCAGACGCCCCCGGAGTTGGCCGCTTTGAACCGCGACGTGCGCTATCTCCGCAACGCGATCTACTCCCAGATTGGCGGGTGGGACACACCCGCCTGATCTGCAGGGGGCGCCTACGCCGTGGGCACCGTACCTCCGTCGATCGTGTATTCGGTACCCGTGATCGAAGACGCGCGGTCGGAGGCGAGGAATGCGATCAGATCTGCGACCTCTTCAGGATTCGCCGGCCGACCAAGCGGAATGCCACCCAGTGCATCCATGATGATCTTCTTGCCGCCTTCCAGATCAGTACCGGCTTGCTTCGCCAAGCGCTCGGCCAAACGGACTGAGGCCTCCGTTGCGATCCACCCAGGCGACACCCGCACGACCCGGATACCTTTGGGCGAAACTTCCTTCGATATCGACTTGCTGTAAGTCGAAAGCGCTGCTTTTGCCGCTGCATACGCGGTCGTCGATTCCGGAAGCGGCATGACCCCCTGGATGGATGTCACGTGCACGACCACCCCGCATCCTCGGGCAACCATGTCCGGGACAAGGAGCCGATCAAGTCGAACAGCCGGAAACAGATTGAGTGACAGCTCCTTGTCCCATTCGTCTTCGGATAGCGCCGCAAAGCCACCCCCGGCTGCTGAAGAGCCTCCAAGCATATGGACAATGATATCGACGTCACCCAGGCGCTGACGCGCGGCGTCAGCAACAATTGCACATCCTTCTTCGGTGGTCAGGTCAGCTTCTACGAACAACTCTTCCGGGAGGCTTTCCGGACGCGCCCGCGCCGTCGTCAGCACCTGTGCACCGAGTTCGCGAAACAGGTTGACCGTCGCAGCGCCGGCGCCTTTCGTTCCAGCGGTGATGAGAGCGCGTTTACCTCTAAGATTGAGAAAATCGATCATCACTTGATCTCCAGTCTGGCGATTTTGTCGTTTTTGGTGGTGAAGGCGAAGGTGAGCGTCACCGGACTGCCGGGGAACTGACCGCTTACATTCGCGCGGACGAGCGCTTTGTCGCCGTCGCGTGTGGCTTCGACAGGGTCAGCGACGTAGTTGGTCGCTGTTTTCACAGCCGCCCACCATTGGCGAATTGCGGCAATGCCTCGGTGGCGAGCGCCTTCGTCTTCGACAACTGCGTCATCCAAAAAGGTCTCTGAAAACGCTTCCACATCATTGCGGCGGTCGGCGTCAAAGTACGCGGTAACTGTTGGGGGCATATCCATTGTGTTTCTCCACATGATCTGACCAGAAACTTACCCTCGACCATTGCGCAGATAAGTGGGATAAACCGGCATGCGATAGTGAACAAGTCGGGACAATGGAACAACCCAATCTCAAAGAGCTGGAAGCGATCATCGCGATTGCACGGCGCGGCACATTCCGCGCAGCGGCCATCGATCTCGGCATGTCCACGACAGCGCTGAGCCACACAGTAGGCAGACTTGAAGCGGGACTCGGCGTCCGATTGTTCAACCGAACCACGCGCAGCGTCTCGCTGACGGATGCCGGCAGGCTCTTTATGCAACAGGTCGCGCCTTCCCTTCAGGATCTCCGTACCGCTCTGGAGACCGTGCGCTCGCAACGCGAAACACCTTCCGGAACGATACGTATCAACGCAGCACCCTTTGCCGCGCGCGCCATCATCTCACCGCTCGTACTTGAGTTCCTGCGCCGCTATCCAGACATGCACGTTGATATCGTCACCGAGGGAAAATTGGTGGATGTCGTCGGCGACGGATTCGATCTAGGCGTCAGGGTTGCGGGCCTTGTACCCACCGACATGATTGCCGTTTCGCTCGGCCGGCCACAGCGACATGCGGTGGTCGGCTCTCCCGAGTATTTCGAGAAGTATGGGAAGCCACTGGCTCCCCCCGACCTTTTCAATCACAAATGCATCCGCGTTCGTCTTCCCGATGGATCACTGTTTCGGTGGCGCTTCGAAAAGGACGGGGAACAGGTGCAAATTGATGTGCGCGGCCCGATAACGTTGGATGAAGCGAGCCTTACGAGAACCGCCGTTCTCGATAGTGCCGGCGTAGGATACATTTTCGAACAAGATATTCTCCCGGACATCGACGCGGGGCGCGTTATCCGTATTCTGGAAGACTGGACACCGCCCTATCCGGGGCTTTGCCTCTACTATCCTGGGCGGCGCAATCTATCGGCTGGGGTCAGGGCTTTCTTGGAACTAGCTCGTGAACTCTCGCGACGGGCGACCGGGTGACCCGTCGATGGAGCGCCACACTGCGCCAACTGCGTCGCCTTGAAGGTATTAGTACTCCCGACCCAGCGACTAACGCACAAGGATTGGTAACTGTGATAGCGCCTTACGCAGGTTCTCGGCATTCAATGGCAGGTGTTCGGCGACAGTCATTTCGACGACATCTGACACCTCAGCGACTTTCGCGAGAAGACTGACGACGGTATTAAGTGTGAGCCTGCCCGTCGACGATACTCTCAACTGCTCAGATAGGCCTTCGGGGTTGCTGTCTTCGCACGGCGCACGCGCCTCCTATTGCGCGTTCCGGACGATCATTACGAAAGCAGACTGACTGCTTCCCAGAACCCAAGGGGGTGGTGTGAACGACCGGAGTGAGGGCGCGTTCCGGACGTGGCTGCACTAGCGTGGCGGACGGACAGCTGACCTGATCGGTCGGAGGTTGCCTGAGCACTCCCAGCCGGGTCGTCTTCTCACCCGATTGGAAGCCATGATAAACAATGCCTATGGGCATCAAGAACTATCTGATCGAAGGCGGTTCCGGCACTGGAAAGACGTCTGTCGCTGCAGAACTGGAGCGGCGGGGCTACCATGTCATCCATGGTGATCGGGTCTTAGCTTATGTCGGTGACCCCGAGACAGGCCAGGCACTCGCAGGACCACCCAAAGGCGCAGACCGCATCGCTTGGGGATATGCGCACTGGATCTGGCCCGTTGACAAGGTCCGGACCATTGCTGCCGACACCACCCACCCTGCCACATTCTTCTGTGGCGGCTCGCGCAATTTCCAAAAATTTCTGCACCTATTCGACAAGGTATTCGTGCTCGACATCGACGTTGAGACGTTGAACCGAAGATTAGATGGACGGCCGAATGAGCCTGGCTTCGAACCGGCCGAGCGGGCACTGGTACTCCACTACCATCGTACTCGGGAATATCTTCCTGCCGGCATCACCATCGACACGGCAAATAACGTCGCACGTGTCGTCGACGATATCCTCGCTAACCTCACCTGAAGCCTTGCAGCGATTGTGATCGGAAAGGAAGCACCCGATTATTGCGGGAAAACCGAAGCCGCTTGAACCGGCCACTGTGCGTCGTCACTATCGTAGCCGACCGGCAGCTTTCAGAAAGACAACCCGGGTGGTCCAGCGACCGTCTTGGGGGCTTGCCGCCCGGCAGCATTGCTCGGTCGGTGGTGTCTCTGACCGCGTTTCTGCTAAAGCTGGGAAACAAATCGCCCGCGATGTCACCAACTGCCGAAGTGTGAAGCGCGCAACGGGCTGATGGGCCTCTCGCTCATCAGGCCTCTTGTCTTGAAGGAGGAGCGCTAGGATGAGCACCGACCTGGAAACCGTGCGGTCCTATGATACGGTCGCGGCGGAGTACGCTGCCGAGGCCGCGGCGATGCCCGAATGGGTTGCGACAGAGATCGATGCGTTCGTGACCGAGCTGGGCGGCTCGGGCAGGGTGCTGGAGATCGGAAGCGGTGGCGGGCGAGATGCACTTGAGCTTGAGAAGCGGGGAATTAGCGTCCGGCGCACCGACATTTCAAAGGGTTTCGTCGAACTGCTTCGCGAAAGTGGCTTCGAGGCCGACCTGTTGGACCCGCTGACCGAAGACTTGGCCGACCCGCAGCGTCCCGGCACCCCGTACGACGGGATCTGGGCCTGTGCCTGTCTGATTCATGTCGCGCGCGAGGATTTCGGCACGGTGCTTGGACGGCTTGCCGAGGCGACCCGGACCGGTGGCCGATTGCACGCCTCGGTTAGAGAGGGCGAAGGCGAGGATGTGTCCACACACGGCAGTGCTGCAGCACCCCGGCGCTACGTCGAGACGTACTGGCGCGAGTCTGCCCTGCGGTCCGCACTCACAGACGCCGGCTGGATCGTCAGCGAGGTACGTCGGTGCGTCGGAAAGCCCCATGATCGGTGGCTGAGCATTCGGGCGAGTCGGGCGTGACGCACACAGAACCTGCAGGAAGGGCCGGTTGTGGCGCGACTATGAACTCTAGGTGGTCACCGCAATGTCGGCCTCCGGGCGAAGGCAAAGATCCCCTCTGTGGCCGACATGGGGGCGCAATGCTGCCGTTAACAGACTTAAGCGTGGACGTCGCCTTAGGGGCGGACAGAATCGTGCTCCCACGAGCCCGGCACGGCGGGTTGCTGTGATGTTCACCTTTTGGGCCGATAAGATCGCATAATGTATCGATCGGAACTTGCGGCAAGAGCGTCAGTAAGCAGCCCCGGTCAAAGAGGCGCAAAAACTGCGCGTCTTACGCGATAAGGTGCGACGTAAGCTGCGAAGAAACAGGGAAAGTCCATCTCGCTAGGCCCGCGGCTAGCCGCGTGCGGGCTGCGCTACTCGATGGCAGCTGCCGGGTTTCCGCGGCTTTGCACTTCTGAAGGGGGGAGGTCTGAAGCAAGCGAGAACCCGAGATTTGCTAAGCCGCGCGGAACGTGAAGGTTGGCACTTGGAGTGCCGCGGCGACGCGCCTGAGCCGGGCGGGGTCGATATCGGCACCCAGTAACTGAACGAGTTGGACTGCGCGAGGCGAAGCCGCGCAGTCCAGTTCAATGCCCGATTGCGAAGAATGCGAACCGGTAGTCGGCTTACATCACGCCGCGTCTTCGTCTTCGCCGATGGCCGTCGAGCTGTAGTCGCCGCCGACAACCGTCATGTCGATGGTGTTGCCCTGCAGGTTGGCGCCAAGCACGATCTGCTGGTTGAAGGCGTTGGTGTCGATCACCGCATCGGCCGATGCCGAGGAGATTCCTTCAAGGAAACTATCGTCGCCATTGTGGGAACCCCAGGTGCCGGCCGAACCTGCACCGCCTGCGCCGCTCGTTGCAATGCCGCCAGCTGCGCCTGCGCCGCCTGCGCCGCCGGTTGCCGCTCCGCCTGCACCGCCGCCCGCAAAGGCATCGCCAGCCCATGCACCCGTAAGAGCAAGGCCGCCATCACCAGCGCCGCCGGTTGCCGCTCCGCCGGTCAGCTTCACGGAGAGCGTCGACACGATCTGTCCTATGACCTTGTCCTGCAGCCCAAATACGCCGCTCATTTCACCATCATAGCGCTCAGCCCAGAGTTGGTGTCCGCCGATCGCGTCAATCAGTTGAGCATTGACCCGATCGTGGCCTGATGAAGTCATCTTCAGTCCGGACGGAAGCAAGCTAGTGGCAAATGCATGGCGCACTCTCACATGGAACGCTGTGCCCCGGCTTTTGGATGTGCCGAGCGGCTCCGAGGTTGCCACGTTTGGCGATCATACGAGCGACACGCAGGGGGCCACCTTCAGTCACGACGGCCGCCTCATTGCGACGGTCTCTCTCGACGGCACGGCGCGACTTTGGGACGGTGTCTCCGGCAAGGAGCGTGGCGTGCTCGGCCGCGAAACTGCAGGGCTGAAACGAGACCAGGCCGGCGTCCCGGGCCCGGAGATTGACAAGGAGATGAATTGCGCTTTCAGCCCTGACGACAAGCTCCTGGCGACCGCTTCCCTGGGGAATGTGGTCCGCCTCTGGGATGTCGAGAGCGATTCCGAATTCGCGGTCATCGCGGGACATCGGGGCTTGGTCGAGCACGTGGCTTTCAGTCCCGATGGAACTCGGCTTCTTACGGCGTCTCATGACGAAACGGCGCGCTTGTGGGACATCGATGGCGTGCTGACCACGAGCATGCGGCACCGGCGCCCTCCGACATTTGCAGCCTTCAGCCCAGACGGCACCCGCGTCATTACCGGCGGAGGCGATAACACAGCCAACATTTGGGATGTGGCAAGCGGTCGCGAGGTCGTCCGACTTGAGCCGAATAGCGGCTTCATCGGGGATGCCACGTTCAGCCCGGATGGACAGCTCGTTGCGACCGCCTCTTCGTATGGCCGCATCGTCTTGTGGGACGCGAAGAGTGGGCACGAGGCACTTCGGCTAAACAGCGGCAGCGGCTGTCGTCAATCTCCAGTTCAGCCCAGGTAGCGACCTCTAGCCTCAGCGTCGGATGACGGGGCGGCGCGCCTGTGGAATACATCGACAGGCGTCCAGGTTGCTGTTCTGACGACCGGCGGGACCTGCGGAAGGTTCTGTTCAGCCCGGATGGCGAGCTCGTCCTCACTGCACTGAAAGACTACACCGCTCGGCTCTGGAAGCGGGACGGCACCGAAGTCATGGTTCTAGCCGGACACGAGAAGCGGATCACGGCAGCAGCCTTCAGCCCCAATGGCCGTCTGGTTGCCACTAGCTCGCTGGACGGGACGGCGCGGGTGTCGTCGCCACGATGCGGCGTCCCGGCGAGGCGCTGACGGACGTAGCCTTTAGCCCAGATAGCAAGTCGGTGGTGACCGCTTCGCGCGACGGGTCGGCGCGTATCTGGGACGTTGCCGACGGCGCCGAACAAGCTGCTTTGAGAGGACACAAAGGCTTCGTGAGAGAGGCCACGTTCAGCCCCAGCGGACTGTATGTTGTCACCGCATCGCCGCAAGATCGCACCGTAAGGCTGTGGTCGGCCAGCTCTGGTCGAGAGATTGCGATCCTTACCGGTCTGGAGACAGTGGGAAACGTCGAACCGGCGAGCACGCTCGCCACTTTCAATTCGGAAGGAACTCGAATGGCAGGCGTGTTCGGTGACAAGGTTGCCCGGATCATTCGCGTTTTCCCGACACCTCAGGACATGATCGACTACGCCAGGACCGTCGTGCCGCGCGAACTGACACCATGCGATCGGCAGCGCTTCTTCCTACCGGTCGAGGGCGACATCGGGGAATGCCCCAACTGAGGACACGGGCAATGTCCGAAACTGGCGCGACTGCGACCTCCAGTATAGCCGCCAGCAATGTCTGCTTTCAGGCGGTTGCAGGGCCGACCTCAACGGCCGAGATGGGGGCGCAAGCCGGAAATTATTTCCACTTCGGGGGCCGATGGCCGACCGTCCGCTGCCAAAACACCCAACAGGAAAAGCGGACATCGGAGCTTTTGCCGCCCAGGTCCGGGATTGGCCGATACCGTTGAAAAACTCGCCATTGCAGGTGCTTGGGACGCAT
>NZ_AUTC01000171.1 GCF_001461695.1 Sinorhizobium fredii USDA 205 | reverse complement strand
AAGAGGCCAAGCGTACAATGTAATGAACTTCAGTTCCAGGTGACTAGAACACGGACGAGGAGAATGGCCGCACTTTGCGCCGGTATCTGGCGTGTCGGCAGGGTCGATCGAGCCGATACGCCCAACGAGCGTATTGCACAGTTTATATCGAAATTATTGACGAATGAGCAGAATGCGGCGACACTGTGCGCCGGCTCAGCTGGGGTCTCCAACGGGAGGAATGCCGAATGCCGCTCGGTATTGTGAACTTTTCCTTCGATCTTTTCGCGCCTTGGCGCGAGCTCCGGACCCGCTCCGAGAGCGCACCCAAGAAAGCAGCCGATGAGCTAAGGACCGACACGGTCGACCGAAGCGACGAGGAGCAGGCACGCCAGCAGGCGCTGTTCTGGGGACTGTTTCCAGTTCTCTGAAGCGGGATGGCGAGCAGTGTGCACGGCCCCCCACTTGTCTCTCCAGAATCCGATCCAATCGGTCCCAGCCGCTCGCCGTCCAAATATGTCGTCGAAATCCAACTGCCGGTCTGGCCGGGCCGGCATTAGTGAGGATGCATGAGATGGGATCGATTACACATCTGCATGAGCGTCTTCGACCGGTGCCGCTTCGCATCGTCTCCGACGAAGAAGTGTTGACGGCGGCGGACGAGGTTGTGGCGCTCGGCGGCGATGCTTCCGCCACTGTCCCGGCGGACGTGCTGGTGCGGTCCGGCCTCCTGGCCATCTCCATCCCCTCCGATTTCGATGGGGCCGACGTATCGAACGGATTGATCGCCCAGGCCGTTTCGCAGATCGCCGAAGTGCATCCGGCTGCGGCCGGTGCGCTCGTCGACCATTTCCGCGCCCTCGAACTGGTCCGCAATGCGGGCAGCGAGGAACAGCGGCGCAGCATCTATTCGCATGTGGCCTCGGGGGAGAGGCTGTCGGCAGCCGACCCGGACGATCAGAGCGCAAGGCAACGCTACGTCCCCGATGGCATAGGCTTCAAATTGACCGATGCGGTCGAGGCTGCCTGCCTCGGCGAGCCGGATTGGTTCGCCATTCTGGCGTTAAACGGGGCCGAGGCGACGAGCCTGTTGCTCGTCCAGCGTGGCAGCACAGAGACCGAAGTGGTTCGTGCTGGCGAACCGGCAATCTATCGTCTCGCAGAGGCGCATGTGCCGGCCGACTCGGTGCTTGCCCTCAATCGCGATGCGCTTCTCCTCTCGCGATCGCTCGGAACGATCCTGCAGGCCGCGGTTGTCCTGGGCGAGAAGCGCCGGCAATTGGCCGTCAATTTGAACTTGTGGCGCGACGGCCGGCCTTCGGGTGAGCGGCCCTGGGACGAGCGGATCGGCCGGTTCCAGGTTGAGATCGAGACATTGGCGGCGCTGATCGATCGGGCTTCGGCCGCCCTTGACCTCGCACAGGTCAACGCCACGCCGGTCGGCATCTCGGACGTGGGCAGGCTTGCCACCACGATCGAGATCGCTTTTCCGTTGGAGCGAACGCGCGGCACCGGGCACCTGCTCGCAGAACTCGGGCGCACCCTGTTCGAAGCCTGAGGCCAGCCTATTCGCCGGCGATGAGCGCTTCCTCGACCGTCTTCGTCCGGTCCCTGGCGACGAACTGCGCAAGGGTCATGTTGTCGAGGATGGTGGCGATCGCGTCGCGGACCTCCGTCATCGACAGGCGAACCTGACAGCCGACCGGGTCGTTGCAATCATCGCAGGCCTCGAAGGCCGTCCGGCTCGCACAGCGGATGGGAGCGAGCGGTCCGTCGAGCGCGCGGATCACCTGGCCGATCATGATCTCGGAGGCGGGCTTCGACAGCGAATAACCGCCGTTCGGGCCTTTCTTCGATCGCAGAATTCCAGTGTTGCGCAGTTCCAGGAGGATCGTGTCGAGGAACTTCTTCGGAATATTGTTGCGGGTCGCGATCTCTGTCACGAACGCGGTTTCACCAGGACCAAGGCTCGCCAGATCAACAAGCGCCTTCAACCCGTACTTGCCTTTTTTCGTAAGCATTTTGGGACTCGAATGGTGTCGATCGTGCGCGTGCCGGATGGCGCGCACAGGGGATTCAGACGTCTATCATTTCTTACTAAGTAAATAGTTTTTGGCGAATTAATCCGCAAGTGAGTTTCAACGAATCTGCTACTCCATGGCGATGAATTTTGGGTCACGCACGTAAGAATCAGTGATTTGACCCGCCTTCGAACAGTCCAAATCGCCGCGGCGGCCAGAAAACGCTCTGATTTCCTTTCTCGCCCGGCAGTCAGGGCCCGGTGCCGAAGAAGGCAAGGCGGGTAAAGAGAACGTAGTTCGACTCCGAGACCATCAGCGCCACGAAAACAAGAACCAGCAGCGGCGGCAGCAGAATCGCATAGGTCAGCGCCAATCGCTCCCAGGCCATGTGCATGAACACCGCGACGATCAGGCCGGCCTTCAGCATCATGAAAATCAGGATCAGCGACCAGCGCAGATATCCCTGCAGCCCGAAATAATCGACCAGGTAGGAAAAAGCGCTGAGCACGAAGAGCAGGCCCCAGACCAAGAGGTAGAGCTTGATCGGGTGCTGCTGCTGTTCCGCATGCGCTGCAGGATGTGCCTCGGCATGAGCCATGGTGCCCTCCTCACCAGAGATAGAAGAATGCGAAGATGAATACCCAGACCAGATCGACGAAGTGCCAATAGAGCCCGGTGATCTCGACGATCTCGTAGCGACCCTTGCGGCTGGTGAAGAAGCCGCGGCGCTCCGTGTCGTAATCGCCGCGCCAGACCTTGCGGGCGACGATCAGCAGGAAGATCACGCCGATCGTGACATGGGTGCCGTGAAAGCCGGTGATCATGAAGAATGAGGAGCCGAATTGCGCCGCTCCCCAGGGATTGCCCCAGGGCCGCACGCCTTCGGAGATCAGCTTCGACCACTCGAAGGCCTGCATGCCGACGAAGGTGGCGCCAAACAGCGCGGTCACCAGCATCAGAATTGCGGTCTTCCTGCGGTCGCGGCGATAGCCGCAGTTGACCGCCATCGCCATGGTGCCGCTCGAGGAGATCAGCACGAAAGTCATGATGGCGATGAGGATCAGCGGCATATGCGTTCCGCCGATCTCGAGCGCGAAGACTTCGCTCGGGTTCGGCCAGGGAACGGTGGTGGACATCCGCGCCGCCATGTAGGCGAGCAGGAAGCAGCCGAAGACGAAGGTGTCGCTCAGGAGAAAGATCCACATCATGGCCTTTCCCCAGGAGACATTCTTGAACGTCCGCTGGTCCGAGGCCCAATCCGACGCCAGCCCAGCCAAACCGGCGGGCCGGGGAAGCGTTTCTGCAGCGGGGGTCTTGATCGGAGCAGACATTTTCAGCGTTCCTATGTCAGCAGTTGGCGGCAGAAATCGACGACGTCACTGGCCCAGCCGGAAAACAGGGCGAAGAGCACCAGCCAGACGAACAGCATGAAATGCCAGTAGATGGCGCAGAGCTCGACCGTCAGGCGCATTCGGCGGTCGAGTGGCCCGCCCCAGGCGCGGAGGGTGAGCCGGCCGAGCGCGACAAGTCCGCCGACAATGTGCAGGCCGTGCATGCCGGTCAGCAGATAAAAGAAGCTGTTGGCGGGATTTCCGGCCAAGAGATAGCCGGCCGCTGTCAATTCGCGCCAGGCGAAAAGCTGCCCGACGAGAAAGGCAAGGCCCGTCGCAAGGGCCGCGAGCAGCGCGGTCCGGGTCGCCTCGTCATTCCGCCGCTTCGTCTCCATCTTCGCCAGGTGCAGGGTGATGCTGCCAACGGCAAGAACGGCCGTATTGACCCAGAGGAGAGCGGGCAGGGGCAGAGAGCCCCAGTCGGAGGAGGCCATGCGCATGAAATAGGCGCTGATGGCAAGCGAGAAGAGCGCGCCGACGACGCCGAGGAAGACGCCGAGACCGATTTTTGCCGCCGGCAACGGCGCGCCGCTCCGGCGGTCGTAGACGTGACCGACCTCGAGCCAGGGCCGCGATGCCAGCCGCTGCTGGGCGAGCCACCAGACGATAATGGCGGCGACCAGCGCGAGGAAGATTACAGCAACGCTCATGACGACGCCTCATGGGTGACAAGCCCCGGCGTCGGTTGGTTCTGCGGGATGAAATCCTCCGCTGCACCCGGGACGCTGTAGTCGTAGGCCCAGCGATAGACGACCGGCAGCTCCTTGCCCCAGTTGCCATGCGCCGGCGGCGTCTCCGGCGTCTGCCACTCGAGCGTTGTCGCCCGCCAGGGATTGCCGCCGGCGTCCCGGCCGTGTCGTACGCTCCAGGCGAGATTGAAGAGGAAGACGATCTGGGCGGCGCCGACGATCAGCGCCATGACGCTGATGAAGGCGTTGAGGCTGTGGACGGAATCCTGCACGAACGCCATCTCGCCGAGTTCGTAGTAGCGGCGCGGCACGCCGACGAGGCCGACATAGTGCATCGGGAAAAAGATCAAATAGGCGCCGAGGAAGGTGACCCAGAAATGGATCTGGCCGAGCGCCTCGTTGAGCATGCGTCCGGTCATCTTCGGGTACCAGTGGTAGATCGCGCCGAAGATGACCATGATCGGCGCCACGCCCATGACCATGTGGAAATGCGCCACGACGAACATCGTGTCGGAGAGCGGTACGTCGACGACGACATTGCCGAGGAACAGTCCCGTCAACCCGCCATTGACGAAGGTGACGATGAAGCCGAGCGCGAAGAGCATCGGCAGGGTCAGGTGGATGTTGCCGCGCCAGAGGGTCAGCACCCAGTTGTAGACCTTGATCGCCGTCGGCACGGCGATGATCAGCGTCGTGGTGGCGAAGAAGAAGCCGAAATAGGGGTTCATCCCGCTCACATACATGTGGTGGGCCCAGACGATGAAGGAGAGGCCGCCGATGATGACAATCGCCCAGACCATCATGCGGTAGCCGAAGATGTTCTTGCGCGCATGGGTGCTGATCAGATCGGAAACGATGCCGAAGGCGGGCAGGGCGACGATGTAGACCTCCGGGTGGCCGAAGAACCAGAAGAGATGCTGGAACAGGATCGGACTGCCGCCGCCATGCTGCAACTGCTCGCCCATTTCGACGATCGCCGGCATGAAGAAGCTGGTGCCGAGCAGCCGGTCGAAGAGCATCATGACGCAGGCGACGAACAGGGCGGGGAAGGCGAGCAGCGCCATCACCGTCGCGGTGAAGATGCCCCAGACGGTCAGCGGCAGGCGCATCAGCGTCATGCCGCGGGCGCGGCCCTGGAGCACGGTGACGACGTAATTGAGGCCGCCCATGGTGAAGCCGATGATGAAGATGATCAGCGAAGCGAGCATCAGGATGATGCCCCAGTCCTTGCCGCCGGGCGTGCCGGAGAGAACCGCCTGCGGGGGATAGAGCGTCCAGCCGGCGCCGGTCGGTCCGCCGGGTGCGAAGAAGCTCGCGACCAGGACCAGCACGGCGAGCAGATAGATCCAGTAGCTCAGCATGTTGGCGTAGGGGAAGACCATGTCGCGGGCGCCGACCATCAACGGGATGAGATAGTTGCCGAAGCCGCCGAGGAAGAGCGCCGTGAGCAGGTAGATCACCATGATCATGCCGTGCATGGTGATGAATTGGTAATAGGCATCGGCATCGATAAAGTCGAACGTGCCGGGAAAGCCGAGCTGCAGGCGCATCAGCCAGGAGAGCACCAGCGCCACCATGCCGATGGCGATCGCAGTCGTCGCATATTGGATGGCGATGATCTTCGCATCCTGGCTGAAGACGTATTTCGTCCACCAGCTATGCGGATGATAAAGTTCAACATCCTCGACTTCGGGAGGCGGTAGTGCCTCGCCAATACCGGACCGGACGTCGACCATCATATGTCCTCCCAGGTTGCTACTGCACGGCGCCTCCTACTGCGCCGCTGCCGCGGCAATCGAGGTTGCCGCCGGGTTTGCTTCGGACGATGCGGATAGTTGCGAGAAACTCTGCTGCTCGGCAAGCCAGGCCTGATAGTCTTCCTCGGTATCGACCACGACGGTGCCGCGCATCTGCGGGTGACCGACGCCGCAGAGCTCCGCACAGAGAATTTCGAATGTTCCGGTGCGCGTCGGGGTGAGCCAGAAATAGGTCACCATCCCCGGCACCATGTCCATCTTGGCGCGAAATTCCGGCACGTAGAAGTCGTGCAAGACATCGACGGAGCGGAGCAGCATCTTGACCGGCTTGCCGATGGGAAGGTGAAGCTCGCCGCCCTCGATGATCAGATCGTCGAGGCTGGCGGCGTCGTTTCGGTTCAGGCCAAGCGTGTTTTCTGGGGTGATGTCGCGTGTTTCGCTCGTGCCAAGCCGTCCGTCGGCGCCGGGAAGCCGGAAGCTCCACAGCCATTGCTGACCGATCACTTCCACTTCGGTGGCATCCTGCGGGACGGTGATGAACTGGTTCCAGACGAACAGGCCGGGCGCCAGCATCGCCGCCACGCCAAGCGTGGTGCTCGTCGCCAGCCAGCCTTCGAGTTTCTTGTTCTCGGGCTCATAGGCGGCGGTGGTGCCCGGTCGATGGCGGAAACGCAGAACGCAATAGGCCATGAACAGGACCACGGCGGTAAAGGCAATGCCGGTGATCCAGAAGGTTATGATGATGGTATTGTCTATGTAATTCCAGTTTGAGGCGATCGGCGTCCACCACCAAGGACTCAACAAATGGAACAACACTGATCCGGCGGCCAACAGAACCAGAATCACTACCACCGCCATTTTCTGTCCCTCCCCGCCGCGATTGGCCGTGAGACGAATGCGCAATTCGCGGCGTTCCGATCAGAATTATTGCACGAACGGATAATACTGGCAAATCCTCGGAAAGGCGCAGAATTCTGCCTTTCCGCGGGATTCTCCTATTTGGGGTGTTGCTTGAGATAGGCAATCACATTGACGATCTCTTCGTCCTTCTTGAGGCCGGGAAAGACCATCTTGGTGCCTTTGATCTTGGCTTTGGGATTGCGGAGATATTCGTGCAATGCCGCGTCGTCCCAGACGAGCCCGCCCTTGCCCGCATCGACCATGGCTTGCGAATATTTGAAATCCGCATGCGTGCCGGCGGTCCTGCCGATAATGCCCTGCAGCGACGGACCGACCTTGTTCTGGTCCTTGTCCACGACGTGGCAGGTGGCGCATTTCTTGAAGACCGTGGCTCCGGCCTCGGCATCGCCCTCCTGGGCATGGCCGGCAACCGGACAGAGCAGGAGTGCCGAAAAAGACAGGGCAACAACAGCAATTCGCATGATACTTCCCCAATTTCGCCCGGCGCGGGGGCAAAGAAGAGTATCGTCAAATCATGGCTTTGGCGGTGCTTGCTTCTCTTCAGGAATGGCGCGCCGGGGCATTGATACTTGCGACAGGAAAGAAGCTAGTCCTCGTCGGGGAGAAGTCAATTGCTCCTTCCGGGTAGAGGCCGGCCGCCGTGCCGGGCCGGCGCGCGGAAACTGTGTCAGACGCGGTTACCCTCGCCATCGAAGAAATGCAGGGCGTGCGTCGGGAAGTGGACGGGGATGGTGCCGCTGGCCGTCAGGAACGAGCGATCGTTGGTGAAGGCCTTGAAGCCCGCCCGCCCGAGCGAGAGGTGCAGGATGATGCCGAAGCCGGTCGGCTCGACGAGATCGACGGTGGCAAGCAGCGTTTCCGGCCCATGGCCGGCAAGGACGACGTGCTCCGGGCGGATGCCGAGCGTCGCCTTGGCATTGTTCGCAAGCGGGGCAGGCGCGTCGAGGGGTATTCCGATATCTCCGGCGATCTCGAACCGCGGCCTGTCGCCTACGTGATGGGTGCCCTCGAAAAAGTTCATTCCGGGCGATCCGATGAAGCCGGCGACGAAGAGATTGGCGGGGCGATCATAGAGGTCGAGCGGGCTTCCCACCTGCTGGACCACGCCGGCATTCATGGCGACGATGCGGTCGGCAAGCGTCATCGCCTCGATCTGGTCATGCGTCACGTAGATCGACGTGGCGCCAAGATCCTTGTGCAGCTTCTTGATCTCGGCTCGCATCTGCTCGCGCAGGCGGGCATCGAGGTTGGAGAGCGGCTCGTCGAAGAGGAAGGCCTTCGGCTGGCGGACGATGGCGCGGCCCATGGCGACGCGCTGGCGCTGGCCGCCGGAAAGCGCCCGCGGCCGGCGCTCCAGAAGTGGATCGAGGCCGAGCTTGGCGGCGGCGCCTGCCACGACAGTCGCAATCCGCTCCTTCGGTGTCTTGCGAAGCCTCAGGCTGTAGCTCATGTTCCTTGCGACCGACATGTGCGGATAGAGCGCGTAGGACTGGAACACCATGGCGATGTCGCGGTCCTTCGGTGCGAGCTCGTTGACCCGCTTGCCGGCGATGCGGATCTCCCCGGCGGTCACGCTTTCGAGCCCGGCGATCATCCGCAGCAGGGTCGACTTGCCGCAGCCGGACGGGCCGACAAGCACGACGAACTCGCCGTCGCGGATCTTCAGGTCGACTTTGTGCAGGACCGGGTGGATGCCGTAGGATTTCTGGATATTGGCGATGTCGATGGAAGCCATGGGTTCAGCCTTTGACTGCGCCGGCCGTGAGGCCCTGGACAAGGTAGCGTTGAATGAGCAGGAAGAAGAGGCAGGCCGGGATCAGCGCCAGCACGCCGGCAGCCATCATTTGGCCGAAGTCGACCGAGAATTTCGAGACGAAGGACAGCAGCCCGACCGGGAACGTCGCCTGCTCGTTGCCGGAGATCAGCATCAGCGAGAACAGTAGTTCGCTCCAGGCGGCGGTGAAGACGAAGCCGAGGGTGGCGGCGATGCCGGGCAGCGTCAGCGGCAGGATGATCTGGCGGAAGGCGACGAATTGCGTGGCGCCGTCGATCATCGCCGCCTCTTCCAGATCCTTCGGAATGCCGTCGAAGAAGGACTGCATCAGGAAGGTGGCGAAGGGCACGTTGAAGGCCGTGTAGACGATGACGAGGCCTGTCAGGCTGTTCGTCAGCCCCAGCGGCGAGAGGATCTTGAAGATCGGCGCGACCAGCATGACCAGCGGAAACATCTGCGTCAGCAGCATCAGCGTCACCAGCCAATATTTCCCGCGGAAGCGGAAGCGCGACAGTGCATAGCCGGAGAGCGAGGCAAGGATCGTCACCACGATCGCCGTCGAGCCGGAGACGATCAGGCTGTTGCGGAAGAAGACGGGAAAGGCGCTGTGCCTCAGCACGAAATCGAAATGCTCGAGGCTGGCCCGCGACGGCCAGAGGCGGATGCCTTCGGAATAGAGCAGATCGTTGGGCGTCACCGCGACTTTGAGGAGCCAGAAGAGCGGAAAGAGCGCAAAGGCGATATAGGCAAGGATCGCCAGGCGGTGCGCGACGGTGAGGAAGGCTGCTTTGGCGCGCATCGGTTCAATCCTTGCTCAGGAGCCATTGCCGCAGGATGACGATCAGCAGCGAATAGGCCAGCAGCAGCGCCAAGAGCACCAGCGCGATTGCCGAGGCATAGCCGAAATCGAGCCGCTTGAACGCCTGCGTGAAGATGTAGCTGGCGACGATCTGCGTCCGGTCCGCCGGGCCGCCGTTGGTCATGACGATGATGAGATCGGCGAAATTCGAGATCCAGACGGTGCGCAGCAGGATGGTGATAGCGATGGTCGGCGCCAGGAAGGGAAGGGTGATCGACAGGAAGCGCTGGAAGGCGCCGGCGCCGTCAATGCTCGCCGCCTCGTATAGATCGCGCGGGATCGCCTGCAGCGCGGCCAGCAGGGTGATCGCGAAGAACGGAATGCCCCACCAGATATTGGCGACGATCGGCCCCCACATGGCAAGCTGCGGATCGGAGAGGATGTTGGCCGGCTGGCTCATCAGCCCGATCGCGTAGAACCAGTGCGGCAGCGGCCCGACGACGGGATTGAAGAGCCAGGCCCAATTGAGGCCGGCAAGAAAGCTCGGCACCGCCCAGGGCAGGAAAACGAGCGCCTGGGCGATGGCGCGGCCGCGAAACGGCTTGTCGAGCAGCAGCGCCAGGATCAGGCCGAAGGCAAATTGGAGAAGGACGGATGCGCCTGTCCACCAGAGTGTGTTGCGCAGCGAGCGGAAGAAAGCCTGATCCTGCGACAGCGCCCGGAAATGATCGAGGCCGATGAAGGCGCCGGAGAAAGGGTTGAGCAGTTGGATGTCGCGGAAGGCATAGGAGACGCCGAGGACAAGCGGCACCAGCATGACCGTGACGATCAGGATCAGCGCCGGCGCACTGTAGAGATAAGGTGCCGAGGCATCCGCGATGCGCTTCATCAGCGGCGGACGAATTGCGGGCAGGCCATCATGGCGTGCGGCATAGGCCATCGGTCGAAGTTTCCCCTGTTTGACCGCCGTTATCGATCGGCGTGCCTTCTTGTCGTCGGATTGGACCGGCGGTGGCGCGAACCACCGCCGGTGCCAGTCTTACTTCTTGTTCGCCAGGTATTTCTGCTGTGCCTTGGTCAGGTAATCGGCCCACTGATTGGCGAGTTCTTCCGGCGTGATGTCGCCGAGCAGCGCTTCCTGGGTCGTCTTGATCGCCAGCGAATCCTTGAAGAAGGCGAATTCCTCGAGATAGGTCGGCATGACGGTCAGCACGACGTCCTTGTCGGCGAGTTCATCGAACCAGCCCTTGAACTGCGGGCTCGCATAGAAGGGGTCCTTCTCGGCCGACTTGTGGACCGGCAGCGCCCCGGTGCGCTTGTTCCACTCGATGTTGCCTTCCGGACCTTCGAGCGTTTCGATGAGCTTCCAGGACAGGTCCTTGTTCTGGCTGGCGGCCAGCATCGACCAGCCGGCAAAGCCGATCGTCGTGAAGGCCTTGCCGCTCGGCCCCTTCGGCATGGTGGTGACGCCGAAATCCTCCGGCTTCATGCGCTGGGCGATGGCAATCAGCGCATCCGGGTCCTGGTCGAGGAAGGCGCAGGTGCCGCTATAGAAGCCGGCGACGATCTCGTTGAAGCCCCAGTTGACGCTGTCCTTCGGCGCGAGGCCCTTCTTGTAAAGGTCGATCACCCAGGTGAGACCCTTGACCCAGCCCTCGCTGTTCATCGTCGAGGTGCCGTCATCCTTGAAGAACGTGTTGTCGCCGGCCATGGTGGCGCCGAACATCACCCAGCCGTTCAGCCCGCCCGGACCGCCGCGCAGGCAGTAGCCGGATTTGCCCGGCAGCTTCGAGACCGCTTCGGACGCTTTGACGAAATCGTCCATGGTCTTCGGCGGTTCGGCGACGCCGGCCTCGGAGAGCAGCTTCTTGTTGTAGAACATCGCCCGGAGATAGAAGCCGTAGGGCAGCATATAGGCGGTGTCGTTGACGTCGCGGCCGAGCTCCAGCGCCCGCTCGGTCAGGCCCGGCGTGTGCTCCCACTTGGCGATGTAGGGCTCAAGGCTTTCGAGCATGCCGTTATTGGCGTAGAGCGACAGCCAGGTGTCCGGCATTTCCATCACGTCCGGGATTTCCCCGGCCGAGACCATGGTGGCGAATTTCTGGAAGGCTTCGCCCCAGGGCAGCGAGATGATCTCGACCGTAGTGCCGGGATTGGCCGCCTCGAACTTTGCGACGATCGACTTCAGCGTTTCGGTGCGCTCGGGGCTGGTGATGACCTCGACGAGCTTCAGCTTGGTGTCGGCAAGCGCACTGCCGGCCATCAGCGTGGCGAGCAGGGTGGCTGTGATCAGTTTCCTCATTTTTGTTCCCTTTGTTCTTGACGGTTGATCGATTTCTTAGGGAGGGGATTCGGGAAAGCCGCTTACGCTTTTCCTCATCCCGCTCGTCGTCAGCCTGAGGAAGCGGCGTCGATCGCCGCTTCTAGGTCGCTCCAGAGGGCCTCCGTTCCCTCCAGGCCGACATGGAGCCGTACCGACCGCGGAGAAATGCCGAAGGCGGCCGCGGAATTGGGTTGAGCTTTCTGCGCCAGAACGACTTCACCCGGGACGATGAGGCTTTCGTGGCCGCCCCAAGACACGCCGAGCTTGAAGAATTGCAGGTGATCGGCGAAGCGGCGCACGTCGACGCCGTCGCGAAAGATGAAGGAGAAGAGCCCCGACGTGCCGGAAAGGCCCGGCGGCAGGTGATTGCCGAGGCCGGGATGGCAGACCGTTTCGACCAGAGGGTGCTCCAGTAGGCGGCGGGCGACAGCGAGCGCCGAGCGCTCATGCGCCTTCATCCGGATCGGCAGGGTGCGAAGCCCGCGGATCAGCAGCCAGGCGTCGAAGGGCGAAAGCTTGCCGCCGAGATAGGGATAGGCTTCGGAGCGGATCCGGCCGACCAGTTCCCTGGAGCCGGCGACGACACCGGCGACGACGTCGCTATGGCCGCCCAGGTATTTCGAGGCCGAGTGGATCACGAGATCGACGCCGAGCGAAATCGGCTGCTGGAACACCGGGCTCGCCCAGCTGTTGTCGATGACGCTGACGATCCCTTGCGCCCTGGCAAGAGCCGCGAGCGCCGCCACATCATGGGTATCCATGACCCAACTCGTCGGGCTCTCCATGTAGAACAGCTTGGCGCCGGGAAGCGCTTTCGCCACCTCCTCCTCGTCGCGGCCGTCGACATAAGTGACGTCGACGCGCATGCGCTTCAGATGCGTGCCGAACAGCCGGAAGGCATCGGGATAGAGATGCTTCACGGCGACGATGCGATCGCCCGGCTCGACGAAGGACAGGACGGTGGAGGAGATCGCCGACATGCCGCTGGCAAAGCCGATGGCGTCCTCGGCGCCTTCCAGTTTCGCCAGCATCTCCTCGAACAGCCGGACGGTCGGATTGAGGCCGCGGGTGTAGATCGGCCGGACCCGTTCGCCCCGGTAGGAGGCGATCATCTCGTCATAGTCCTTGAAGGTGAAGAGCGAGGTCTGGACGATCGGCGGAACGACGGCATCGAAGGCGTGGCCCTCGTCATGGGCGGCGATCAGCGAGGCTCTATCGAACGGATCGAGGCCGTCATTCATTGGGACATTTCCTTGATGTCTTCCTCGACGATGGCGAGGATTTTCAGCGTCTCTTCCCGGGCGGCGTCCGGGTTCTGCGAGGCAATCGCGTCGAAGAGGGTTCGGTGAAAGGGAAACGATCGACGGGCGAAATCCGGCCGGTCGAAGGGTTTTTCCCAGAAGCGCTCGAAGGCCTCGCGCATCTGCTCGAGCAACTGCCGGAAGAGCGGATTATGGGTCGCGTCGTAGATCGCCAGGTGGAAGGCGAGATCTTCCGGTCCGGAGGTCCCCTTGGCCAGATGAACGCGCTCCATCTCGTTGAGCTTCGTTTCGATATTGATGAGGTCGGCGTCGGTGCGGCGACGGGCGGCGACCATGCCGGCTTCAACCTCGATGCCGCGCCGGACCTCGAGCGTCTGCAGCAGGGCGTCGCGAAGATGCCGGGTGTCGAGCGTCAGCGGCATGTGGATCGTCGCAGCGGAGATGGCGCGCAACAGGTAAGTGCCGCTGCCCTTGCGCGCTTCGACGACGCCGAGCGCCTGGAAATGGCTGATGACCTCACGGATGGTGGAGCGCCCGACGGCGAGTGCCGCCATCAATTCGCGTTCGGCCGGTAGCCGGTCACCGGGCTTCAGACCTGATTCCTGAATGTAGTCGGCGAGAGCGGAGATCACCTGCTGCACCCGGTCCACCGGGGGCAGGGGAAGAAGCAGCGCTTTCTCCGGTCGGGACATCCGCGAGACTCAAAATTGGTCTGACATCTGAGCAATATGCAGGCGGTGCGCCGCATGGTCAAGGGGCAAGATTTGCGTTATGCCTCGTCCTGACAAAGGGCCCCCATGGCAGGAAAGACAGGGTGAGCGTCACGAACTCCTATGCCGGCGACGGGAGCTATCCGACGAGCTACTACGCCGCCTCGCGCAACGTCATTCGCACGCCGGTCAAGCTTCAGGGGCGCGTCGAGACCGACATCTGCGTCGTCGGCGCCGGCTATACGGGGCTTGCGACGGCCATTCATCTCGCCGAGAAGGGTTACAAGGTTGCGGTGATAGAGGGCGCTCAGGTGGGATGGGGCGCCTCGGGGCGGAACGGCGGCCAGATCGTCAATGGCCTCAACGCCAGCCTTTCGACGATCCAGCGCCGTTTCGGAGAGGACGCGGCCCGCTTCATCGGCGGCCTTGTCCAGGAGGGCGGCCGTATCCTCCGCCGGATCGTCAGCCATTATCGGATCGATTGCGACCTGAAATCCGGCAACATTTACGCCGCCTATACCGACGCGCATATGAAGGAGCTGGAAGCCAAGCAGGTGCTTTGGCGCAAATACGGCATGGACGACCACCTGATGCTCGACCGGGATGCGTTGCGCAAGCTCGTCAATTCCGAAGCCTATTGCGGCGGCATGCTCGATATCACCGGCGGCCATATGCATCCGCTCAATCTGGTGCTCGGCGAGGCGCGCGCCTTCGAAAGCCTCGGCGGCAGCATCTACGAGATGTCGCCGGTGACCCGTGTCGACTATAAAGCGGCGCGGCCGACCGTCTATACCAAGGCGGGCGAGGTCTCCGCCCGCATCGTGGTGCTCTGCGGCAATGCCTATCTCGGGGAGGCAGTACCCGAACTCGTCTCGCGCGTCATGCCGGTCTCGACGCAGATGATCACCACGGCCCCGCTCGGCGAAGAACTCGCGGATATGCTGATCCCGAGCGACATGTGCGTCGAGGACGTGCGTTATATCCTCGACTATTTCCGGCTTTCGGCCGACAAACGGATGGTCTTCGGTGGCGGCACCGTCTATGGCGGCAGCGATCCGGCCGATGTGGTGGCGAAGCTCCGGCCCAATCTCGAAAAGGTCTTCCCGCGTCTCAAGGGCGTGAAGATCGACTATGCCTGGAGCGGCAATTTCGCGCTCTCCTTCACGCGCGTCCCGCAAATGGGCCGGATCGGTGCCAACACCTATTTCGCCCACGGCTATAGCGGCCACGGGGTGACCGGCTCGCATCTCTTCGGGCGTACCCTTGCCGAGGCGATCGACGGCGACCAGTCGCGTTTCGACATGTTCGAGAAGCTGCCCTGGTATCCGTTCCCAGGCGGGCGGATGTTCCGGGCGCAGTATTCGACGATCGGTTCCTGGTGGTATTCCTTCAAGGATGCGGTCGGCTGGTAGTTCTGCGGCCGCTGCCGGTTGCGCTTGGTGCCGGGTTCTCTTTCAAATCGATACCGCTCGCTCCGATGATGCGTTAGTATTCGGCCGCGGGCAGGCGCCGCTGACATGTGCGCGGGCGCACATGTTTCTCGTTCGTCCGGATCTCAACAGAAGTATATTGCGGGACTGCTTCATACAGGGTCGCTGATCCGGGATGCCGCCAACGCTCCAGGCGCGCGGAGCGCAAGTGTCAAGAAAATCGCAGTCGGGGAGGTCGAAAATGTTCATCCGCTTCGGTTATGAGATTGGCATCGATTGCCCGCAACCCACGCCGATGATGACGTTTCTGTCCGTCGCCAAGGAACGGCGGAATGCGGTCGTCACGGAACGCGGGCCGGTCGCTTCGCCGCTCGTTCCGATGGAGGAAATCACCGACCCCCACCACAACATTTGTCTGCGCATGGTCCTGCCCGAGGGTGAAACCAGGCTCGGCTACGACGCAGTCATCAGCGACGAGGGGCGGCTCGACGCCTCGGATCCTCTGGCCGAGGCGGTGTCGGTGGAAAAGCTGCCGCCCTCCTTGCTGCCCTATCTTTGCGCCAGCCGCTACTGCGAGACGGATCGACTGAGCGCGCTTGCCTGGCGGCTTTTCGGCGACGTGCCGGCAGGCTGGCAACGGGTGCAGGCCGTCTGCGACTATGTGCATGACCGGCTGGTGTTCAGCTACGGTTACGCGCAGGCGATGCGCACGGCGCTCGAAGCGCACGAGGATCGACTGGGGGTCAGCCGCGACTACGCACATCTGGCTGTTGCCCTTTGCCGTTGCATGAACATGCCGGCCCGCTACGTCCACGGCTACATGGCCGACATCGGCGTCCCGGACAGCCCGGCGCCGATGGATTTCAACGCCTGGTTCGAGGTGTATCTCGGCGACCGGTGGTACACATTCGACGCCAAGAACAATGCCCGGCGGGCCGGCCGCATCCCCGTGGCCCGCGGCCGGGATGCAGCAGACATCCCGTTGATCCAGACCTTCGGAAAGCATCAACTGACCCTGTTCACCGTCTGGACGTCGGTCGAGGTCGACAGCCGGCTCAGCCGCTCGCACCGCACCGCCGACGTGTCGCTGCTGAACCCGTGGTTCAGCGAGACCTGGTCGCGTCATCTGCAGGAACGCGACCGCGAGCGGCATTGATAGCACAAGGCGGAAATGGATTTTTCACACCTTGGGCGATCCGCAGAAAATAATATCTACAAACTTAATCGAGAATATAGGAGAACAGGAGTATAGGCCAACGCCAACAGCGGAGAGAAATAATGAACGCGACAAAGGCGATGACCCACTCCCGCTACGCGCTCCATCTGGCGCAGCCGACCAGGCGCCTGCCGGTCAACCTCATTCCCCACTCGATCGCCATCGTGGCGGCCTTCACCTTCATCTCGGCCCTCGTCATCGGCGCCATCTGACGGCTTTAACGCCCGCACTTTTCCGGAAGTCTCCTATAAGCGGCGGTGACTCGACGCCGCCACCGTCATCCCCACCTCACCGTTCGGGGCAAGCCCGCGGCCGCGACATCGTAGTCCTTGCGAGGGGCATTGCTTGCGTCGTAGCGTGCCTTGGTTTCTCAAATCGAAGCCGCGAATGACTCCGGAAAGACTCGTGTACGGTGAACGTCGCCGCGAAAGTATCGGAAGTCGTTTTGGGCTCATCGCGCATTGACCGCGCTGGGCGACGATCCGATGCCCGGTCTGCGGAAAACAAGAGACATTGACGGGAAGGAGGGAACGCATGCTCGACAAGCGCAAGTTCTACATCAACGGCGAATGGGTCGAACCAGCAGCACAGAACGACCTTTACGTGCTCAATCCTGCAACCGAAAAGCCGATCGCCGTCATCTCCCTCGGCACGGCGGTCGATATCGACCGAGCCGTCGCGGCCGCGAAGAAGGCCTTCGAGGCCTATAGCCGGACCAGCCTGGAGGAACGGCTGACGCTTCTCGAAAAGCTTCTGGCGATCTACAAGCGCCGCTACGACGAGATGGCCGATACGATCACCGCGGAGCTCGGCGCGCCGAAAACCATGAGCCGCGAGCAGCAGTCTGATGTCGGCGTTGGCCATCTTCAGGGTTACATCGACGCGCTGAAGCGCCTGAAATTGCGCGAAAAACTTTCGAACGGCGACACGCTGATGCGCGAGCCGATCGGAGTGTGCGGCTTGATCACGCCATGGAACTGGCCGGTCAACCAGATTGCCCTGAAGGTGGTGCCGGCGCTGGCGACCGGCTGCACCTGCGTTTTGAAGCCGAGCGAGTTCACGCCGCTCAATGCCATGCTCTATGCGGAAATGATCGACGAGGCGGGTTTCCCGCGCGGCGTCTTCAACCTCGTCAATGGCGACGGCCTTCATGCCGGCGCCGCACTTTCGAAGCACAAGGACATCGACATGATGTCCTTCACCGGTTCGACGCGGGCCGGCATCGCCGTCAGTAAGGATGCCGCCGATACGGTGAAGCGCGTCACGCTGGAGCTCGGCGGCAAGTCGCCGAACATCGTCTTCGCCGATGCCGATCTCGAGGAGCGGGTGACCGCCAGCGTCCTCGAATGCTTCAACAATTCCGGCCAGTCCTGCGACGCGCCGACACGGATGCTGGTCGAGCGCAGCGCCTACGAGGACGTTGTAGCGATCGCAAGGCGGGCCGGCCGGGAGGCGACGGTCGGCGACCCGACCAGGGAAGGCGCGCATATCGGGCCGCTGGTCAGCCACATCCAGTTCGAACGCGTGCAGGCGCTGATCGAGGCGGGTGTCGGCGAAGGTGCGCGCCTCCTCGTCGGCGGTCCCGGCAAGCCGGAAGGCTTCGAGACCGGATACTTCGTCAAGCCGACGATCTTCGCGGATGTCGACAACTCGATGCGCATTGCGCGCGAGGAGGTGTTCGGGCCGGTGCTTGCAATCATTCCCTTCGACACGGAGGAGGAGGCGATCGCCATCGCCAACGATACGAGTTATGGGCTTGCGGCCTATGTGCAGACGGGCAATCCCGAGCGAGCCGAACGGGTCGCCGCCCGGCTGCGTGCCGGCATGGTGCACATCAATGGCGGGCCGCATCGCTATGGAAGCCCGTTCGGCGGCTACAAGCAGTCGGGCAATGGCCGCGAAGGTGGTACCTTCGGCCTCGAGGATTTCCTCGAGGTGAAGACGGTTCATCTGCCGGACGCGGCCTGAGCGGCAATCTGGAACTGGTGGCTGCAACTTTCGTGCGGCCGCCAGTGAGAATCGCCTTTCCGGCGAATTCAGGCTGTTGCGCGGCTCGCGGTTCTGATAGCTGGCAGGGGCGCCTTCGAGGCGTCTCCCCAGTCTTCGGATATCACTGTGAATCAGCCCGTCAGTTCCTCCCAAAATTCCCTGGCCATGACCGCGCTGCTCGCCGGCGGTGTCGCAATCGCCGGATCGCCGATTTTCGTCAGGCTTTCGGAAGTGGGGCCGATGGCAACGGCCTTCTGGCGTGTCGCGCTGGCGCTGATCCCGCTTGTCGCCTGGTCGTGGCTTGGCAAGGACGCGAGCGCCGACCGGCGCCCGGAGCGCTTCTCCGACTATGCTCTGCTCATCCTGCCGGGCGTCTTCCTCGCACTCGACCTCGGGGCGTGGCACCTCTCCCTCACCATGACTTCGGTGGCGAACGCGACCTTACTCGCCAATCTCGCCCCGGTTTTCGTGACGCTTGCCAGTTGGGCGCTGTTCCGCTCGCCGGTGAGCCGCAATTTCATGGCCGGCCTCGTCGTGGCTATCGTCGGCGTCATAGTGCTGAAAGGCGGCCCGGGCGCGCTTGGCGACGGCGACCTTCTGGGTGACGGCATCGCAGTTGTCGCGGCAATGTTTTACGCCGGCTACATCCTCGCCATCGGGAAATTGCGCAGCCGCTTCAGCACCAACCGCATCGCCAACTGGAGCACCGCTTCGGCTGCCCTCTGCATCCTGCCGATGGCGTTGCTCGCCGAACCGTCACTGCTGCCGCCCACCGGTTTCGGCTGGGCGATGCTTTTTGGTCTTGCCTTCGTCTGCCACGCCGGGGGTCAGGTGGCGATCACCTATGCGCTCGCCTATTTGGCACCGGCCTTTTCATCGCTGACGCTGCTCATACAGCCGGTGCTGGCCGCGGTGCTCGCCTGGGTCCTGCTGAGCGAGCCCGTGGGTATCATGCAGGCAATTGGCGGCGCGATCGTGCTCATCGGCATCCTGATCGCCCGCCGCGGCTGAACCTAAAGCGCGTCGCGCTTTGGGTCTTGTTTCTATGCATGTCGTCGTCCCAAAACCGCTGCACACTTTTGGGCGACATGCATTAAATGCCCGGCAACTCAAATCCCGCCAGCCGCTCCTCCAATTTCTGGATCGTCGGTACATCGGCATTGGCGAAGGCAAAACGCAGATAGCTTTCCTGCCCCGCTCCGAAATAATCGCCCGGCAGACAGACGACGCCGGCGAGCTTTGCCAGCTTCTCGGCGACGAATTGCGAATCGATGTCGCGGAAGGGGTGACGGACATAGGCGAAATAGGCGCCGATGGCCTGCAGTTTCCATTGCGGCAGGCGGCCCATGACCTCCTTCAGCGCGTTGGCACGGGCGGTGATCTCGGCGCGATTGGCGAGCCGCCAATCGGCAAGCGCCGGGATGGCCTTGGCGACAGCGGCTTGAGCCGAGCGCGGCGCGCAGATCTGCAGGTTGTCCATGATCTTGGTCACCTGCTCGACGACCGCCGGTCCGGCGGTGATCGCGCCGAGGCGGTGGCCGGGGATGCAGAACGACTTCGAGAAGCTGTAGAGGCCGATGAAACCTTCCTGCCATCCCTTGGTCTGGAGCAGGCGATGCGGCGCGACTGTGGCGTCGGGCAGGAAGTCGCGGTAGGTCTCATCGAGGATGAGCCAGGTACGGTTCGCCCGGCAGACTTCATAGATGCGCTGGAGCAGGTCCGCCGGATAGACGGCGCCGGTCGGATTGTTCGGAGAGACGAGGGCAAGGGCGCGGACGCCCGGCCGAAGCGCCGAGGCGATGGTATCGACCTCGGGCAGGAAGCCTGCGCCGGCATCGCAGGGTGCGAGTTCGACATTGATGCCGAGCATCGCCAGCGTCGTTTCCTGATTGAAATAATAGGGGTTGGTCATCAGCACCGTATCGCCTGCGCCGGCGATCGCCATGGCGGCGCAGATGAAGGCCTGGTTGCAGCCGGACGTGATGTGAATGTTCTCGGCGGCAATCGGGGCGCCGTAGAGCGTTGCCACCTGGTCGGCATAGGCGCTGCGCAGTTCGGGCTCGCCCTCGATCGCGCCGTAGCCGGTATAGGCAGGCGACGCTGCCGCCTCGCCGAGCCATCGGAGCATATCCGGATGGGCGGGATAGCCGGGTACAGCTTGCGACAGATCGATCAGCGGAGCCTTTGCTCCATCATAGGCCCTCGCCCAGGCGAGCACCGAAGGGACCGGCGGCGGCGAGAGTTTTTCGACGAGGCGATTGAAGTGGGGCATCGAGCATTCCTGTTGTTGAAGAAAGGCGCGGTGCGCCTGCATTATGACTTGATCTTGCGTTTTTGCGGGCCTTCGAGGCGCCGGTTCTTCGGGGAAGAAACGGGCTGGAAGCCATTCGCTGTCGATTTTTGTTCGGGACCTTCCGGTCTCGACATGCGGGAGCGGATGATCGTGCGGGCGGAGGTCTGGAGCTCCGGCATCGGATCGCTCTCGAGTGCCGCAAACAGCCAGTCGATGAAGACGCGGACGATCGGTGCGGCGCGCACCTCGTTGCGGCAGGCGACGAAAAAGGCGTCGTTGGCGGGGACCGTCAGGTCGAAGGGCGCGATCAACTCGCCGCGGGCGATCAAGCTGCCGGCGGTGATCGTATCGCCGAGCGCCACGCCCTGGTTGTGAAGGGCGCCCTCGGTCGAGAGCCGCGCGTCGCTCATGAAGTGC
Organism: Sinorhizobium fredii USDA 205; assembly: GCF_001461695.1. GTDB lineage: Bacteria > Pseudomonadota > Alphaproteobacteria > Rhizobiales > Rhizobiaceae > Sinorhizobium > Sinorhizobium fredii. The sequence goes on along the minus strand of NZ_AUTC01000171.1, from coordinate 12,243 downwards.
TGGCGGCCGCGCTGAAGGTCGGTCGCGTCGGCGGCGGCGAGCCAGGTGTTCCACTCGCGGCCGTCGTCGCCATGCAGCATCACATGGTCGCGCAGATCCCGGACCGAGCGCAGCGGCCGCATGTTGAGGAGCGTCGGGCTGACCACGGGAAACAGCTCCAGCCGGCTCCAGAGCCTGACCCAGCAGTCTCCCCAATTGCCATCGCCGTAGAGGAGGCAGACATCGACGTCGGGGGAGTGGAGATGCGCCTCGTCGTTGGAGGCGACCAGCGTCAGCTGCACGTCGGGAAACTGCTCGGTGAACCGATGCAGGCGCGGGATCATCCAGAAGGAGAGCAGCGCCGGCACGCAGGTGATGCGGAGCTCGCCGCTCGTGGCGGGCCGGGTCATCGCCGCCGTGGCGGCGGCGATCTCGGCAAAGGCGTGCATGACGGCCGGCAGCAGCAACGCGCCCTGGGGTGTCAACCTCAACCGCTTGCCGCCCCGCTCGAAGAGCGGCACGTTGAAGGAAAGTTCGAGCGCGCGGATCTGATGGCTGATGGCGCCATGGGTGACGTTGAGCTCGCGGGCCGCGGCGGAAACCGAACCGCGCCGGGCCGTCGCCTCAAAGGCGCGCAGCGGATTCAACGGGGGCAGGCGGCTCGACAAGCGGGGCTCCGGAAGACTTCGATGCTGTGAGATTTTCTCACACGAAACGCTATAACAATGTCAATTGATTTTCCAGAGGATTTGTCACCTAATAGGTTCAACAAGGGCAAAATGCCTGGGGAACATGATTGCGTCGGATCGGATCGGCGAAACCGCCAGTTGCGATGGCTTCGCGACGCTTATCCCCGGCGACAGACAGGGAGGCTCGGCCAATGGCCTGGGACGACAAGAAGCTCAGCGAATTGAAGGCGAAATATGGCGAAAGCCACGGCGGCGAACTCTTCGATCCGACCTTCCGCAAGGTGGCGGACAAGATCTTCACGAAGAGCGGCACGCGGCTGGCGCCCTATTCCGGCATCCCCACATTCCTGACCGCGCCCTACATGCCGGTCGATGCCGACAATCCGGACTTCGGCAATCTGCAGGTGGCGATCGTCGGCATACCGATGGACCTCGGCGTCACCAACCGTCCGGGTTCCCGCTTCGGGCCGCGGGCGCTGCGCGCCATCGAGCGGATCGGACCCTACAACCACGTGCTCGGCTGCGCGCCGGTGCACGATCTTAGGGTTGCCGACATTGGCGACGTTCCCTTCCGCAGTCGCTACCGGCTGGAACTCAGCCATGACGACATCGAGAAGCGTCTCAACCAGATCGTCGACGCCGGCGTCGTGCCCCTCTCGGTCGGCGGCGACCACTCTATGACCCATCCGATCCTCAAGGCGGTCGGCAAGAAGCGGCCGGTCGGCATGATCCATATCGATGCCCACTGCGACACCGGCGGCGCCTACGATCTCACCAAGTTCCATCACGGCGGCCCATTCCGCAATGCCGTGCTCGACGGCGTGCTCGACCCGACCCGGGTCATCCAGATCGGCATTCGCGGTTCGGCCGAGTATCTTTGGGAATTCTCCTACGAGTCCGGCATGACTGTGATCCATGCGGAGGAGGTTACCGGCCTCGGCATTCCCGCCATCATCGAAAAGGCGAAGAAGATCGTCGGCGACGGCCCGACCTACCTCTCCTTCGACATAGACAGTCTCGATCCGAGTTTCGCGCCCGGCACCGGGACGCCCGAGGTCGGCGGCCTGACGACCCGCGAGGTGCTGGAACTCATTCGCGGCCTCAAGGGCGTCAACCTCGTTGGCGGCGACGTGGTGGAGGTCGCCCCGCAATATGATGCGACGACCAACACCGCCCATGCCGGCGCGCAGGTGCTCTTCGAAATCCTGAGCCTGATGGTCTTCAGCCCGGCAATCACCGGCAAATGACAGCTCCAAGATCGACCGGCCGCCGGCTGGAGGCGGCCATCGGCCAATCCTGACAACAGACAAGATTCAAAAACAGGGGAACAACAATGACAATCCAGGCGAAGCTGAAAGCAATGTTCACCGCTGCGTTGATGATTGGCGCGGCGACAGGAATGGCTCGCGCCGACGCGGTCGACGACATCAAGGCCGCCGGCCAGATCAATGTCGGGATATTCTCGGATTTCCCGCCCTTCTCGTCAGCCAGTGCCGACATGAGCATCAAAGGCTATGACGTCGACGTGGCGCAGCAGATTGCCGATGCGCTCGGCGTGAAGCTCAACCTGGTCAGCGTCACCGGCCAGAATCGCATCCCCTATCTCAACGACAAGCGCGTCGATATCCTGATGAGTGTCGGCTATTCGAAGGAACGCGCGGAAGTTATCGATTTCGCGGCAGCCTACGCGCCTTACTACATCGCCGTTATCGGTCCGGCTGAGCTCAAGGTCACCGGCAAGGACGATCTCGCTGACAAGACGATCGCCGTCAATCGCGGCACGCTCGAGGACACGTCGCTGACCGAAGCCGCGCCGGCCTCGGCAGACATCAAGCGCTTCGACAACTACAACGCCGTGATCCAGGCCTTCATTTCCGGCCAGACGCAGCTGATGGTGGTCGGCAATGACGTCGGCGCGCAGGTGCTGGCACGCCAGGAGGCGCTGAAGCCGGAACAAAAGTTCCAGCTGCTCACCTCACCCTCGCATATCGGGCTCAACAAGAACGAGGAACGCCTGAAGCAATCGGTCAACGAGACGGTCGCCAAGATGCTTGCGGACGGCAAGCTGAACGAAAGCTCGCAAACATGGTTGAAGACGCCGCTCAACCCGGACAACCTCAAGGACTAAGCGGCTTAAGGCATGTGCAGCCTGCGGAAGCCTTTTCCGCAGGCTGTCCTTGAAGGGTTGCGACGATGGGCTACAGCCTCGACTTTAGATGGCTTCACGACGCCGCGGGCGCGATCGCTCACGGTGCGGCCATGACTTTGCTGCTGATCGCCTGCACGACGGTGCTCGGCATTCTGATCAGCATTCTTTTGGCGGCCGCACGTCGCAGCCGCTATGACCTGCTGAGCAAGGCGGTGGCGATCTATGTCGAAGTGATCCGCAATACGCCTTTCCTGGTGCAGCTTTTCTTCATCTTTTTCGGCCTGCCGAGCATCGGCATCCGTCTCGACCCGATCGTCGCGGCGATCCTCGCAATGACCCTCAACATGGCCGCCTACACGACCGAGATCGTCGGCGCGGGCCTCGATGCAGTGCCAAGAGGGCAGAGCGAGGCAGCTCTCGCGCTGGGCCTGAGACAGCGCCAGGTTTTCATCAAGATCATTCTGCCGCAGGCGCTCAAGGTAATCTTCCCGGCACTGACCAGCCAAGTCGTCATCATGATGCTGGAATCGGCGGTCGTTTCGCAGATCGCGGTGCGCGAGCTCGCCCACGAGGCAGACCTGCTGCAGGCACGGACGTTCCGGTCCTTCGAGACCTATCTTGTCGTCACCATGATCTATCTTGGCCTGTCGATGGCGATCAGGCGGTTCCTTGTCGCCGGTGGCCGGCGCGTGTTAGGGGCGGGTGTGTCGTGATCGAATTCACCTTTTGGGACATTCTGCGCAATCTGCTTTTCGCAACGCGCTGGACAATCCTGCTCTCGATCGTCGCCTTCGCCGGCGGCGCGGCGGTCGGCCTGCTGATCCTCTTCGCGCGCATTTCGAAACGGCCGTGGTTGCGCCGCTTCGGTGCCGGCTACATCGCGCTTTTCCAGGGCACGCCGCTGCTGATGCAGCTCTTCCTGATGTTCTTCGGTCTGCCGATGCTTGGCTTCCGCATCGAGCCCTGGACGGCGGCAGCCTTTGGACTGACTTTCTACGCCAGCGCTTACCTGGCGGAAATCTGGCGCGGGGGCGTCGAGGCGCTGCCGCGCGGCCAGTGGGACGCCGGTGCCAGCCTTGGCCTGCACTATCTCCAGGAATTGCGTCTCGTCATCCTGCCGCAGGCCTTTGCGATCACGCGTCCGCCGGTGGTCGGGTTCCTGGTGCAGCTCATCAAGAGCACGGCGCTGACCTCGATCATCGGGTTCGAGGAGCTTCTCAGGACAGCCAATGCGATCAATAATGCTACTTTCGAACCGTTCACCGTCTATGGGCTGGTCGCGGTGATTTTCTTCGTGCTTTGCTACCCTTTGACGCAATATGCGCGGCTGCTCGAGCGACGAGCGCCAGCCCATTGAGACCGAAAAAGATGCAGGGAATCAACAACAACAGGGAACGCGGCGGTAGCCGCCAAACAAAGGAGACATGCGATGAACATCAATTCCATCAAGCGCCGCACGCTGCTGGGGGCGGGGCTTGCCGGTGCATCGATGCTGGCGATGCCCGCGGTGCTGAGAGCCCAGGACAAGTCGCTGAAGGTCGGCGTCTATGGCGGCTACTTCAAGGACTCCTTCGACAAGAACATCTTCCCGGAGTTCACCAAGGCGACGGGTATTGCGGTCGAGTCGATCGCCGAACCGACCGGTGAGGCCTGGCTCGTTCAGCTCGAGCAGGCCGCCCGCGCCGGACAGGCACCGGCTGACGTTTCGATGATGTCGCAGGTCGCGATGCTCAAAGGTCAGGCGACCGAGCTCTGGACGCCGATCGACATGGCGAAGATCAAGGACGCATCGAACCTCCTCGACCGCTTCGTCAACAAATATCCGGACGGCCGCGTTGCCGGCGTCGGGGCGGTCTCCTGGTACATCACGCTCGTCACCAACACCAATGTCTACAAGGAAGCGCCGACCTCCTGGACGGCCCTCTGGGATCCCGCGAACGCCGACAAGCTCGGCCTGCTGGCGCTGGTTTCCAACTCCTTCCTGCTCGAGGTGACCGCCAAGACTCACATGGGTGGCACCAATGCGCTCGACACCGAGGAAGGTATTCTGAAGGCGTTCGAGAAGCTCGCCGAAGTGAAGCCGAATGTCCGCCTCTGGTACCGCGACGAGGCGCAGTTCGAGCAGGCGCTGAAGTCGGGCGAAATCCCGATGGGCCAGTATTACCACGACGTCACGGGGCTTGCCGCGGCAGATGGTCATCCGGTTCGCTCCACCTTCCCGAAGGAAGGCGGTATCCAGGATTCCGGTTGCTGGGCGCTGTCGCGCGCCTCGCAGAAGGCGGAGGAGGCGCACATCTTCATCGAATATATGTGCCAGCCTGCTATCCAGGCTACGCTGTCGCGCAAGGTCGGCACCGCCCCGACGGTCAAGCGCGAGTCGACCGATCTGACGGACAAGGAGTTCGCCGCAGTGTCGTCCGATATCGAGCCGATCGTTCCACGTTACGACCTCTACCAGTCGAAGTCGGATTGGTTGAACCAGAAGTGGACGGAGCTTATCGTCGGTTGACGGTCGCGTGCAGTCCGCCCCGGTCAACGGGGCGGACTGCAGCGCCGTGCGCCTTCAAGTGTATCAAGGTCGCTGTAGCACTCTGAACGGCTGCATGGCTCAGTGCATAATCCCTTAAACCGCGGGCGGTTTAGGGATAACCTATGTCCAAACTCGAATGCTGCCGCCACCGTCGCGCCTCGATAAGCGCTGGCATCGCAGCATCTGCGCATGAAGCGCCAAAGCGGGGAACACATGTCGGGACTTGCCCTTCAGAACGTCGTCAAGGAATTCGGGGCCTTCAAGGCCGTCAACGACGTCGAGCTAACGGTGCCGCATGGCACCTTCGTCTGCATGCTCGGTCCTTCGGGCTGCGGCAAGACGACCCTCCTGCGGATGATCGCCGGGCTCGACCTGCCGACTTCCGGGGCCATCCGGCTCGACGGAGAGGACATTACCCGCGTGCCGACGCACAAGCGCAATCTCGGCATGGTGTTCCAGTCGCTGGCGCTCTTTCCGCATCTGACGGTCGGCGAAAACATCGCCTATTCCCTGCGCATTCGCGGCGCGCCGAAGGAGGACCAGAAGAAGCGGGTCGAGGAACTGCTGTCGATGATCCATCTTTCCGGCTATGCGGACCGGCCGGTCTCCAAGCTCTCGGGTGGCCAGCGCCAGCGCGTCGCGATCGCCCGGGCGCTGGCGATCTCGCCGAAGCTCTTCCTGCTCGACGAGCCGCTTTCGGCGCTCGACGCGAAGCTACGTGAGGCCATGCAGGTGGAGCTTCGGCAATTGCAGCAGAAGCTCGGCATCACGACGATCGTCGTCACCCATGACCAGCGCGAGGCCATGACCATGGCCGACACGGTGGTCGTCATGAGCGGCGGTGAAATCCGCCAGGCGGCCTCGCCGATCGAAATCTACCGCCGGCCGGCCGACAGCTTCGTTGCCGACTTCATCGGCCAGACGAACCTGATCGAAGCGGAATCGGACACCCGCGGCCACGTAACCGTGCTCGGGCAGCCGGTGCCGGGCCTGCAATTGCCGTCCGGGGCGGCCAAGGCGACGATTTCGATCCGGCCGGAAGACGTGCACCTGACCGCGCCGGGCGCCGGCGCGCTGACCGGTACCGTCACTTTCGTGCGCGACCTGGGCGGCACCATCGAGACCTTCGTCGAGGTTGCAGACCGCCAGATCGTCGCGGTCTCGACGCCACGGGAGCGACCGGAGGTTTCCGTCGGCCAACAGGTCGGCTTGGCGCTCACCCCGGATGTCTGCGTGGTGCTGCGCAAATGAGACGCGAACCGCCCCAGACCTTCGCCGACTACTCGCCGCTCCTCTTCCCGGCGGCGATGCTGACGATTTTCTTCGTCGTGCCCTTCGGCACGATGATCGCCGTCAGCTTTTTCCAGCGCCAGCAGGGCGGCTTCTATACGCCGGCCTTCGTCTTCGACAACTATGCGCGCTTCCTTTCGGCATTCTTCGGCGGCGTGCTCGGCTTCTCGATGATGATGGCGATCGCCGTCGCCATCTGCTGCGTGTTGCTGGCGCTGCCGTTCACCTACCTGCTGACGCGCATGGCGCGCCGCGTGCAGATCGTCTGGCTGGTCGCGCTGCTCTCGATCCTGTCGCTCTCCGAGGTCATCATCGGCTTTGCCTGGTCGACGTTGTTCTCGCGCACCGCCGGCATCACCAATATCCTCGTCGCGCTCGGCCTGATGAGCGAGGCGAAGGCGCTGACGCCGAGTTTCGCGGCGGTCCTGACCGGCATGGTCTACCAGGCCTTTCCCTATACGGTGCTGGTCCTGTTCCCGGCGCTCGTCCGGCTCGACCCGACGCTCACGGAGGCCGCCCGCACGCTGGGCGCCTCGCCACTCAAGGCCTTCTTCACCGTCGTTGTGCCGGCGCTCAGGAACACCATCGTCGCGACGCTGATCATGGTATTCATCTTCGCGCTCGGCTCCTACCTGCTGCCGCAGCTTCTCGGCCGGCCGCAGCACTGGACGCTCTCGGTGCTGATCACCGATCAGGCGATCTACCAGTCCAACATGCCCTTTGCCGCGGCAATGGCCGTGTTCCTGGTGCTCGTAACGCTCGGACTGGTGGCGCTCACCGTGATCGCCGGACGCAAGGGAGAAGCCGCATGACCTCCGTTTTCCGGAAATTCTACTTCTTCCTGATCGGCCTTTTCCTGGCGCTGCCGCTGATCGTCGTCGCCGGCGTCTCGGTCAATCAGAAGCAGACGCTCGCCTTTCCGCCGCAGGGCTTTTCGACCTCCTGGTATGGGGAGATCTTTGTGAACCCCGAGTGGCGAAACGCGCTCCTTGCCTCGTTGACGCTTGCGGTGCTCTCGGCGGCGCTGGCCGTGGCGATTGCGCTGCCGCTGGCCTGGTTCCTCTGGCGGCGGGTGGCGCCCTGGGCGAATATCTTCCAGCTGCTGGGCGTCGCACCGTTCACGCTGCCGCCGGTCATCACGGCGCTTGGTCTCCTGACCTTCTGGGCGACCGCCGGCTTTTACGGCCAGCCCTGGACGGCGGTGGTCAGTCACGCGATCTTCTTCGTGACCCTGCCGCTGGTGACGCTGTCGCTGGGCTTCACCTCGATCGATCGATCGCTGGTCGAGGCCGCGGCAACGATGGGCGCCGACGACCGCACCATCTTCCGCACCGTCGTGCTGCCGCTGATCCTGCCTTACATTGTCTCGGGCTACGCCTTTGCCTTCGTGCTGTCGCTCAACGAATATATTGTCGCCTACATGACCGTCGGCTTCACGATGGAGACGCTGCCGATCAAGATCTTCAATGCGCTCCGCTACGGCTACACGCCGACCATGGCCTCGGTGACGGTTCTCTTCGTTTCGACGGCGGCGGTCATCTTCGGTCTCGTCGCCCGCTTCGGCGACCTGCCGAAGCTGCTCGGCGCCATGGCATCCGATCAAAAATGATGAAGCTTGCGGCCCTGCAGATGAGAAGCGTTGGCGGCGATATCGCCGCCAATCTCGCTCGTGTCGAAGGCGCGGCTGCGGAGGCTGCGGCCGCGGGGGCGACATTGCTGGTGACGCCCGAACTCGGGATTACCGGTTACGGAGCGGGTGACGACATCCCGGCGCTGGCGGAGCCGTCCAACGGGCCGATTGTTGAAGCCTTGCAGCGAATGTCGCGCGACTCAGGCATTGCCATCATCGCGGGCTTTGCCGAGCGCGAGGGTGCGGCCGTCTACAACAGCGCCGTCCATGTGGATGGCGATGTCGAGCCGACGGTCTATCGGAAATCGCACCTCTATGGCGACTACGAGCGGTCGCTCTTCATGCCCGCGGAGCCTTCGACGCGGCTCTTCGAGCACCGCGGCGTCGCCTGCGGCATGCTGATCTGCTACGACGTCGAATTCCCGGAGAATGTCCGCCGGCTCGCATCGGCCGGCGCCGATGCCGTGCTCGTGCCGACGGCGCTGCCGGCCGGCTGGTCGGGCACATTCATCACCGATCACATGATCCAGACCCGTGCTTTCGAAAACCAGGTGTTCGTCGCCTATGTCAATCATTGCGGCTCGGACGCGATGTTCTCCTTCGCCGGTCTGTCGTGCATTGCGTCTCCTGATGGGCAGGTGATGGCGAAGGCCAACTCCGCCGACGAAACGTTGATTTTCGCTGATATCGATCCTGCGACCTTTGCTATTTCGCGTGCGGAGAATACGTACCTGAAGGATATCAGACGAGTCTGACTTCGATCGTTCGCTGTCGGGGAACAATCCGTTCGCGCCGTCTCCACTTGTGGAACGCCAGGCCGGAATCCGATATTCAGCTCAACCGAAAGCCTAGGAGGCAATCATGAGCTTGCAACTGACCGGCATCCATCATCTGACGGCGATTACCGCAAATGCGTCGGAGAACCTGCGCTTCTACACCAAGACTTTGGGGCTGCGGCTCGTCAAGAAGACCGTCAACCAGGACGACACCACCGCCTATCATCTTTTCTACGCCGACGGGAAGGCGACGCCCGGCACGGACCTGACCTTCTTCGACTGGCCGGTCGGACCGGAGGGGCGCGGAACGCACAGCATCTCGCGCACCGGACTTCGCGTCGGCAGTGCTGAGAGCGTGCAATGGTGGAAGCGGCGCTTTGACGAGCTGAATGTGGCATCGGGCGAGGTCAGCGAGATCGACGGCCGGAGTTCTCTCGATTTCGAGGACGGCGAGGGCCAGCGGTTTCGATTGGTGGACGATGGTGGACGTGCACCTTCGAACCCATGGGAAAGGAGCCCGGTCCCGGCAGAGCACCAGATCAGGGGCCTCGGACCGATCACCATCAGCGTGCCGGACATCGACAATACCGCGCTGGTGCTCACCCATGTCATGAATATGCGCGAAGTGCGTCATTACCCTTCGCCGGACGGGAACGGCAAGGTCCACGTTTTCTCCATGGGTGAGGGCGGCGCGGTGGCCGAACTGCATGTCGCGGTCCAGCCGGGGCTGCCGATCGCCCGTCAGGGAGCGGGCGCCGTCCACCACGTCGCGTTCCGGGCGCCGGATGTCGAGCATCTGCACCAGTGGACAGAAAGGCTGAAGGGCTTTCATCTGCCGTCGAGCGGCGAGGTGGAGCGCTACTATTTCCGTTCGCTCTATTTCCGCGAGCCGAATGGCATCCTGTTCGAGATCGCCACGGATGGACCCGGCTTCGCCGTCGACGAGCCGTTGGAATCGCTCGGGGAAAGCCTGTCGCTGCCGCCCTTCCTGGAACCGAAGCGGGCGCAGATCGAAGCACGGCTGAAGCCGCTCGAATAGGGCGGTGATCCGCTTGCCGTGGTCGCCAACCGAGAATGGAAAGCCGGGGCGATCTCCGGCTTTCCTTTTGTCTCCATCCTCCTAGTTCTTTTGCCACGGCGGGATTTTCCGTGTCCGCGCGAACAAAAGGATGGGCGTACCCATGACGAAGCTTCTCGGCATATCGGGGAGCCTGCGCAGGGCTTCCTTCAACACCGGCCTGCTCAACGCGGCGACAGCGGTCGCGCCCGAGGGGGTCGAGTTCGACACCGCGACCCTGCACGGCATCCCGCTCTATGACGGGGACGTGGAGGCCGAAAGCGGCGTGCCGGCTCCGGTGGAAGCGCTGAAACAGAAGATCATCGCGGCGGATGGCGTCATTCTCTTCACGCCGGAATACAACAATTCCGTTCCCGGCGTTTTCAAGAATGCCATCGACTGGCTGAGCCGCCCGGCCGCCGATATCCGCAAAGTATTCGGTGGTCGGCCGTTCGCGCTCGCCGGTGCCTCGCCGGGCAATTTCGGCACCATTCTCAGCCAGAACGCCTGGCTTTCCGTGATGCGAACGCTCGGCGCCGAACTCTGGTCGGGCAAGCGGCTGATGGTGCCGAAGGCCGCGACACTCTTCGACGGCCAGGGACAACTGACTGACGAACAGACCCGGGAGAGGTTGCGCGGCTTCGTCAAGGCTTTTGCGGACTATGTTGCAGCGGTGAAAGCGTATTAGAGCGGGGCGCCGTTGCCACAGCGGTTTTCCGCTGCGATAAATCAAGCGATCTATGAAAATCGTCTTCCCTTTCACAGCCGATGTGGTAACAATTCGCAAAGAGACAAGTTGAGCCGTCTCTTGCAAGGGAATACGGAACTTTATCCTCGAATAGCGGTATCGAGAAAAAGTCTAGCTCTGAATTTTACTATAATCATTATTTATATAATTATTTTTGATTAAGAGGTACTTTAATGGCTACGCAGAGCAGCGGCGGCAGTGCGACTTCGTTCACCAATACTCCACAGGCACAAGACGATACCTACCTCTGGTCAGAAGACCAGATCTTCAACCTGCAGAACTACAACCCGGTCAACAACACCATCATTCTCGACGTGATGGCGAATGATCTCGGTGGAAAGGCCAAGTCGCTTTTCTCGGTAGAGGACGGCGACGGCAATCCGATCACCGCGGATTATGAGCTTCTCGCGAAAGACGTCGGATCGACCGGCGCGTCGGCCTGGGAAAAGACGCTGCTCGGCAACTGGGTCAGAATCAACAACGGGAAAATCGAATATCGTCTGAGCGACGGAAGTGGAATTCCCGGAGCCGGCGTCGATATCAATACCCTCTCGGCCGGCGAAACCATCAAGGACAGCTTCGTCTACGCGATACGACTCGGCAATGGTACGTTAAGCGAGGCGAATGTGTCGCTCACGCTGACTGGTGCCAACGATGCTGCGGCAATCGGCGTCGATACGGCGGCGACCGGTGATCGGGTCGTGGTCGAGGCCGGCGCCACGGGCCGCGGCGACCCGGATGCCTCCGGCACGCTCAGCGTCTCGGATGTCGATGCCGGCGAGGCGATGTTCCAAGCACCGGCCTCGCTCGATGGCGTCTATGGCAGCTTCACGTTCGATCCGGCAACCGGCACCTGGACTTACACGCTCGACAATGATCGGGCGGCGACCCAGTCTCTCAAGCAGGGACAGCCGGTCAGCGACACGCTGACGGTGACATCGCTGGACGGCACCGCCAGCCATGCGATCGTCGTCAACATCACCGGCGGCAACGACGCGGCGGCGATCGTCGTCGATGCGACCGTGGCGGACGACCGGTCTGTGAGCGAAGCCGGGGTGGCTGGCAACGGTGACCCGGATGCCTCCGGCACGCTCAGCGTCTCGGATGTCGATGCCGGCGAGGCGGTCTTTGCCGCACCGGCCGCGCTCGACGGCGTCTATGGCAGCTTCAGCTTCGATCCGGCAACCGGCACCTGGACTTACACGCTCGACAATGATCGGGCCGCGACCCAGGCCCTCAAGCAGGGACAGCCGGTCAGCGACACGCTGACGGTGACATCGCTGGACGGCACCGCCAGCCATGCGATCGTCGTCAACATCACCGGCGGCAACGACGCGGCGGCGATCGTCGTCGATGCGACCGTGGCGGACGACCGGTCTGTGAGCGAAGCCGGGG
>NZ_AUTC01000170.1 GCF_001461695.1 Sinorhizobium fredii USDA 205 | reverse complement strand
GGCAGTGGCGGCTCCGGCGGCGGCGGCTCCAGCGGCGGCGGTGGCTCCAGTGGCGGCAGTGGCGGCTCCGGTGGCAGCGGTGGCGGCGGCGGCTCCAGCGGCGGCGGCGGCAATAATGGAAATGGGAACGGTGGTGGCGACGGGACCCCCGGCAATTCCGGCAAAAGCGACGACACTCGCTAAGAAGCGTATCGCGCTCTACTGCGGGACGATGGCATCCAGGCCCTGCGAGCCGCGCCTACGGTACGGCGTGACATTGCAGGTATAGAGACCAACGATCGGCAAAGGGCGGGTTCCGACGGAACCCGCCCCTGCTCATGAACGAAGTACGGAGAAAGCCCGCGCTTTGCGCCGGTCATCCGTGACAACCTTTCAGCAACTCCTCGATCCGATAATGCCCGCGCAATTGAGGATCGAATCGGATGGCCAAGGGAAATTCCAGGCGACGCAAGCGCAGCACAGCTCGAAAGGGCAGCCAGGGCGGCATGACGCGTTGGTACCTCGCAGCCGTCATTCTTGTCGGAGGAGTCGTCGCCTATGATCACAGGGGACGACTCGCAGACCTGCCCGGCGGACAAGAGCTGATGGCCTTGCTTTCGCAACCCGAGAAGAAAGCGACGACCGCAAGCGCGGCGGCCCGGCCGAAGGAACACACGGGTGCCATCGCTCGGAAACCCACGCTGGTCCCGCCGGCGCCGATCGGCCGGCCCTTGCAACAGCCGCAGGCGAAAGCTGTCTCGTTCCAGGCAGGAAACGACACGTTTTATTTCTGCGGCATTCGCCACGACAATTGCGTCATCGACGGCGACACCTTCCTCTTCAACGGCGAGAGGATCCTCGTCGCTGATATCGATGCGCCGGAGACGAAGCTCGCGAAATGCGACGCCGAACGGTCCCGCGGCTCCTATGCCAAGGCAAGGCTGCGCGAACTGTTGAACGCCGGCAAGTTCACGCTGGTCGGCTCGCAGGGCAGCTTCGCCGACGAGGAAGCCGGCAAGCCGCGCGTCGTGATGCGAGGCGGCAGATCGCTGGGCGACATACTGGTTTCCGAGGGGCTCGTGCGAAAGCGCGCAAGCCGGCCGGCAAGCTGGTGCAGTCAATCGGCCCGCGCCTCGGGCTGACCGATTGCAACCGCTGCAGCTCAACCGTATCGCACGTGATCGGCGAGAACGTCGGCAATCACGCGCCGCGATTTCTCGACCTCGAGCCGATCGGTGCCCGGCATCTCGGCCGCGACGATCAGCGCCTTCCACAGGGTCCAGCCGCGGCCGCGCGCCCAGGTTCCCCTTCGAGCGGAAGTGTCTCCCGAAACGCCTCGCGGCTCTCCCCGTCGAACATCGTCCAGACAATCGACAGGTCGCAGGCCGGATCGCCGACACCGGACGTGCCGAAATCGATGACAGCGCCCAGGCGGCCGTTTTCGACGAGGAGATTGCCGGAACTGACATCGCCATGGAACCAGACCGGCTCTCCCATCCACTTGGCGGCAAGCGCTGCATCCCAAACGGAACGCGCCATATCCGTATCAATCCGGCCCTCGAGTGCCGCAAGGGCCCAGCGCGTTTCGTGGTCATACGCGGTCAGCGGACCGCCGCGGAAGAAATTGTGCTGCCCCGATAGCGGCCCGCCATCGGCGTCGATGCCTTGGAGGGCGGCCAGGAACTCGGCAAGCGACACCGCGAAGGCGCTCATATCGGCGATCGGAGCATGCGTCGCGATCTCGCCGTTGCGCCATCGATAGACGGACCAATGCCAGGGATAGTTCTCGCCCGGTCGCCCCATCGCCACGGGCGCCGGAATCGGCAGCGGCAAATGCGGCGCCAGCCGCGGCAACCAGCGCTGCTCCTTCTCGACCTGGAGCGCATAGGATCCGGCGCTCGGCAGACGAACCGCCAAGTCGTCACCCAGATGAAAGGTCCTGTTGTCCCAACCATCATGCCGAACTGGCCGAACCGGCAGGTCCGCCCATTGCGGAAATTGCGTCGCAATCAGCCGCCTGACGAGGGATACATCGATTTCGATCTTGTCGGAGGAGGCGGCCATCGAACCTTGTCGCTACATGGTGCAAATAGGTTGCATTGGAAACCGTCAATTTACAACCGCCACGGCTATTCCTCACTTCGCTGGGTTTCCTTTTGCGTAATCAGGCGCGCGCTGTGCTGGCCGCTCAGATAGATCCACAACCAACTCCAGGCGACTGCGAACCGGCTGCGGGTGCCGATCAGGAAGTAGATATGGGCGATGCCCCAGATCCACCAGGCAAGCCCTCCTTTCAACTTGATCCTGCCGAAGTCGATGATCGCGGCGCGCTTGCCGATGGTGGCGAGACTTCCCTGGTGGCGGTAGCGGAAGGGGCCAGGCGCGGGCTGGCCCTTAAGACGGGCGCGGATCACGCGGGCTACATAGGCGCCCTGCTGCTTGGCAGCGGGCGCGATGCCCGGCACCGGCGCACCGTTCTCCTGCTTGACCAAGGCGGTGTCGCCGATCACGAATGCGCTCGGGTTGCCCGGCGCGGTAAGGTCCTGGTCGACCATGGCACGGCCTGCGCGATCAGCCTCGATCCCGAGCCATTTTGCGGCCGGCGAAGCCTGAACACCGGCCGCCCAGACGAGGGTGCAGCTCGGGACGAAGCTGTCGCCGATCCTCACGCCGTCCGCCGTGCAGTCCGTTACTGGCGTGCCGGTGCGCACCTCCACGCCGAGCTTGGCAAGCTCGGCCATCGCATAGGCGGAAAGCTCTTCCGCAAAAGTCGGCAAAATGCGCGCTCCCGCCTCGACAAGTATCACGCGCGCCTGACGCGTATCGATGCGGCGGAACTCGTCTGGCAAGGTTCGGTGCGCCATTTCGGCGATGATGCCGGCAAGTTCCACGCCCGTCGGACCCGCGCCGATGATCGTGAAGGTCAACAGCGCATCGCGCCTGGCGGGGTCCTCCTCGCTCTCGGCCTGCTCGAATGCGAGCAACACGCGCCGGCGAATGGTCGTCGCATCCTCGAGCGTCTTCAGACCCGGCGCCACGTGAGCCCATTCGTCATGGCCGAAATAAGCATGCGTCGCACCGGTCGCAAGCACCAGCGTGTCGTAGGGAACTGCCCGGCCGCTCGCCAGCGTCACGGCCCTTGCCGCCCGATCGATGCCCTGCACCTCGCCGAGCAGCGTCGTCACCTCCGGTCGGTCGCGGTAAAGATGGCGGATCGGCCAGGCGATCTCGGAGGTCGCAAGAATGGTGGTCGCGACCTGGTAGAGCAGCGGCTGAAAGAGGTGGTGATTGCGCCGATCGATGAGCGTGATGCGGACCGGCGCGCCCTTGAGGTCATGGACAAGCTGCAGCCCGCCGAAGCCGCCGCCCACGACCACCACGTGATGTTTCTCCTGCATGGCTGCTGCCTCGTTCGCTCAAATTGACCACACATCACGTCGGCGGCACGCAGACCTTACTCCGCGTAACGGACCGGAACCGCCGTCCCGCTTTTCAGGACTTCCATGGAGATCGAGGCGGTAACGTCGAATAGCTCCACCTTGCGCACGATCTGCTTGTAGACCATGTCATATTGCTCGACTCGCGGCAGCACAACCTTGACGATGTAGTCGTAATTGCCCGTCAACCGGTGCGCCTCGACGATTTCGGGAATGTCGCTGATCGCACGCCGGAACGTCTCGATCCACTCATCGGAGTGATGTGCCGTCTTGATGAGCGCGAAGACCGTCGTGGGCACGCCCATCTTCTCCCGGTCGAGAACGACGATGCGCCTTGACACATAGCCTGCCTCTTCCAGCCGCTGAATGCGGCGCGAACAGGCGGACAAGGAAAGGTTCACCCGCTCGGCGAGATCGGCCATCGCAACACTCGCATCTTCCTGCAGAAGTGTGAGAAGTTTTCGGTCCCTTTCGTCAAGCACGCCATTTACTCCTCACCCAACGCCACGACGACGCCTGAATTTTGCACGAACTGAACAAGCGACGCAAAAAACTCTTGAGATTTCCTTCTTAGATAGCCCTCAAAGCAAACAAATCCAACCCGACTCGGGTCATAATCTTAACGGTGGAACGAGATCGGAAAGTGGCAACGCGCTCTTCCGGCTTCAGTTCCAACGATCGAATGCAAAAAGGGAGCGAGTTGATGGAAATGCGCAAAATCGGCCTCATCGGCGGCATGAGCTTCGAAAGCTCGGCGGTCTACTACCGGATGGTCAACGAGGCCGTTCGCGAGCGGCTCGGCGCATTGCATTCGGCGGAAGTGCTTCTCCATTCCGTCGACTTCCAGAAAATCGTCGACCTGCAGAAGGCCGGCCGCTGGGACGAGGCGGCCGGGCGCCTGTCCGAGGTTGCGCGCGCACTTCAATCCGGCGGAGCCGATTGCGTGCTGATCTGCACCAACACCATGCACCTGATCGCCGACGCCGTCGCGGCTTCCGTCGATATCCCGCTGATCAACATCATCGACGAGACCGCACTTCGCCTCAAGGATGCAGGCAGCCGCCGGCCGCTGCTGCTCGCCACCCGCTACACCATGGAGCACGGCTTCTACGCCGAGCGCATGCGGGCTCACGGCATCGATGTGATCGTTCCCGATGCCGACGGCCGCAAGCTGACCCACGAGGTGATCTTCGACGAACTCTGCGCCGGCAAGGTTCTGGACGCTTCGCGCGAAGCGCTGATGGCGCTCATCGAGAAAGCGAAGGCAGAAGGCGCGGACGCCGTCATTCTCGGCTGCACCGAGATCTGCCTGATCCTCGACCCGGCCAACCTGCCGCTGCCGGGCTTCGATTCCACGGCTATCCACGCCGAGGCCGCAGTTGATTTCGCGCTGCTCGACCGGAAGGTAGTTTGCGCTGCCTGACCGAACGCCAAAGGGGTTCAAGGCACGACAACGCCCGCCCCCCGGCGAACAGGTCGATATTCCGAACCGGCGCGCCTCTAGCGTGGCTGATACATTCCCATCGCAGCACCAAGAGCAATGCCGATGGTGATACCGAGCGGGACGTCATCGAGCGCGGCTCCGAAGGCCGCGCCAACACCGATGCCGATTGCAATACCAACTCCCATAATCTCGGCAATACCACAGGCATGTGGCGACAATCCGCCTATGGCGCCTCGTCAAACTCGGCACGCGCCTTGCGTATCGCGTCGTGATTTTCCAGCGACCAGTCCACGAATAGTTTCAAGACAACCAGGAACGACCGGCCGAGATCGGTGAGGCCGTATTCCACGCTCGGCGGCTGCGTCGGGTAGACGGTACGGCTCAAATAGCCGTCGCGCTGCAGATCGCGCAGCGTCTGCGTCAGCATCCGCTGGGAAATGTCCGGGATCAGCCGCCGGAGCTGCGAGAAGCGCAGCGGCCCGTCGGCGAGCGACAGGATCATCAGCGAGTTCCACTTCCCGCCGATATTGTCCATCACATCGCGCACCGGACAATTGTCCATATCGAGCGGCACGCCGCCGATGATTGCCACCCGCCTGCCCTTCACCGCGCCGGTCGCCTTGTTCATGGCGGTACCCTTTCCGTAACCTTCGCAGAAAAAACTGCCTCCTTTACAGCTCTTAGCAGATTACGGGATAAGAGCAACTCTCAAAAAGAGACCAGATTTCGAAATGAGCCGGTCGAGGCTATGCGAAGCTGGAAAGCAGAGTGAAAGGAAGATAATGCCCCAGAAATTGCTCGTAACCGGTGCTGCAGGTCAGCTCGGCAAACTCGTACTCGATGCGCTTCTCGCCTTTGGCAAGACGAAGCCGGCCGATATCATCGCCACCAGCCGCGACACCGCCAAACTCGCCGATTACGCCGCCAAGGGCGTCGAAACCCGCGCCGCCAGTTTCGACGATCCTGCCTCGCTCGAAAAGGCTTTTGCCGGCGCCGACCGGGTCCTCATCATCTCGACAGACACGCTGGACGAGCCGGGCAAGCGGCTGAGGCAGCATCTCGCCGCCGTCGACGCCGCCAAAAAGGCCGGCGTGAAGCACATCCTCTATACGTCCATGCCCAATCCGGAAAACTCGGTCATCCCCTTTGCCGCCGATCATCTCGGCACCGAAAACGCCATCAAGGCAAGCGGCATTCCCTATACGATCCTGCGCAATGCCTGGTACATGGAAAACCTGTTCCTGGCGCTGCCGCATGCACTTCAGACCGGCCAATGGTTCTCGTCGGCCGGTGAAGGCCGTATCTCGCACATCGCGCGCGACGACCTCGCCAAGGCCGCTGCCGCTGCGCTGGAATCGGGCTCGTCGGAAAGCCGCACCTATACGCTGACCGGTTCGCAGGCGCTGACGACCGCGGAGATCGCCACCCTCGTCGCCGAAGCCACCGGCAAGACGCTCGACGTAGTCCACATTTCCGACGAGGCTCTGGCAGGCGGCCTCAAGGGCGCCGGGCTGCCGGACTTCTTCGTTCCGATCCTCGTCTCCTTCGACACCAATACCCGGGAAGGTCATTTCGACCTGGTGACCAATGACGTAGCCACCCTCACCGGCAGAGCCCCGGTTGGGCTACCGGCCTTCCTCGCGGCAAACAAGGCCGCGCTCGTTCAATAACAATGGCCGCAATGGCAATCGGCCCGGCGTCCACCGCCGGGCCTCTCTTTCAAAACCTTGCCTCGGTCCGTCAACTTTTCCTGGAAGCCCCGCGTTTCCGCCACCCTCTCGCCTCGGCGCGTTGTTATCGTGAGGATCGGTCGGATTGGGAGGAAGGACGATGACGGCGCCGGTCGACTTCTGGTTCTCGATAGGAAGCCCCTACACTTTTCTCGCCGTGATGCGGCTACCGGAGGTCGCCGAAAGGGCGGGCGTCGAGGTCCGTTGGAGGCCCTTCGACCTCCGCGCGATCCAGGCCGAGGCGAATGACGCCCCTTTCGCCGACAAGCCGCTCAAGGCCGCCTATATGTGGCGCGATATCGAGCGGCGTGCCGCGAAGTTCGGCCTGCCGGTGAGACTGCCGATCCCCTATCCCCTCGCCGACCTCGCACTGGCGAACCGCGTCGCGGTGCTCGCCGCCAAGGAAGGCTGGTGTTCCGCCTACACGATCGCCACCTATCGACGCTGGTTCGTCGACCGCGAGCCTGCCGAGCGCGAGCCGAACATCGCGGCGAGCATCGAGGAAGCGGGAGAAGACCCTGGCCGCGTGCTCAAGCAGGCAAGCACCGGCGCCGCCGCCGAGGCGCTGAACGCAGCGACCAGCGAGGCGAAGGAGATCGGCATCTTCGGTTCTCCCTCCTTCGTCGCCGATGGCGAACTGTTCTGGGGCCACGATCGCCTGGAGGACGCGATCGAATGGCAGCACAATCTGGACCAGGGGAACCCGGGGTGAACGTCAGTGCTTGTTCAAGCGTGCGTTACGTCTGACTTCCGCACCAGCTTGCCCTCCTCGGCCTTGTAGAAGAACTGGCTGGCGACCAGCCAGCCCTTCAGCGGCCTGAGCGGCGGGATGCAGGTCAGGAGCATGAACGGCCCCGTCACCAACAGATGCACCCAGAGCGGCGCATTGTATTGCACTTCCAGCCACACACCGAGAAGCACACTGGGCACGCAGGCGAAGCAAATCACGAAGAAAGCGGGGCCATCGGCCGGGTCGGCGAAGGAATAGTCGAGGCCGCAGACCTCGCACTCCTGCCGGAGCGTCAAGAATCCCTCGAACAGGTGTCCCTGACCGCAGCGCGGGCAGCGACTGCGCAAACCCGTATGCAGTGGCGACAAAGGCGGCCACTCATCGTTTGAAGACATCATTCTTCCTTTCCAAGGTTCTTTCCGCGCATGCGCAAGCCGGCCCGAGGCCGGACGTTCCGCGCAGCAAGGCGCCCCAAGGCTTCATTCATAAACCATACATAACATACACTACCAATATTGTATGCATAAGTGACTGCGACAATTCCGCCCGTTGGCAGGTAACACTCCTCGGAAATACGAACGCGCCTCAGACGACGAGACTGAGCGCCGCCGGAGATCGCGCAAGAAGATCGGAAATGATGTCGAGGCTTCGCTGCAGTTCGGCCCGCGTCTCCGGCGCGCCGAGGCCGAGGCGCACGGCCTCCGGAGGATCCGAAAGCGCGAAGGCATCGCTCGCCACGACAGTGACCCCCAGAGCCCTGAGCCGGGCGGTAAACTCGCCGCGGCTCCATTGGGATGGCAATCTCAGCCATAGGTGAAAGCCCTCGCGATCGGCGAGGACATCGGCGTCGGGCAGTCTGTCGGCAACCATCTGCTGGCGGCGCGCCGTTTCGCTTCGGATGGCCGCCAGCACCGTTTCCGCCGTCCCATCCTCGACCCAACGGGTGGCGATCGCTGCGGAAAGCGGCGATGCCATGCCGGCCGTGGCGCGAATGGCGCTCTCCAGGCGAACAGCCGCCGTTGAATCCGGCACGACCAGATAGGCGATCCGGAGCGCAGGCGAGAGACATTTGGCAAGCCCCGCCACGTGATGGACGATATCCGGAGCAAGGGCGGCAAGGGGCGGCACGGGCGCTGCCGGCAATGCGCCATAGGCGTCGTCCTCGATGACGGCAACGCCGTGCCTGCGTGCAATCGCCAGGATCGCTTCACGCCTTTTCAAGGGCAGCGTTGCGGTCGTCGGATTGTGCAGCGTCGGATTGCAGTAAAGAACCTTCGGCTGATGCTCGAGGCACGCGGCCTCGAAAGCTTCCGGCACAAGGCCCCTTTCGTCTATCGCGACGCTCAGGACGTCGATGCCGAGATACGCCGCCACCGAACGAAGACCGGGATAGGCGAGCGCCTCGGCACAGATCCTGTCCCCCTTCGTCGCCAGCAGGCCAAGGGTCGCAAGCAGTGCGCCTTGTGCACCGGGGCAGACCAGCACCCGCTGCGGCGAGACTTCGCCGAGCCTCGGCTTCAGCCAGGCTGCCCCCGCTGCCCGGTCTTGCCGCGCGCCACCGACGGGTTGATAGCGCATCAGCAGGGCCAAGCCCTGCTCGTGCTGCAAATCGGCGATATCGCGCCACATCCTTTCCGCAAGCGGCGGGTCATCGACGAGCGGCGGCAGGTTCATGCTCATGTCGACGAGCGCGGCCGGCGACGAACCGCCGACACCTCTCGGTCGCGCCCTCACATAAGTGCCTTGTCCGACCCGCCCTTCGATCGAGCCACGGCGCCGCGCCTCGTTGTAGGCGCGGCTGACGGTGGTGAAATCGAGGCCGAGCGCGGCCGCAAGCGCCCGCTGCGGCGGCAAACGTGTCCCGGCCGGCAAGCGCCCTGCCGCGATGTCGGCCGCAATCTGATCGGCGATGGCGAGGTAGAGCGGCCCGCGCATCCTGCCAAGCTCCGGCACCCACGAAAGATTTCCGCGATCCTTAGCCATGCGACATCCTCTTCATAATGTATGGATATTGCATGGATGCGGATTTTGAGCAAGTTGCCAAACCCGGGATTGGAAACCGAGCTATTGCAGGCGACGATATCCATCAAGACGCGAGGAAGGGCAGGCAGAATTCCTTTTTCGAGCACAAGGGTCGACCGAGCCGCGGCTCCACTTCCGAGAACAGCAATGCTTCGCTCGCCGCCGCCCGACCCCGCGGGCGTATCGCAGGTCTCGCGGGACCGCCTACACCGCCTCGCCGCAGGCGCGGCGGAAGCGGCGCACCGTCTCCGTCATGCCGTATTCCAGCGCGTCTGCCGTCAGGCCGTGGCCGATCGACACTTCGGCAAGCGCCGGGACGTGCTTGACGAGCAGCGGCAGGTTGGCGACCGTCAGGTCGTGTCCCGCATTGACGGCGAGGCCGAGGCCGATTGCGATTTCGGCCGTGCGGCCGAGTTCGCCGGCGATCCGCTTGGCCTCGTCGGGATCGTCATGGCAGCCGCCATAGGGCCCCGTGTAGAGCTCGATGCGATCGGCGCCGGTCTCCCTGGCGAACTTCAGCGCTTCCGGGTCGGGGTCACCATCGGCAAACAGCGATACGCGAAAGCCCCCCTTCTTAAGACGCCCCACGACGCTGCCGAGCAGAGCGCGGTTCTCGCGAAAGTCCCAGCCGTGGTCGGAGGTCGCCTGTGCCGGGTCATCGGGCACCAGCGTCACCTGCTCCGGCTCGTGCCGTTCGACGAGCTGGAGGAACTCCTCGTTGGGATAGCCCTCCATGTTGAACTCCGCCTCCGGGAATTCGTCGTCGATCAGGTCGCGGATCGGTTGCAGATCGGAAAACCGGATGTGTCGCTGATCGGGGCGCGGATGGACGGTCAGTCCGCTCGCGCCGGCTTGAAGCGCGATGCGGCCGACGCCGGTCACCGAGGGCCATGGGAGATCGCGCCGGTTGCGCAGCATGGCGATGGCATTGAGATTGACGGAAAGCTTGGCTGGCATATCGAAACTTTCAAAGCGATGCACTCGAAGGAGCGTCGGCGACCAAATCGATCGTCGCAGTTCTACCGCAGATTTTGCAAGATCGGAATCGGCCTTTGCACGGTTTCGTCCAGACGTTTTGACAGCTCCTCATTATGTTGATATCAACCTTATTCGTTTGACTGGGCAGCATGTCGCAACGATGGAGGAGAGCACCATGACGAAGCAGGCCCCACTCGTCCCCGCAACGGAACTTGCCGCAAGAAACCCCGCCCGCTTCCCGAACGAGAGTGCCGAGTACCGCCAGGCACGCAACGCTTTGCTTGCCGAGGAAATCGAGCTCCGCCGCCACATCGAGCGGGTGGCCGCGCAGCGCAGGCAGTTGCCGCCGGGCGGCGAAGTGCCGCAGACCTATGTTTTCGAGGGGGAGAACGGTTCCGCAACGCTCGCCGACCTCTTTGAGGACAAGGACACGCTCATCATCTACAGCTACATGTTCGGCCCGAAGCGCGAGAAGCCCTGCCCCATGTGCACGTCGCTGATGGCCTCTTTTGAAGGCAAGGTGCCGGACATCGAGCAACGCGTCGCTCTGGCGATGGTCGCCCGCTCGCCGATCGAGCGGCTGGTCGAGGCCAAGAAGGCGCGCGGCTGGAGCCAGCTGAAGGTCTATTCCGACAGCGAGGGTCGCTTTACCCGCGATTATGTCAGCGCCGAGGACGCCGATGTCCCCGGCTACACGGTTTTCACCCGCCGGGGCGGCACGATCAGGCATTTCTGGAGCGGCGAGATGAACGGCGAAATGGCCGATCCCGGCCAGGACCCCCGCGGCGCGCCTGACCCCGATCCGCTGTGGCACCTGCTCGACACGACGCCGGAGGGCCGCGGGACGGATTGGTATCCTAAACTGGACTATCGCCGCGCTTAGGCTGCAAGATCCGGATTGGGCACATCAAACCTGGCACGGGCGTCCGGCCGTGCCACTTGCGTTTCGTGGAGGTGCGGCGCTCGGTCCATTTCAGAAAAAGCTGACATTTCTTGTTGCTAAACCTGACAAGCACCACTTTTTGGTTCTAAATCTCGAATCAGGTTAAAATTGTCCGCTTCTCCCTGCATAGCGCCTTTTCTTCCGGAGCCATTGATGATGCCAGCCGAAAGGCCCTGCGACGAGTCGATCCGGTCGGCGCTCGGCCGGATTCTCGATAGCAAGGGCTTTCAGCGCTCGGAGCGTCTGCGCGCTTTCCTGACCTATGTGGTCGAGAAGGAGATCGTCGGCGAAGCCGGGCAATTGAAAGGCTATTCGATCGCGGTCGATGTCTTCGGACGCAGCCCGGCTTTCGACGCCGACAGCGATCCTCTCGTGCGCGTCCACGCCGGAAAATTGCGCAAATTGCTGAAAGGCTTCTACGAAGCCGAGGGGGCCGGCGAGAAATGGCAGATCAGCATCCCGAAGGGCACCTATGTGCCGGAGTACCGGCTGCGTGAAGCTGTTGCGGAAGTCCCGGTGCGACCGGCCACGGCTGCCCGCCCCCCCAGGCGCCGGCCCGCCTGGCAGCCCACTCCCTTCTCCTCCCCCTGGGCTGTGCTGACGGTACTTCCGCTTCTTTTGTTCACGCCACTGCCGTCACCGAAAGTGACGCTCGATTTCGCCGCAGAAGCCAAGCTTGCGAACGGCCCGATGGCCGCTGTCCGTGGGCTTCCCTCCGTTCGCTTCATCGTCGACACGGACCATGGGAATGCGGAGCATTTCGCCGCGGTGTTGCGAGCGGCCGCGCTCCGCCACAAGACCCTTACGTCCGCAGACATGACCGGCTCTTCAGGCGCCACCGGCTCCTTAAATCCGGCGCTCGTCTTCTCCGTTACGATCGCCTGGCACGATACGCCGGAACCCGGCATTCGCATCACGCTTTCGCACAACGGCGAAGCCGTGCCGCTCCGGCAGGACTTCATTGGTGCGCAACAGCTCGCAAGTGAAGCCGACATTCTCTACAAGACCACGTCGCTTGCCGCTCAGCTATTCGCACTCGACGGCGAGATCTACACCCACGCCGCCACGGAGGGACTGCAGAGCACGTTGATGCGATGCATGGTGACGACGGCGCGCTACAAGAAGCTCCTGACGCGCGAGAGCTTCCAGGAGGCATGGACCTGCCAACAGGAACTTGCCCCACTGAAGGGCGACGAGCCTCTTTTCATCCTCTCCGCAAATAGGCCGCACCAGCTCTTCGGCCACTGAGAAGCTTGAATTGCTGCAAGTATTTCCAAGTCCGATGCGACGTCAAGGAAGCATCCAACGTCCATATTCATGGGCGCGGTCTGATCTTGCCAACATTTCACCCGCGATATTGGGGGCTGTTAATTTCGCTGATTCGCACTTACCGTGACCCTTGCGTTGGAATTTAAATGCCTGGTTCGCCCGTTGGGGCACGGCACGTTCGGATGGACGCGCAAGGAGCTCCAGCCCTCGCTACGGCATCGCGCCTCGAAAGCGCCGCGCCGGGTGAAGGGCAAGCACATTGGTCTGCAGTAGTCGTGCCACGCGCACGATGTGCCCCGAGAGGCAGCCGGTAACGGCGATCGCGATTGGCTGATCGCGACGTCACGGCGCGGGAAACGGGGGGCGCGGAATGTCACAGGACTCATTGAGGAATGCCGAGGCCGGCGCAGGACCTGGCGCGAGCGGTTTCCTGCCGAAACTGCCGATCCCCTATTGCGGCTCGGACGATCGGCTCGCCATTGCCGAAATGGCCGAGGCATTCGGGGTGACGCACCGGACTTTGCATTTCTACGAGGAGAAGGGCTTACTGAACGCCGCGCGCCTTGGTCCCATGCGGGTCTACGGCGAAAGGCATATCCGCCGCATGGCCGTGATCAACGCATGCCGCGAGATCGACATGCCGGTTGCCGCGATCCAGGAGTTGATGGCGGCGCTTGATACGGCGGAAAGCCAGACGGAGGCCGACCGGATATTCGAGACGGCGCTGCAGTCGCGCCGCCGCGAACTTGGGGCTCAGCAGTCGAACTTGCGCCGGCAGATGCAACGGATCGCCGAGCTGCTCGAAACCGGCTCCAGCAGGCGTGATGATCCGCCCCTCGGGCATATCCATCTGTCGCCGATCGAAAGCGAATGCCTTGGCCTGATGGCGGCCGGGCACCCTGCCGCCCGGATCGCGCAACTGATGGGCATGGACATCACCGCGGCCCTCACCCTCGAATCCGGCATTGTCCGCAAGTTCGATGCTCAAAACCGCTTCCAGGCGGTTGCGAAGGCCGTGCTCGCTGGCATGATCGCCTCGGAATAGCACGGTCGAACGTGCTGCTGCTCTACAGCGCCGTGCGTCTTTTCAGACGCACAAAGGACGCTGTAGCACTTTGAAATGCTGCATTTTCTTGTCCTTAAATCGGCTACGATTTAAGGAAACATGCAGTAGGCGGCGGCGCTTCTCAGGGCCAGCGCCCCCCAAAGAGTTGTCATCATCCGTCCGTGGCAGTAGTATTTGCGCGCAGTTGCGGACGTCTTCGTCGACAGACTGTATGTTTCGTCGTCATGCTGCTTCTGACCAATCAGAAGAGCTTCCCGCACTTCGGGAGACATATTCAGAAGCTTATTTACATCCGACGCCAACAATGGCGCTTCCGCCGATTCTTATTGCTTTCGGACGAAGGTATTGGAGGAAAAAATGAGCAAGCGTACCGTAATCATCATTTTCGCTGGCGCCCTCGCCTTATCCGGGTGCCAATCCGCTGCGACATCCCAAGGGGGACGCAACGAGTTCGGCTGCATTGCCGGAACGGTCGGCGGCGCGATCGTCGGCGGCGTGGTCGGCGCGACCATCGGATCGGGAACCGGTCAGCTCTGGGCCGTTGGCGGAGGCGCCACGCTCGGCAGCGCGGCCGGCAATGCCTTGACTTGCGCCTATTAGCGGAAAGCCGCCATGATGCGAAAACTCGTTCTTCCTACGGCACTCGCGCTTTGCCAGCTCGTTTCGCCCGCGCAGGCACAGTCTGCGGCAATGAACCAGGGACAAATGGATCGCCTCGACCGTGACAGAAACGGATCGGTCGACCGGTCCGAGTACCAGGCCTTCATGACGTTGGCCTTTGCAGGTCTGGACAAGAACAAGGACGGCAGCCTGCGCTCGGACGAGGTGGCGCAGGCACTGAACGCCCAGCAGTTTGCCGCCACCGACACGAACGGCGACGGCAAGCTCAGCCAGAGCGAGTTCCTGAACAGGGTCATGGCGGACTTCCAGGCGGCCGACCGCAGCGGCGACGGCAGCCTGCAATAGGAACCTGCAGCGTCATCAGTTGCAAATCGTCGAGGCAGCCACCGGCAGCCTCCCGAACTGATCTGAACGAGGAAGCGTCCTCGGCGGATGCGCTTTGCTACGGCTATATGAAACCGGCAAGTTCAGTTTGAGCGTATACGAGCCGTCCGCTGAACATGCCACTTATGTCTTGCGGCGCCCCGAGAGATAGACCCACGAGGGCGCTGCAAGCACACCGCCTACGGCTTCCAATCCGACCTGCCGCGCGGGATGAACATCATTTCTACTCACGCGCGGAATCACGTCATTCGCGGTACCGTTGCGGAGCCAGGGACATCGATTGCGCATAGGCGAGCGGCGACCGATTGCCCGGTATGTTTTCATCCAACACGAGGGTCTTCAGATTATCGGAGCGGATATCCAGGGCTATGACAGCCTTTTGCTTGTCGATCTGCCACACGGCATAACCGAGCGCCGGGTCATATCCGCATTCGCATTCACATCCGTGTTCGCTTTTAACGATATTTTTCGGATGTGAGGGTAGAAACATGATCTGCGGCTTCGGTAATTTGTAACAGTGGCCCTCGTAGGCATAACCATATATTACACCAATGCTATTAAGGTAATTACCATCCCCATCACAGCAACAATCTTTAATATTTAGCTGCACGGGCAGAGAGCAGTACTCCGATCCGTCGAACAAAGCTAGCATTATGTTCTCACCTTTGGCGCCTATAATACTATCTCTTATGTGACGTTCAAGTACTCTCCTTACAGATTGCGATATCTCTTTGTTATCTGTCCCCGCAATTGTTTTATTCGATATTTCACTTTCCACCAGCTTATCAAGTTCATCCGGGTTAATTGTAAAGATCGGCCTACAAATAGCGGGGCGGCCATACAACCGCACTTCACCCGGACGATACGCTTCGTAATCTGGATCACCCCATGTGTTTGGACGCTTACCCACGCCGGGATTGCAGCAACAATCGCTCATCATTCCCTCCTCAATGGTTCTCTCCAATCAAATGATCTCACGCCATGCAAAATTCGCTTCCAGCCGTTCGGCGGCGGCATTATCCGCCTTGGCAAGCACGGCCTTCGCCGCTTGCGCCAGGGTCATCGTGTCCGGATCAAGGGTCCTCAGCGAAAGGGCGAGCGCCTGGCCGATGGCATTGCGCGCCTCCGTCAGCGCCAGCTTGAAAATCAGCGGCTTGACGCTGAAGGCGTCCGACGTCGCCTGACGGAACCGCTCGAATTCGTCCCGCGCCAGGTCCCGAAGATCGAAGTCGAGAAGGCGCGTGTCGGCGCAGCCGTTAGCAACCAGGTCGCGGTGATAAAGATCGACGATGCTGTCGAAAATGGCTCCGACGAATGGAAGCGCCCGGTCGTGCACTTCGCGCGTCACCGCGTGCATCTGCCGGAAATTGGTTGCCAGACGGATCTGTGTTTCCGGACTGGTCTCCGCAAAGCGGTTCAGTTCGTTGTACAGCAGAAGATTGCCTCTCGTTCGCCGAAGCAGCCGGTCGATCGCGGAATCGAAATGCAGGAACGAAATGAGCGACACAACGTCCGAAAAGGCTTCGGAAAACGAAAAGAAGTCGCCATCGCGCGGGACGGCCCTTGGGATACCTGTCTCGGACAGCATTATCAGGTGCCCGACTTCGTGAGCGATCGCGTCGAAATTCAACGCGTAGGGCCGCCGGACGCCGCCGATGCCGGAGCAGCCGAGTTCCAGAAAGCCGTAGCCCGCCTGTGCGTTGTCCCACTCTACAAAGGCGACGATTTCGAGCCTCGGGAAGGTCTGATCGAAAAACCACCGCACGGGTCGGCCGAGATAACTTTGCCAGATATCGAGGACAAAACGCGCGCAGGCATAGGCGTGAACAGCTAGAAACGGCCGCGACGTTGGATCCAGGTTGTCGAAGTGGCGATCCGGTCCCGGTCGTGCCGGCGCGCGCCTTTCCCCGTCGAAAGGCGGAAATCGGTCGAGGCCATATGGCTGCTTGTCATAAGCGGGATCAACCACATACATGGTCGGGTCACTGGGACCGGCGCGGATCTCGTCACGCGGTATCGACAGCCAGACGCGATCCGGTTGCTCGTATCCGGGAATAAACGGAGGCTGGGGGAATATCCAGAAGCGCGTTCCTAGGCGCGCGCCCTCATCATCGAGGGAGTCGTCCCGAAGCAGACGCATCGCACAATTGCCCCCCTCGATTGGTAGATCCGGCAATTACGGATTCAATTTATAAGTGTTAACTAATTTTGAGTCAACCCCACCAGCCTCGAGGTCCCGGATAAAGGTGTTCGTTGCAACCCAGTGAGAGTGGTTGCCTCCCCGCGCTGCCGTTTGCAAAAGGTGGGGCGCATTTCGAAGCGCCGACAGCGCGTCCAGCCTCTTTTGCCCCACGGCTCCCCGTCGCAGCTCTGGCAGCCTGTCCTTCGGCCAACCTGCGGCACCCAACACTGTCGCGAGCGTGCGCTCCCGGAAATTCAGACTTCGCGCAGTTGTCGTCAGCAGTTCCCGCTCGGCAGGCGTGATGATCTGGCGACGCGCCAGGGCGGAAAAGGTCCGTTGCAGATCGACCAGCGCGTCGGTCAGGGGAAGAAAGCCAAGCTCCGGCGGGCCTGAATGCACGGCCACCGCATCGTCGGGCGCCAGCGCCGGAGGAGAAGAGCCCGCATTAGTCGCCGGAGCGAAGCGCAAGCGCCGGTACCATCTGTAGATCAAGCCGACGCCGATCATGCCGAAGTCGCCCAGTTCCGCGGCTCTGAGCGCTCCCATGCTGGCAGCACCGATCATCACTATTCCTTGCGCCATCGCCCAGAGGATTTCCTTGTGCCGGACGGCTGGCCGGTCTTCGAACTGCCCGTCGATCAGAACCATGGCGCGGGGATGAAATGCATGCGCGGCGAGCAGGATGTCCCCTTGAGCCGCGGGCTGCAAATAGGTGGCATCGAGCACCGCCTCGGCTTCGGCAAGGCGCAACGTCGGGCCAAGAAACACCAGGATCGGACCGGCTCCGCTCGCGCCTTCCATCTGGTCACCTCAGAACAAAGAAGGGATGAGCCCCGGCAAGGACCGTCCTGACGCATTGCACGCCGGTGTCCGTGTCCGAGCCGACCGGCACGGCAAGGACCGGCCCCAATCCGGCGGACATCACACCCTGCAGCAGTGACACCGGGTCGGCGATAGGGAGCGATAGTGCTGCATCTGCCGGCCTTCCGGGCCCCGCCTCCAGGATAAGCTGGCGTGCCTTGGCGACGGCGGCGTCCATGCTTCTCCTGTAGTGGCCTCTCGTCTGATCGTCGCGAGCACCCGAGATCGCCCCTGCCCGAGCCGAAAGCGCTTCGAGCATGGCGCTTGCGGCGGCTGCTTCGACGCTTGGCCCGGCGGCATAGCCTTCGGTCGGCAGGGCGAGAATCGGCTCGCCGGGACCGGTCTCGATCGTCTGGCACCAGACTGCCGGAACCCCGGCCGGCGAAGGGGCATGCCACAGGGCGAAGGAAATCCCACCGGCCGCGGCGGCCGATCGGATGTGGTCCACCCGCGCGCCGAGGCCCGTCGAAGCCATGCGCATGCGGTCGAAGAAGCCGTGTGTCGCAAAGGCTCGGGCGATTGCATCGCGCTCGATGCACTCGAACAAGCCATGCAGAAAGGCGCTGCAGGCATCCATGTGGCAGGCGAGGCCCGTGGTCGTGCGGACGAACAGGCCGTCGCCAGCAGGTGGCGGCTCCGTGTAGCAGCTATGCACAAGTTCGAGCGGAACCGGCTGTGGAAGGCCCGTCGCGATGTCTACGCCAATGATCCAGGGTATTTCTCGTCGCCGCCAGTTCTCCCGACAATCCGGCACCAGCAGGCGATCGAACAGGCCGTCGGCAATATCCAACCCGTCGGCCGTGGCGAGCAAGGTTCGCTGCGTCGGGATGGATTCGGCGAAATAGCGCTCGAGCGACTCCATGATCGCCCCCACGGCTGCTTCCGCGAGGACCGCGCCCCGTCCCAACGACGTCACTTCGGAAAGTGCGGCGGGCCGAATGGCCTGTACCACCGGCAGGCCGACGCGATCGAGACCGGTGAGGTCTGCGAGCCGGGTTATCCGGGCGCGGCGGCAGAGCGGCATCATCTTACGCAAGCGGTCTTCGGCCTCCTCCGGTTCTCGACCCTGCGACCAGGGTCGAGAAAGGCCAGAAATAATCTCGTGATGAAAGGCCGAGAGCCCCTCGATGGTCTCCGGGATGCGGCTCGGCTGGGCTTGGGGCTCAAAGCTTGCCGACAAGATCGAGCTCCCGGACTGACCGGCTCGCGCGCTGCAGCAGGGCCTTTGCCCCTTGGCGTTCCGCGATTTCAATCGCCGCACGCAGATCCGCAACGACACGATCTGTCTCCTCCGCAGCCTGCGCAAGAAGAACAGCACGGCAGCGATGGAGTTCCGCGAGCCAATAGGAGTGATGGGTTGCCTCGGCTCTGTCGATCGCTTCGTCCGCGACCTCGATAGCCGCAGCATATTCGTTCGATCGGCCAAGCATCATGGCGTGCATGTAGAGGTAGATCGGCAGGTCTATCACCGCGCCGAGTTGCTTCAAAAGCGACAGGCCGTCCTGAAATGTTTGGTGGCCGTTCGCGAGGTTGCCGCGATGAGCCTCGGCCCAGCCCCCGAAGAGAAGCGACA
The DNA here is from genome assembly GCF_001461695.1 of Sinorhizobium fredii USDA 205. Lineage (GTDB taxonomy): Bacteria > Pseudomonadota > Alphaproteobacteria > Rhizobiales > Rhizobiaceae > Sinorhizobium > Sinorhizobium fredii. The sequence goes on along the minus strand of NZ_AUTC01000170.1, from coordinate 14,828 downwards.
GGCCGGACAAGGACTGCATCTCGTGCTTCGTCGCGAAACGCGCCATCCGTTCGGTAACTTCGGTGAGGCGCTCGAAGTCGTCGCGATAAAACGCCGATACGGCTTCGGTGTCGAGCGAATGCGCCTTGCTCGGCGCATGCGCTATGCGGTCGACAAAAGCGATCATCTTGGACAGCGCCGCGTCCGAGGCCTTCGTTTGCCCGGTCAGCCACAGGGAAAGGGCGAACTGGCCGAGCGCGCACACCTTCGCATCGTGTCCACCGAACTCCGTCCGGCTTCTCTTTGCCGTTTGCTCGTCATAGAGCGCCAAGCCAGCCTTGATCGCCTCCTGGGTCTCCCGATGCCGGCCGAGATTGAAATCGATGGCCCAGATACAATGGTTGACTTGCAGTTGGATTTCCGGATCGTCGGCCCTCGCCAACATGGCCTGGACCTCCAGGGCCCGGTCGTGCATGACGCGGAAATTCGATCCCGTGAACCACCAGCCCCAATAGATCGGGAACCACTTCGACTGCTCGTCCATCGGCTGTCGTCGGGCGATTTCGACCCCGTCTTCGTAGAGCTTGCGCGCGGGAGGCGAATTCAGCCCCACCAGTCCGGTCAGAATCGGCCCGAGCGCCGTCAGCGCGGCCAGTTGCAAGGTCTCTACGGGGCGCCCCTCGCCCAATTGGCTGCAAAGTCGCAGCGCATGTTCCAGATACTGGCGCGCCTCGATCATCGCGGAGCGGCTCGAACTCTCCTTCCCGGCGGCGATAAGCAGCTCAACCGCATTCTCGAGGAGCCCAGCCCGCTCCGCGTGTTCTGCCAGTGCGCCGGTGTCGATCCAGGCAGCCATGCCGCGGTTCTGGCCGACGGCGCCAAACAGCCGCCGGTGCAGCACCTGCCGCTGTTTGCGCAACAGGGCGTTGTAGATCGTCTCCTGGATCAGCACGTGGCGAAAGCCGTAGGCAATGCGGCCCGGCGCCCGAACCCGCGTCAGGAACCCGGTCTCGCACAGCGTATCAGCTGCACTCGCGATTGCCTTCTTGCTGAAGTCGGGCAGAAGCACGCGCAGCAGCGGCAAGGTCACCTGCGTACCGGCCGCGGCTGCCGCTCGCGCCACTTCTCTGGCCGGGCCCAGATGCTGCAGCCGGGCATCCAGTATGGATTCGAACGCCGATAGATGGACTGGCTTCATGTTCTCCGACAGGCTCGCCTCATCCGCTTCGGCATCTTGTGAGGCCCACTGGCAGATTTCCTCGATGAAAAGAGGAACGCCGCCGGATATCCGTTCCGCCACTTCGAAGAGTTCCGGCAGCCTCGCCAGCCGATGCTCCGGCCATTTCGCCCGGATCGCCCGCCGCGTTTCGTCGCTGTCCAGAGGACGCAGCGACAGCCGCAGCGGGTTCGCCGCGTCCAGCCATTCGGCGGGTGAGCCGCGGCGCGACGTCAAGACGAGAAAGATCGGGAACTGGTCAATGAGCCGTGCCGCCTCGCAGAGCAGATCCCGCGAGGTCGGATCTATCCAATGGATGTCTTCGACGGCGACAACCACGGGGCCGCTGCGGCAGACGGCTTCCAGCGTCCGCAAGAGCGCCCGATGCGCCTTTTCGCGGATCACCTTGGGATTGTCATTCGCGAGACTCTGGTTTCGCCCTTCCGCTCCGAGCAGATAGGCGAAGACATCGATCGCCTCCTTGTCCTCGATGCCGTTGCGCCCGAACAATGTCGCCACGTCGGAAGCCGTGACCCCCATCTGGCCGTGTCCCGTCGTCGACCCGGGAAAGCTGTGCAGCAGAGGATGCAGCGTCGAGCGCAATCCGCCGGGGAGGCACTGGAAGAAAAACAGCTTCGAACGCCGATCCCGCGTCCTCCTGCGGATCTCCCGCAGAAGGCGGGACTTGCCGATGCCGGCATCCCCCTCGATGATGAGACTTGCGCCCCGCCCGGCAAGCACGCCATCCCAGGTACGAGCGATCGTATTCAACTCGCTCTCGCGGTTGATGAAGGGACCGCCGAGCCGGCCGTAAGCATAGAAGCGGTCAACCTCCATCTTGTGCCCAAGCGCCCGCCACACTTTCTCGGGTGCCGAGAAGCCCTTGAGTGTCTTGCTGCCCTGGAACACGAAGGCATGCGATCGTCCGGCCAGGTTTCGCGTCTCCTCCGAAACCAGGACGCTGTTTGGCTCGGCGATGACTTGAAGGCGGGCCGCCATGGCGAGTGCCGCACCGGTGACGGGCTCCTGAAGCCAACTCTCCCGTTCCATATCGCGGATGAGGGCCGCGGAAGTGGCGATTCCGACGCGGACGCGGAGGTCGTCTCGTCCGCGCTCTTGGCCGACGCGCTTGCACCCGTCAACGATTGCCAGGCCGGCACGGATCGCCAGCGAAGCCGCATCCTTGGCGTCGAGATCGATCGGAAACAGGGCCACGCCACCGTCGCCCGCCTCGTGCTGCATTACTCCGGAGTGCGACGCAATCGACTGCCTGCTCGACTCCTGAAAGGCTGACATCAGGTCCTGATAATCCTCGATGTCCATGACATGCAGGAGATCGGTCGACCCGACGAGGTCGTAGCAGAGTGCCGTAACGATGCGGCGCTCGCTGCCATGTGCGGCGGGACCACCGGCACGGGCCGTGCGACTGACAGCTCTTCGTGGTGTATTGGTTCGGCTTTCGCGCAGCATGCACCACCACCCCGCATTCGGCAGCGCGCTCCCCTGAGACTTAGACGCGCATGTTCAAGACAAATATCTGCTTCTTGTAATTCCTGAAATATCTGATTTGAGGAGGCGCGCTGGTAAGTCTACTCGCTCCCCTTCGCTTGGCGAAGCCAAGGCTGCTCGTCGGACCGGTCTATGTCAATCGGCGCAGAGTTGCAACGACCTCACCGATCCAGGCGGATATCCGGCGGGTATTGACCCCGCGGGAAATTTCGTCAAAACGTGATTTTCATACTCATATTTTTAAGCGAAAGCCGAGCGATGAACCACATCGCGCCTAATGTCGATGACAGGCCTTCCCGAGGGCTGATCCGGCCAAATCGCGCGATATTCACACTTCATTCGGTGGGCTTCGTCGTCGAAGACAACACCTTGCTTCACCCGCTGACCTTGGCGTTCAAACAGGGACGAACGACAGGTTTGATCGGCCACAATGGCTCCGGCAAATCGACGCTCCTGAAACTCATAGCTCGCCTGCCGGCGTTCGTTACATCGGCTCCAGCTACGGCGACGACGCGAACTCCTTCAAGGTGCCCTCGGTCACGCTGGTCGATCTCGCCGCCGATTACCAATGGGAGAACTATGAGCTTCAGCTCAATGTCAGCAATCTGTTCGACAAGCGCTACGTCGCCTCGTGCTTCTCCGCTTCCGCTGGCTGCTTCTATGGCGAAGGCCGGAAAATCGTTGGCGCGGTAAGATATCGTTGGTGATGCTGTCGAGACGAGCGATGCTCGCCGGCCTGGCAGCAATCGGTGTCGGTACGGGCAGCCGTCCGGCGGTCGCGGTTCCCACGGCCGTCGCAGTCCTGGTCATCGGCCCGCTGAGCTTCGTCGGCTTGATGGCGCCGCACCTCGCCGCCCTTACCGGCTTCCGCAGGCCTGTGCTGCAGATCTTCGCTGCGGCGATCTACGGCGCGCTGATGCTGACGATTGCCGACTGGGCAGGCCGCACAATCATCTTCCCGTGGCAGGTGCCGGCCGGCCTGCTGACTGCCCTGGTCGGCGGACCGTTCTTTCTGTTCATGATGGCAAGGGCACCGCGTTCAAGCGAACGCGTATAGCCCGGCCCAATGACAATCGAGTGGAAACGCTGATCAGCTCTTCTGCAGGGCCAGATGAGCACCCAATCCGACGAGGGTCGCGCCGCCGACGCGCTGAACCAGCCGCTGGATGCGACTTGAACGCCTGAGCCTCGATAGAAGCGCACCGGCGAGCACGACGCAGATGATGTCCGCCGACGAGAACATCAGGTTGACGATCGATCCGAGAATGACGAACTGAACCCACACGGGTAGCGACACCGAGGCGTCGACGAATTGCGGCAGGAAGGCGACGAAGAAGATCGCGGTCTTCGGGTTGAGAACTTCGACTGCGATGCTCTCGAAAAGGGCACGTCGGCCCGATTTCACCTGCACGTCCGGCAATGCCGCATCGCCCTGAGACTTCGCGCGGAAGAGCGAAACACCCATCCAGATCAGGTAGGCGGCACCGACCAACTTGACCGTTAGATAAAGCGTGGGCACGGCATGAAAGAGCGCCGAAAGCCCCGCCGCGGCTGCGGCGACGTGCACATAGCCGCCGATATGAATACCGAGCGTCGCCATCAGGCCGGACCAGCGGCCGCGCGCCATGGTCTGGGCGGCTGCGTAGAGCATGGCCGGTCCCGGCACATAGGCGAATACGGCAGTGGTGATGAGAAAGGTGATCAGCAATCCGGTCGACGGCATTGTTGTCTCCTCACCTGACGATCGTCAGGCGCTCCGCCGCGCGGGTGATTGCTGTATAGAGCCAGCGTTCGCGCGTGTCGCGGAAGGCCCAGCTCTCGTCGAACAGCACGACATTGTCCCATTGCGAGCCCTGTGCCTTGTGTACGGTCAGCGCATAGCCATAGTCGAACTCGTCGTAGCGCTTGCGGGTGGACCAGGGAATCTCGCCCTCGACGTTCTCGAAAGCCGCTTTCAGCAGCTTGATCTTCGCCGCGCCGCGATCCATGTCGTCGTCCTCGGGACGGATCATCAGGTTGATCCCCGGCTTAACCGTCTCTTTCGACGAGCTCATCACCTGCCAGAGCGAACCGTTGAGCAGGCCCTTGGCCGGGTCGTTCCTGAGGCAGACGAGCTTGTCGCCCGATTGCGGATACTCGCTCGTAAAGCCCTTCAGCTCGCGCAGACGCTGGTTATAGCGTCGACGCGTCCGGTTGGTGCCGACAAGCACCTGGTCAGCCTCCAGCACCAAGGGCTGGGTCACTTCGCCCTTGGAGATGATCTGCGCCGTGCCGAAGTCGCCATGCATGATCTCCTTGCCCTCGCGCACATGCATGGCAAGCTGGATGATCGGGTTGTCGCGCGCCTGGCGGTGGATGTCGGTCAGCAGATAGTCCGGTTCGTGATTGGTGAAATAACCGCCGCCCGTCACCGGCGGCAGCTGCCCCGGGTCGCCGAGCACGAGAATTGGCGTGCCGAAGCTCATCAGGTCCTTGCCGAGCGCCTCGTCGACCATCGAGCATTCGTCGATGATGATTAGCGCCGCCTTGGCGACGGGGCTCTGGCGGTTGATGGCGAACATCGGCGCGATCGAGGTCTTGCCGGTTTCCTCGTCCTCGACCTCCTCTTCGCCACGCGGTCGGTAGATCAGCGAGTGGATGGTCTTGGCATTGCTGGCGCCCTTCGAGCGCAGCACCTGCGCGGCCTTGCCGGTGAAGGCCGCAAAGAGCACCTCGCCGTCGACATGCTCTGCGAAGTGCCGGGCGAGCGTCGTCTTGCCGGTCCCGGCATAGCCGAACAGCCGGAAAAGCGGCGAGCGGCCTTCCTTCAGCCAACGCGAAACGGCCTTCAGGGCCTCATCCTGTTGCGGAGCGAATTGCATGGCCTGAAGTGTCAGGATTCGGTGCCTTGGCGCAAGTCCGGATTTCCATCTACCCCTCGACGGAGTTGCTTCGGCGCTCACAATGCCGCCCGGCCGCGCTTGCGCGAAATCTTCTGCGGCTCGAGAGCCATCAATCAGTCTCATGCGCTGCGTCCGGAAGCCCACTCTCGATGAAGATCGCTGTGGCAGTTTCTTGGCATGGCACCTTGAATCGGCGCGCGCGATGCTGCTAACAACTCGGCGGCTGCATACTGTGTGCACAAGCAGCGAAGGCCGTCCTCACTGGAGAAACCCTTGAAGCCGGAACAGCCCGCAACACCGATGACGCCCGAAAGCACCGGGTTGGGTCGTTTGCCACGAATCTGGCAATGGTGTCTGCTGGCCGTACTTTCCGTGATTCTCGCTGCCCTTCTCGAAATGGCGGGCATTCCGGCCGGGCTGCTGATGGGACCCATGGTTGCCGGTGCGCTCGTCGGTATGAACGGCGGCACGATCCGCCTGCCCCGCCAGTTCTTTTTCTGCGTCCAGGTCGTCCTGGCGATGATGATCGCCGGCTCGATGCGGCCCGATTTATTCGCGACCTTTTCCAGCAATTGGCCGCTGTTCCTCGCCGTCATCCTGTCGGTGATCGGCGTCAGCACGCTCTGCGGCTGGACGATCACGCGGATGCGCATCCTGCCCGGAACGACAGCGATCTGGGGCTCCTCGGCCGGCGCAGCCTCGACGATGCTGCTGATGGCCGATGCCTATGGCGCGGATGCCCGCCTCGTTGCCTTCATGCAGTATTTGCGGGTCGTCTTCGTCGCCGGCGCCGCGACGATGGTTGCGCATCTCTGGGTCAGCGGCACGGAGACCGAGACGGCAACCCGCTGGTTTGCGCCGGTCGCGGGGCTGCCCTTCCTCGCCACCCTTGCCGTCGGCATCGTCGGTGGCCTGCTCGGCAAGCTGCTGCGCGTGCCGGCCGGCGCCTTCCTTGTTCCTTTCGCCATCGGTTCCGCTCTCAATGTCACCGGTATGTTGACGATCGAATTGCCGCAATGGCTGCTGGCGCTTTCCTTTGCGCTGCTCGGCTGGAATATCGGCCTGAGTTTCACCCGCAGCATCATCGCGCATGCGCGCCGCGCCTTCTTGCCGACGCTCGTCTCCATCTTTGTACTCATGGCCTTTTCCGGCGCTCTCGCCGTGCTGCTCATCAAGGCGGCTGGCATCGATCCGCTGACCGCCTATCTCGCCACCAGTCCTGGCGGCCTCGATTCGATCGCCGTCATCGCCGCCTCGAGCGATGTCGACCTCCCCTTCGTCATGGCGCTGCAGACCGCCCGGCTTCTGATCATTACGCTCATAGGCCCGGTCCTCGCCCGCTTTGTCGCCGACCGCGTCTGAACTGAGAATCCGACCACTCTGCGAAATGATCCCTCACAACTTTCGCGGGCGAGCCGGGAATAAATCCTGAAGCGTCCGTGTCTCACTCGCGAACCTGGAACCGGTTCCGCGTATAGTCCCCTCGTTGGCGAAACGCCGAGAGCGCGGCTTTGCGCGAACTTCATAGTATTGAGGAAGGAACCCTCCCATGAGAACGTTCGCATTAGCCATTGCCATTTCGCTTGCCACGACGGCCTCGGCGTTCGCGGCGCCGCCGGTGAAAACGGTGGAGAGCGAAAAAGGTCCCGTACTTGCCGCGGCAAACGGCATGACGCTTTACACGTATAAGGACGACCAGAAGGGCGTCTCCGCCTGCTATGATCAATGCGCCAAGAACTGGCCACCCTTCATGGTGGAAGGCAACGCAATGGCTGAAGGCGCCTATTCGATCGTCGAGCGCAAGGACGGCAGCAAGCAATGGGCCAAGGACGGCATGCCGCTCTATTTCTGGGTAAAGGACAAGAAGATGGGCGATATCACCGGTGACGGTGTGAAGGGCGAATGGGATGTCGCACGGCCGTGACGGCTCGGAGGCGAGCGCGGGTGCGGACGCTTCCGCGCCCGACGCTTTCGAAGAGAACGTCCTCACCCTGATGCCGGCGCTCAGGCGCTATTCGCGCAGCCTCGCGCGGTCCGATTCGGACGGCGAGGACCTGTTGCAGGACTGCGTCGAGAAGGTGCTGGCGCGGCGTCAGCAATGGCGCGGCGTGAACCTGCGCGCCTGGGTTTTCACCATCATGACCAACCTCTATCGCAACCGCCACCGCCATCGCGCGCTGCACCCCGAAGTCGAATACGACGAGGCGCTTGGCCACGTTGCCGAAGAGCAGAACGCCGACCCCTTGCAAAGCCGTCTACTCGAACGCGCGCTGGATCGGCTGTCGGCGGAGAACCGCTCGGTACTGATGCTCGTGGTCATCGAAGGCTACCGCTATCAGGATGTGGCGGAAATGATGGCCATTCCGATCGGCACGGTGATGTCGCGCCTGTCACGCGCCCGCCGCCAGCTCGCCGAAGCGATGAAGGATGACAATGTGATTGCCCTGCGGAGACCGAAATGACGGATGAATTCAGCACCGTCTCCGAAGACGAACTGCATGCCTATGTCGACGGCCATCTCGGCCAGCCGGAGCGGGAGCGTGTCGAAGCCTGGTTGGAACGGCACCCGGCCCGCGCCGAAGAAGTCCGCGAATGGCAGGCCCAGGCGGCGGCCCTGCAACAGCATTACGCGCCCTATGCCCGCGACGAAGAAGGCGATCGAGGGCTGCTCTCCACCCGTCGCGACCAGGGCGACGCCGTCGCGCCACCCCATGCTCCGGTTCTGCGGCGCATCGCCGCCGGCCTTCTGATCTTCGCCGCCGGTGTCCTTGCCGGTACCTATACCGCGCCGACCCTTGCTCCGGACCGGCCGCTTGAGACGGCTGAGAGCCCCGACAGCCTTCCCCGCCAGGCGCAATCCGCCTTCCTTGTCTACGCAAGCGAGGTGCGCCATCCGGTCGAGGTCGGAGCCGACCAACAGGCACATCTGGCGACCTGGCTCGGTAAGCGGCTCGACTACGGGTTGAAGATCCCCGACCTCTCGGCGCTCGGACTTTCGCTCGTCGGCGGCCGGCTGATCCCCGTCAACGGCACGGCGGGCGCCATGCTGATGTATGAAGATGGCTCCGGCCAGCGCCTGACCGTGCTCCTCGGCCGCAACAGGGACAATCGCGAAACGAGCTTCCGCATTGCCAGCCAGGGCGGCCTCGAAACCTTCTACTGGATCGACGGCGAGATCGGCTACGCGGTGACGGGCGAGGTGCCGCGCAGTGTCCTGCAGAAGGTCGCCGACGAATGCTACCGGCAATTCGAGGCTTCCGACGCGTCGTAGCGGCGCTGGCTCATTCACGCCTAAGAGGATCGTTCTTCAGGACGATCGGCTTGCCGTGCGGCGTCGCCTCGGCGGCACGCTGCCAGCTTCGCACCAGAGCCTCGATTTCCGGGGCAGAGGTGATCGAGAGATTCGCCACGAGGTGGCTGAGCGCCGCCACCCAGCAATCGTAATAGTCGCTGCCGTCGGCTTTGCGCTCTGGCTTGTGAAGCTCCGCCGAAAGCGCCTCGGCCCATTCGCTCCAGCAAAACACGCCCTGTTCGTGGAGCCGGACGGTCATGGCAAAGGCCGCCGCCTGCCACGGCTCGGCGAAGACGGGATCGCCGTCCGCCGATTTTGGCAGTTCGGCGGATGCGACCAGCGGAGATGTGGTGTTACACATGCTCAAGATAGCTCTCCGAGGCATCGATCGAGACGGCCAGCGACGGATCGGCGCCCTCGCCCCAGATCTCTCCACCATCAAAGACGACCGTGTACACCCACTGCGGGTTCTCGCCCTGGCCATGGGCGTTGTCGTCCGGAAAAACAAAACTGCCCTGCACTGCTTCCACGACGCCCACTTTTGCGCGGGCATAGCGCGGCAGGCGCGTGTGGGTTTCTGGATTGAAGTTCTTCGTCCGAACGCGCTCGCCGACAACAAAACGCGGCGGAGTATCGATTGCGCGGTCGCAAGGCCCGCCTTTGGCGAGGACGCCAGCCACCATGTCGGCCTTGAGCAGCCGCTTCGGCTCGCGCCCTTTTTCGAGCATATGGCCGGCATCGAGCTCCGCTTGGGTCACGAAGCCATGGCGTTTCAGCAGCGTCTCCAGAGCGCGCGTCCAGATTTCGTAATAGCTTGCCGCGAGATAGGTCGCGGGCGGCAGGCTTTCACGCGCATGTCGGCTTTCGTCGATCGTCCAGGCGCCAAACGCGCCGCAGGAGAGCGTGATGCCGAGTGCCCGCTTCTCCCATTCCGCATGGAAATAGGGCTCGTCCTTTTCCGGCGCGATCGGGCCAAGGCCGTGCTGGCCGCCGAGGTCGTGCGGTCCGTTCATCGGGCTGCCTCCGGTGACAACGCCAGCCCGGTACCGATCATCGAGTCGCGCGTGACGAGTGCGGCCAGCGCCTCCTCGTCGAGCCCCGCGGTCCCCTCGGGCCGTTCGGGCACGACGAGATAGCGCAGTTCCGCCGTCGAATCCCAGACGCGAATCTTCTTCGCGCCCGGCAGCTCAAGCCCGAATTCGGCAAGCACGCCACGCGGGTCGATCACGGCGCGCGAGCGATAGGGCGGCGCCTTGTACCAAACGGGCGGCAGGCCGAGCACGGCCCAGGGATAGCAGGAGCAGAGCGTGCAGACGATGAGGTTGTGCGTATCCGGCGTGTTGAAGACGGCGCGCATATGCTCGCCCTGCCGGCCGGTAAAGCCGAGGCTGGCGATCGCCGCCGTCGCATCGCGCTTCAGCCAGTCGGCAAAGTCAGGATCGCTCCAGGTCTTGGCAACGACGCGGGCGCCGTTGCGCGGCCCGATCTTCGTTTCATAAGTCTCGACGATCGCATCGATTGCCGCCGGATCGATCAGCCCCTTTTCCGTCAGCACCGTTTCCAGAGCCTTCACCCGCGCTTCCATATCGGTGAATTGGTTGGCGTGATGATGATGGCCGTGACCGTCGTCATGACCGCGATGATGTTTGGACATTCCGCGCCTCCCCTTCCGGAAACACGGCTATTTCTAATGCATTAGCGCGGAATTCGGAATGTCTTTCTGAGCGGATCGCAAGGATTTCGCGACAATGGCACCGGTTGCAGCCGGCCGCTGTCGCGCGGCGTGGTTTCAGCTAAGGTCTTGCCATGAACATCCTGATTCTCGGCGCGACCGGCTTCATCGGTTCCGCCATCGCCAGAAAACTTGTTGACGACGGCCACCGGGTCACCGGGCTTGGCCGCGATCCGGCACGCGCCAAAACGAAGATTCCTGAGCTTCGCTGGATCAAGGCCGATCTCGCCGGCATGACGGCGAGCGGACATTGGCGGGGCGCGCTGGAGGGCCAGGACGTGGTCGTCAACTGCGCCGGCGCACTGCAGGATGGACTTTCGGACGATCTCGTCGCCACCCAGGAAGAGGCGATGCTGGCACTCTACGAAGCCGCGCGGGACCGCGGCTTGCGGCTGGTCGTACAGATATCGGCAGATACCGAGAGCGCCGGCCGCGATCTCGCCTTTCTCGCAACAAAACGGCGAGCCGACGCGGCGCTTGCCTCGAGCGGCCTGCCTTTCGTGATCCTGCGTCCTGCGCTGGTGCTCGGCCGCAACGCCCATGGCGGCTCCGCGCTGCTGAGAGCCCTTGCCGCCCTTCCCTTCGCTATCCCGCTTATCCATGCCGAAAGACCGGTCGCAACGGTCGCGCTCGACGATGTCGCCGGTGCCGTCGGCGCGGCCGTCAGCGGCGAACTGCCGGCTGGGTCCGATCTTGCGCTCGCCAGCGGCGAGAGCCTGACGCTGAAGGAGCTAGTTCTCGTTCATCGCCGTTGGCTCGGCCTTTCGCCCGCTGCGGTGATTGCCCTGTCACCCGCCTTGGCGCGACCGGTATCCTGGTTCGCTGATCTGGCAGGGATGCTCGGCTGGCGCTCGCCGCTACGGTCGACCGCGATGACGGTGATGTCGGGCGGTATCGGGAGCGGGTCGCGCCTTTCCGGGCTGCCCTTGTCCGGCGCGTCCAAAACGCTCGCCGCCGCCCCCTCGGGCGTCCAGGATCTCTGGTTCGCCCGGCTTTATCTGCTGAAACCGCTGATCGTCGTAGCACTTTCGCTTTTCTGGCTGCTCTCCGGCCTCGTGCCATTCTTCGCCTTCGATGCGGCACGTGGGCATTTCGCTACCTTCCTGCCAGGCCCCGTGGCAAGCGTAGCGACCATCGTCGCCTGTCTCGCGGATATTGCCCTCGGTGTTGCGGTCCTCTTTCGGCCTTGGGCAAAGCGCGCGCTCATCGGCATGCTCTTGCTGACGTGTGGTTATCTCCTTGCCGCTACGGCAGCCGAACCGGCGCTCTGGGCCGACCCGCTCGGTCCGCTTGTCAAGGTCCTGCCGTCGATACTGCTGACGCTCGTGGCCCTTGCCATCTTGGACGAACGCTGATGACACTCGAAGATCTTCTTCGCCTCTTCCACGTGTTGGGCGCCACCGTGCTCTTCGGCACCGGCGCTGGCATCGCGTTCTTCATGGTGATGGCCGAACGCAGCCGCGATCCGCGGATCATCACCCATGTCGGCGGCATCGTCGTCTTGGCAGACACGGTCTTCACTGCGACGGCGGTGGTGCTGCAGCCGCTGACCGGCTACGGACTGGCGCGCGCAATCGGCTGGCCGCTCGATGAAGGCTGGATCGTTCTGTCGCTCGCGCTCTACGTATTCACCGGCCTCTTCTGGCTGCCGGTCGTCTGGATCCAGATCCGTCTGCGGGACCTGGCGAAGCGGGCCGTCGCCGAGCAGACGCCCCTGCCGGCGGCCTTCGACCGGCTCTATCGCATCTGGTTCGCCTTCGGCTTTCCGGCCTTCTTCGCCGTCATCGCGATCTTCTGGCTGATGCTGACGAAGCCGGACATCCGCTTATTATAGCATCGCCAAAGACTGACGATGAGCAGCACCGCCATCGTGATGTTGAACCATTTGGGCCGCGCCGGCTCCGAGAGCCATTGCCTGAGCACCGATCCGAAGCCCGCCCAGGTGGAGACGCTTGGCACGTTGACAAGCGCGAAGACGTCGTTCGTTCCCTAAGCGGGGTAACGCGTTGCATAAACAAGGTTCCGGCGACTAATATGCAATGCGGAGGGCAGGCGAAATATATCTGGTTCGACAGCAAGCTTACGCGGAAGGAGCCACGTACAATTTTCTCGTGGGATCACGATGAGAGCGCCGCACGCGCCAGACACCGAGTATGTCGCGACATCAATGGGTGTTGAAATGGGGGATGTACCTACACGCAAACCAAAGGCATGGCACGGTTTCGTTTGCCTGGTCCTTCTGCTCGGTCAGCCGCAAGCCGTTTCTGCCTCTGACTGGTTTGATTGGTATGGCATTACAGGGCCATGCGATGGCGACTGCGCATTCATGATCTTTGGCGGCAAATTCGTCGAAACGCCGATGGACGAAGTCTTCTTCCAAGGCAATCTGTCTCCGTCCGAATGGAATTTCGGCGACAGCGGATTGCTGGGCATTGCGGCATCCCGAAGGGTGGCGAGCCTTCTCGACAACAAATTTCAGATCGAAGCCGAGCTCGGATTGGCAAAGCGTTTCGGCGCAATGGATGAGTATGAGACGTGGGCGGCAGCTACTTGAGATATGTCTCGTTCCCTTGGAACGACTATCTCTACACAACCGTCGCCGTTTCAACCGGCATTAATTACGCCAGCGGGATCGCGGATTTCGAGAAGGAAAAGTCAGACAATGGCGACGGCAGCCGGCTCCTGCATTATTTCGCACCCGAAATTACCTTCGCCGCGCCGGAGGATAAATCCAAGGAACTGGTGATACGATTTCATCATCGCTCCGGTATCTTTGGCCTGGTGAACGATACCGGTGGTGGCGTGCAGTATCTGACCGTCGGCCTTAGGTTCAGGTTCTGAGCGGACCTGCCGTCGTTCGCTGCTTTCTTCGGAGAGGTAACGCAACAAAAAAGGCCGGGCGAACCCGACCTTCCTCGTCACCTCGACCTGCCAATGCCAGTACATCCGTGGTCAAAGGCAGGGAGACAACATCCGTGTTGAGCGTCTATCCAACCGATTGTAGGAGGACTTCGCGACGTGGGCGTTTAAGCGCCAAAGCAACGTCGCCGATCAACATCGATGGCTCGGATGTAGTGAGCGATTGTGTTCTCCGCAAGGCGCAGGGCAGCTTTTCTTGATCGGCTCACTTGTCGCCTTTTGGCGCATTCGTTGTAGGGCATGGACTTTTTCCGCCGGGATACCATCTTGCCATGATCCAACCTAACGAGGCCGCATGTGATGCACGACACGATTCCGAACACTGCTTTCCCCGACGGGCGCAAGGTCCCGGTCCTCGGTCAGGGAACCTGGCGGATGGGCGAGAACCGGGCGAAGGCGGCGGACGAAATCCGCAGCCTGCAGGTCGGGCTCGATCTCGGCATGACGCTGATCGACACGGCGGAAATGTACGGCAACGGCGGCGCAGAACGCATTGTCGGCGAAGCGGTCAGGGATCGGCGCGACGAAGCCTTTATTGTCAGCAAGGTGCTGCCCTCCAATGCCAGCCTATCGGGCACCCTCGCCGCCTGCGAGCGCAGTCTCCGCAATCTCGGCACCGACCGCATCGACCTCTATCTGCTGCATTGGCGCGGCGGCCATCCGCTCGCCGAAACCGTCGCCGCCTTCAAAGAGCTGAAGAGAGCCGGAAAGATCCTCGCCTGGGGCGTCTCGAACTTCGATGTCGACGACATGAAGGAATTGCAGTCGGTTCCGGACGGCGGCAACGCCGCGGCAAACCAGGTGCTCTACAATCTGGCCCGCCGCGGCATCGAGTACGACCTCCTGCCCTGGTGCCGCGACCGTGGCGTGCCGGTCATGGCCTATTCGCCGCTCGATGAAGGTCGCCTGCTCCACGATAGAGACCTGGTCCATATCGCCAAGGCGCACCAGGCGACGCCTGCACAAATCGCCCTCGCCTTCCTCAAGACCCGCTCCGGCGTGATCTCCATCCCGAAGACCGGCTCTACCGAGCGCGCCCGCGAAAACCGCGACGCGATAGACATTCACCTGACCTCGGAGAACCTTGCCGAACTCGACCGCGTCTTTCCGCCACCGAGGAGGAAGACGCGACTGGAGGTTATCTGAGGCGCCGCACCGGCCCCTCATTCGGCCTGCCGGCCACCTTCTCCCCGCACGCGGGGCGAAGGAGGCTGACCGCAATGCTTCGCCCCAAAGTCCCCTCTCCCCGCGCGCGCAGGGCTGTCCGGGGAAAGTTCAGCCATAGACGAAAGCCATCTG